>CAZWBJ010000001.1:0-51944 GCA_964632175.1 Hadarchaeota archaeon (SeqCode)
CTAAATCTTGGAGCCTGCTCCCGGGCGACGGGATCAAGACGGTATATGTGAAGTTTAAGGACGTTGCCGGCAATCCCTCCGATCCCTTCTCGGATAACATTATCTTGGACACCACGCCGCCAGCTCCACCCGTCCTCTCCGGCCCCCTCGCCACCGCCCCCTCCACCGCCACCGGCTGGTCCTACACCTCCACCTCCTCCTCCCTCACCCTGAGCGGTAGGGTGGATCCGAGCTCTAGGGTCTACCTTAACGATGTTGCCCTCTCGGTCGCGGCAGACGGCTCCTTCAGCACGACCCTCAACCTCATCCCGGGTGCCAACCGCTTCACCCTGAGAATTGTGGACCAAGCCGGGAACGTCACCACAAGAACGCTAGACATCTACTACCCCGGCGCGCCCGCTGCACCGGCTGCCGCGCCCGCGATCCCGGGAGCAGCACTTTTCGCCCTCTCTGCCGTGGCCCTCATCGGTGCCGGTGCTTTTCTACTCCTCCGGTTGAGGTAGAGGTTTATAGTTTTCCGCGAAACTTTCCGTGAATGTTGCCAGAACCCGCGCTGGTTCGCGTGCCTGCTCGCCGTGCTACTGGGTTTCCCGCTTGCCCTCTCCCAGCCCATCCTTTTAACCCCGGCTGATGGCGAGAACACCAGCGATAACACTCCGTATTTCAGCTGGTTTTTGGTAACGGATGAGAGTGAAAATTACAGAATAATCATCTGCCGGGACTTCAACAATCCAGCGGAGAACATATACGATAATTGGCTTACGGACAACTACGACGATTTTGACACGCACCCGGAGAACTCCCTCCCCGACGGTCCTTGGTGGTGGGGGGTGAGGGTGGAGAACCAGCCGGGAGGTCCCTCGGGGGATTGGTCGTGGAGGCTTTTGAGGGTGGACACCGTTGCACCCGCACAACTCCTCTTGGCCCTTCCTAGGGTCGGCGAGAACCTGAACGTTCTAAAGCTGAGGATCGAGAACCTCGGGCGCGAGAACTCCTACCCGCTTCTCCTCGAGCTTTTCTTTGACCAGATTTCTCCACCGGATGTTCTCACCCTTCTCTCCCCAGTTTACATCGATAACCGGGTGGCAGGGGTCAGTGTGGGGGGTGTCCCTCTGCCCCTGAGTTCTTCCTATGTCGCGAGGGCGGGGGAGGGATGGCGCTACACCCACCGGTACTCGGGGCTGGTAGGGGGAACCTGGGCGTTGGTGGGGCTGGACATGGAGTGCGACGGCGAGAATGTAATCGAGAACCTCGTCTACTGCCGGTGGAGCCCACTACCCCCGGATGGCCTTTACTCTCTCGTGGCTCGAGCCAGAGACAACGCGGGGAATGTGGGGGAGAACTCGAACCGCTCCTTCAGACTGGACACCCTTCCCCCCTCCCCGCCGGTGTTGCTCTCCCCGGCCGATGGCGCGCTCTTGGGTTCCGCCACGCTCACGCTCTCCTGGTCCCCGGTGGAAGAGAACTCCCTCCCTGTGCGGTACTGGGTGGAGGTGGACACCTCTCCCTCCTTCAACACGGAGAACCATCAAGTCTGGGAGAGCACCCTCCCCTCCTGCGCCACTCCTCCCCTTTCGGAGGGCGCCTGGTACTGGAGGGTCAAGGCGGTGGACGGGGCCCTGAACTTCGGGGACTGGTCCTCGGCACGATGTTTTCTCCTCGACCTCACTCCCCCCTCCGTCCCCTCCCTCATCCGTGCTCCCTCTCCCCTTTCGAACTCTTCTTCCCCTTCCTTCACTTGGTCACCTGTGAGTGATCCTCACGGCGTGACCTACTGGTACATGCTCGTGGGTCAAGACCAAAGCTGGAAGAGCACATCTTCCACCGGTGTCTCCTACACAGGGGTGCCCGACGGAGCCTACATCTTCAAGCTCAAGGCCAAGGATGGGGCCGGGAACGAGAGCGGCATATGCGAGTACTCATTTACCGTCGACACCACTCCACCTACCCTCACCCTCTCCGGCCCCCTCGCCACCGCCCCCTCCACCGCCACCGGCTGGTCCTACACCTCCACCTCCTCCTCCCTCACCCTGAGCGGTAGGGTGGATCCGAGCTCTAGGGTCTACCTTAACGATGTTGCCCTCTCGGTCGCGGCAGACGGCTCCTTCAGCACGACCCTCAACCTCATCCCGGGTGCCAACCGCTTCACCCTGAGAATTGTGGACCAAGCCGGGAACGTCACCACAAGAACGCTAGACATCTACTACCCCGGCGCGCCCGCTGCACCGGCTGCAGCGCCCGCGGTCCCGGGCGAGGTAGTTTTTGCCGCGGTGGTTGTGGGGTTTATCGTGGTAGTCATAAGCCTGATTACCAGACTTAGGTAGGATTAGATGAAGTTCGATCTAAAAACCGACAATCCGAAGCTGGCTCGGGTGATAGAGCTTGCCGAGCGGGACCGGGAGATCGAACAGCTCTGGAAGTGCTCCAACGTCATGGCCATCGACAGGCTGGGATACACCGATCACGGACCGATCCATGCCAAGATAGTGGCGGAAAATTGCTTGGCCCTCCATCGCTTGCTGAGGGGGGTGGAGCTTCCGGGCGTCTCGCGCGATTACGGATTGCCGGAGGAGTACTCGGAAATCGTCCTCTTCCTAGCGGCGATCTTCCACGATGTGGGAATGGTAATCCAGAGGGGGGGGCACGAGATTTACAGTGCCTTCCTAGCCTTGCCCTACCTGCAGCGGCTCCTCCAAGAATTCCCGCCGGAGGAGAGGACCATTCTCCTCTCGGAAGTTCTGCACGCCATAACCTCCCACTACTCCGGCGAGGCCCTGACCAAGGAGGCAGGGATCCTCTGTGTGGCGGACGCCCTAGACATGGAGAAGGGGAGGGCTAGGATACCCTTTCAGGCGGGGAAGGTGGACATCCACTCGGTTTCGGCCTTGGCAATAGAAAGGGTGGAGATTCTCAGGGGTGAGAGCAAACCCGTGCTGATAAAAGTTGAGATGTCCAACTCCGCCGGCATCTTCCAAGTGGATCAGCTCTTGAAGGAAAGGATAAAGAAATCCGGGCTTGCGGACTACATCGAGGTCGTGGCCGAGGTGACGGAGAGGGAGAAGAAAATCTTGCACAAGTTCGAGCTGAAAGTGTGAAGACCCCAGCCCATTGAATTAGGACACTAGGCCCTCCACCAGCTGGCGCCCGAAGAGCGAGAAAACGGTGAAGAGGGCGAGCGAGAGCGGGAGGGCCTTGGCGAGCATGGAGCGCTCCGTGAGACTGTCTCCCCCTTCTAGGCGGTGGCAGAGGGTGGAAAGGATCCAGCTCAGCCCCAGGCAGTAAACCCCTAGGGAGAGTAGGAGAAAGGGGACATTGAGGGAGAGGGACAGGAGGCTCGTTCCCTTCACCTGCAGGAGGAGGAGCATCCTGGCGGTGATGGCCAGAATGGCTGGGCCGAAGAAGAGGGAGAGCGAGCGCATGGAGGAGAGCGTCGCGCCGAGCAAACGCCTCCCTTCCCCCTCAACCCTCCTCAGCTGGCGGAGGTGGTCGGAGAGTTTGATCAGGGCGCGCCCCGCCTCAGCCGTGCTTCTCTTGGCCACGGAGATAGCAAGGGCCAGGGTTTCCCTTATCCTTCCCGAGGGCAGCTCTCTGAGCACGCCTCTTCGCGGGTCGAAGAGCGACCAGTATAGGTCTAGGTTGCCCAATCTGATGTTGGCCTCCCCCCTCCGCAGGAGTTCGGAGAGTTCTCCCCCCCGCAGTTTTCCCAGCATTTCCTCTGCCGGCACCCCTCTCACCATTCCCCCGCCCAGCTGCTTCAGCACCTCTGGGAGCTCCCCTTCCATTCTAAGGGCCTGCACCCTTCCCTCCGCGGCGTTTTTGCTGGAGCACCAAAGTAAGACGCAGAGGAGGGAGGTAGGGACCCAGAGCAGAAACCAGATTCTTGCCTCACCGGTTAACCAGAGGGAAGGCACTCCCCCTGCGAGCAGGATGGGAAGCACATATTTGGGGAGGGGCGAGGCGGGTGGGGGTTCGCTGAGGAGGGGGCTCTTGGCCAGCAGGAACAGGCTTGAGAGGTAGGTGAGGGCGAGAGAGGCCCCTAGGAAGGCCAGGAGAGCTGCGGTACCGATTCCCAGCCCGAAGGCAGAGAGGGCAGGAAGGGCGGGAAGGAGGGCCATGGGAAGCAGGATGCCGGTAGAGTAAAGGGTGAGGAGGGGGAGGTGCAACCAAGAGGAGAAGGAGAGGAATTCTTCACGCTCCCACTCTAGGAGATCGTCCACCACCCCGTCAAGGGCCTGCTCCCGCTCGGAGGGCTGCATTTCCACCGAGCTTATCAGGAGCGTCAGGGGCTTCGAGAGTTCCTCCAGCCCCCACTTTCTTGCAAACTCGGAGAGGGCCTGCTGGTGACTCATCCTGCCCAGCGCGGCCTTGCTGAGATGGGGGTTCATCTCCCTCCTGAGGATTTCGTCTGAGTTCTCCAGTGCAAAGTGAAGGGCCTTCTCAAAGTTGGGGGAGAGCCTGAGGGAGAGGGCAAGGTAGAGGAGGAACCTTCTAGTCCTGAAGCGCAGCGCGTTTTTGCGCCTCGTTCTCTCCAGAACCCGCCTGAAGGCGCGGAGGGCGGGAAGGAAAAGACAAAGGAGGGGCAGCAGGCAGAACCTAGTGTCTAGGAGGGAGAGGGGAAGGGAGAGGAACCCCACCGCCAGTAGCAGATCTTCATCTCTCATGGACGGCTCCCAGAAGCCAATGGTGCCATTCCTCGAAAACCTCCTCCGACTCCTTCTCCAGCAAGGACCGGAGCCTCAGGTTGGACTTGAGCACGAACTCGGCCTCCAGTAGTTTGGGATCCCCTCGCTCCCTCGAGGTCTCCACGAGGGTCTCAAAAATTCTGGCCTTCACCTCCAGCAATCCCTTCAACTCCTCAGGTTTCACGCCCCACCTTCTGGAGATCCCCCAGAGGAACTCGGATCTCTCCAGACAGGTGACGAAACTGTCCCGGCAGGGATTGTAGGTGAGGAGGTCTCTGAGCTCGAGCTCGGGAAACTTCCGAACCTCGGTGAGCTGGAGCAGTTTCCTCCTCTTTGCGGTGGTCCCCTTTTTCCTGACCGGTCCCGCGCAGACGATGAGGTCCGTGCACTTGAAGGAACTCGGGGAGATCCCGAGGTCGTGGACGATTCTCTCCAGAACGTCCCTGCTGCTGGATCCGTGGATGGTTCCCAGAACGGAATTCCCCACCGCACCGATCCTCATGGCCTCAAACAGCACCCTCGCCTCCGGGCCCCTCACTTCTCCCAGCACCAGGACTGACTCTCCCATCCTCAGCACGGTCCGGAGGGCGTCCTCGGCCGAGACGCCGCCTTGGAAGGTGGAGAGGGGAGATTTGGTCTGCAGGGTCTGGATTTTAAAGCCCAACTCCCTCAGCCTTTCCACGGGGAGCTCTGGCGTGTCCTCCACCACGAGGATTCTGGACTTTGGGTGGATCTCGAGGAGGAGGGAGCCGAGGAGGGAGGTTTTCCCTGCCCCCCTGCTCCCGGTGATCAGGATGGAGGACTGGGCATCTACCGCGAGCGAGAGAAGGGCGGCAGCGGCGGGAGGGAGAAAACCGGTGGCGACGAACTGGGGGAGAGTCCAGGGCGTGGATTTGTGCTGCCTGAAGGAGAAAGAGACTCCGTGGGGGCTGAGGGGTCTTCCCACCACCGTGATCCTAGCCTGCCCCCATTCCAGCTCAAGAACGGGGTCAGTCTCCGAAAAGGGCCTGCCGCTCAGGGCCCGGAACTTCGAGACCAGTGGCTCGGCATCCATGGGAGTCAGGTAGAGGTTGGTGAGGCATTCCTCGTAGTTCCGGTGGTAGAGATGAACGGGGCTGGAACCTAACGGTGCGTCGGCGTAAACATCTTGCACCCAAGGGTCGTTCAGTAGCACTTCCAGTAGCCCTAAGCCGGCGGTATGCCTCAGGAGGATGGAGCCCAAGCCCTCTACCTCTCCAGGCTCGAGCGTAGTGCCGTCCCCCGCCGAGAACTCCAGTATGAGCCGCTCTATGCTCCTCCGTAGCTGCTCCTTGGAGGGCAGGGGGTCGCTCACCCCCTTGGACAGGAGGGCCTCCTGGACCCTCCTCAGCAACTCGGCCTTCTCCGGGGGCAGGGCGAGTTCCGGAGGGAGCAGGAAGTAGAAATGCTGCTGGTCCGGCAGTTGGTAGATTCTCACTTCCGCCCCGCAGACCTGGTAGCTCTCCACGAGCCTTCCCTTGGGCGGGTTTGGAGAGAGCCTGGAGCCCGAGAAGCAGGGTCTTAGTAGAGGGGGCTTGAGGCCGATTCCCTTGGGGGGGAGGCACCCCTCCAGAACTCTAGACATGGTTTCCAGCGTTTTTGAAAAGTCTCCTCTGCATTTCTGGCAGGCGGGTCCTCCTCCAGATTTCCCCGTTCCCGCTCTCTCTCCCCTGAGTTCTGTGAGGGCCAGCCGGGGATTAACGGGGACGAGCTTTACTATCCTCCCCAGCCTCTCTTTCCTTTCCTTCCAGCACCTCCCGCATCCCGAAGGCTTGGCGGCGGCGAGCAAGCCGCATTTCTCGAAGGCCAGCGCCAGCTGCTTGAGCCCTAAGAGGCTGTCGCCTGAGTATACGCTGTCCAGCGGCCCCGGAAGAATGAGCTCGCTTGCTTCTGGATGCTCCAGCAAAGCCCCGATGATCCCCCGTAGGCAGGCCTCCGAGCTTTCCGGGGAGGAGCAGTGGGTGCAGTTCTCGCACTTGAACCTGAGGATCTTCTCTTGGCCGACCTTGAAAACCTGAAAGCCGCAGCTCATGAAAGCCCCGAAAGCTCGGCTAAGTAAAGCTCGAAAGCGCTTACCCTTTTCTCAAGGAGCTGAATTCTCAATTCCAAGTTCCTTAGCTCCCGTGCTATCTTTCTGAGTTGTCTGGCGTGTTCCGCGGCTACTTCATCCATTCCTGATCCTCCTCAACTCTTGGAGCAGGGAGGAGAGCCTTAGAAGGGTTTTTCTGGCTTCCCCCGATTGGCATTTGGACAGGGAGGGATGGTTGGTTACCATCAGCCAGGTGGCCTCGCTCATGCCCCCCTCTTGGTAGATTTCCCTGAGGAGTCTCTCCGGCTCGGGCTCCCTCGTTTTTACCTTTCCTCCCCTGAGGAGTTCCTGGAGGTGGAGTAGCTCCCTCCTCACCTCTTCGAGGTCATATGCAGCGAGTCTGAGCCAATCTTCCCTCAGCTTGGATGATCGGGAGTGACGGAGGTCCTCGAGGAGGTTCCTTGCTCTTCTTTTCAGGGAGAGGAGGAGTTCCTGAAAATATTGGTCCCCCTCCAGCTCCTCCAGCTTCAGGAGTAAAGGTTCCAAAT
Organism: Hadarchaeota archaeon (SeqCode); assembly: GCA_964632175.1. Taxonomy (GTDB): domain Archaea; phylum Hadarchaeota; class Hadarchaeia; order Hadarchaeales; family JAWBSP01; genus JAWBSP01. Next base: position 7,278 of record CAZWBJ010000001.1, read on the forward strand.
ATTTTTTGGCAGTTTTTGGATCACAAGCCAAGAGTCTCTCGATCAGCACCGCGATCTTGTCGGTCATTCACCCGACCCCTCTTCCGGGTACTTGCGTTTCTGCGCCTCCTCTCTGAGGCTCTTGAGCAAATCCCTCTCAACCATGGCGAGGAGGGCAAGTATTGAAAGCCTTCTAGATCTAGCTAAGATGAGCGTTGCGATTTGCCAGCCGATGGCCGCTATCAGGACCGTTTCCCACACGGGATTCTTGGGGGGAGCACCTTTTTAAAGGAGAAAAAAATTCGGAGACCTTTATGGTGCATTTTAAGCGCAAGGGACAAATATGAGTGAAACGGCTGGTCTTCTCCCTGCTCTTCCTCTTCTTCCTTCCCACGGCGCTGGGGGCAACCGCTTCAAACGTTTTCAGGATCGAGTGGCAGGTCACACTGCAAAATTCCAGTTTCAACGATGCTGAGGATGTCTACGCACACGTGCTGATCTTGGACAATCGCTCCGGTTGGGTAAACCAGCAAGTGGTGTGGGAGAATATTTTGGGGGCTGAAATTTTGCGCACGGAAGAGAACAGGGTGGCGGTGTTTCACTTCTCCCGTATTGGTCGGGGGGAAACGAAGACGGTGAGTTTTCAGCAGCTCGTCAAAGTGGACAGGACGGAGTTTGATCTCAGTCGGTCCACCGGCGTTGCGATTCCTCCCCAGCTCCTTCCTCTTACTCGGCCAGTGGATTATCTTTGGGAGAATCATCCCTCTTTGGTTGCCAAGGCCTCAGAGCTCTGCGAGAATGCGGCAACCCCCCGCGAAAAGCTCCAGAGGATCTTCGAGTTCGTGAAGAGCTATCTGATCTACCGGGAGCAGACGGAGGAGCATGGGGCTCTCTGGGCGTATCAGAACCGGGTGGGGGACTGTACGGAGTTTACCAACCTCCTAATCGCTCTTTGCAGGCTCTCGGGGATTCCCGCCCAGTTCGTTTCCGCCATAGGGTACAGCAAGGAGAAGGGAGAGGATTTCTACACCATGGGCCATGCCTTTGCTCTTGTCTATCTCCCCGATCTGGGGTGGGTCCCGGTCGATGCTACTTGGTCCTCTCCAGTGGGAGAGCTTGGAAAGTCTAGCGAGGAGAAACTCGTCGTGCTAATCAGCGACGGCTCGAATTTAGTCAAGGACTTTCACGTTACCGTGCCCAAGGATCGCATAAGCTACTCCTATGTGGGCACGGATCCCCGTCTGAGGTTACTTTCCCAGGCAGCGATTAGCAAGGAGGTGGGTTTGGACGTGAAAATGGATGCTAATCGGAATCTTGGGGAAGGGAATGTCTGGGAGTGGTATGTAACCCTGACCAACGAGGGAAGGGAGGAGCTTCGAAACCTGAGGGTGAGGATCCTAGCAGATAACGAATACTTGGAACTCCCAGACGAGATCCGTGTGGATAGCCTGCCCGCTCGGTGGAACAAAACGCTTTCCTTTGGGCTGAAGGTGAAGCGGAGCACCGAGAACCTGCCGGTTAGAGCGGTTGTCGAGTACGACTCCCCCTACGGTACCTTTTCCAGCAGCGTCGAGAGCCAGGCAACCGTCACCCTGCCGGAGCTCCCGCCGGCGTTAGAGTTTCTGACCGAGTACTATTTGGTGCTGATTCTAGCGATGGTAGCGGTGATCGTAATCCTTCTTGCACGTCGCTTTTAATCGTAGGGCGTAGCTTTTGATGTATGCTTTTACGGGCACGGTGGTGGGGCTGAGATTTAAGGATGGAATAGTGCTGGCCTCCGATACAAGGGCGACGGCGTATTATCTAGTTTTGAGCAAAAGGCTCAAGAAGATCTTCGAGCTTGAGGAGAAGATAGGGGCAGGCTTTACCGGAAGTCCCGGAGATGTCCAGTCCTTGGTGAACATTTTGCGTGCAGAGGCCCGCCTTTACAGGGTCACTCAGGGCAGGCCCATTCAGACCAAATCGCTTACTCAGGTGGCATCGAACTACCTCTCCTCTCGGAGGATCTTCCCCATGCTGGTGGACGGTGTCATCGGGGGCCTCGATGCGGACGGGCCTCACCTCTTCTTCCTAGATGCCATCGGGGGAAAAATTGAGGAGACAAAGTTTGCCAGCTCTGGAACGGGGGCAACCGTTGCTTACGGTGTCCTGGAGCAGAGCTATAAGGAAGGGATGAGGAAGGAGGAGGGCATCAAGCTGGCGGGGCTTGCGATAAAAACGGCGATAGAAAGGGATGCGGCCACAGGGGATGGGGTGGCCATAGCCGTTATAGACGAAGAGGGTTACAGGGAGCTCGAAGAGACCGCCGGTTCCAGCGGATAATCATCCTCTCCGCGCATTTCGTGGGACGTTGCGTTAACCACGGAGGTTCAATTCTTGAGCCACAGCCAGACAGGTTTAGCTTCTGAGCGCGAGCTCTCTCCTGTGACCTTTGCGAACGTTGTATCTACCAATGGTCCCGGATGTGCGGGAGCACGTCTGTTCCCTCGATAAGTGCAAACGTTTGTCACTCCCAATAGCCAATCGAGTCTACAGATGCCCAACGCTTGCCACCATTCAATGCCAGTCTGACACCTCGAATGAGGTTCACCTTGCCCTCCGCCAGTGGCAAAAACGAGCAACTTCCAATGCAGAGGTCGCTTATTAAAAACAGCAAAGGGGATCCACATTTTTCTCCTTTTTAAGGGGGCTCCACACAATCTTCCGCGATGGAGCTGTGCAAGCTCGGAGTGGAGCCAGGGCTGTTGGAACGCTTACAGGAGGGCGGCTTTGATTCGGTGGAGAAGCTTGCGCTGGCCTCCTCGGAGGATTTGGCCAAGCAGCTTTCGCTCAAGCTCACCGCGGCGAGGCAGCTGATCCAGTCTGCCAAGAATGCGGTCAGTCTGAACTTCCGCACCGCTCTAGAAATGCTGGAGGAGCGCCGGAGGGTGGAGAGGATCTCCACGGGGTCGAAGGCTCTCGACGAGATTCTCGGGGGAGGGGTGGAGGCTGGGGTGGTCACGGAGTTTTTCGGTGAGTACGGCTCAGGGAAGTCCCAGATAGCGCACCAGCTTTGCGTGAACGTCCAGCTGGGGGGAAGCGGCAAGAAAGCCTTTTTCTTGGATACGGAGGGAACCTTCAGACCGGAGCGCATCGCTCAGATGGCTGAGAAGCTGGGCGAGGATCCGCAGCGCCTGCTTGCGGGGGTCTTGGTGGTTAGGGCCTACGACACCGATCAGCAGATGCTCGTGGTTAGGAAGTTGGAGGAGGCGAGCAGGCTGGAGGTGGGCCTAGTGGTGGTGGACTCCATCAGCAACCTCTTCAGGAGTGAGTACAGTGGGAGGGGGTTCCTCGCCGAAAGGCAACAGAAGCTCTGCAGGCACCTAGCAGATTTGAAAAGGCTGGCAGATTTGAATCACTTGGCAGTGGTGGTGACCAACCAAGTCTTGGCCCGACCAGAAATTTTCTGTGGGGATCCCACCCTCCCCGTTGGGGGGAATATTTTGGGGCATGCTGTGACCCACAGGGTGTACCTCAGAAGGGGAAAAGCAGAGATGCGTACCGCCACCGTAGTGGATAGCCCTAACCTACCCTGCAGAAGCGCGAGCTTCAAGATCACGGACGGGGGGATCTCGGACTAGCTGAATCTAACGACGAGCACGAGTATGGAGTTGTAGAGGCAGTGGGTCAGGACGGAGCAGGAGAACCCCCTGAAGAGATAGGCTATCCCCAGAACCACTCCGGCGAGGATGAGGGGAAGGGCGAGGGCCGGATAAGTGCCCGGGTTGGAAAGGTGGAAGAGACCGAACAGCAGGGAAGAGGAAATCAACCCCCCTACTCTGGATCTTAGGGCAAGGGAGAATTCCTCCAGCAGGATCCCCCTGAACAGCCATTCCTCCAAGAAACCGAAGAGGTTGACCATAAGGAAGAGGAGGGGGTAGGGGATTTTCTCCGGGGTGAGGGGGTACTCCTCGGGCTCTATTGTCGGGATCTGTTTCTCCGACAAGTAGAAGATTACTTGGTCGGTGAGGAAGAGGAGGGCGGCGGTGAAGGCGGCCGAGAAGATGATGAGTTCTAAGATTCTCCACTTCCTAGTTTTCTTGGCGAGGGGTAGCCAGAAACTTGGAAACAGCCGCTGGAGGTAATACGGCCTCTTGGAAACCATCCTCCCCAAGGCCGCACCTAGCAGCACGGCTGGCACGAGAATTCTGACAGAAAGGAGCCAGTCCAACTATCTCCCCTTCAGGAGCTCTTGTATAGCCTTTATCTCCTCCAGCAGCCTGAGCATCTTCTCGTGGTCGGTTTCCCTCTCCAGCTGGGAGAGCAGACTGCGAAGCTTCTCTCTCAGTACTTTTTCGGTTTCAGATGTCTGTTTCTCCCCGCACAGGGGGCAGAAAATCCTGCCCTGCTGCTCAAACAGAGGACTGAAACAGGAGGCGCAGTGAATGGAAAGCATTCTTCCCCCAGCTATGAGGGCTTCGGCAATTTTTTTTACTTTTTCCTCTTCCATCCTTTAATCTGGAGTAGTGATTATTGGTTGAGGTGGTTGGTTGGAGGAAAGGATAAGGCAGGTGCTGGAGGTTCTGTCCAAGGTGAAGGCGGATACCATGACTCCGAGAAGCGTCAGGAGTTTGGTGGAGCAGGCCATGAGCGAGCTTTCCATGCGGGGCGACCCCAAGATGAGGGCTGCTAGCGCAGCGAGTTACTTGGATAGGGCGGGCAACGACCCCAACCTCCCCCCTCACATCAGGACCGCGATTTGGGGGGCGCTCAGCACCTTAGAGGGCCTTCGGGAGGGGGGATAGCTCACTCGACGTTGGCGTGCCTTTCCTTCAGATCCTCTTCCTTCTTGTTTAGTTTACTCATCAAGGCGCTGATGACCCCGTCTAGGAAAACCATACAGGAGATCTCAAAGAGGGTACCCAGTGGCGCGAGAGAGGCATGTTCCCCGGCGAGCTCCCTTTCCACATACTCGGAAATGGTTTCGGTCTTGGCTCTTCCGGGCAGGACGATCACCACGTCGCCCATCCTCCCCAGTCTGGAGTCGGGAAAGGAGGTCACAACCGCGATTTTCGCCCCCGCTTTCTTGGCGATACTTGCAGCCCCCACCACGAGATCCGTCTCCCCCGATCCGGAGATGGCCACCACCGCATCCTCGCTGCGGATGGCTGGGGTGATAGTTTCCCCCACCACGTAGACGTTTATCCCCAGGTGCATGAGCCGCATGGCAAAGGCCTTACCGACCAACCCCGACCTCCCAGCGCCCAGAACGAAAACCCTCTTCGCCTGTATCAAGGATTGAAGAAAGGCCTCCACCTGGTCCCGCTCCAGTTCTTCTTGGGTTTTTTGAAGGTGGGAAAAAATCTCCGCCATGGCCTTGCGGACTTCCTCCATCTAGACTTTTTTGACGTCCTTTAAGTAGAGTTCACTATTCCCCAGCCCGTCTCATGGGCCTTGCGAATAGGAAGTAAACGTCCTTGCCCTGAATTTCAAGAAGGATGCGCTTGATTAGGGAACCTTTTGCATCCAGACCTTTGACCCTCTCTCCGATGTCTGCCAGGCTCTTGAAGGGGCCCTTTTCCCGCTCTTGAAGGATGACCCACATGAGTTTCTTTCCCACTCCAGGAAGTAGCTCCAACTGGTGGAGCCTCGTGGTGAGGGGGCCGGCCTTGTTGAAGAACTCCACGAACCTGTTCTCGTTTTCCTCGATGGCCTTCCCGATGGCGTGCGGGAGTTCGTTCTTGGCCGTGGCTGTTAGATCCTCATAGCCTATCCGCTGCCTTATCCTCTCCACCTTGTCTCTTGTTTCTTTTCCCAGCGAGATTTTCTCCTGTGAATGGAGTGTGACATCCTTGGCCGGAACCACCTCAAGCAGGGTGAAGAAGTTCTCTCCCAGAACCTGCGCGACCGGCTCGCGGAGGTGAATGGGTCTGGGGTCGGAGGGGCTACCGTGCGGCAGAAAATCTAAGACTATCCCAAAGTCCTCGTACTTCTTCTGCATCCTTATTATTTCCTGTACTCCTCGAGGAGATCCAAAATTTGTTTGGAGAGATTCTCATCAAGTTTCGTCTTTTCCTTAGCGAAGAGGAGGTCAAGCTCCTCCTTGCGTTCCGGCATCAGGTCTACTATCACAACCGCCTGGTAGGGGGTCAGGCCCAAGGAGATGAGTTTTTCGGCGAGTTCAAGTGCCTTTTCCGGTTTGAGTTGGCAGAACTTTTGCCCGTAATCATAGTCCTGTTTCTGCTCGTAGCCGAGTTCCCCCTCCTTTGCCCTCTTGCTCAAAATACTGAGGGCCTTCGCCAGCGGGATTGGCTTCTCCTGCAGGCATTCTCTCCCGATCATCCCATCATTCTCAGGTGCTCAGGTCGAGAAATAACCTTTTTTACCTTCCCTCCCTCTTTCACCTCCACCACATACGCTCTTCCCCTCTTTTCCGTCACTATACCTACCCTTCCATGGAAGCGGGGATGAGGCATTCCCTTCACTTGGGAGGGTTCGAGCAGAATCACCACCTTGTCACCCGGCGAAAAGTTCTGAAGGCTCTTGGTGACCGGACTAAGTCCCCGAGCTCTGGGATGTTTGGTGAGCTTTTTCCTACTCTTCTTCCTCAGCCCTTTGTGTTTTACCATACAGGTTTATTCCAGCTGCATGAAAAGCTTTCGGAGAGGTCCCTTTATCCCGCCCCTGCTTATGGCCTTGGCGAGATGTTTCATCACTTCGTACTGCTTGAGAAGTTCCCTGACCTCCGCCTCGGTGGTTCCGGATCCCCTAGCGATCCTTCTTATCCTTGAGGCGTTCAGTATCGCCGGCTCCTCTCTCTCCTCGGGGGTCATGGAGTTTATAATTACCCTAAACTTCTTCAGCTTGTCTTGGCCTATCTTCAGCTGCTCCTTAGATATTGACACTCCCAGACCAGGCACCATCGGTAGCAACTTGTCAAGCGGTCCCATCTTCTGTACCGCTTCCAGCATCTGTTGGAAGTCCCCTAGGCTCATCTTCCCCAGTGCCATCTTGGTCTCTAGGCTCCTCCTCTCCCCTTTCGGCATCTGTTCCATTTTCTTAAGTAGAGTGTCCAGGTCACCCATCCCCAGGAGCCTGCCCACGAACTTCTTGGGATCGAAGGGCTCGATCTCATCCACGTGTTCTCCAGTACCCACAAACTCTATGGATGCGCCCGTGGCCGCCACCGCCGAGATAGCCCCCCCTCCCTTCGCGCTCCCGTCCAGCTTGGAGAGAAAAATGTACCCAAGGGGGGTAGTCGAGTGGAAAGCCTCCGCCTGTTCCTTCGCCTGCTGTCCTATGGTGGCATCGATGACCAGCATTATCCCGTCGGGTTTTATCGCCTCTGCCATGGTTTTCATCTCCTGCATGAGTTCCTCCTCTCTCTTGTGCCTCCCTGCGGTGTCCACGAGGATGAGCTCACATCCCTCGGATTTTAGTCTTTCCACGCACTCCTTGCACAGTTTGACGGGATCCTTGGCGTGGGGATCTCCCAGAACCTTAACACCGATCTGTTCTCCCAGCTGGTATAGCTGGAGGTAGGCGCCGGGCCTGTAGGTGTCGGCACAGACCATGCCCACTCTGAAGCCCCTTTTTCTGAAGTAGTAAGCGAGCTTGGCGGCAGAGGTGGTTTTCCCGCTCCCCTGCAGACCCACCAGCAAGAGAAGGTTTGGCCTTCCCGCTTGGATCTGCAACCTTCCTGACTTACCCATGAGATTTGAGAGTTCGGAGTAAACGATCCCGATTACGTGTTCCCTTCTCCCAACACCTGGAGGGGGCTTTTCGGTTAGTGCGCGCTCCTCTATGACGCGGCAGAGTTTCAGGGTGAGTTCCACATTCACGTCTGCTTGGAGGAGGGCGCTCTGAATGTCCCTCACCATCTCCTTTACGGTTTTTTCATCCACGTAAGCCGCTTTTGTAACTTTCCTGACCGCTGCATGCAGGGCTCTCCCGAGCTTATCTAGAACCATCCTCTCTTAATACCAGTAAGGTGATGCTCTTTTCTCCGCACGCCTTCTGAGCTGTACAGAGAGGTAGATGCTTAGGGCGAGCAAAAGGATACTCGAAACCATAAGCCACCAGTTCACCTCTCGGGATATTTCGAATCCAACCTCCACGATATCCAGACTCTCGGCATGGATGTCTGGGTCCCCTCCGTGCTCCGGACAGGCTCTGTGGAATACTCCGGTCACCTGGACGATATCCCCCCTGTGGTGATAGTCGGCGGTCACTTTTATGTTTTCCACCATGTGATTCTCGCACCATACACCGATGGCCCCCCCGTTCTCGATATTAACCCAGGCCCTCTCGCCTCTTCTGAGAACTCCTAGAACCTCACCTCTCACGGTCACCACTTGGTTGTCGAAGTTCTCCGGGTGGAGAAGGAGGTCAGTGATGGGTTGGGCGCAGGCCGCGGGAAGAAGCAGAAGCACAAGCAGGGGGAGAAACCGCTTCATCGCAAGGCCTTCCTCAGCTGAAGTAGGATGAAACCAAAGAGGACGAAGATGGCGATTATCTCGAGTCTACCTGCCCACATGAGGAAGATGTAGGTGAGCTTGAGGGCCGCTGGCATGGAGGGTGAAGTGATCCCGCAGCTCAGTCCAGCGTTTGCCAGGGCCGAGGCGCTCTCAAACAGTGAGGGTCCTAGTGGGTAGCCGAAGGAGGCAGTGATGAGAGTCCCTGTACCCAGCAGGAGAAGATATGAGAGCGCGACAACGGCCGCTCCTCTTATCACCACCTCCGTTATGGGATTCCTCCCTAGGTGATAGTAGGTTTCCCCCGCCACGGCGGAGCTGGGGAGGAAGGTCTTCCTAATCTCTAGCAGGAGTGATTTGAATAAAATCCCCACCCGCAGGTTCTTTATCCCTCCGCTGGTGGAGTTAGCCGACCCGCCGATGATCATTAGTGCCGAGAGCACCAGCAGAACCGGAACCGGCCAGAGGTACATGATGTAGGAGCCGGGAGCAGTTTGGAAACCTGTGGTGGTTTGGGCTGAAACTAAGTGGAAAAATCCCTTCCTGAAGGCGGTGAGGGTGGAGGGGTAGAACGAGTGCGACAAGTAGGACCCCACCAGGAGGCATCCAATCAGCATCGAGAGGATGAAGAACCTCACCTCGATGTCTCTTAGCATTTCCCCCCTTCTCCCCGTGAGTACTGCGTAGTGAAGATTGAAGTTGAGAGATCCCAGAATCATGAGGATGAGGGCTACCACTTCAATGAGGAAGCTGTGGTAGTAGAGCAGGTTCTGAGAGTGTGTGCTGAAACCTCCCGTGGCGTAGGCCGTCATGCTGTGGTTCAGGCCGTCGAAGAACGCATCGCTTGGTTTCTGCCCCTCCCACGTCCCAGCGAGGGTGAAGAGCAGGGTCCCGAGGATGAGAAAGGTGAAGGCTATGCCCGCGATCCTTCTGGAGGTTCTTACTATGCTGGGCCTTATTCCCATCTCTCTCGCCTCCCCCTTGAAAAGGAGGAAGGAACCTATCTGAGTCCTCCCTAGGATACAGAGAGAGATAACCACGATCCCAATGCCGTCTCCTACGAACTGGAGGAGATGCCTGAAGAAATTGATGCTTCTGGGCAAAAGGTCGGCACGCTGGGTGAGGGTGAGACCAGTACCAGTGAATCCGCTGGTGGACTCAAAGAAGGAGTTAAGGAAAGATCCATAGTGCCCGCTAAACCACAGTGGGAGGGAGCCGAAAAAAGGGGCCATCAGCCAGAGGAGTGCTGCTACCACGATGGCGTGCTTCAGTTCCATATCGCGCTCGGTGGTACATCCATGCTCAAGTAGGGCACAGATGATCAGGGAGAGGGAAAAGCCCAGCAGGAAGGAGGGAAGCAGGTTAAATTCGGAGTAGAGGCAGGCCACCAACGCGGGCGGAAGGAGGAGAAAGCTGAGGACCCTAGAGAACCTCCCCAAGTGATGTCCTACAATTTTGAGGTCCTCCGCGGTGGGGGAAATCAACTCAGACACCCAGAGAGACCAGGTAACACACCATCAAGCCTAGGGCTAGGAGGAGGAAGCATAGTCCCAGCTCCTCTAACATTCCTGCTAGGAGGCTGAAGTTCCTCTTGAAGGTTTCCTTCAGGCTGAATTCACGGAGACCCATTACAGAAGGAGCTTCAGGGTTTTTCTTATAGCAACCTCTTCCCCTATAAGGGCCAGCACATCCCCCCTCCGCAGGACGGTGCCTCCGTGCGGGATGATGAGGCTCCCTCCTCTGTAGATGGCCCCTATCACGCAGCCTTTGGGTATCTGGAGGCTCTCGATGGTCTTGCCCTCTGCTGGGGAGCCCTCCGAAAGGGTGATCTCCACCGCACGGGTGAGAGTTCCGGAAAGGAGGACGGAAACCGTGCCGGGGAGCGAGATGGCGTTCTCTAGGACGAAGGCGGAAACGTGGGAGGGGCTGAAAACGAAATCTATGCCGGTTTCCTGCGCGGTTTTGATCATCTCGGGGTTTTCCACCCTAGCCAAGGTGAGGGGGATCTGGAACGTGTGTTTGGCCATGTGGCAGGCCACAATGTTGTGGCTGTCGTCCCCCGTGACCCCCACAAAGGCATCCGCCTGCCTAGCCCCCGCGTCCTCCAGTGCTTTTCTGGAGGTAGCGTCTCCATTGATTATCAGCGCGTTCATCTTCGAAGCCAGCGCCTCGCACACCTCCTTCTCTTTTTCTATGATGACCACGTCCAGCCCCTTTTTCAGAAGGAGCTCGGCCAGCCTGGAACCTATCCTTCCTCCCCCCGCAATGATGACGTACTCCGGTACTTTCACGCTTTAATTGGCGAGGGTGCTTTTTTAAAATGCCGTTGGAGTTCGAGAAGGTGGTGGGGGTTGCCGAGTTCCTCAGTCCCTTGCAGGGCTTTTCCAAAACCGTTCATCTCGTGGAGTACAGAAAGGACCCGCTCACGGGGTTTTGGTCAAGGATTAACGTGGAGAGGTCGAAAAGAACCAAGTATTCCGTTGAAAAAGTTGAAATAAACCAATTTATCGAGAAATCTGGAAAAATGTGCTTTTTCTGCCCTCAAAATTTGGAAACCTCAACCCCCAAATTCAGTTTCGGCACGGGGAGGATACAAGTGGGGGAGGCCAGGGTCTTCCCAAACCTCTTCCCCTTCGGGGAGCACCACGCGGTGGTGGCCTTATGTGAGAGCCATTTTGTTTTTCCCTCTCAGTTTCAACCTAGGCTTATAGCTGATGGGCTGAGGGCGAGCCTGAGGTACTTTCAGGAGGTCCTGAAGGTCGATCAGGAGGCCAAATTTTGTACCATAAATTGGAACTACATGCCACCCGCAGCTGCCAGCGTGGTTCACCCGCATCTCCAGATTCTGGCAGACAAGAAACCCACCTCCTACCTGGGCCTCCTCCTCCAGAAGAGCAAGGAATACGCGGAGGAGAACCGCTCCAGTTACTGGATAGATCTCATCACGGAGGAGAGGAGGCGGGGGGAGAGGCTAATCATGGAAAACGAGTCTCTTTCCTGCATAGCCAGCTTCTCGCCCCAGGCAAACAATGAGCTCCTTTTGGTGTTCAAGAAGATTTCCTCCCTTCTGGACATGGACGAGCGGGATATCGAGGATTTTGCCCAAGTGGCGTGCAAGGTTCTGAGGGTGTATGGGGAAATGGGAATAGACAGCTTCAACATGGCGTTCTTCTCCGCCCCTCCCGGAACGGATCACTACAGGCTCAACGTTAAATTCGTCTCTCGCCCTAATCTCAGGCACATTTACATCTCCGATACGGGATTCATGGAGAGGCTTCACTATGAGCCAGTAATCGAAACCTTGCCCGAGGAGACGGCAGCGAGGTTCAGGGCGATGCTCTCAGGAGAGGGGTCACAAGTTTCCTGATTTTCTCCGCAAGAACGCTGGGCTCTAGGCTGCCGTCTAGGATGGGAAGCTTCTCCTTTCTGAAGAGAAGCAAGTAATTTTTTCTCACCTCCTCTTGGAAGCTCCTGTTTTTCTCGAATTCATCCAGCATTTTTCCCTTCATTCTTTTCGTTGCCACCTCCACTGGGACATCGAGTAACACCACAAGGTCGGGGGGTAAAAAATGCTTGTTAAGGTCTCTGATGACCTGCTCCGGGACTCCTCTCGCCTGCTGATAGGCCAGGGAGGAATGGATGTACCTTTCACATACCACAATTCTGCCTCTCCTGAGTGCGGGTTTGATGGTTTTCTCGAGATGGTAGCACCTGTCCGCCGCGAAGAGCATGGTCTCTGCAAGCGGGGGAAAGTTCGCCCTTCCTCTCATCATCTGGTGGAGCAACCTCCCGATTGGTCCATCCGTCGGCTCGGCTGTGAGAGTTACTCTCCTGCCAAGCGAGTTCACCCACCGTGCCAAGAGCCTCGCTTGGGTGCTCTTCCCACATCCGTCGAGCCCCTCTAGGCAAATGAAGATCCCTCTCACAGTTTGGTTGGGATGGGCAGGCATAAAAGAAGAATCAGTAGAGAGACCGCAGCCATCTTTCGGTATTTTCTGGAAACCTCAGAGAGGTCATCTAGCGCCCCCGGATGTGGTTGATTGAAGAGAAGGAGGATGAGCAGGCCCCATGCCCAGCAATAGGGAAAAATGAAACCCGTGAAAAGGAGGGAGAATCCAAGGAGGCGGGTTAGTTTGTAGTGTTGGTTAGCGCTAGTGATCCCCCTGAAAATGTGTCCACCGTCCAGTTGCCCAGCTGGCAGAAGATTCAGGGCAGTAACCATTAGCATGGCGGAGCCGGAGAAAAGGAGGGGGTTGAGCCGGATGGAGGGGGTTCTGGTTAGAAGTAGCAGAAGCACGGGAAGCATGGGAAGGGAAACACCCTCCACACCGGCCGGCTGAAGCAGACCGAAAAGCAGAGTTAAGAGGGCGAGGAGGAATCCCATCATGGGCCCTAGGAAACCCATTTCCATCATGGCTTCTTTGGTTCTCACCGGTTTTTTTGCCACGATAACAGCACCAAAGGTTCCCAGAAGCGGTGGGGCCGGGATGAAGAAGGGGGCGGAAATTTCGGTTCTGTTCCTTTTTGCTGCGAGTCGGTGCCCGGCTTCATGAGCCCCTAGGATGACCATAAGGGAGGAGGAGAAGACAAAGGCGCTTGCCAGATCTTTAAATGAATACAATCCGGCCAGGAGCGTGGTACCTGCAGTGGCCACCAGCAGGAGAAGGTTCACCCAGATTTTTTCCGTGCGCGAGGGGGGGAGTTTGGCGAGGAAAATTCTTATCCCTCCCTCCTTCCTCATCACCACGAAGTAGCCTCTGGACTCCAGCTCGTCTGAGAGGGAGAGGAAGGAGCGTTTGGGGTCAGAACTTTCGACCTCAGCCTCCATTCCCATCTCCGTCTTCCTGAAGTCTAGAATCTCAAAGTGTTTGCAAACTAGCTCAAGCAGCCCCCCCAATTCCGGTGGAGTCTCCCTGCCGGTGATTGCCATGTCTCCCCCGCACCGACACTCTCCCTTGAGCAGTTCTCCAAATCCGAGGGAGGACATTCGGTATTCGGTGCGCCCGCAGGCCAAGCAGGTAAACTTGGCGACGGGAAGATTCACCCCCTCCACCCCCGGTAAAGCTGATGTGGCAGTCCCAAAGCTTCGAGTATTTTCCCCACTATGAAATCGACGAGATCCTGAATGTCCTTTGGCTGGTGGTAGAAGCCTGGGCAGGCGGGAAGAATGATAGCCCCCGCCATCTTCAAACGGAGCAGGTTCTCTAAGTGGATCTGGTCCAGCGGCGTTTCCCTCGGAACTACCACGAGCTTTCTCCCCTGCTTGAGGGTGACCTCTGCAGCCCTTGTGATAAGGTTATCCGAGATCCCGTGGGCGATGCATGCGAGCGTTTTCATGCTGCACGGCACAATCACCATCCCATCGGTGTGATAGGAGCCGCTGGAGAGAGGGGAGAGCATATCCTCTTCAGAATAGAAGCGCGTGGATAGTGCTTTCAAGTCCTCAACCTTCTTCCCGGTTTCCAGCTCGAGGATTTTTTGCGCCGTTTTGGAGATGATCAGCTCTATTTCTACCCCATGCTCGTGAAGTGCTTCCAGCGTTCTTACTCCGTAGGCGGCCCCACTTGCTCCAGTTACTGCAACCACTATCCGCACATCTAACTAGTTTCAAAACTTTAAGGAGGGGCTAGCCTAGGTTTATTTTAGTGGGGACCTTATAAGAAATGCGGCTCCTGCTCATCCACGCCGACTATCTGGAGTTTGAGGTAAAGCAACCCACTCCCGCCGCCGAGAAGGTAGAACAAAAGAGCGGAAGGTTTGAGGAGTGCTTGGTGGTGTTTGCGACAGTGGAGGAGAGGGACGAGGCCAATCCGGAGGCGGTGGCGGGGAAGGCCTCCCAGGAGATAGAGGATGTGCTGGAGAAGGTTAGGGCACCGAGGATTGTTCTTTACCCGTATGCTCACCTGAGTTCTTCGTTGGCTACTCCTTCCGGCGCTGTGCGAATTCTGGAACTCGTGAGGGAGAAGCTGGCTGCGGGGGGTCATGAGGTTGCCCGACTTCCGTTTGGATGGTACAAGGCCTTTAAACTGAGTTGTAAGGGACATCCGCTGAGCGAGCTCTCCAAGGAGATAGTTGCGGAGGGAGAAGAAAAACCGACGGCAGCAGTTGCGGCGGTGCCGAGCGAGTTCCTCCTGCTCGAGCCGGATGGAAGTGAGCACAAAATAGATTTGGAGAAATTGGATGCCGAGCCGCTCGGGAGGTACCCGGATCTCAGACAGTTCCTGCTCAGCGAGGAGCTGGGGCAGAGGAGCGGAAAGGAACCGGCCCATCTGAAACTGATGAGGCGTTTGGAGATGGCGGACTACGAACCGGCAAGTGATGTTGGGCACTTCAGGTTTTATCCAAATGGACTCTTAGTGAAGGATCTCCTTCAGGAGCTTGCCATACGGCTGGCATCGGAGCTTGGAGCCATGAGGGTGGAAACCCCTCTCATGTACAGGGAGAGTGAGCCAGACATAGCCGAGCAGGCTTCTAGGTTCTATCAAAAGGACTACAGGATAAAGTTGCCGAACTACTCCCTCCTCCTCAGGTTTGCTGGCGATTTTGGTCTCTTCAAGATGATGAAGGATACGGTGGTCAGCTACAAGCAGCTACCGGTGAGGATATTCGAACTTTCTCCCTCCTATCGGCTGGAACAGAGCGGCGAGTGCGTGGGCCTCAAGAGGTTGAGGGCTTTTACCATGCCGGATCTCCACTGCTTCTGCAGCGGGCTGGATCAGGCTCTCGAGGAGTATGAGCTTCTTTTCAAAAAGTATTTTGAACTCACCAAATCCATGGAAATCGATTTCGTGATAGTTTTCAGGGCGACTAGAGAGTTCTACGAAAAGGAAAGAGACTTTATTGTCAGGCTCCTCCGCTCTGTGCAGAAGCCAGCTTTGGTTGAAGTCTTGGCTGAGCCCAAGCACTACTGGGTGTTGAAGCACGAGTTCCAGTTCATCGATTCTGCCGGAGGTAACGCGCAGTTGGCAACGGTTCAGCTAGACATAGAAGACTCAGCGAGGTACGGAATCGGTTATGTGGATCAGGATGGGAAGAAGAAGGGATGCGTGATTTTACACTCCTCCATGGGTTCCATCGAGCGATGGCTTTACGCCCTGTTGGAGCAGGCGGCTAAGAATTCGCAAGCCGGGAGACCACCTTCTCTCCCAGTCTGGCTGGCCCCCACCCAGGTTCGGTTCCTGCCTCTTTCAGAGAGATACCTCGACACATGCTTGAAAAGTGCCAGGTTCCTCATCCAGCAAGGGGTAAGGGCTGATGTGGATGATCGAGAGATGACCATCTCTAAGAAGGTGAGGGAGGCTGAGATGGATTGGGTGCCATTCATCGTGGTGGTGGGCGAGAAGGAAGAGAGGTCCGGGAAGCTGAGCGTGAGGATAAGGGGGGAAAAGGAAACGAAGCTGCTAACTCTTGAGCATCTCGCGTCCGAGGTAAGGAAGCAGGTGGATGGAATGCCTTTCCGCCCCTCCAATCTTCCAGAACTTCTCTCAAAAAGACCAATTTTCGTGTCGGCGCACTGAGTGTGTGCTGTCCGCAAGTTTTTTAATCCCCCTCCTAGTTTTGGATGGAGAAGCAGCTGTGGCCTCCTCTACCTTTAGAGGAAGAGGAGGAGGAAGAGGAGGGTGAGTGGATAGAGGAGGTGAGATTGGAGGTGATCGAGTTTCTCCTAAAGAGGTATGGCACTCTTACTCCCGCGGACATCGCTAGGGCACTAGGTTGGAAAACAAAGGAGGTCAAAGAGTTCTTGGCTCGACTTGAACACTGGGGGAGGGTGGAGAGGATTAAGCTGGGGAGAAAGCAGGTATGGGCCTACCGGGAGGGCCCTGCTACTCTAATGTATTACTAAGTTCCTGTTTTGATGGTTCCAGTAAAAATGGTTGACGTATCGGGGAAGAGGGGGGCCTATCGCGAGGCCACAGCGGAAGGGAAAATTCACCTCAGACCAGAAACGATAAAGGCCATCCGGGAGCGGAAGGTGGAGAAGGGGGAGGTATTGACGGTAGCAGGTCTGGCGGCCCTAAACGCGGTCAAGAAAACCTCAGAAGTTCTCTTCCACTGTCATCCCTTGGAAATAACCTCCGTGGAGCCGGAGTTCAGGCTGGGGAAAGACACGGTGACGGTTTCTGTAAGGGTGAAAGGCACGGGGAAGACGGGGGTGGAGATGGAGGCACTAACGGGTGTCAGCGTGGCCCTTCTTACCGTCTGGGACATGGTGAAGGCCTGGGAGAAGGATGAAAAAGGGCAATATCCCTCCACTTGCATTTCAGACATAAGGGTGCTCAAGAAGGTGAAGGATGAGTTTTAGGGAGCACAGAGCGGCGGCCCCGGCGAGGGTGAAGGTGGCGGTGGTAACCATCAGCGATAAGAGGGTGGAGGGACAGGAGGAGGACGTTTCGGGAAAGATGCTGGAGGAGGGACTGATGAGGGAGGGGCATACCGTGGTGAGGCACCTGCTCCCCAATGACGGCAAAAAAATAGAGACCTTGATACGGGAGCTGATGCGGGGGGATGTGGATGTAATTGTCACCGTTGGTGGGACGGGGATCTCCTCTAGGGACGTTACCATCGAGAGCATAAGACCCCTTATTCAGAAGGAGCTACCGGGGTTCGGGGAGATGCTCAGGCACTTGGGATATCAGAAGATCGGCACGCCGGCGCTTCTCTCCAGGGCCTTGGCAGGGTTCGCGGAGGGCAAGCTCATCTTCTGCCTTCCGGGTGCTCCGGGCGCGGTGGCGGTGGGATTGGAGCTCATTCTCCCCGACTTGGCACATCTCGTGAGGCATGCGAGAGAATGAGGTTGAGGGAGGGTTCCCTTCTTACGTTAGGCTGGCCGACGCCCTTAAACTCATTTTCAGTGAGCTGAGGAGGCTCCCAAGCGAGAGAGTGGGATTGGTGGAAAGTTTAGGCCGCGTTTCAGCCAGTGAGGTCGTGGCATCGGCTGATGTTCCACCCTTTGATCGGGCAGCGGTGGACGGTTACGCCGTCAGGGCCCGAGATACAGTTGGAGCCTCTGAACTTCACCCCATCCGTCTGAGAGTGGTTGGTAGTTGCGTAGCGGGCAGAAAGAGCAGAACGCGCGTGCGCGGGGGCCAAGCAGTGGAGATCTCCACCGGTGCAGCGCTTCCAGCAGGGGCGGATGCGGTGGTTCCAGTGGAGAGGTGCAGAAGGGAGGGGGACCAAGTGATGGTTTTGGAGCCCGTCCCCTCTTGGAGGAATGTGTCCAAGAGGGGGGAGGATGTGGAGAGGGGGGAAAGGATATTGAGAGCCGGTGAGAGAATTACCCCTGCAGACATAGGACTGCTCGCTGCTTGCGGATATTCTGAGGTGGAGGTTTCCAAGCGCCCCGCCGTTTCCGTGATCCCCACGGGAAGCGAGCTGGAGAAGCCGGGGAAACCCCTCCGAGGTGTGAAGGTCTACGACTCAAATAGCTATTCCATTTCAGCTGCCATCTTGGACAGTGGTGGGGTCCCCTTCCTTTTCGAGCGGGTGGGGGAGGAGGCTCTTGCCATTCAGAGGGCGATAAGACAGGGAATAGTGCACGATATGGTGGTGCTGATTGGGGGAAGCTCGGTGGGTAAGGGGGATCTGGTCCCCTCGGTCGTGGCGGAGGAGGGAAAGCTTCTTTTCCATGGGGTGGCCATCAGACCCGGTTCTCCCACTTCCTTTGGGGTGGTGCAGGGCAAGCCGGTCTTCTCCCTCCCAGGATTTCCAGCGGGCTGTTTGATAGCCTTCGATTTGCTGGTTAGACCGGCCATCCACTATATGCTGGGTTGTGAAGAGGTGCGAGTGCGGATGAAGGCGAGGCTGGGAAGGAGGGTGCCCTCCGCTTTGGGCAGGGTGGATGTGGTGAGGGTGAGAATGGAGAAAAGAGAGGATGGTTGGGTAGCTTATCCGCTCCGAGTAGCGGGCTCCAGCATCCTGAGTTCAATTTCCAGAGCCGACGGGTTTATTCTTATTCCCGAAGAGGTAGAAAAAATAGAGGAGGGGACTGAGGTTGAAGTTGTCCTTTACCGCTAAGGTTTCGGTTAGACCAGCCCGTCGGGAGGATCTGCAGGAGGTACTGAAGGTGGAATACAGTTGCTTCAAGGATCCCTATCCACTGGATCTCCTTGTCCATCTCCAGGAGACCAATCCGCTGAGTTTTCTAGTGGCGGAGGTGGGGGGGAGGATCATAGGGTATATCATTGGAACAGTGAGGTGGATGAACGTGGGACACGTGCTCGCCATAGGTGTGGATCCGCAACATAGACGGAAGGGGGTGGGGACCGCGCTCATGGAGAGTCTGATGAATTACTTTCGAAAAAGAGGAGTCAGCAAGGTCAGGCTGGAAGCTAGGGAGAGCAACTGGGAGGCGAGGAGATTCTACTCTTCCTTGGGGTTTTCAGAAGTGGGCAAGGTTCCCTATTACTACTCCGACGGTGAAACGGCGATCCTCTTCGAGCGGGAAATCTAGTGCTTGAAAATTTCCTCGGGCAGAAGAACTTTGATGCCCGCCGGCGTTTTTGAGAGATCCTTTTTGACGCAGATCAGATATTCCACCCCTCTCTGGGCGGCGAGATCAGTTAGCTCGTCCGTAGCCACCCCGTCTAGGACCACAGCCCATACTCCCTCTGTCTTTAGGAGCTCCTCCTTTACCTCCCTAACCTGCACCTCTTTGATTACCTCAAGCGATGGTTTCAGCAGACGGGCTTTCAGTGAGCCCCTCAGCTCGGCCGCCATCTCGGAGAGCTTTCTTAGAGTCTCCTCGGCTTCCTCGCGCCCAAGCACGCTCGCGGGAACCCTGTTTCTGAGGGCCTTGTAAATTTCCTTAGCAGTGAGTTCCTCCACACTCTTCCCCGGTGGCGGTCGCGCCACGTAGTCAACTTCGGCCACCTGTAGGAGTTCCTTCAGAATCAGGTCTCCCCCTCTGTCGCTGTCCACGAAGACGGTTGTAACTTTACGTTTAGTGAGGTCCACCACCGCGGGAGGGATGCTCGCCCCTCCGGTGGCTATCACGTTTTCTATACCCGCCCTCAGAAGGTTGAGCACGTCAGCTCTACCCTCCACCACAATTAGGGAATCGGAGGTGGCAACTTTCGGTCCGGCTGGCAATCCAGCGTACTCAATGATTTCTGCCTGGTGCATGGACTCCCGGAGGCTCCTGAAAAGTTCTTGGGTTGCTGGGGTTTCCACTTCCTTTAGGAGATCCCTCGCCCGCTTGAGCATGGCCTCCCTCTTGGAGGCCCGAACATCTTCGATTCTTTCTACGGTTATCCTAGCTTCGCAGGGACCTATCCTATCGATGGTTTCCAAGGCTGCCGCGAGCAGGCAGGTTTCCATCCTGTCGAGTCCGGAGGGTAGCAGAACCGTTCCACTCGTCTTCCCCTGAGAGGAGGAGATGTGAACCTTAATCCTGCCGATCTTCCCCGTCCTGAGGAGTTCCCTCAGTTCAAGCTCTTCTCCCAATAGCCCTTCGGTCTGTCCGAAGATGGCCCCCACCACATCCGACGGTTCCACTACCCCGTTAACCTCTAGCTTGGCGTGGACGAGGTACTTTACTGCACCCCTTTCCAACTCGTCGTTTTTTGGCCTCTCCACTCTATCCTCTCCAAAAGAGTTCTCAACTTTACTAAACTTTCCACCTCTTTAAACTTTTTCCTCAGTTTCCTCAGCTTCTGGTATGGCTCCAAAATGGGTTCCACCCCAAGTTTGACCAAGTGTTTACAGCAAAAGGATGCCAGCTCCCTCCCCTTGGTATCAAAGTCCGTCAAAATCAGTACCCTCTTGTACTTTAGGCTCTCTAGGAGGTTGAGCATCCGGCCACCTCTGGAAAGTTCTAGGATGGTCCCCCTTATGCTGAGGCGCTCTAGGGCCTCTCTGTCTTTTTTCCCTTCCACCAGAATCGGCACTCCCTCCGCGGCGTATTCCTCCACCTCAGTGAGGGCCTCGCGGGCCTCCTCAATCAGTTCAGCGTCTAGCCCTTCTATGGTTCTTCTACCCAGAGCCCCTTCCTCACGCACTTTCGGCATATACCGACATCCTGAAGGAAGCAAGCTGAGCAGACCATGGCACTGCACAGCTTACATTTTTGGAGCGGCGAAGCGGTTTTCCCGCATAGCTCGCA
The DNA here is from genome assembly GCA_964632175.1 of Hadarchaeota archaeon (SeqCode). Lineage (GTDB taxonomy): Archaea > Hadarchaeota > Hadarchaeia > Hadarchaeales > JAWBSP01 > JAWBSP01. The sequence goes on from CAZWBJ010000001.1 coordinate 27,810, forward strand.
TGTGCTCAGAAGCTTTCCCATCCTTTTTTGAGTGTGGTTATAAAAAGCGAGCACATTTCATCACAATGAATGACTAATTTCTGCTTCACTTCCCAAGATGCTCTGCGGTTTCCTTTTTCTCCCAAGGGTAGACGATCCAGCTTCTCACTTTTTTAACGTGGAAGTCCGGAACCGTTGTACTCCAAGGTTTGTAATGGAGGGTGGCTATTTTGACCTCCTCCGCACCTTTTTGTTTCACGTGTTTCCGAGCTAGCTTGAGGGACTCCCCTTTATCCGCCACGTCGTCCACAATAAGTACCCTCTTCCCCCGGACGTCCGCGTTGAGGGGGTAAAGAAGCCTAGGCGCTTTTCTCGTCTGCCCCGGAGCTAAGTAGTACTCGATTTGGAGGCTGGCGAGCCTCCGGAGTCCCAGCGCATCGCAGAGAATCCTGGCAACCGGAAATCCCCCCCTGCTCACTGCCACGACAATGTCCGGTTTGAAGTTACTCCGTTCTATTCTACGTGCGAGGAGATCACACAGGTGCTCCACCTCTTCCCAGCTGAGCCATAGAAGCTTCATCAGTACGGTCTCTCCTTCATTCCGAGCTTGTAGGCCAAAATGTTGGTTCCCAAGTGGAGGGCAGGGGTGAGAAGAAGGAGGAAGAGCACCATTGCCCGGGTGGGCTGGAAGAAGGGATAGGCAAAGAGGAGAGCAAAAACAAGGAATCCGAGCTGGTCGAGGAGAAAGGCGGGATCCCCCCTCGCCATGCCCAACCTGCGCTTTAGGAAGCTCCCCAAGAGATCTCCTGTAAGGGCTCCTAGCGAGAGAAGAGAAGACAGGAGGAGATAGGAAGAGAAGGAGTGCAGTCCCGGGACGGGTTCTCTGTTGCCCAGCAGGAAGGGATGGAGCAGGCAGAGCACCATCCCCACCGCAATTCCTACAGCCACGCCGGCAACGAATCCACGGACGGTTTTCCCTGCCCCGAAGATGGGGCGCCCGTCTAGAAATTTCCTTCCTCCATCAATGGGCCTCCCGCCACCTAAGGCCACCGGTGAGGCGTTGGCGGCGTAGGCTGGGAGAATGAACCAAAGGGCAAAGACAACCGTGCTTAGCGCATCCATTCCACCTTCCCACCGAAAGATTTTTAAGAGGGAGGGGAATTAACAAGTTAAGATGGCCGCTCCTCAGGGCACTCCTATTCTCATTTTGCCAGAAAAGACGGCGAGGTACATAGGCAGGGACGCCCAGCATATGAACATCCTGGCAGCGAAGGTGATAGCGGAAGCTATCAGAACCACTCTCGGTCCTAGAGGAATGGACAAGATGCTGGTCGACAGCATGGGCGATGTGACCATCACCAACGACGGAGCGACCATCCTGAAGGAGATTGACGTCGAGCACCCAGCCGCCAAGATGATGGTGGAGATTTCAAAGACCCAGGATAATGAAGTTGGGGATGGCACTACTACCACCGTGGTTCTAGCCGGAAAACTCCTCGAAAAGGCAGAGGATCTGCTGGATCAGGACATCCACACCACTACCATTACCGCAGGCTTCAGGCAGGCGGCTCAGAAGGCGGTGGAGGTTCTTAACCAAATTGCCGTTCCCATTTCAAAAGAGGACCGGGAAAAGCTTAAGCAAATAGCAATTACTTCTCTTAGCGGGAAGGGGATAGAAGAACAGGAGAAAATTGCAGACATGTGCGTGGATGCCATCCTTCAGGTAGCGGAGGAGAAGGAGGGAAAGATCAAGGCTTTAGTGGATAATGTGAAGGTGGAGAAGAGGATTGGGGGGAGCGCTTTTGATACTCAGGTGGTGAGGGGAATCGTCCTCGATAAGGAGGTTGTCCATCCAGGTATGCCTAAGAAGGTTAGGGGGGCAAAAATCGCTCTTCTAAACTGCGCGTTGGAGATTGAGCAGACGGAAACCAAGGCCAAGATAAACATCGAAAGCCCGGAGCAGATACGGGCCTTCCTTGAGGAGGAACAGAGGCTTTTGCAGGAAATGGTGGAGGACATCAAGAAGGTGGGGGCCAACGTGGTGGTGTGTCAGAAAGGTATTGATGATGTCGCCCAGCACTTCCTAGCCAAGGCCGGGATTCTGGCTGTCAGAAGGGTGAAGGAATCCGACATGGAGAAACTCTCGAGGGCCACGGGTGGGAAAATTGTGACGAGCATAAAGGAGCTGACGCCGGCAGATCTGGGGGAAGCAGAGCTAGTGGAGGAGAGGAAGATTTCTGGGGAGAAAATGACGTTTATCGAGGGTTGTAAAAACCCCAAGTCCGTCACCATCTTGGTGAGGGGAGGAGCAGAGCATGTGGTGGATGAAGCCGAGAGAGCAATTCACGACGCTCTTTGCGTTCTCTCAGTGGCCCTAGAGGAAGGCAAGATTGTGGGTGGAGGAGGTGCTCCAGAGTTGGAGGTGGCCAAGGCGGTGAGAAACCTTGCGGAGAGTGTGGGGGGGAAGGAGGCTTTGGCCATCAATGCCTTCGCCGAGGCAATGGAAGTTATTCCCCAAACCCTAGCCGAGAACGCTGGGCTTGACCCCATCGACATTCTGACCCAGCTGAGGGCGGAGCATGAAAAACCGGGTTCACAGTTTGTGGGTATCGATGCAGTGAGCGGCAAAGTGACGGATACTTTCAAGGCAGGGATTATAGAGCCTCTCAAGGTTAAAGTTCAAGCCATAACCTCCGCCAGCGAGGCGGCAGAAATGATTCTGAGGATAGACGACGTCATCGCAGCAGGAAAGCTGGAGAAGGAGGAAAAAGAAAAGGAGAAAGAAAAAGAAAAATCCCCACCATCTGAATTCTAAGGGATTACCCTGCTTTTTAAACCGGACTTTTACAAAGTTAGGCAGTATACGCGATTTGAGAAAGCCAGAATAATCGGGGCTCGCGCCCTCCAAATATCTCTAGGTGCTCCGGTTCTTGTGGAGGTTCCCAAAGGGATGACAGACCCGATAGATATCGCGCTCTATGAATTCGAGCAGGGTGTTTGCCCCATAACGGTGGTCAGACACAAGGCAGAAGAGAGGGAGTGATACTCTAGGGTCAGGCGGGAGCAGTTCACCGGTGTCGAGATAGTGTATAATGATATAGGTTCAATTTTTTTTGGATGGGAGTCCAGATAGGAGAGATCGTTCCCGCTGAGGAGATTTCTCTAGAAGAACTTTCCGGAAAGATAGTGGCAGTGGACGCCATGAACATGCTTCACCAGTTCCTCTCTATCATTAGACAGAGGGACGGGGAGCCCCTCATGGACTCCAAGGGGAGAATTACCTCCCATCTTTCTGGTCTCTTCTACAGAACCGCAAACCTGATCGAGATGGGGATAAAGCCGGTCTACGTTTTCGACGGCAAGCCACCGCCCTTGAAGCATCTCACCCTCGATAGAAGGGTGGCCAGCAGGGAGGAAGCGGAGAGAGAGTGGAAGAGAGCGTTAGAGGCGGGGGACTTGGCTGAGGCAAGAAAATTTGCCCAGAGGGCAGGAAGGCTCACGGAGGAGATGGTCGGGCAGGCAAAAAGGCTTTTGGAGCTCATGGGACTTCCCTGGGTTCAGGCCCCCTGTGAGGGTGAGGCACAGGCAGCCCATTTGGTGAAGAGGGGCGGTGCTTGGGCTTCGGCCAGCCAGGATTTCGACAGCCTGCTCTTCGGCACTCCGGTGCTTGTCCGGAATCTGGCTCTCACGGGGCGGAGGAAGCTCCCGGGAAAGGATGCATATGTAGAGGTGAAGCCGGAGAGGATTGAACTCAAAAGAGTTCTCGAAACTCTGGGCATTTCCCTTCAACAGTTGGTAGACATAGGAATTCTTGTGGGGACGGATTTTAACGCGGGGGTGAAGGGCATCGGCCCAAAGCGCGCTCTAGAGCTGGTGAGGAAGTACGGTTCTTTGGAGAATATAGTAAAAGAGAAGCTTTTTGAGTTCGAGGTGGATCCGCTGGAGGTCAAGGAGATTTTTCTGAAGCACGAAGTGACTGACGATTATGAGCTTCGGTGGGGCCAGCCAGACCCGCAGAAGATCAAGGAGTTCCTCTGCGAAGAGTTTGACTTTTCGGAAGAGAGGGTTCAATCTGGAATAGAGAAGCTCACCAGGGGAAAGGCAAAGGCAGGACAGGTTTCTCTGGAGCACTGGTTCAGTTAGAGCTTCCAACCGTATTTTCCCAGCAGGGGAACGAAGGAGCACCCTCCCATCTCCTCCGTTTTCAGCGTCCCGTCCTCACACTTCTCCACCACGGTCCAAGTTTGGAAGAGATAGTTGGTTCCAACGGGTGCACCAATTCTCCCGCCCACGGCCAACTGCTCTATTAGGGGCTTGGGAATCTGAGGAGCGCAGGCCGTGAGGAGGATCCTGTCCCAAGATACGCCAGGATAGCCGAGCGAGCCGTTTCCCACCTTAACCTCCACCCATCCGTAGCCGGTTCTCCGCAGGTTCTCCCTTCCGAACTTGGCGAGTTCGGGGATCCGTTCAATGCTTACCACTCTGCCCTCTCTCCCTGCGAGTTCCGCAAGAAGGGCAGCGTTGTAGCCTGACCCTGTTCCAATCTCCAGAACCTTATGTCCACGCTTCACCTGCAATGACTCAAGCATGATGGCGATCATGCTGGGAGCGGAGATGGTTTGCCCGTACCCGATGGGAAGCGGCGTGTCTTCATAGGCGCTCGCCCTTAACTTCTCGGGAACGAACTCCTCTCTTGGAACCTTCCTGAAAGCCTCGATAATTTCCCGGCTACGCAAATAACCCCAAGCGCTCAGGGAATTAATCAATCTCTCCCGCTCTTCCTTCACACAAACATTGTCGGTGGAAGAAAAATCCGCCATAGGTTTTACCCTTCAGGGCACTTTTTCTGGGTACAAAGGAAGGACGACCACGGCCTGTGCGGGTTCCTGCGTGTCACGGATGGATGGAACTTCTATTTGTCTAACTCCGCATACTTGAGTTTCTATAGGGACAGGGGGATGCGTGTGCCCACAAACCACTAGGGAGATTTCAACTCTGGATACCACATTTTCCCACCCATGCGCGAGCCCAAACTGGTTCTCCCTAGATGGGTGATGGAGGAAAAGGATCACGTTCTCCTTCCCTCGCAAGTAGTGCAGTAGCCAAGAGAGTTGCGCAGTTTCCAGCCCCGATCCCCTGCTGGAGTCGAAGGGCCTCCAATCATGACCGGAATTTATTCCCACTAGGAAGTATCCTCCAAATTGGAACCCGTAAACGTCGAAGGAGGTGAAATCCCTGTAGAAGGGTGCCAGCCACTTTCTTCCTTGAAGCGGGGCAATCCTGCCGTAGTGCTCGTGGTTCCCGGGCACGAGACATACTGGGAGCTGGGAGGATACCAGCACTTCCCAAAGTTTCTCCCAGTTCCTGTTCGCGGACAGGTCCACTAGATCCCCCGTGAGGAACACTAGATCAGGTTTGACGTTCTCCCGTATGTAGGCGAGAGCTTTGGAAAGTTTCTGAGCATGCCAAGGTCTGGATATCACAACTCCATCTTTAATCCTGCTCATCGCCTCGTTCAGGCTTTCAAGTTGATCCCTGAGAAGAGCCGGCAAGTTGTAAAGCTTCTCGCGCGCGAAGAGAGGTCGAGGATTTATCGCGAAGCGTACTACTCTCCAGTTTTCTTCATCTACATGGGCATCGGAGATTACCGCGATTTGCGGCGTGGAGGTCAGGCGCGCCACTACCAAGGAATTCCGCCCCTTCTTCTCTCCGATTCTCTCATCGTCAGCATCGACCCAAAGGCTGTGAAGCCCTTCCTCCAGATTCTCAGGCAGCCGGATGCTTAGTTTCCATATTCCCATGTTCTCGGTTTTTTCTACTACCCGTAGAGGAACGTTATCTATATAGACCCTCCATATTTGTGGCTTCCAACGACAGAGCACCCACACCTCTAGAGCATGGCCGGATTCAACAAAGGCGGGAAAACCCAGGCTGGGCCAGATAAGGAGGTTGTCCCAGCTCCTCTCCAACACGATGAGACCGAGCGGAGACTCCAGAAATTCCCATTCCACTTTTTGCGTTTTTGTGGTGAGGAAAGGCCACAGGAAGAAAAGGGAGAGCAGAATGAAGGATAGGTAGCATCCTATGACCGTGGTTTCCTCTTTCAAGTGTTAAGGAAGCAGGATGGGTATCCCGTTTCTGACGGGATACTTCTTTCTGCATTTCGAGCAGGCAAGTTTTTCCCCTTCTGGTTTCAGCTCCCCGTGGCAAACAGGGCAGACTAAGATTTTTAAGAGCCGGGAGTCGAGTTTCATCCCTGTTTGGTGTATATCATTCTTGTTGGGAAGGGAATCTCTATCCCCTCCTCCCGGTACCTTCTGTGGAGCTCCTTTATGAACTCGTGAGTGAGCAGAGATCTCTGCGCGGGTTCCTTCACCCGCATCACCACCGTTAGTGTTATGGCATGTTCTCCAAAGCTTCCGAACCTCACAAAAGGCTTGAAGTCGATCTCTCCCACCACCTTCTTCATCACCTGCTCGGCCACCTCCACGGTGACCCTCTCCACCTTTTCTAGGTCGCTTCCGTAGGCCACCCCCAAACTCACGGGGCAGGCGGTTTCAGGAGTCGGGAGATAGTAGTTGATCACGGTGGATTCCACGAGCTTTGAGTTGGAGACGACAATGAGATCCCCGCTTAGGCTCCTTATCCGCACACTTCTCCAACCTATTTTCTCAACATACCCCTCCTGCCCGGTTTCCAGACGCAGGAAATCTCCCTCCCGGATGAACTTTTCGCTTGCGAGATACATCCCGGCGAAGAAATTCTTCATGGTCTCTTGGAGGGCCAACCCAACTATGATTCCCCCTATCCCCAGCCCGCCCAGTATGGCTGTCAGATTGATGTGGAGCAGGTTGAGAGCGAGAAGAAAGGCGCATACGCCAACCAGCAGTTTGCCAGCTAGTGAGACGGTAGGCATAATGTTCTTCAGGGGCAGCCCTGACTTTTCATAGAAAAGCTGGAAGGCCCGGAGAAGGGTGAGGAAGATGTATGCTCCCACCACAATTCCGAGGAGCTTCAGGGCAAGGGAAAGGTCTGAGAAAATTTCAGCCGGAAGAAGAGCGCCAAGGAGATCGTACCCGGCTGCTAGCAATATAGAAAGCAGGACGGGCACCCTCAACCGGCGGAGGACGAAGCCTCCCAATCCCTGCGGGCTTTTGGAGGTATAAACATCCACGATCTCGCTGAAAACCGCTCCCGCGATAGCATAGTAAATCAGGTGGAGGAGAGATGCTAGCACCGGATGATCTCCCCCGCCTTCTCCGCGATCTCTTCCAGCTTCGAGATCTCCAGGCCTCCCCCCTGTCCCAACTCCGCAGTCCCGCCACCCTTGCCCCCAGCCATTTTGGAGAGCTCGGAGGCAATCTTCCCACAGTGAATTCCAAGACGGAGGCTCTCCTGTCCCGCCATCACCACGAGGTTTCCTGTTCCCTCTTCTTCGTATGTTAGAACCACCACTGACCTAGGCTCGTTTTTGATCAGAAACTCTCCGAGCTTCAGTAGATCCTCTTTCCCGAGATCCAGCTTTCTCGCAATGAGTAGGATCTCCCCCATCCGCTTTGCCTCTTGAAGCAGGGAGCCTCCCACAACCTCGCCGAGTTTCCTCCTCAGTTTTTCGAGCTCCTTGGTGGACTTCTTCCACTGCTCGAAAAGGCGTAGGGTGGCTTCTGGGAGTTGCTCTGGAGGGCACCTCAAGATTCGCAATGCTTCGGCTATCTTCTTGTAACGCTCTTGGATGAGTTCGACGGCAGCCTCCCCAGCCGAGAACTCCAGCCTTTCCACCCCGTCCTGAATTCGCTCCGTCCTGACGATCACGATGGGACCCACCTCCCCCGTTCTCGAGCAGTGCACGCCGGCACAGGCTTGGGTGTTCCAGCCCTCTATTTCCACCACCCTGACTTTAGCCCCTGGAACCACACCCCCCTGATACAGAACGAAACCGTGCTTAGCCTCTGCCTCGTTCCTGTCCATCCAGCGGCAGGTTACAGGTAGGTTCTGCATGACGATGTTGTTGGCCAATCTTTCGATTTCCCTCAACTCCTCCTCCGTCAGCCTCTGATAGTGCGTTACATCCAGTCTCGTCCTCTCCGTTCCCTTTTGAGCACCATGCTGCCAAACATGAGAACCCAGCACTCTCCTCGCCGCCTCAAGCAGGATGTGGGTGGCGGTGTGGTGACGCATCAAAGAAACTCTCCTTTCCCAGTCCAGTATGCCCTTCACTCTTTCCCCCTTTCGGAAGGGATTCCTGTCTAGCTTGTGGACTATTGTCTCACCGTACTTCTGAACGTCCAAGACCTTCGCGGTCCCGCTTTCTCCCTTTAGCTCCCCGAGGTCGCAGGGCTGTCCGCCACCTTCTGGATAAAAGGCAGTCCGGTCAAGAATCACAAGTTCCTCCCGGCTCTCCAGAACCTCTGCCTCGAACTCCCTGAGGTACGGATTTTCATAATAGAGGGGAACGGTTGGAGGACCTGCGAGGGTCATTCTCACTTCTTCCTTCTTCTCGCTTCTGGGGGAGGAGGAATGAAGCTTGGCGGCTTGGATGTAAAAATCTTCTGGAATCTTCACGCTGACCCCAAGCTTGGTGCAGATCTCTTGCACAATTTCTGGTGGAAGCCCTCGCGAGTCGTAAAGCCTTAGGAGCTCCCCAGAGATATCGATCCCCCTCTCCACCATCCTCTGTATGATCCCCTCTCCCCCACGGAGGGTTTCGGCGTAACGTTTTGCCTCCAGCTCGCAAACCCGTAGAACGTATTCCCTTTCTCTCCAGAGCTCGGGAAAGCTCGGTTTGAGGAGCTCCAGCTCCTTTCTCATGAGCTCCGTAAACTCCTCTTCCAGCCCCATTTCCCTCAGCAACCTTATGGTTCTCCTGAGTACGAGCCTTGCTAGGTAGCCCTCCCCCACGTTGCTTGGGGTTATCCCGTCTCCAAACATGAAGGCGAGGCATCTAAGATGGTCGGCCACGGCGTAAATGGATTCCAGCGGTCTCAGAAGGGAGTCAAGCTCCTCAGGTTTCTTCCCGGTTTTCTCTGCAACCTTTTCCCTTAGCCATTTCAACCCCCTTCCGCTCTCCACGTCTATCATTCCCGCCAGTTTGGAGTTAATCTTCAAGATCTCGTTTGGGGGCCTGCTCACCCCCGATCTGTGAAGCAGTTCCTCCACCATCGGACCGAAGATGGAATCGTAGGAGGTGGGCTCCCCCTTGGAAAGCCAAGTGAGGCGCTCCATCCCGTATCCCGTGTCCACGATGTTGAGGGGGATGGGCACGCGTTCCCCGTTTTTAACGGCATATCTCATGAAAACGAGGGTGGCCACCTCCAGTCCCCTCACGTTCACTTCAAAGTCTTCCCCCGCGTTCCCTCCCCCCTCCCAGAACCCCTCGACATAGGTTATCTCCTCTGGCCGGATTCCTAAGCGTTCTGTCAAGAATTGGTGGCAGTATTCCACCGTCTCGTGATTCCAGTATGCCGTTCTTTCTCTCGTGTTGAAGGCGTGGTGACCCCCCATGAAGAAGAGGGTGAAATGCTTACCGGATCTACCCACGTTGTCAATGTCCTTCAGCCTTATGCTTGGTTGGCTTACCACCAGCGGGTTGGCGGGAGGGGGCACCAGTCCGCTAGTGACCCAAGGCTGGAAGTTGGCGATCGAGGCGATGGTGAGGTAAATATCGTCCCTCCACCGGGCGACCACAGGGTACCGCTTGATGATGGTGTGCCCGCTCTCCTCGAAGAACCTGAGGAATTCCTGCTCCATTTCGTGGAGTTCGTACGACCTACGCGTGGGGGGATTTCCCAAGAAGGTGTATTCATCGCAGGGGGAGTCCCCGCAGGTCACCCGATCGGGGTCTAGGGTCCAGAAGAAACGCCCGCACGAATCGCATCTCCGGCGCGCGAAGCCGAGCCTTCCGAACATCCTCACTTGGTAGATGTCCATCAGGTTCTATGAACCCAACCTATTATTTTCAGGAGGGAAGAGGAGTTCGGGGCATCTCCCAGGCTGGTAGTGATGTATGCTCGCGATGTCTAAGTAGGGGAATCCCCGGTTTCAAAGACCTGCCGATATGTTTGAAGCCCAAAAATTTTGGAGTAGTATTTTTCGGTGCAGCCCAGACACTTTCAGGAACCCGGGTTGAGGGCTGGGAAACTGGGCGAGGAGAGGAGTTCCACCTTGGTTGGCTCGTCTCTCCCCTTGTCCCTTGTTAGACGGTAGAGATACCCGCTGGCCGCGGCCTCCAGCGCCTCCTCGTGGGTGATCAAGAGGATCTGTTTGACCTCGTCCGGAAGGCGCTCTCTTAGCGTCTCGGCCACCTCTTCGATTACGTTCTTATCCAAGTTGTGAGTGGGTTCGTCAAGGACCATCCAGCCAAGTTTGGGGGCGAGAGCGAGACTGAAGGCCATCCTCATCGTTAGGCAGGCCGCGGTTCTCTCCCCACCGCTCACGGGTCCTTCCAGGTTCACCCATTTCCCCGTCCTGTCCCTCAGCCCGAAGAGGTACTCCCCCTCCTCCTGCACGCGCAGGGCCAAACTGCTGAAGTCACCGTATGGGTAAATCCTAGTCCACAGCCTGTTCATGAGATCGTTAACCATCTCCACGAACTCTCCCCTAAGCACCGCCTGCGTTCTGAGCAAGGCCTGCTGGACCTTTGAGAAATACTCGGACGCCTGCTTCAGGTTTTTGACTTCTGCCTTCACCCTTTTTATCTCTCTTTTCTTTTTCTCCAGTTCCTCCGCCTGTTCTCTTTCCCTCCCGAGGAGCTCCTGTAGGCCGTTGAGCTCGCTTTCCAATCTTCCTTTTTCCTCAGTGAGTTCCTTTATCTCCAGCTCGAGTCTCTCGATTTTTTCTTGGTCAAAACCCTTCTTCTTCTCGACATAGGAGCGGTTGAGTTGAAGTTCTTTTGCCTGAGCACGCATGAGCTCGGTCTCTAAAGTTTTCAACTCTTCAGCGGCCTTCAGGGCCTGTTGTGCCTGCTGGACGCTGGCCCTAATTTCTTCCTCTTTTTGCTCGAGGGCTTTCGTTTCAGATTCTAGTAAGGCGAGTTCCTCGATCTCTTTCTCTAAAAGTTTTTCCAGTTCGGCCACATTCTTTAAACATTCCGACCGCTCTTTTACCAACTCCTCTGCTCGTCTGCTCTCCACCTCCAGCTTTTGAGCTTCCTTCCACAATTCCTCCTTTTTTCTCCTCTCAGTTTCATTTCTTTTCCACTCTACTTCCAGTTCGTCGATCTTGAGCTGAAGTTCACTCAATCTCTTACTTTTTTCTGAGATAAGATACTCCTTCATGTTCTCCTCTAGGGGTGTTTCGCAAACGGGACATTGAGCTGAGGCACCTCTCAACTGTTCTAAGCTTTTCTGCAGTTCGGACTTTTTTGCATCGATGTCTGCTCTCTCTCTCAGGAGCCTCTCTCCTTTGGTCCGTAGTTCTTCCAGCTCCTCCTCCAAACGTGGTAGATCCATCTCTTGGAGCTTCTTTGTAGCCTTCAACGCCTGTTCGAGTTCCTTTGCGAGTTGCTCCGCCCGTTTTTTATCTGCGTTAATCCTGGCTATCTTTTCCTCCTTTTTCCCCCACTTCTCTCTGTAAAGCTCCCCCTTGCATAACCGCTCTTTTTTAACCTCTTCCAGTTCTGCGCGGAGTAGCTGTACTTTTTCTCGCAACTGGTTCAGTGGGGTTCTAGATAGAGGTCCAAGCTCCTCCCTTCGCCTCTCACACTGCGCTTGGAGGGCTCGAATGGATCCTTTAACGTTTTCAAGTTCCCTTTCTATCTTTGTCAACTCTTCTCTGAGCCTCTCAAGGGAGTGGAGTTCCTCCTCTTTCTTTTCAAGCTCCTCCTCCACTCTTCTCCTTTCCACAGTTGCGCTTGACAGTCTCTCTTCATGCTTCCTGATTTCTTCCGCAAGCTTGGCAAGCTTTTCCTCGATTCCCTCTTTTTCGAGGCCCGCTAGGCGTTCCTCCCCCTTTTGAGCAAGGAGAGAGAAGGTTCTAGCTAGTGATCCGGCCTTTTTTCTGGCTTCTTCCAGTTTGTCGATTCCAAGCAACTCGTCGATCCTCCTCTTCCGCTCTTTTTCCCTGAGTAGCAAATCAAGTTGGTCTTGCTCGGAGTACACCGCTCTCTCGTAGAGCTCGTAATCCATTCCCAAGAGCTCCTGAATGTAGGAGGTCACCCTCTCTGGCCCCTCCGCTATCAACTTTCCTTCCTCCCTGAGTTCGGCTTGGCTGGGGGAACCGCGTCTGATTTCTCTTCTGACCGTGAATTCCCTTCCGTCTGGTGCTTGGAAAAGTAGTTCGACTTTGGCTTTCTCCGCTCGGTAGGGTTTGTCCATGATAAGGTCTTCCAGCCTGATCAGGCGTTTCCTTAGCGCTGGAACGGTTCCAAAGAGGGCAAAGGAGATGGCTTCCAAAATGCTGCTCTTCCCCCCTCCGTTGGGCCCTAGCAGGATGTTCGTCCCCTCTCCAAATCTTAACTCAGTTTTTTCATGCGATTTCCAGTTTTCCACCCTTACGGAAAGGATCAACCTCCCACCTCCGCCTGAACTTTAGCCCTGATGGTGTCCTCAACTCTTTTCTGAACGGTTTCCTCCTTCTCCTCCGTTAGCAGCTGGTAGAGTTCGGAGATGTTGAAGAGGGGTTCCCGCACCATTTCCGCTAAGTACTCCTCTAGGAGGTGGAGTGTCTTTTCTCTGAGGGAGAGGGGTTGTTCTCTGAGCTTCCTCACGAGCTCGGCTTTCTCCGCCGCTATCCCTGAGAGAAGTTTGGTTCTGTCTATCTCCAGCAGGGCCCTCCCGGAAAATTCCTCTGCAATCCTTTGAACGTCGAACTCGCTACCTAGGGCCCCTTTTGCTAGGCTTCCGGTTAACCTCAGCTTGATGAGGGGAGGTTTTGGGTTCCTCCTCGGTCTCTGGAGGATTTCTTCTATTTTCAGTCTGACCTGTTTTTCCAGCTCCGCGAGTTCAATCCCTTGGACGTTGAGCTCCTCGAAGAAAAAGTCTCGCGTGTTAAGTTCCACGAACTCATATTTTACCTCTTCGGCCAGCTCAACGAGATAGAAGCCCTTCACTTTCTCGGCCTCTAGCAGCTGTGTGCGCTCAGTGGATCCGGGGAAAAGAAGGGGGCTTTTCCCCACCATGGTTTCCCCTCTGCAGTGGACATGTCCGCAGACGTATAGGTCAAAACCTGTCGGGAGGTCCCCGAGCTGGATCCTAGCCTGTTCGCGATCCTCAAAAACGAAGCTCCCCAGCGACTGATGAAGGAGCAGAATGTTTCTCGCCCCCTCCACTGGTTTGGGATCCCACTGTTTGAGGACTTCCCGCGAGTACCTCTCCGGAATGTAGCTCATGCCGTGGATGGCAACCCTCTCTTCTGGGCTCTCAAAGATAATGTTTTCGAGGTTAAGGTAAATCAAAACCCCAGCCGCTTCTAGGGTCTCGAGCACATTGGTCTGGCCCTTGGAACGCCACTCATGATTCCCATGCAGGGAGATGATGGGAGTTCCCTGGAGTGCTTGCGGTTTGGGTTTCTTCCCGCCTTTCCAGACGACTGTTGATTCTCGCCTCAGTCTTAAGTTGAGGATTTCCAGCGTTCTGGTCAGGACTTCCAAAGATGGCGTCGGTTTCTCGAAGATGTCTCCCCCTACCAAGATGAGGTCGGCACCTTTTTCTAGGGCTTTGGAGAAGGCCTCCCTTGCCTGCTCGAAGGCGTCCTCAAAGCGTGGGGTGCCCCATTTGAAGCCCAAGTGGTTGTCAGAAATGAGGGCTATCTTCATGGCCATTTTTCTCTCCTCTTCGCCTTAAAACCTCACAGGTAAATTTCGCGATTTCGAGGGCAGGCCTCGGAGCCTTATCCCTGCAGGAGTCTTGAAGTCACGTTGGCTCCAGTGGAGCGTGCTCGAGATCGACAGGTTGGAAGTTGCCTCAGTCGCCCACTCCTGCCACAATCGGGGAGGCCAAAGTAACCTCCATTCGAAGTTCGGCGTTGGGCGCTGGTGAATGTTCGTCACCCTAAAGGTGTCATAATATCAGCCCTTCGCTGTACCACACAAGGGAATTTTTCTCGTGTCAAACCTTACTGATGTTTGATCCTTGGGTGGAGAAGTATCGGCCGAAAACCCTTAAGGAGATAGCGGGCCAGCCGGCAGCGGTTTCCCAAATGTTGGAGTGGGCAAAGAAGTGGGACAGGGGGGCTCGCCAACCTCCTCTCCTACTGTACGGACCCCACGGGAGCGGGAAGACCTCGGCCGCCCTAGCTCTGGCCAGGGACATGGGTTGGGATTGCGTGGAGCTGAATGCTAGCGACGAGAGGACGTATGAGGCCATAAGGAGGTTCCTGGAGGGGGCGAGCATGGGGTCCCTACTGACCTCTGGACGAAAGCTTCTTCTCCTAGACGAAGCCGATAATGTGCACGAGCGGGGGGGCTACAGGGCCATCGCCGAGCTGGCCAAGGCGGCTAATCCCCTCATCCTCACTGCCACCTCCAAGCGTGAGATTCCTGAGGGGATCAGGAAGCTGTGCGTAGAGGTTGGTTTCGAGCGCATAAGAATCCCTACCGTAGTGAAGGTGTTGGCGGGCATCTGTGCGGCCGAGGGGGTAAGGGTCCCGCAAGAGGTTTTGGGGGTCATCGCCGAGAATTCCAAGGGGGATCTCCGGGCGGCCATCAACGACCTCCAGGTCACGTGTGCGGGGAGGAGAACGGTTTCCGCGGGGGAGGCCTTTACTTCGCCGAGAGTGGGGGAGGTCAACATCTTTCAACTGCTAGGCACCCTTATGAGGGCACGGACCGCTTCCGAGGCGAGGAATCTTCTGTTTTCACTCGACATGCCCCCGGAGGATGCCCTCGGATGGATAAGCGAGAACATCCCACGCATGCTCAGGGAGCCGGAGGACCTTGAGAGAGTATACAGAATGCTGGCGGAGGCCGACCTCTTCCGGGCAAGGATCTCGAGGAGGCAGGCGTACAGACTCGAGAAGTACCTATGCGATTTAATGACCGCGGGCGTGGCGATGAGCAGGAGGGGGGAGCTTTCCTTCGTCAGATTTCAGTTTCCCACCTCTGGCATGATCTTCAGCCGGACTAGGGGGAGTAGGGCCCTGAGAGATAGTATTGCTGAGAAGGTGGCCAGGCATTGCCACGTGTTTGCATCCACCGCCCGGAAGCACTTCCTCCCCTATCTCCCCTTTATCCTGCGTCGAAACCCCTCCCTCGCCGATGTCCTCCAGCTGACGGAGGAGGAGAGGGAGTTCCTGAGCGCATGAGAATTGTAAAGAGGCCGGAGCTGGGAAAGCTCGTAACCCCGCTTCCAAACGAGAGGCTCCCCGTCCACAACTGGTTCATGCCGAAGGAGGGGTTTTCCCGGGATTTGGTGGCAATGATTTTGAACAGTTTCTGGCTGTACAAGGGTGACTTGGTTCTGGACCCGTTTGTGGGAGGGGGGACCACCTGCCTGACCTGCAAGGAGTTTGGGATTGACAGCATAGGTCTCGAGGTTCACCCGCTAATGCTCTTTGCTTCCAGAGCAAAGACGAGGGATTACTCCCTTCATGAGCTGAGGCAGAAGGTGGAGAACTTTCTCTCGGAGGAGCCGGAGCCAGAGGAACCTTCTCCTCAGCTGACCAGATTTTTTCCGCCACACGTCCTGAGGGAGCTCTGGGGGTACAGGTGCAGGATTCTAGAAATGAGCGGGGAGGAGAGGGACTTTTTGCTCCTGGCTCTCCTGAGGGCGGCGGTCCGGTGCTCTTGGATTGAGAAGGACGGAGCGGTGGTCAAGGTGAGGGAGAGACCGGTTCCTCCTTTTAGGGGAACCTTCCAAAAGGTACTTGGCTGGATGCTGGATGATCTGGAGAGGCTGAAAACCAAGAAGGCTCGGGTGGAGGTGAGGGATGCAGATGCCCGTCACCCGCTGGACGAGGAGGTGGATGCGGTCATCACCTCCCCGCCCTACCTGAACAAGGAGGAGTACCAGAAGGCCTACTGGGTGGAGGAGGAGATATGCGGTCTGGAGAGGAGGGGGAGGGAGGCTTTCTTGGGGAGCGGCCAGGCGGGGAGAAGAGAGCTTTCGGTGGTTGGGAGGCACCTCAAGGGGAAGGAGAGTCCGGAGGTCCTGGCGTACTTTTGTGACATGTTTAGAGTCTTGGAGAATCTCTACGCCTGCTGCAAGGAGGGGGCCAAAGTGGCGCTCGTCACCTCGGATGCGGGCTTCAGCGACAGGGTAGTGGAGGTTTGTCTCCCCCTCTCCGGTCTGGCGGAGGAGGCGGGATTCAAGGCGAGGAAAATGCTGGTGGTCAACGAACGCTTCTGCACCACCCCTTCTAGGCGAAAAATAGGAAAGATGCAGGAGGCGATCATCTTTCTGGAGAAGGGTCCGGCTTGAAGTAGGGCTCCCTCCTCTCGTTGGCCAGAAGGAAGGCTCTCCTCACTTCCCCCCCATTCCCCTCCCTCAACGGTCCGAGCACATCCAAGAGGTTGTCGTTTCTCAGCAGGCAGGGTTTGAGGTACCCATCCGGGGTCAAGCGCAGTCTGGTGCAGTGAAGGCAGAATTCGGAATTGTGTAGCGGGCGCACCACCTCCACCTCCCCGTCTGCCGTGAAGTACTTCCTCCTGAGGTGCATCTCCCTTACCTCCACTCTCTTGGCGTTCTTTTCAAGCATGGCCTCAATCGGCCGGAGATCGAGCCAAAACCGGGAGAGACCATTGTTGGGGGGTAAAAATTCTATGAGTTGAAGTATCAAACCGTTCTCCGCGCAGAATTTCATCATTCTCTCCACCTCGTCCGCGTTCACCCCCTTTAGGACTACCATGTTGATTTTGATCGGTGTGAGTCCTGCTCGCAAGGCGGCTTGAATCCCCTCCATCGCCTGCTTCAGGAGCGGTTTTCCCGTGATTCGCTGGTATCTATTTTCATCAAGAGTGGGTAGGTCGACATTGATGCGCTCCAAGCCGGCCTCGGCCAGCCTGTCGGCGAGGGTTGGAAGGAGGGTAGCGTTTGTGGTCATGGATACGTGCATGTGCGGAGGCACCCCCCTGAGGATTTCTTCTAGGTCTTCCCTGAGGGTCGGCTCCCCTCCTGTGAGTTTTACTTCTTGAATTCCGAGCTCCCCTGCCGTCCTTATCAGTTCGATCACTTCGTGTGTCTTCATGATCCTCTCCCCCCCTGCCCATCCTTCCCGGTGGCAGTAGAAGCAGCTCAGATTGCAGTTGGACGTTAAAGATATCCTCAGTCCCTTTACCCTCCTCCCCCACCTGTCAACGAGCAAGGAGCTTCACCACCACCCTCTCTCCAGCCCTGATTCTTTCCACCTCCAAGGGGATGTCGAGATATCCGTCAGCCAACCGCAGAAGGGTGATAGCGTCGGATCCCATCCTCAGTGGCTCGACTTTCAGCTCTCCCCCCTCCTTGCGCAACCTGACCAGGACGAATTCCTGCCTCCCTCTCTCTGAGGTGAGGTCGACGGAGAGCCTTGCCCGAACTGTTCTCTGCTCCATTTTCCTGCCGCTCATCCTGAGAAGATTTGGAGCCACTAGCTCTCTGAAGAGGAAGAAGGCCGAGAGGGGATTTCCAGGCAAACCAAAAACGGGTTTCCCGCTCACCATGGCAAAGAGGGTGGGCTTTCCCGGTTTGGTGGCCAGTCCATGAAAAACGGAGGGTAGAGAGGAGGGGAGGAGATCCCCCACACCAGCCGAGGTCCCCCCCGTCACGATAAGGGCGTCGCAAGTCCTGAGGCCCTCCTCTATTTTCCTCTTCAGGATCCTAGGTTCGTCTGGCGCGATTCCCAAGAACACTCCTTGGCATCCCAACTCCTGAACGGCGCAGCACAGCATAGGGCCGTTAACGTCAAAGACTTTACCTTTCCGCAGGGTCCCGTCTAGGGGCACGAGTTCCCTTCCAGTGGAGAGAATCCCAACCTTGGGGGGGAGGAAAACTCTGACCGTCCTCACCCCTCCCGCCGCCAGAGCCCCTATCATTGCGGCGGTTAGCTCTCGGTTTTTTTCCACGATTTTATCTCCCTTTTTCATTCTCGAACCCCTCTTTACTACGTTCTCACCCACCGCCACCGAGCGGTAGATTTCGACGGATTTTACCCCCCGAGTAAACTCCACCGGCACAACGGCGTTCGATCCCTCTGGCATCGGGGCCCCAGTTTCGATGCGCACACAAGCCCCTTCGTGCACGGTCAGATGCGGGATCTCTCCCGCCTTTACGAGGCCAAGGTTTCTGAGGACTATCGCTTTTTCTTCATCGGCCTCGAAGGTGTCTTCTGCTCTCACCGCGTACCCGTCCATGGCGGCCCTGTCGAAGGGAGGAAAATCCACCCTTGCTTTCACGTCCTCAGCGAGGATTTTTCCAAGTCCCTCCTCTATCCTGACTCGTTTCACCTTGGGGGTCTTCCACATCCTCTCAACTTCCCCACGTGCTTGTTGCAGTGTTATCACACGGAACATCAGAAATTTAAGAAATCAACCAAACTTTATACGGCAATGATGAAACTGGGCTAGGGATACGTGAACTGAACCCAAGCTTCTGAGCCTACGTCTCAAGCTGGATGCCCAATTCCCGCGCCTTTTTGAGGAGTTCGGAGTACTGGCTCTTTATTTTCTCCCTTTCAATCTCAGCGGCTCTTTCGGAGAAGCTTATGTTGATGGTTTCTTTGGGCACAAGCTCGAAGATTTCCATTTTCACCGAGAGCGGCACAAACTCCCCTTTCGGCCCCTCCTCATAGCTGAGCGAGATCCTAGCGGGTTTTTCCGCCCCACCTACCTTGCTGAGCTCGTCGATCAGCTTCCCCACCAGCTCCCCCCAAGCTTTTCTGCTCGCCTCTTTAGCCTCCGAGGGCACCTTGGAGTACATGTAGGCATAGAACCATCGCTTGAGTCTGAAGATGGCTCCCCTTCCAGTGGGAGAAATTCTGAACTTCTGCTCGGTCATCTCCGAGTCGGAAGCCTAGGATAAAAGTTGTGCCTCCGGGCAGATGCCTTCAAAAAGATTCTGAGATTCGTGGACAGGTTCTTCTGGAATACCAGCTCAAACAGCTAAAGAAGCGGGGATCTCCAACGTCTTACTGTAAATAACAGCGGCCGATTCGAACCGAAGATGATGATTCTCACTACTCTCCGATGAGCGAGCCCAGCAGACAGAGGCCGCGAAAGTTTGGGCAAACGAAACTCCCAGCAAGGGCGAACGTTTTCTCGTGCTGTTTGGTGGATAGAAGCATTCGTTGAAGTAACGATTAGTCCATTCCGTGCTCCTGGTAGAATCAAGAGAGGCAGTGGAGATGGCTGAAGGACACAACAGGTGCTCCGGGCGGGATTTGAACCCGCGGCGCAGGCTCGAGAGGCCTGCATGTTTGGCCGGGCTACACCACCGGAGCAGCGGGCCCGGAGGGATTCGAACCCTCGATCTGCGGCTTAGGACGCCGCCGCCCTATCCTGGCTAGGCCACGGGCCCCCAAATACATATTTAAAGGCAGAAACAAAAAGGCATAAGCATGGGAGCGACAAGAGCACTGGGGGCGTTGCTGTTGCTAGCATGTGTGGTGGTAATAGTGTTGTACATCGGCTGGTTACTGGCCCCGCGGATTTCAGCGTTGCAGGGTCTGCTCAAGGTAGGTTCACTGGAACTCTGGCCCAAGGATAGGACGGTTTCTTTATGGATAGCCCTCCCTGTAATCGTAGGGGTTTGGGTGGTGTGTGGCTTGGGTGCTTGGCTGGGATGGATCATGGCAACCACCAAGGAAGTGGCACCTGCACCAGTGGAGGAGAAAAAGGCTGAGGAGAAAGAAAAGGCCGAAGCCGCACCAAAGAAAGAGAAAAAGTAATCTCTTCCATCCCCCAGAGCTGGATGAGGCTAAACTTCCGCAGATGGGTTATTCTGTTTTATCTGCTGGGGCTCGCGGCCTTCTCCTTCTACCTCCTCAACATCCCGGGCAAGAAATACAGGGTTCTGACCACTTCTGACTCCGGGTTCTTCGCGGGCATCGCGGAGGAGCTAAACTCTAGAAACGGTTTTATGGATCGCTACCCCCGTTCCCATGCCCCTACGGGCTGGCCGGTGGGAGTGCAGGATCAGGGGCAACCCCTCCTCGCCGTCATGCTCTACCGGGGGGTGTCGGCTGTGTTCCCGGGTGTGCAGCTCATGGATGTGATCAACCTTTGGTCCCCTCTCCTCTTCGCGATTTTTCTCTTTGCGGTTTTCCTCATTGCCCGGGAACTCGCGGGAGATCTGGCAGGTTGCGCAGCAGCGTTTTTCGCGAGCGTGCTGGTGGGAAGCATCTACTGGTGCAAGTTTGCCGCCTTCGACAGGGAGGCGCTGACCATCGTTCTCTCCTGTTGGACCCTGTACCTCTCCATTCTAACCTTCAAGCGCTCCAGCCTCACCCTAGCCTTCCTGGCGGGGCTCACGTACTCTCTGCTGGGTCTGAGCTGGGGAGGGTGGCTTTACCTAGCCCCGGTCCTCCTAGCTGCCCTTCTCCTCCTCCTCTTTCACGATTTCCTCCTCTCCCTGTTCAGGGAGAAGGGCTTTCTTTCCTCCCTCTCCTTCGTGTTTAGGCGGCACTGGAGAACCGTGCTGGGTGTGGCCTGCATCTTCGTCACGGTAACAGCAACGGTGTGGCTCTTGGGAGGATCCCCGCCGGACTGGGTGGGCTTCGGCAGGACCCTGCTCGGTTACGTCGGTATTGGCGGCGGGGGAGGCGGCGCACTGGATGTAACGAGATATGCCTCGGAGATGCAGGCCCCCAGCTCCTTCGGGGAGGTTTTCTCTGGCATGTACCGCAACGACCTATTGAACAGAATCGTCCTCCTCCTGCTCGTGGTGGGCGTGATGAAGGTCCTGATAACGCGCAGAAAGTGGGAGTGGGTCGCTCTCCCTTGGCTGGTGATTCTCATGGGGCTGGTCTGGCCGGGGAGAGGGCAGGCGAGGTTCGACAGGCTTTGGTGGCCTTTTGTGGCCGTGATGGCCGGGGTGGGGGTGGGGGCTCTCGTTTCGGCTTTCAGGTGGGTAGTCAAGGAAAGGCACGAGACTCTACATTTCCTGAGACCCCTCCCGTTCGTTCTTGTCTTTCTCTCTCTCCCCTTTGCCAACAACGCGATCTCGGTGGCGCGCGTCACGACTCCCCCCACAGAGTGGCGCGGCGGGGGGTTCGACCAAGCTCTGGTTGAGGCTTGCCGCTGGCTTGAAAACAACACTCCTGAGGATACCGTCGTAGCCATCGAGTGGTCCTACGGGCACCTTCTCACAGGGGCATCGAGAAGGAGGAGTGTATGCGACGGGGTGGAGTCCTTTGGGGAGGAGGGGAAGTGGGAGAACGATCCCTCTGTACCGTGCCACCCCCCCGACTATATTTACTATATTTCGGGGAAGCGTGCAATCACCTACGGGCTGGACATTAACCTCCTCCTCTTGGAACCCTACCGGATTTACGGCAGGAGGACCGACGTGCTGAGGATGCCATACATGGATGCGGCCGAGCTCGAGTGGTTTCTGAGGACCTACCGAGATAACTTTGGAGTGAGGATCGACTATCTCGTGTTTGATTTCTATGACTACCTCAACGCCTCCTGGGTCGATCAGAACTTGTACTATTTCTACACCCTGCGCTCCTCCCCCCTGTACACTCCCTCGGCTCCCCCGGAGAATGTGGGCGAGAACCTCCTCCTCCTTCACTTCGGAGAGAATCGTGAGAACGTGATAATCAACACCTCCACCAAGGAGGCCTACCTCGTGGTGGAGAATGCCCCGGATCTCTTGTTCGATGGTTACCTAGAGCTCTCAGTGGACGCCCAAGGTCGCATTCAGAGCACCAACTTCCATGAGCCTACGAGGGTACCGGATTTGAACGAGACGGTGGTGATACCGATGAGCGACGGTTCGGTTTTGGGCGGGGCGATCTTTCCCTCAAGGACAAAGGAGGTTAAGGCCAGAGGGGCAAGCATGGCCAGAGTGGTTTATGGGGGGGTGGAGAACCGCCCGGAGTTCTTGGAGCCAGCTTTTGTCAGCAGCAATTATCAGGTGATTCTCGTCCGAGTGCTGTGGGATAAGGTTCCACCCCCGCCACCTCCACCAAACTGGGTGGAGATAGAGGTTTCCCAGGGGGGCGGACGTGCAGAGGGTTAAAGGTACCAGGGATCTTTTCGGGAGGGAGCTTAGGGCCCAGAGATATGTGAGCGAAGTGTTGTTGGAGGTTTTCAGAAGATACGGTTTTAGAGAGGTGGAGACGCCGATTTTCGAGCCACTCGAGCTCTTCACTCTCAGGAGCGGGGAAGCCGTCGTACGACAGCTTTACTGTTTTGAGGATAAATCGGGGAGGAAGCTTGCGCTGAGGCCAGAGTTGACCGCTCCAGTGGTGAGGCTTTACTGCGAGAGGTTGAGATCCGAGCCCAAGCCCCTCAGGCTCTGCTACTTTGGGAGCTGCTTCAGGTACGAGGAACCTCAGGCGGGGAGATGGAGGCAGTTCCATCAGGCCGGAGCCGAAATCATCGGAAGTTCCCTCCCCGCATCCGAGGTTGAAATAATGGAAATGGCTGACGAGGTGTTCGAGCGACTTGGGGTGGAGAGGAAGCTCGTGGTGGGTCAGATCTCGCTTCTGAGGGGGATTTTGGGGGAAGCCGGGGTGGGGGCCGAAGGACAGGATCGCATCCTCCGGGCCATAGACTCAAAAGAGGAGGACAGAATAGATCAGGAGTTGCGGAGCGCGGGGATCCCTGAGGAGGAGTGCGAAAAGCTCAAAGATCTCATCTCCCTCAGAGGCGGGAAAGAGGTGCTGGAGAGAGCGAGAGGCATGCTCGGACCATCGCCCGGCCTAGAGAACTTGGAGGAGGTAGTGGGGCTACTGGAGGAGTTGGGAATTCGCTTCGAGCTGGATCTGGGCATCGCAAGGGGGCTGGACTACTACACGGGCTGCGTTTTCGAGTTCTACTCCGCCGGCAGGCAGCTGGCGGGAGGGGGAAGGTACGATAACCTCATTGAGCTCATGAGTGGGGAAAAGGTTCCGGCCGTAGGGATCGGATTTGGCATCGATCGCATCGCGGGTCTCCTTGACTTGGGCGACGAGCCACCGCCCAATTTGTTGATACTGCCCACGGGCGAGGAGCTGGTGGGCGAGGCCCTCAAGCTCGCGAGAAAGCTGAGAGAAAAGGGAGTTTCAGTGGAGGTGGAGGTGATGGGCAGGAAGCTCTCTAAAGGATTGGAGTACGCCAACTCGCGGAAAATACCAAAAGTCTTGATCGTGGGGAAAACGGACCTCGCTGAGGGTAAGGTAACGCTGAGGGACATGAAGACGGGAGAGCAGTGGGAGGTAGAGCTGGAGAGGGTCTGGGAACTCGCTAAAACCTGAATCCCCTCTCCTCGAAAAACTCTTTCATCAGAAGGGCATCCCTCTCGAGCACGGGGCTCTCGCTTATTACGGTGATGTCCACCTTTGAGCGCAGGATTTCCTCCCCGAGCGGCTCGAAGGGAGGGCTTCGGGAGGTGATCTCTAGATGTCGCCTCTCATTCCCCTTCCCCGGTCCCACTTTTTTGAACTCGACCCCGGTGAAGTGAGTGTGGAGGTGCTTGAAGCCTTTAAGTGCTGAGAAGACACTAGACCATTTTACCTCACCCGCCGATCTCGCGTACAAATGCGCCCAATCCACCACCGGTTGGCAGCCCTCCACCCTCCTACAGACCTCCAAGACCTCCTCCAAGCTTCCAAAAGTGTTCTGCTTTCCCATGGTTTCCAGCCCCAGTCTGACCTCATCCATTCCGGCCTTTTCCATTCTCTCCCTCAGGTCCTTGCAAGCCTCGGAGACTCTCTTCAGGGCTTCCCCAGGCGGAAGCTTGCCGTAAAACCCGGGGTGAAAGACGACAATGTCTGCACCCATGAGACGGGCCCTATCCGCTGAGTCCAAGATTCTCTTCTTGGATGCTTCGAGCTTTGGTTCCTCGGTCGAGCAGAGATTTATGAAGTACGGGCAATGAACTGAGAGTTTAATTCCCAGCTTCCCGGCCTCCTCCCCTACTTTCTTGGCCATTTCCCTCCCCATTGCCACGCCCCTCACGAATTCTATTTCCATAGCGTTCAGCTCCAGCTCGGCAACCCTCCTGAGGCCCCCGATGGTGCTTTTATCCTTCGCAGTAATGGGGATTCCAGCCGGACCGAGGTAGATCATCAGGGTCTGACTTCAAAAGGTTATAAGTTTGG
>CAZWBJ010000001.1:52044-81626 GCA_964632175.1 Hadarchaeota archaeon (SeqCode)
CCAGCCGGACCGAGGTAGATCATCAGGGTCTGACTTCAAAAGGTTATAAGTTTGGCAATTTGAGGCAGGATTTTCTCTGGATTTGGTCTTGTATTTTGCTTCTCGAGTGTTAGATGAGAAAAATTTTCAAGACCCCCGCCAATTCGCTGGTTCTCGGGGAGATGCCTCCCGGGTGCAAGCTGTGCATAAGGGGAGCCAAGCTCGTTCTTTTCGTAACCGGTCTCTGTCGGAGGAAATGTTTCTACTGTCCCTTGTCGGAGAAGAGGAAGGGGAAAGACGTGGTGTACGCTAACGAGCGTCCCGTCAGGTCTGCCCGCGAGATCGTTGAAGAAGCGAGAGCGATGAGTGCCTTGGGCACGGGAATAACCGGAGGGGATCCTGCTCTGAGATTCCGGCGCACGGTGGGGTACATCCGCATGTTGAAGAGGACTTTTGGGGTCAAACATCATGTCCACATGTACTGCATCGAGCTCACGAGGAGACAAATGAGGATCCTTAAGGCCGCCGGGGTGGACGAGCTCAGGTTCCACGTATGGGAACCCCGGTCGGTGGAGAGGGCCCTAGAGGAGGGGTTACATGCTGGGGTGGAACTGCCCGCTATTCCCGGCAAGCTGAAGGAAATCAAGGATCTGCTCTCCCAGCTGGACGGGATAGGTTGCCGTTTCGTGAACCTCAACGAGCTGGAGTTCTCCGAAACCAATTTACACGAATTGAAGTCTAGGGGATTTGTTCTCAAAACCGAGGAATCGGTGGCCGTAAAGGGGAGTCACGAGCTTGCCCTGAAAATCCTAAGCTGGGCGAGGAGGCACACGAGGCTGAACATCCACTACTGTCCGAGTTCCCTCAAGGACGGCGTGCAGTTGAGAAACAGGTTGCTCAGGAGGGCAAGAAACACAGCGAAACCCTACGAGCTAATCACTCCTGACGGGACGCTTTGGCTTGGCATAGCTTACGGTCTCGGCGGGAGGGAGCTGGAAGAGGAGAAAAGGAGGCTGGTGCGGGAATTCGGGATTCCACTTCCTCTGATCTCCCTCAACAGGGAAAAGGGAAGGCTTGAGATGCCACCTGAGCTGGCAGAGGAGCTGGCGGGGAAAGTTCAAAACCTAGAGTTTGCCTTGGTGGAGGAGTATCCCACCTGGGACAGGCTCCAGACTCTCTTCCTCCCCCTCAAGCCATTTAAAGAAGGTGAGGGAGCAAAGTGTGCTGAGTGAACTCAAGCCCTATTTTGAGGGGCTCCTCCGAAAACCAGCCCGCTTTCTGTCCGATAGGGGCCTGACTCCAAATCATCTGACAATCTGCGGGCTGATCCTTTCTTTTGCGTGCTTTTTCGTCTTCCGCTCGGGTCAGGAGCTGCTGGGCGGGATCCTCCTTCTGGTGTGCGGGTTTTTCGATGTGATGGATGGGGCAGTGGCTAGGTTGAGCGGCCGCGAGACAGCTTTCGGGGGGGTGCTGGATTCGGTGGTGGACCGCTACTCTGACTTTCTAGTTCTTGCCGGCATGATGCTTGGGAAGCTGACCACATCCCTCTGGGGGCTTCTCGCCATATTGGGGAGTTTCATGGTGAGCTACACCAGGGCCCGCGCCGAGGCAGCTGGGACGGGCAAGCTCGCCGTGGGGTTTGCAGAGAGGGGGGAGAGGATGGTGATCCTCTCGCTGTTTTCCATTTTTGGGCTGACTCACTACGGGGTAATCTTGGTCGCCGTTCTAGCCAACTTTACGGCCATTCAGAGAGTGATAGTGGCTAGGTCTAGGCTTACCTGAATTTGCTCTGCATTTCGGTGAGGTACTTCCGGAAGCTCTCTAGAAGCTCTCTGCCTTTTGGAGTTATTCGATAGTACTTTCGGGGTCTCCCCTCGGTTCTCCACTCCGAGACCACATGGCCATCCTGTTGTAGTTTGCGCAGAACCCTCGAAGCGGCAGAGAGCTGGAAGGTGAAGCCGAACCTGCTGGTGACCTCCTTCTTCAGCTCGTATACATACATGGGTCTCTCCATGAGGAGCCGCAGGAAGTAAGGCCACAGCATTTCGAGGGTGGTCTTTCGCTTTATCCTTTTCATCAGGATGAAAAATTTATCTTGGCGTTTTAAAGCACGGGGAGGTAGAAGGAATGGGACGGGTGAGGGTTGCCATCGCGGGCGTGGGGAACTGTGCCTCCTCGCTGGTTCAGGGTGTTCATTACTACCGTGAGGCACGGGAGGATCAGGAAGTTCCCGGTCTGATGCACGTGAACTTCGGCGGTTACCACATCAGGGACCTAGAGTTCGTGGCGGCCTTCGATGTGGACGCGAACAAGGTGGGGCGCGACCTTGGGGAGGCGATTTTCACCCCGCCTAACTGTACCGTGAAGTTCTGCGATGTTCCAAAGCTCGGAGTGGAGGTGATGAAGGCCCCCGTGCTGGACGGACTTGGGAAGTATTTGAAGTCAGTTATACCCGTCGATCCAACACAGAAGGAGGTCGACGTGGTGCAGGTTTTAAGGGAGACGAGAGCGGATGTTCTGGTAAACTACGTGCCGGTCGGAAGCTATCAGGCCGCCAGATACTATGCGAGGGCTTGTTTGGATGCGGGAGTTGGATTCGTCAACTGCATGCCGGAGTTCATCGTCTCCGACCCTAGCTGGGGGAAGAAGTTTGAGGAGGCGGGAATTCCGTGTGCTGGGGATGATATAAAATCCCAAGTTGGGGCGACTATTCTTCACAGGACCTTGGTCAAACTCCTAGTGGACAGGGGGGTGAAGGTTGAAGAGAGCTACCAACTGAACATTGGCGGAAATACCGACTTCCTGAATATGCTTGAGGAGGAGCGTTTGAGTTCTAAACGCATTAGCAAAACGGAGGCTGTCTCCAGTCAGATTCCCTATGAGGTGCCACTGCGGATCGGGCCCAGTGACTATGTTCCCTTCCTCAAGGACAGGAAAATCTGCTACATCTTCATAAAGGGAAGGAAATTTGGGGATGTCCCCCTCTGGATCGATGCCAAGCTGAGTGTCGAGGACTCACCCAACAGCGCTGGGGTGGTGATAGATGCGGTGAGGGCCGTTAAGCTTGCCAAAGATAGGGGCATAGGCGGACCCCTCCTCTCAGTTTCAGCCTACTTTTTCAAGCATCCACCCATCCAGCTTACCGACGAGGAAGCCAGGAAGGCGGTGGAGGAGTTTATAGCGGGAAGGAGGGAGAGGTAGTTGGAGTTTGACTTCCTTGTGGTGGGGCATGTTGCCATCGATGTGAACGTTTTTCCGTGGGGCGTGGTCGAGAACGTGCTGGGAGGGGCTCCTACTTACAGTGGCCTCTTCCTCGCCGGTCTCGGGAAAAAAGTGGCGCTTCTCTCTAAAGTGGGAATCGACTTCACCGAGATTTTCCCGCCGATTTTTGGAAAATTCGGGCTGGATACGGAGGGGCTCCTCGTGGCAGGGGAAAACTCCACCACCTTTCGAAACACCTACGACGAGCAGGGAAACAGGGTGCAGGTGTGCAAACACTTGGCTCCACCCCTCCAACCGTCCGATATCCCAAGTTATTACACCAATTTTCTGGGCGTTTATGTTTCCCCCCTCGGAAGCGAGGTCACGCCAGAGCTCTTGGCGGAACTCAGGAGGAGAACCAAATACCTCATGCTGGATCCTCAGGGTTTATTGAGGAGAATCGGTCCGGATGGCAGGGTGCGTCTCGAGGCCACAGATCTAACTCCGTATCTGAAGCATGTGGATATCATAAAAATCGGGAAGGATGAAATGGCGGCATTCCCGGGAAGCTCGCCCAGACAGGTGGCCGAGAAGCTCCGACAGGCGGGAGCCCCCATCGCCATCGTCACGCAGGGAGAGAAGGGATGCCTCCTCTTAGACGAGAGAGGGGTGAGAGAGTTCCCCGCCCTGCAAGTCCAAGTCAGGGATCACACCGGTGCTGGGGATGTTTTTGGGGCCGCCTTTCTCTGCCGATACGCGGAGACGAGAGATGCGGACGAGGCGGCAAGGTTCGCGAACGCCGCGGCCGGGCTGAAGATTAGGTATAGGGGTGCCGTGGGCTTTCCCTCGCTTGAGGAAATCCTTCGAGTTCTAGCATAGTATGGAGCGTTCCAGGGCCTTTAGGCTGATCCTCCTACTTGGGGTAGTCAGCCTCTTGGGTGACATCATATACGAGGGATGCCGTGGCGTGGTGGGCCCCTATCTGGCGCTCCTAGGGGCAAGTGCCTCCGCCATCGGCTTTGTCTCTGGTTTGGGCGAGTTCCTTGGTTTCGCTCTCCGTTTGCCCTTCGGCTATCTGTCCGATCGAACCGCTAACTACTGGGGCCTCACCGTTGCCGGATACGCGCTCCTCTTCTCGATTCCCCTCTTGGCCTTGGTCGGAGACTGGAGGATCGCGATGCTCCTCCTCCTAGTAGAAAGGGCGGGGAAGGCTCTAAGATCCCCAGCCCGGGACACCATCCTGTCTCACGCCACTCTCGAGGTGGGGGCGGGAAAGGGGTTTGCCATACACGAGATTCTTGATCAGGTGGGGGCAATTGCTGGCCCGCTCCTCTTTTCCCTCATCCTGCTTGTCAGGAACTACCGTGCGGCTTTCCTGATGATGCTTTTCCCCCTCTTCCTCCTCCTTCTCTTCCTCCTCCTCGCGAAGAAAACCTTTCCCGCGGTTGCACAAGCCCGGGGGGAACGGGCGGAGCCGGGCGGGAGCTTGGGATGGTACAATCTTTTCGTTTTCATCTCGGTGGCTGGTCTGCTTCCGTTCCCCCTGCTGGCATACCATTTGAAGATGGGGGGAGCAATGACAGAGCCCATGATTCCCCTCCTCTATGCCTTCGCCATGATGGCCGATGCCCTCTCCGCTTACCCCATAGGAATGAGTTTCGACAGGGTGGGACTGGTCTCTCTCTCCATGGTTCCCCCGCTCTCCATGCTGGTCCCGCTGGCTTTCTTGGGGTATCCGGCCTGTCTCCTTGGTGTAATGGCTTATGGTCTGGTGTTCGGTGCTCATGAGACCGTGATGAGGGCAGCCGTGGCCAAGCTGGCGCCCGCTGGCAGGAGGGGGAGGGCCTATGGCGGCTTCCAGGCCACATACGGTCTCTCCTTCCTCCTCGGGAACACCTTAGCGGGCTTTTTGTATGAGCGCGGTATTCCTCTTCTGGTGCTGTATGTCTTCCTCGCCGAAGCCCTCTCTCTTCCCGTGTTGGTCAGGGTTCTCAGACCTCGCGCGAAGAGGTGAAGCCCGCAGGACCGAGATCCCCTAAACAAACTCGCGAGGCGTCTGAAGCTACCATCGATCTCGAATTTTGGGTCGCAGAAAACAAAAAAGAGGACAGATGAGCTAACATACACTTCGAAAACTCTAACTGTACGCCTGACCCAATCGCTCGATTAGCTTCCAATGCTCACTCTCCTACGGGGGGTCTAAAAAGTCTCTCCCTCGCCTCTCCTGCGGTTCGGCAAGCTGGTAGAGGGAGATCTTCCACCTGTCTCAAAACCTCAGCGGACTGAAGGATGAGCCTCTGCAAGTCCCCCTCCTCCAACCCCGACCTGCCTACCAGGAACCACCAGCTTGCTCCCTCCGCCCAAGCTTTGAGCAAAGAAGCCCTCATCTCAGCTAGGCTCCACCTCCCCTCTCTCATTAGCTCGGGCAGGAGGGGGGATGGCTCCAGTCTCCACCTGCGCTCTAGTTTGGCCACCCGCTTGGCCACGGAGAGCAGTCCCGGCAGATTAACCCTTGTTACCATGCTTCTAGGTGCCTTCTCCCCGCTGAGCGCCGCAGCCCATCCGCAGAGCTCCGCAGTGGAGAGTCCATCCAGAATCCCGCTCCTGACGGACTCGATGATGAAGATGGAGTTGATGTGCCGGACCTCCCTCGCCCACTCCCCATCTTGAGTGAGCTCCCCGTCCCTCGAGACGTATCCGAGTTCTGCTAGGACCCCACACCTTCTCCTGAACTCCTCCTCCAGCTCCCTCCGCGCTCTTTTCTCCCCTCTACGTCCCATTTTTGCCCTTTGATAGACTAGCAGGCTCTTTCCCAGCAACTCAAGTGCCCCGCCGTAGCCGTACCTGCCTAGGAGGTTCAGTACCTGATAGTACTGGACCTTGAAAGCCGATCGCAGCTCCTCCGGCTCGCTGGCGGAGAGTCTGCGTGCTAGCGATAGGCCCTTCCTACTGGAGAGGAGGACGAGGGCGAAGCCCACCCTGTCTTTCCCTCTCCTCCCCGCTCTCCCCGTCATCTGGTGGAACTCTAGGGGGGTAAGGGGCTGAAGCACTCCCCGGAGCGTTCGCTCTGGCAACACCACCGTCCTAGCAGGGACGTCTAGACCGGCAGCCAAGGTGGAGGTGGAAAAGACGGCCCTCAGGAGACCCATGGAAAGCATCCGCTCGACCGCGATCTTCCAGGAGGTCAGGTGTCCGGCGTGATGCGGGGCAACCCCGGCCGAAATGATTATCCTTGCCAGAGGATGGGAGCGGAGGGAGGGGTATTCGGCGGCAAGAGCACCGAAGATTTCTTCCCTTTCGTCCGCACCGCTGGCCGTACTCCCCCTGAAGCTCCAAGCTGCCCTGTCGCATTCCCTCCTCGTGGGCAGGAAGAAGATGGCTGGAAGAAGCGAGCGTCTCTCCAGAGCCTCAACCGCCCAAACCGGTTCAAAGCTCCCAAAAAACGGACCTCTCGGCATGTCGTGCAGAGCGAGGACGTGCCCCGTAGAGGTAAGAACCCCCATGCGTAGGGGGACGGGTCTTTCCTCACACCTGACGAGTTCGGGCTCTTTCCCCCTCACCGAAGCCATCCAGCCGCAGATGTCTTGCGGGTTGGAAATGGTGGCTGAGAGGAGGAGGAACTGAACCGAAGGGGGTGAGAGAATGAGGACCTCTTCCCACGTCACCCCACGCTCAGGGTCCGAGAGGTAATGGGCTTCGTCCAGCACCACGAACTCTGGGGTGCCTCTGCCAGAGTAGAGCAGGTTTCTGAGGATCTCGGTGGTGGCCACGATGAGTGGAGCACCCGGGTTCTCCCTCCTCTCCCCTGTCAGCAGCCCCACCCTCTCCTCCCCGAACAGTCTGCGGAAGAAATCGAACTTCTGATTTGAAAGGGCTTTCAGGGGGGTGGTGTACCAGCATCCCTCTCCCCGGGCTAGCTTTTCCCTTATGAACTCTTGGGCGATCCACGTTTTGCCGCTGCCCGTGGGGGCCACCACCACCACGTCCTTTCCCTCCCTGAGCAGGTGAAGGGCCTGTAGCTGGAAGGGGGAAGGCCTAAACTCCTCCTCAGCCTCACCCATCCCGCGTAGGAAGTTTTGGGTTATCTCCTCGAGG
The DNA here is from genome assembly GCA_964632175.1 of Hadarchaeota archaeon (SeqCode). Taxonomy (GTDB): domain Archaea; phylum Hadarchaeota; class Hadarchaeia; order Hadarchaeales; family JAWBSP01; genus JAWBSP01. Next base: position 59,320 of record CAZWBJ010000001.1, read on the forward strand.
TTCATTATTTACTTAGCTGCTCAGCATCTTCAGGGAATCAGAGAGCACCAAGCATGATATAGGTCCTCTCTAAGCTGTGAGGAAGCCGGATTGCCACGATTTCTCTGTATAATATATACTCCTGTTTGCAATGTTTGAGCTAGCGTTTAAAGTTTCAAAACAAGTTGATATAGGGCCCGTAGCTTAGCCAGGTTAGAGCGCTCGGCTGATAACCGGGAGGTCGAGGGTTCAAATCCCTCCGGGCCCATGTTGTTTAACTTTCAGTTTCAATTTGGAATGTTTCTTTTTCTGGCCTCGAGTAGCGATCCGGCAGCCATGAATGCGGTGGAAGGGCTTAAGGAGTGTTTTGGGATTCTCCCGGGCCAAGAGGCGGAGATCGGCGGAAGAAAGATTCTCCTCCAAGTCCTAAAAGGGAGCGTAGAGAGTGTTGAACCTCCCCCGGAGGTGGAGGAGATCTTGGTGGCTTCTAGGCACGTGAGTAAAACCGCGAGACCCTCCCTTACAGTACATGTTCCGGGTGAGCTGGAGAAGGGCAGGCTTGCGGTGGCGTCACCCTTAACAGTGAAAGGGGCACTTGGGGCCCTCGACCGTCTGGCTAGGGAGGTTGGGTTGGGGTATGAAGTCTCCCTTGAAGCCACTCATCACGGCCCCGTCCACCTTGAGGCGCCCATAACTTTCGTGGAGATAGGGGGATCCGAGGAACAGTGGAGGGAGAAGAAGGCCGGGGAGGTGCTCGCGCGGGCGATGGTGGAAGCCGTGAAGGGCACGGGTGGGAGGCTGGCGGTGGGAGTGGGTGGTCCCCACTATGCCCCTAGACACACCCAGGTTGCGTTGAGGACGGAAGTGGCAGTGGGTCACATCCTTCCCGACTACGCGAGTTTAACCCCCGAGCTTGTGGAGCTTGCGGTTCGGAGGACGAAGGGTAAGGTGGAGCTGCTGGCGGCGGACTGGAAGGGTCTGAACTCGGCCCAAAGGGCGGCGGTGAAGGAGGCTTCGCGCCGCCTTGGGGTGGAGCTCTTGAGGGAGGGCAGGTTGCTGAGTATTATATAACGGGGGAGTAGACCGTGATGACGGAGGAAAGGGTGAAGCCTGGCCTGATTCCAGAGGAGGCGATTCCGACCCCTGCGGGAAAGCTCACCTTCACTGAGGAGGAGCTGAGGGAAATCTTGGAGAAGGCGAAGGCGACGATAAAAATCATCGGGACGGGCGGGGCGGGCTGTAACACTATAACCCGCATGACGGAGGTGGGGATAACTGGGGCGGAAACCATCGCCGTCAACACCGACGCCCAAGATTTGCTCTACACCCGTGCGAGCCGAAAGATCCTGATAGGCAGGACGGTCACGGGGGGTTTGGGCGCTGGCAACGATCCGGAGAAGGGCAGGGAGGCGGCCAAGGAGGACTCGGAGCTTCTGAAGAACGCCCTCTACGGTGCGCACATGGTTTTTTTGACCTGCGGGCTTGGGGGCGGCACGGGAACGGGTGCCACCCCGGTGATAGCGGAGCTGAGCAGGAGGATGGGAATTCTTACGGTTGCCGTGGTGACGCTTCCCTTTACCGTGGAGGGAAAGCGCAGGAGGGAGAACGCGCAGAGGGGGCTGAACGAGCTGAAGCAGTCCGCCGACGCTATCGTGGTGATCCCAAACGACAGGCTCCTTCAGCTCACGCCCGACCTCTCCATAAGCGAGGCCTTCAGGAAGTGCGACACCATCCTCACCAACGCCGTGAAGGGGATAACGGAGTCCATAACCAAACCAGGGCTCATAAACTTGGACTTCGCGGATGTCCGGAAGATCCTCTCCAACGGCGGAATTTCCGCCATATGCCTGGCCGAGTCGGATGCTGAGAACAGGGATGAGGATGTGGTGAACCAAGCCATCCACAACCCGCTCTTGGATGTGGATGTCACAAACGCCAAGGGAGGGCTGATAAACCTGATAGGATCGGTCACCATAAAAGAGGCACAGAACATCATATCCAAGTTCCAAGAACTGCTGAATCCGGACGCCGAGCTGATCTGGGGGGCGCAGCATTCCCCGGAGATGAAGAACACCATCAGGCTGGTAGCCCTGCTTGCGGGAGTGTATTCTCCCCACGCCGCACCCGAGAAAAGGAGACCGAGGCCCGGTGAGGTGGATTTGGGTCTCAAGAGAATATAATGGGCAGGATAACCTCCAGCATCAAGAGGGTTCTGCTGGTCGCCCGCAGGCCGACGTTTGAGGAGCTCAAGGAAGCCCTCAAGGTTTCCGGTACCATTATCCTCTTGGTGGGGATGGTGGGCTTTCTTTTTATGGCGCTCGGGCGTTTGGTGACGGGGTTGGTGTGAGTTGGAGGAGGGAAGGAAAAAGAAGCCGTTTCTGTTTGCGCTTAAAACCACGGTGGGGCAGGAGGTGCCGACGGCGGCCCTCATCATGACGAGGGTCAGGAAATTGAAGCTACCGGTTTCCGCCGTCTTGGTTCCCCCGGGCTTAAGGGGTTATGTTTTTGTGGAGGCCTTGGGGGAAACGGAGGCGGAGGGTAGGACGGTGGCGGAGAAAGCCAAGGGGGGCATCAAGCATTCCAGGGAGCTCCTCCGAACTCCGCTTCCCCTTTCCGAGATTGAGAACTTTCTCACACCAAGGTCACCAGTGGCGGGGATGGAGGTTGGAGACATCGTGGACATCGTGGCGGGTCCTTTCAAGGGCGAAAGGGCGAGGATCACGAGGGTGGATGGGGAAAAGGAGGAGGTAACGGTGGAACTGCTAGAGGCCACCGTGCCTATCCCGCTGACCCTCTCGGCGAGCTGGATTAAAATCGCCCAGAAAAAAGCCGAGTAATGGCAAAACAGTCCGTAAAAGTGTTGGTTGAGGGCGGGAAAGCCACGCCAGGACCCCCTCTCGGTCCCGCCCTAGGAGTACTCGGGGTGAATGTGGCCAAGGTGGTGGAAAAAATAAACGAGCGGACTTCCCACCTGCAGGGGCTCAAGGTACCAGTTACAGTGACGGTGGATACCAAGACCAAGCAGTTCGAGGTGGAGGTGGGACTACCCCCAGTTTCCGTGATGATAAAGAAAGAACTGGGGCTAGAAAAAGGCTCAAAAACCGCGGGAAAAGAGACGGCGGGGGATCTGTCCTTCGAAAAGGTGGTGGAGATCGCCAAGGGAAGGCTGGGTGCGATGCTGGCGAGGGATCTCAAGAAGGCAGTGAAGGAGGTTCTCGGAACCTGTCTGAGCATGGGGGTCACGGTGGATGGAAAGGATCCGAGGGAGGTGCAGAGGGAGGTGGAGGAGGGAAAAAGGGGGGTGGGATAGGTGAGAGAGGCACTCCTCAAGGCCCTTCGCTCCGCCAAGGAGGATGGTGGGAAGAGGAAGTTTAAACAGTCTGTAGAGCTTATCCTCTCCTTCAAGGGAATAGATCCCAAGAAGCCACAGGAGCGGATTTCTGGGGAGGCGCTGTTACCACAGGGGTGCGGGGAGCCGAGGAAGATATGCGTCTTCGCGGAGAAGGAACTGGCTCTCAGGGCGAGGGAGGCGGGGGCCGATGCCGTGTTGGGAATGGAGGAGGCCACCAGGCTGGCGTCCAACAAGAAGGAGGCCAAGAAGCTCGCGGAGGGATTTGATTTTTTCCTCGTGCAGGCGGACATGATGACCTCCGTTGCAAAGCTTTTGGGGAAGTTCCTCGGACCGAGGGGGAAGATCCCTAGGCCCCTCACACCCACGGATCTGCCGGAGCTTTTTGCGAAGTACCGCAAAACGGTCACCTTCAGGATGAAGGATCAGCCAACGCTCTCGGTGAAAATCGGGAAGGAGGACATGACGGAGGAACAACTCGCCGAGAACGCTGAGGCCGTGCTCAAGAGCATAGAGCCTAAACTTCCCAAGGGCCTCTCCCAGCTAAAGGCCGCGTACGTGAAGCTGAGCATGGGAAAGCCACAGAAAGTGGAGCTCAAATGAGGAAAGAAGAAAAGGCACAGGTGGTTGCAGAGCTGAAGCGGAAGCTCCAAGAATATCCCACGGTGGCGGCGGTGGATTTCACGGGGGTGCCGGCCGACCTCGTGCAAGAGATCAGGCGCGAGACAAGGGGGGAGGTGGAGATCAGGGTGGCAAAGCGCACGCTTATCGAGAGGGCTCTGAAGGAGGCCGGCAGGCCCGGGTTGGATTCGTTGGTGCCCCACCTCAGGGGTCAACCGGCTCTGGTCTTCTCCAAGTTGAGCCCTTTTAAGCTCTACCGTCTTCTAGAGGCGAAGAGGAGGAGAGCCCCCGCCAAGCCGGGTTCTATTATTTCCTCGGATATTGTGGTTCGGGCGGGAGAAATAGATCTCCCCCCAGGTCCGGCCGTTTCGGTTCTACAGAGGCTGGGGGCCAAAGCTAGGGTGCAGGCAGGGAAAGTGACGTTGCTGGAGGATTTCAAACTCCTGTCGGCGGGCCAGGTGGTGGACAAGGAGATATCCGATCTCCTAGTGAAGCTCGACATTCTGCCAGTGGAGCAGGCCCTGAAATTCTCGGCCGCCTGGGAGGGAGGGCTCATCTACCTTCCAGAAGTCCTGCGGGTGGACGAGAAGGAACTCTTTCAGAACTTAGTCGAGTTCCACTCCAAGGCGCTCCGCCTCTCCATAAGTGTTTTTTATCCCGTGCCACAGAGCCTCCCCATGCTTCTTGGAGAGGCCCATGCCCATGCCCGCCAGCTGGCTCTAGTCATCCACTTTCCAGTGGGAGAGGTTCTGCCCGCTCTCCTCTCTCAGGCACGTGCGCACATGCATGCGTTGGCTAGAGCGGTGCAGGGCAAGGATGCCGCGCTGGATGAAAGCCTAAAAGCGCTTTTGAGCTAAGGAAGATGGAGTACCTGTACGCCGCTTTGTTGCTGCATGCGCTGGGCAAGAAGGTGGATGAGGCCGGACTGACAAATGTGCTCAAGGCGGCCGAGGCCAACGTGGACGAGGCAAGGATCAAGGTTCTCGTCTCGGCACTAGAAGGTATCAATATTGATGAGGCCTTGAAGGCGGCAGCTACTTTCCCAGCTGCTCCGGTAACCCCACCTGCCCCTGCCCCTGCTGCAGCCCCAGCGGAGAAGAAGGAAGAGAAGAAGGAAGAGGAGAAGAAGGAAGAGGAAGCCTTGGCGGGGCTGGCTGCTCTCTTCGGCTAAAGCGGGGAGACGCCGGTCCGGGTCTTCAAAAACTTCCTCACCTCACTTAAGGTGGGGAGGGAGGTGATGGCCCCGATTTTGGTGACGCAGAGCGCACCCACGGCGTTGGCAATCCTGGCGCAGTCCTCCAGCTCCAAGCCCCTCAGGAGACCCACCTCAAAGCCCGCTGCCCAGGCATCCCCCGCCCCGGTGGTGTCCTTCACCCTCACCTTGAAGGATGGCTCCCTTATCTTCCGGTCCTTGGAGCTCACGTAGCATCCGTCCTCCCCCAGCTTGAGGCAGAGGAACTCAGGGTGGTACTTTGTGACGGCTTCTTCAACCTCCTTCGGTTTTGAGGTGCCGAAGAGCCACTCCGCCTCCTCTCTAGCTAGCAGCAGAATATCCGCTTGCCTCATGGCACGATCGTAGACCTTTCGGAGTTCCTCGGTGTTTTCCCAGAGATCCGCTCGTATGTTCGGGTCGAAGGCTACTCTGGCACCCTCTCTTTTGGCGAGCTTAACGGCTCTCTCAACCGCTTCCCTACAGGGCCTGTGGGAGAGGGCCACCCCCGAGTAGTGGAGGATTTTCACACCTCGAAAGTGGGAAGGGTTGAGGTCGGAGGGCGAGAGAAGGGTATCTGCTGTCTGCGCCCAGGGTCTGCGGTAGAAGAAGAATTCTCTCTCTCCCCTTTCCTTCCGGAGGACAAAAGCCAGCGAGGTCCTCGCCGTTTTTGTCACCACCCCTGAGGTGTTCACCCCGTTCTCACGGAGGGTTTCCACCAAGAACCTTCCGAACTCATCGTGTCCCACGGCGCAAATCGCCCCCACGCTCGCACCCAGCCTAGCCGCTCCCACGGCCGTGTTGAAGGGCGCGCCCCCAAAGCACTTGAGAAAGGTTTTCACCTTGGTATAATCCCCCACCTGCTCCGGGATCATGTCCACGAGGATCTCACCCACGGCCAAAAGTTCGGGCATACTCTAGGGTGAGGGTTGGGATTTAGCGTTACTTGTCCCCCGTTTCTGATTTATAGGGGGGCTACCTCCCATCCTCACGATGCCGAGACTCTGGAGAGAGAGCCTGCTGTTTCTTCTCTTTCTCGCAACGCTCCTGCTGGGCTTGCGGGGCGGGAGGAGTATCGAGGCGAGGGTGGTGAAGGTGGTGGACGGGGACACGCTGAAGGTGTTGCTGAAGGATAGAGAGGAATACGTAAGGCTCGCGGGCATAGATGCACCCGAGCTGAAGCACGGCGGGGAGAGTGCGAGGGAATTCCTCTCGACACTCTGTCCAATTGGGTCCACCGTGCATCTTGAAATCATAGGTAGGGACAAGTATAGAAGGCTGCTGGCGGTGGTCCGAAACGAGAACGGGGTTAACGCTAACAACCGGATGCTTGAGGAAAACCTAGCCGTTCCCCTCTGCCTTCCGGGCTAGACTCTCTTGCTGGCCAGCCGTATATCCTCCTCTCTCACCGTCCGGCGCTTGGCGTGGGCTGCAAGGTTGACGGCCTCGGAAGCTATTCTTAGGGCCTCTTCCTCCAAGACCTCCACTAAGGCTTTGGCTGCTTCGTCACTGACCCTTTTCGCCCCCGCCTTTCTGATTAGACGGTCAGCCGTGGCAAGCGGGATAATCGCCATTTTCCACCTCCTTTTTGGATTTTGAGTGTGAATATAAAGGTTTTTGTTTCAATCAGCAAAATTTCGCACGTTTGGAACAGAGAAATCCAAAACAATGTGGTAGCACTTTGGAGCGTAGGATCTGAGCTTTCTGGCATGTAGAAGCTGGATGTCCCCGATTTTTTCCCGAAGGAAGCGGAGGGAAGGGGTGAAGGGGTCAGGCTCCGTTCCGAAATCGTAGAAGTGAATCACCCCGTTGGGCTTCAACGCGGCCAATGCCGTGTCTAGGAATTCCCTGGCCCTCTCCGGGAGGGGCATGAGGATCCTGTCCGCCTTCTCTAGGGCCGGTGCTTTCTCCCTCGCATCACCCAAAATGGGTATTACCCTGTCCCCTACCCTGTTCAATCTCACGTTCTCGCACATGTAGTGATAGGCATCGGGGTTGAGGTCGATGGAATAAACTCTAGAAGCCTTGGATTGCTTGGCGATGATGATGGAGTAGCAGCCCACTCCCGCGAACAAGTTGGTCACCACTTCCCCCTCCTTTACCTGCTTGGCGATTCTCATGCGGTCGAAGGAGAGACGCGGGGAGAAGTAGACCTTGGAAAGATCCACCTTGAAGAGGCATCCCCCTTCCCTGTGAATCGTTTCGGTCCTCGGCTCCCCAGCGACGACTTCTAGCTTCCTAGTCCTGTAGTCTCCGCTCACTGGGCTAGTCTGAAGGAGCACGGTCCTGAGATTCCTGTGGACCCTGAGAAGGGCCTCCCCGATCACGTGCTTTTTTTCTAGGAGTTCTTCGGGGAGCCTTAGAATACCTATGTCGCCCACGATATCGAAGGCCCTTACCTTTGCCAGCTCCTCCGGGGTGAGGATGTTCTGCAGAGCATCCCGGAGGCTTCTCGGATTCATTTCCTCCAGTAGGGGGAGCGCAGGTCCTCGAAGGCCGAGAGGGCGGCCACAGCGCCCTGCGAGCATGCAACGACAACCTGCCTCACCTGCCCGGTGACATCCCCAGCAGCGTAAACTCTAGGTATGTTGGTCCTCTGCCACTTGTCGACTTTTATGTATCCTCCCTCCAGCTCCACCCCCAGCGAGGCAGCTAGGGAGCTGTTCGGCTCCTCACCCACGGAGATGAAGACGCCCTCCACCTGGAGTTCCTCCTTCTCACCCGTTCGGGGATCCGCGAGCCTCAGGCCACGAACCGACTCTTTTCCTAGGATCTCCTCCACCACGCGGTTGAGTTTAAGGGTCACTCCCTCTAGCCTCCTCCGCAAGTGCGCTTCGGCTCGGAGTTCCCCCCTTCGGTGGATCAGAAAAACCTCACAACCCATCTCCCTCAGGTGAAGCGCCTCCATGGCGGCGCTGTTGCCGCCCCCCACCACTGCGACCCTTCTGTTTCTGAAGAGGGGACCGTCGCAAACGGCGCAGTAAGAGACACCTCTTCCGAGGAGCTCCAGCTCTCCGGGAACGCCTAGCTTCCTACGTTGAGTCCCGGTGGCGAAAATTATCCCCTTGCCAGTGTAGGATCCCCCGCTGGCCTTAACTATAAAATCCTCCCCTTCCCTCCCCACCGAGAGCACTTCCTCCCCCTCTCTGATCTCGATGAGTTCCTTGGCCTGATCCCGCATCTTGTCGGCCAGCTCGTTTCCGCTCATCCTCTTCTCCCCAGGATAGTTCTCTATCCAAGGAGCCTCCCTCAGAAGCCCGCCGGCCACCCCCTTCTCGAAAATAACTCCCTCCAGACCCATCCTAGCCGCGTAGATTCCGGCTGTCAGGCCGGCCGGGCCAGCACCGATGATAAGGAGGTCCATCCTCAAGTGCGGAAACCGGATTTATGAGCAATGGCAGTGCAACGGTGATTAGCCCTTCAGTTTAGTGACAATGGGTATCGGCCGTCCGCACCTCGGGCAGGCGTTTTCCCTCAAGTTGAATTCCAGAATCTCGAAACCAAAACGCCTGATGAGCAGCTGGTTGCAGCCGGGACAGTAGGTGTTTTCACCCGGGTGGCCCGGTATATTCCCGAGGTATACGAACTCGATCCCTTCCGACAGGGCAATCTTTCTGGCGGTTTCCAACCTTTGAACCGGTGTTGGGGGTGCAGTAAATTCGTACGCGGGATAGTAGGCCGTGAAGTGGAGGGGAGTCTCGCTCCCGGCTTCTTGGAGGTGTCGGCGGGCGAGGTCTCTCAGCTGCTTTTCATCATCGTTGACGCCCGGGATGACAAGGTTGACCACCTCCACGTGCATGCCCATCCTTTTGGCCTCCTTTATGTTTCTCCAGACTACCTCCACATCCGCACTGCAGTACTTCCTGACCGCTTCAGCATCTCCCTTCACATCAATGTTTATGGCATCCAGCCCCGCTTCACGTAGCATTCCCAGGGCCTCGAGCGTCATGTACCCGTTAGAAACATAGGTGTTTGCCAGTCCGGCTCGGTGTGCGAGGGGAAAGAGGTCTAGGGCGTATTCAAAGAGTAGGGTGGGTTCGTTGAAGCTGAGAGAGGTTCCCGAACATCGTTGCGAGAGGCACATGCTGACGAACTGCTCTGGACTGATGAAAGTGGGCGATCGTATTTCCGGCTCTACCTTCGAGATGTCATAGTTCTGGCACCAAGGACAAGTGAAGTTGCAGGAGAAGGTGCCGGCGGTGAGGAAGAGTTTCCCTGGAAGGAAATGGAAGAAGGGCTTCTTCTCGGCGGGGTTGGCCGAAAGCGAGCTGACGTTTCCGTAAACGAGGGTGTAGAGCTCCCCCTCGAGGTTCACCCTCGTCCTGCAGAAGCCCCTGCCGCCCGGAGGGATGGTGCAGCGCCTCTCGCAAAGCCCGCACTCTACTTCATCCCCCGCCCTTTTCCACAGCAGGGCCCTCCTCACCCAAGGCTTTCCTTTTAGTCGTGATGGCTCCTCCACTAAATCCAAGGTGAGGGGATTATTTGGTCTGAAGCGTTTAAAGGTTTGGCCTGACCGTGACTTTGCAGAGACTCTTGTCCGTCTGCAGCCTCTTCAGATACTGGGGCACCTCCTCCAGTTTTATCTGCACCGAGATCATGGGGGTCAGGTCCATTCCGGATTTCATGAGGGAGATGACGTTCCAGAAGGTCCCGTGCCCCGAGTGCCCCTGTGAGCCGACGATCTGCGCCCTTCTGACTTGGTAAACCTCACAGGTTATGGGGGTGGGAACCGGCGAGCGGGCCACCACCACCAGGGTAGAGTTCACCTGCCTCCCCAGCCAGATACACTTCTCTATCTGAGGAACCACCTTGTCGGGAATTCCGCTTGCTTCTAGGTAGAGTTTCGCTCCCATCCCGCCCGTTATGTCGAGCACCCTCTCGACGAAGTCCTCCCTGAGGGGATCGATGGTGTGGGTTGCCCCAAGCCTCTTTGCCATTTCCCTCCTGCCAGCTTCTGGCTCGGAGAGGATGACGTTTTCCGCCCCAGCTCTCCTCATGATGGCACAGGCCGCCAGCCCTATCGGTCCCCCTCCCACGATCACAGCCGATTCGCCGGGTCTTATCCCTCCACCCCTGACGATGACGGCGGTGTAGGCCACGCTCGTGGGCTCGACCAACGATCCAGCCAGGAAGAGCTTATCGCCGGGATAGTTCTCCTCCAGCGGCTTCAGGCTCCAAAGATACTTTGCATCGACCTTCACGTACTCCGCATATCCTCCGTCCACGGTGAAGCCCAGTTCCTCCAAGCGCTCGCAGTGGTTGGGGAAGCCGTCGGCGCAGGGCTTGCATGTCCCGCACCAGAGCATCTCCTCCGTGGTCACAGGTTCGCCGGGCTCGAAGGGTCTGTTGGTCCTCCTGTTGATGGCATGTGGTCCAGCCTTTTCGACCACCCCGGAAATCTCGTGCCCCAGGACGCAGGGGAAGGCGGTGAGGCCCGGGTAGAGGATGTATCCCTCTTGGTCGGTCTGGGCCATGTGGACGTCCGAGCCACAAATCCCGCACGCCATAACTTTCAGTAAAACTTGGGTGGGCTCGATTGTCGGGACGGGTTTTTCCACCACCCTAACAGTGGGGTTTCTCCACACTTGGCTCCCCAGCCAGCTGAGCTTTCCTTCGATGTCCTTAGGTCCGAGCTTGAATCCCTTCCTCGGTGCCCAGTCGGCGGAGAGCTCAACCGCCCGCATCTATATTTTACCGGTTTAAAAGCAAGCTTTGCGAGCTACAACACAAAACGTCAGCCCGAGGTGGCCCGCCTGAAAGCTGGAGAGAGTGCTGAGAAGTGCTGCTCCAGCCTAGAGCTGAGCTCCTCCTCGTGCTGTATCAGGAGCTTCTGCATTTCTCGGCCGAATCTTTTCAGCACCGACCCGTACGTCACGTGGAGGATCTGCCTTCCCTCACCCTCTAAGCTAGCACTCCGCGCCTCCCCCACCAGCCCCGCGTACGCCGTCCTCTCCTTTTCGAAGACCTTCTCCGCCAGCGCGCAGATTTGGGAAAAGAGTTGGGGGTCGTGTTTCTGCACGAGTTCCAGCGCCAGCAGGTAGGTGGTTCCGGAGGTTTTAATGTGCACTGGTCCGAACTCGGCGAGCAGTGGGTAAACGGATGGCTTGTCGCTGCCCGAATGGATGCTCAGCTTGTACGGTCCTAGGTGTTGGGCGATCAAATAGTGCTGGTGCAGGTTTTCCCGCAACTTCTCTAGGTCACCCTTATAGTCCACGGCCTTCTCGAATTTCCCGACGAACTTCGGGGCGAAGGAGGTGATTTTCACACCCCTAAGTTTGAGCTCCCGCACGAAGAAGAAGTGCTCCTTGGTGGTGGTGGGTTCCGGGGTCTCGTCCAGCGAGATTTCGAAGTCGAATTCCCCGACCTCCGCCGACAAGAGCTTCCAGGCTCTTTGGACGAAGTTCAGGGCCTTGGCGAACCTTGCCCCGAGCCTCCAGACCTCCTCCTTTTCGAAGGCCAGCTCGAAGCCGGGGACGATCTCAAACCGCTTGTAATCCCTCTCCAGCTCAGTTGGACTCGACCAGCGCGAGACCTTTGCCAGCAGATTCTTCTCGCTGTAGTCTAGGTAGGGGCTGACATCGAGGGTGAACCCAGTAAACCCGGCTCTGATTGCCTCACGGACTTGGCCTAAGGTGGAGAGGTGGTCAGCGTCCGAACCAAAGCCCCCCGTGTACCCCTCTTGGAAAACCCCCCAGATGGCGCACTCCAGCACCTCCCTGAAGCTCCTCCCGGTCTTCCTGAGTTCCCTGGCGGATTGCTGGGCGAGGATGGGGTAAACTTGGAGGGACCTGGCCGCCCTCACGTGGCCCGGGGTTGACAGCCCCAGCCTGTCCCCGAACCCCACGGAGGGTCTGAGCCAGGAAGGTTTCGGTTGAAGGAAGGGGAAGAGGGACTTGAGGGCCCTAGCGTTCCCGCCGTCGGTGGGGCAAAGCCATATTCTTTTGCCCCCTGCTTTCCTTACCTTCCCCGAGAGCTTTGGAGGTTTTCTTCCCACCGCCACCAGAACTTTCCTGTCCCCTTCCCTGGCAAGGGCAAGGGTGGCTCCCTCGAGCTGCTGAACCGATTGGGGATAGAACTGGAGTTCTGGGAGAAGGCGCTGGAGCTCCTCCACTAGCCCACCTTCACCGGTCTCCCCTCTCTAAAGGATCGCTGGGCAGAGAGGGCGAGCAGGAGAGCCATCTTCCCATCCTCGCCGCTCACGGGCGGCTCACCCCCTTCATCGAGGCACTTTACAAAGGCCCGCATCTCCTCGACGAAGGAGGCCTCGTACCTTTCGGGGAAGAAGTAGTAAAGCTTAGAAAGGTGGGAACCCTCCTCGTCGCGCCTGATGTTTTCGAGGGGGAGCGGGTTGGGTACCTCCATCATCCCCTTTTCCCCCAGCACCTCCACCCTCTGGTCGTACCCGTAAACCGCCCTCCTGCAGTTGTCTATCACCCCCAGGGCCCCGCTCCTGAACCTGAGGACGGTGATGAGGGTATCCAGATCCCCCAGCTCCCTCAGCCTCGGCTCAAGCAGAACCGAGCCTGTCGAGTAAACCTCCTCCACCTCCCCCATTAGGTACCTAGCCATGTCGAAGTCGTGGATGGTCATGTCCACCCAGATCCCCCCCGAGACCCTGAGGTAATCGAAGCTTGGGAAGTCAGGGTCGCGGCTGGTGATCTTGAGCACGAGGGGCTTCCCCAACGCACCGGAGGCCAGCTCTTTCTTGAGTGCCGAGAAGTTCGGATCGAACCTCCTGTTAAAGCCCGTCTGCAACTTCACCCCCGCTCGTCTCACCGCCCGCAGCATGTCCTCGACCTCCTCAAGGGTTCTCGCCAGCGGCTTCTCGCAGAAGATGTGCTTTCCGGCCTCGCAGGCCTCGACGACGATCTGTCTGTGTGTTTCCGTGCTCGTGCAGACAAGCACCCCGTCCAGCTCCCTGGCTAGCACCTCCTTGTAATCTGAGGTGTACTCCACTCCGAGTTCGGAGGCCACCTCCCTCGCGGCCTGTGGGTTTGAATCGGCAACGATGGAAAGCTGGGCGCCCGGAACTCTGTGCATCAAGTTTCTGGCATGCAACCTTCCTATTCTCCCGCACCCAATGAGTCCGAGTCTCGCCATTCAGATATTCCTCCGCCACAAATTAGTTTTGATGGACAAGCTGGTCTCCCTGTTTTCTGGGGGTATTGACTCCCCGGTCGCCTGCGCATTGATGGCGAGGAGGTTCAGAATTCTTCCGGTGCATTTTTTCGGCGGCGCGTATGCAGAGAAAGGGAGCTTGGAGAGAACGGTGGAGGCCCTTGAGAGGTTGGTTCCTCTTTGCGCTTTTCAGAAGATCGTCGTAGTCCCCTGGTTCCCCTTTCTGGACAGGCTGGTCAGGTCGGAGCACAGAAGCTACACCTGCGTGCTCTGCAAGAGAGGGATGTTTAAAGTTGCTGAGCGTATTTGCCAAGTTGAGGGGGCTTTCGGGATTCTGACGGGGGAGGCCTTGGGCCAGAAGGCGAGCCAGACCCTACCCAACCTTCTCTCCCTTTCCCAGGGGATCCAGTATCCGGTGTTGCGCCCCCTTTTGGGGACGGACAAGCTGGAGATTGAGAGGCTTTCCAAAAAATTCGGCATCTGGTCATCATCTCATGCTGGTGGATGTAAAGCTGTTCCCTCTTTCCCCAAGACCGCGGCGGACTCGAAAACCTTGGAAAAGATCTTCTCGGAATTGGATTTGACCGGAGAGCTCAGCCGTCTCTACGCTCTCCGAGCTGAGGTAAAGGAACCGCGCGAGGTTCTGGAAGTAGCGGTGAATTTTTAGGGTACCAGAAAGCGAGGTTTGGTGACCTTTTTGCCCTGTTGGTGAGTCAGTGATGCTGGAAATCAGAAACCTGACAGTGGAAGTAGAAGGAAAAAAGGTGCTCCAGGGGCTTGATCTTGAGGTGGGGGAGAAGGAGAGACATGTGCTTTTCGGACCAAACGGTTCTGGCAAGACTTCGCTCGTCCTCACCATCCTAGGTTTTCCCCAGTACAAGGTGGTCTCCGGAAGCATCCGCTTTGACGGGGTGGAGCTGCTGGGTAAATCCATCGATGAAAGGGCCAGGCTCGGCTTGGCGGTGGCCTTTCAGAAGCCGCCGGCGGTCAGGGGGGTGAGGTTGGGGGACATTCTCCAATACCTCGGCGGTGAGGGCGGGCTGCTCTCCCTCCTCAACCTCTCGGAAGATTTCCTTGCCCGGGAGCTGAATGTGGGGTTTTCGGGGGGAGAAATGAGGAGAACGGAAGTCCTTCAGGTTTTGGCCCAGAAAGCAAAGCTAGCCTTCTTCGACGAGCCGGACTCGGGACTGGACGTAGAAAACCTAGAGACGGTGGGCAGGGCTATAAATGAGTTCCTCAGGGAGAGATCGGGGATTATCATCACACACATGGGACACATTCTGAGGCACGTTCAGGTCGATTTTGCTCACGTCCTTCTCAACGGGAGGATCGCGTGTTCTGGTTCTCCCTCTAAAATCCTTGCCCAGATCCTCAAGGAGGGGTACAAATGGTGCGAGACCTGCCCGCGAGCCTCAAGGAGCTAGAGGACTGGTACGAGGAGTTCGACAGAGGCTTCCCTGAGTGGTACCGACGGCTCAGGAGGAGGGCTAGGGAGATTTTCAGGGAGAAGGAGGAGAAAGGGGAGCCGGTGGGGAGGTACGGGAAGGATTTTGACCTCCTGCATTACTCCCCTATTCTCTCCACCCCCAAGGAACCTCTTGAAACCTTGGAGGCTCTAGGGGAGGAACAGAAGGAGGCGGTGAGGTCGATAGGGGTGGATACGGGGGAAAAGGAAAGGTTGGGATCCCATTTACAGCAGGATGCCATCGTCACCTATCAGAAGCTTTTGACACACGAGGGGGTGGTGGTCGAGAGACCAGAGAGCGCTATCCTCCACTATCCTTGGCTCAAAGAGTTCGTGCATAGGCTCGTGCCGATAGATCTGGACAAGTATACGGCCTTCTGCTCCGGATTCTCCCTTGGCGGGGCCTTCATCTGGGTGAAGGAGGGGGTTAGGGCGGATCTTCCCCTTCAGGCCTGCTTCCTTCTGGAAACGGAGAGGCTCGCGCAACTACCCTACATTTTGGTGCTGGCGGAACCTCGCTCCAAGCTAAACATCCTCTCTGGTTGCGTCATGAGCCCGCGATGCCCCGTTGCCCTCCACGGTTCCATCACCGAGATCTATGTGGGGGAGGGGGCAGAGATCACCTTCAATCTCGTGCACAACTTCCAGCCTGGATTTCACGTAAGGCCGAAGGTCGGGGCGCTGGTGGAGGAGGGCGGAGTCTATATCGAAAATTACATCGAGAGGGGCAGACCGGAGAGCTCCCAGCTTTTCCCCACGGTGATCTTGAGGGGGAGGAATTCTAGGGCGGAGCTCCGCTCCTTCTTCTTCGGAAGGGGGACTTCGGACATGGACATCGGTGGAGGGATCATCTTCACAGGAGAGGGCTCTAGGGGGGAGGTGGTGAGCAGGTCGGTCGTGACGGAGGAGGCGAAGGTGAGGATGAGGGGGGTACTGAAGGCCTACGCTAGTGGCGTGAGGGGCCATCTTGAATGCCGGAGCATCTTGCTGAGTGAGAAGGCCGAGGTGAGGGCCTTCCCCAACCTTTCCAGTCTGCAGCCAGATGCAACCCTTACGCATGAGGCGGCGGTGGGGAAGATCGAGGAGGAGCAGCTCTACTACTTGATGAGCAGGGGGATGAGCAGGGAGGAGGCGGCGTCGGCCATCATCCGGGGTTTCCTTGACGTGGCGAGGGGCCTGCCGGATCCCCTGCTGAACTGGTTGAGGGGTCTCATCTCACAAACCGCGGGGGAGCTGCTTTGATCTCGCTTCAACCTGAGAAGTGCATCGGTTGCGGCATTTGCGTTCTGACTTGCCCGAGGGGCGTGTTTGAACTGTCTCAGGTGGAGGTTCCCCTCAAATTAAAGCTTGAGAGATGCGTTGTGAGGAATCGTGAGAGATGCGATTCCTGCGGAAGGTGCGTCGGGGAGTGTCCGGGTAAGGCCCTCTCGTTGAAGTGACTATTTCTGCGGAAACTTCTCCGAAGCGATCTGTCCACCGATACCCCAATTGACCTTGGGCACTTCGTGGATGATAACTTCGACGGCCTCCGGTGGGCACCCTATGGCGCCGGCTACCGCGGATGTAACAGCCTCGACGAGGGCTTTCTTTTGCTGTGGGGTCCTTCCCTCCCACATCTCTATCGTGACCACCGGCATCCGTTTATGAGCACCCTCTTATAAAAATGAATGCCGTTGAGAGCCGTTACCTTCGATGTGGGAGGGACGCTGGCGGGAGGGAAGCTGAACAGAAACCTCTATGGGCAGCACATGCTGGAGCTCTTGGAAAGTCACGGGCAGAGGGTTTCGAGGAGGGAACTCAAGAAGGCAGTTGGGCTCGCCTTGGATACCCTGAACCGCCTGAGGGAGAAGAACTTGGAGATGGACTTCAACGAGTTCAGGAGGATCACCCTGCTTAGGCTTGGGATAACTCCCACTCCGGACCTTATGTCTGCCATGGCATCTCTTTATTATCAGTGCTTCGAGCAGGTGCCCTTGCCGAAGTGCAAGGAGGTTTTGGATGAGCTTTCGAGGAACTATTCTCTTGGCGTGATCTCAAACACCATGAGTTTGGCCTCAAAAATCTTCTTGGAGCGGTTCGGGCTGGCGGGTTACTTCAAAGTCCAAGTCTACTCCGGGGAGATAGGGTACAGAAAGCCCCACCCAAAAATTTTTGAAATAGCCCTCCAGAGGCTGGGGGTGGCGGCTGCCGAGGCCGTTCACGTGGGCAACGACCCCAAGGAGGATGTGCTCGGCCCGAAGAAGGTGGGGATGAAGGCCATCTTGGTTGGGGATACCGACCCCAACGCGGATGTGTCAGTAGGTTCGCTGGCCGAGGTTCCAGAGGCTGTACTCAGGCTAGCCTCAGCACCTGAAACGTAAGGATATATCTGCCCCTCTTTCTTCTTCAAAGGAAAGGGAAGGGGCCACCGGTAGGAGACGATTCTGGCACCGGGCTTGAGTTTTTTTGAGGTTTGGTATCAGTTTTCGGTTCCCGGAGGGTGAGAGGTATATGGCTACCACATCCGCATCGCTAAGGTCAACCTTGTACAGGTTTCCCCACCTCAGTTCTAGGTTGGGTATCCCTCTCCCCGCCAGCTTGGCTAGGAGATGGAGAGAGGGGTTTATCTCCACCCCAACGGCCCTCGCACCCAGCTTTGCGGACATGATGGCAATTCTCCCGCCTCCGGACCCCAGGTCGTAAAGTTTCTCACCCGGTTTGAGCCCGCTCAGCTCAAGCATCCTCTTGGCAATCCTGAGCGATGTGGGTGACCAGATCGCTCCCGTGAAATGGGTGAGGACGAGTGGCATGAAGAGAACAAGCAGAAGGAGTGCTACAAATAGGAGCATAAGCTCTCCCCTTCGAACTCTGGGCCGTGACCTGGGAGGATTCTCTTAGGTCCGAGCCTGGCGATTCTCCTTATGGAGTTCAGAAGCTGCGCCGCGTTCCCGGTGGGCAGATCGGTCCTCCCCACTCCTTCTTCAAAAATGAGATCTCCGCAGAAAAGAATCCGCTTCTCCTCCTCAAAGAGGCTTATGCTCCCCGCCGTGTGTCCAGGGGTGTGGAATACCCGCAGTCTGCTTTGGCCGAGTTCGATGAGGTCGCCCTCCCTCAGCTTCCGCGAAACCCTGATGCCCCTCATCCTCCTCCCGAACAGGCTTGAGGCCGTTAGGTCAGGGTTTCCCGTCTCTATCATTTCCACCTCGAGCTCGTGGCAGGCTACTGGACGACCCTCGGCCGAGAAATAGACATCCCCGCCCGCGTGGTCGTAGTGCCCGTGTGTATTGATCAGGAGATCGATGTCTTTCGCCGAAATCCCTATCTCCGAGAGCCTTCTCCTCACAAGCTTCATGTTTTCGCCGGTTCCCGCGTCAATCAGCACGATTTTCTCATCTAGGAGGAGATACATGTTGCAGTCTGGAGGATGGCCGCCGACCTGATGAATCTCCATTTTCCACTCCCCGTTGAAATCTTTAGAAGTGGGTTTCTTCAACTGGGTAAATTTTATATCGACGTCGATATCGATATGTGCGGACCCCGACACTTCGCAGCGGTGCCGAAGGGCTTCCTGAGGTGGCAGGTCTTGGAGCTACTGGCCCAGCAACCGCTCTCTGGGGCGGAGCTGATGGATCAGCTGGAAAAACTAACAGGAGGAATTTGGAGACCCAGCCCCGGATCCATCTGTCCCCTCCTGGCTTGGATGTGCGAGAGGGGATATATCCAGGCCGGCGAGCAGGGCAGATACTCTCTCACCCAGAAGGGACGGGAGCAACTGGAGGAGTTCAGGAGTTTCAGCGAGAGATTTGGTGAAAGGATGCTTCCCC
This sequence comes from Hadarchaeota archaeon (SeqCode), assembly GCA_964632175.1. GTDB lineage: Archaea > Hadarchaeota > Hadarchaeia > Hadarchaeales > JAWBSP01 > JAWBSP01. The sequence continues at coordinate 77,865 of CAZWBJ010000001.1, forward strand.
CCTCTTGGCTTTCTGCCGGAAACTCCCCCCGGAGAGAATGAATCGGTTGCGCGCGGAACTCAGGAGACTGTTCAGGGGTCTCGCCCGCTTTTCCTCTAAGGAGTTTTCGGACAAGGAATTCGAGAAGCTGCTGGAAACAGTGCGGAAGGCAGCCGAGGGAATCGAGAAGCTGGGTGAGGGGTGATGTCGGCAATTGTGACGGATGGGCTCACCAAGGTCTTCAACGGGCTAGTGGCGGTAGATCACGTGAGCTTTGAGGTCAGAGAGGGGGAGGTCTTCGGATTCCTGGGTCCAAACGGTGCCGGCAAGACCACCACCATCAACATGCTGACCACCGTTCTGAGGCCCACCGAGGGCAGGGCGGAGGTGATGGGGTACGACATAGTTTCGGAGGCCGGCAGGGTGAGGGAGAGCATTGGGGTGGTTCCGCAGGAATACACGGCCGACGAGGATCTGACCGGTTATGAGAACGTCCTCCTCTGTGCCGACCTTTACGCTATTCCTAGGGAGGTCTCGAGGAAGAGGGCGATCGAACTGTTGGAGCTGGTGGACCTCCTGCCCTTCAAGGACAAGAAGGTGGAGACCTACTCCGGGGGAATGAGGAGGAGGCTGGAGCTGGCCTGTGGCCTCGTCAACCAGCCCAAGCTCCTCTTCTTGGACGAGCCCACCCTCGGCCTCGATGTGCAGACGAGATTCTCCATCTGGGAGTACATCAAGAGGCTGAAGAGCGAGTCGGACATGACCATCTTCCTCACCACCCACTACCTAGAGGAGGCCGACGCCCTCTGCGACAGGGTGGCCATCATAGACCATGGGAAAATACTGACGCTGGGCTCACCTGAGGAGCTCAAGAAGGGACTGGGAGGGGATGTGGTGACGGTCAGGGTCGACTCAACCGAGGACCTCACACCCGTTCTCTCTGAGCTGGAGGGGATCGTGGAGGTCCGGAAGGTGAACGATTCCTACCTCGTGAGGGCCAGGGATGGGGAGACGGCGGCCCCGAGGATCATGGAGGTTCTCCGGGCGAGGGGGCAGCGGGTGCTGGGCCTTTCCCTGACTCGGCCGACGCTCGATGAGGTTTATCTGAACTACACGGGCCGCAGGATGAGGGACACAGAGGTGTCGGCGGAGGAGGTCCGCAAGCAGAGGTTCGTGCTGAGGAGGGCGAGAGCATGAGGCTACATGGTCTTGGGGCTCTAACCAACCGCGAGCTCAAGAAGTGGTACAAGGATCCGATGCTCTTTCTCATCACCGTCATCCAGCCCATTCTCTGGCTGCTTCTTTTCGGGAAGGCCATGAACCTCGGGGCCATCTTCACCTCCAATCCGAACCTCCCCCCGCAACTGGTGGAGCAGGCCATGAAGCAGACCCTCGGAACCAGCGACTACTTCTCCTTCATGGGTGTGGGCATGCTGGGTTTTCTTGCCTTCTTTACCGCCACCTTCGGGGGGATGTCGCTGGTTTGGGACAGGAGGCTGGGATTTCTGAATAAGGTCATCAGCACCCCTGTTTCGAGGGGGGTGATTATCGTCTCCAAGCTCCTCTCCTCCTCTCTCAGGGCCATGGCTCAGGCCGTAATCGTGCTGGGGGTGGGCTGGGCGCTGGGGATGAAGTTCGCCCCCACCTTCTCCATCCTATCTCTGCTAGGGGTTTTCCTGGTGGTCTTTCTTCTCTGCCTGGGCTTCTCCTCCCTCTTCGCCCTTGTGGCCATCTGCTCCACCCACTGGGAGAGACCCATGGCTATCGTGAACTTGGTGAACATGCCCCTGATGTTTGCCAGCAATGCCTTCTATCCCACCTCTCTCATGCCCTCATGGTTGGCCGCCGTCGCGAGGGTGAATCCCCTCACCTACACCATCGATGCCCTCAGGCAGCTTCTGGTGTATGAGATGGATGTGGGCAAGCTGGCGTTCGACCTAACTTACCTGGCGATCTTCTCGGCGGTTCTCGTTGCCGTGGGCATCATCCTGTCGAAGAGGTACTTGTCGAGGTAAGGGGAGAGACTCCAAGTCGCAACTTGGAGCACCCCGTTTCAACACTGGTGGATGTAGAGGCGGCTCCTTGGGTGCTGTGAGAACTATCTAAAAAGCCCTTGTTTCTTCTCGAGGTTCCGCGGTCGCTAGTACGGGACTCGACGCAGACTTACCACTCTTGGACACTTTTATTCGGCTTGTCCGGACTCTTTTTCAGCTACTGTTTTACAAGAATCATGTCTCGCATGATGAGAGCATGATTTTTCTGCCAACTTTGCTCACCTTTATTTCACCCCCCCTTGCCAGCTTCAACACCACTCCGCGGAGAGTAGCCTCGGGGAAGTCCAGCAACTCCTTTAGATCGGCGATGGTTTTTGCCCCAAGCTTGATGGCTATTTTGACCCCCTCCTCCAATGACCTCTTCTTTAGCCACCTCGGAATTGGCACTCTAACTCCCGTCCTTTCCCCAATGAGTTCCAAGCTTTGGAGAAAATCTATAGGGAATTTCCCCTCTTTTCCTATAAGTTCCGCCAGCATTTGCTCCAGGAGCTTCCAATTCAATCCTCTCCTCGCGAGGTTTTCCATATCTATCAAGTCTCCAACTCTGTGAGTTACCGATTTTAGAATGAAGATTGCCTCGGGGCTGAGGAACTTTACTTCAAGTTTTCCGTACAGAATGGATCTGCTCTCTCTCTCCATCTCCTCGGTTAGGCGGAGCTCTTTCACTCTCTCCACCCACACATCCACCCTCGGGAGCTCATCGTGCAGGTAAACCCCGTCCTGGCTCCTGTACCCTAGATTCTTTAAGGCCTCCTCCAAAATCCCAAACCATTTCTTCTCTACTAACAGATCCACATCCTTCGTGGCATCCTTTACCCCCAAAAGTAGCAGTGGGGCACCACCAAAACAGTAGACTTCTATCTTCTCCGGAAGCCTGTCTCCTATAAGCCGGAAGAGCTCGGAGATACGCTCAAAGCGGACTGGGGGCCTGATCTGGACTCCGTAGAGTGAGGCCTTCTCTACGAACTCCTTCCACGGCAGGAAAAGCTCGGGATGTTTAACTGGCATTCCCTCAGAATATGCCTCAAGATCCAGCCACAGGTTCAGAATACCTTTCCTCCTCGCGAGCCTCCTGATTTTCTCTGAGTTGAGTTTATCCCGGTTTTTCAAGAAGCAGATTGCACACAGGGTCAACTGGTGGGCATTCTCGCTCGCCTGAACTGCATGAAGCAGGATTTCCTCGGGGCTTGGCTCGGAGGAGGTGATATAATCCTCCCTTGTGAAGTAATCCACGCCCAATTCGGGGAATCTCGAAAAGGCCGTCAGAAATCCCCTCCCCTTCCCCTTAGGAACCTTTCTCACTTCCGTACTCGCGTCGAGCTCGACCCACCTGCGAAGAAGCTCGTCGCCGAGCATGTATTTGTTCCTCTCTCTCCTCACCGCAAGCCTTCGCACCATGTCCCTCAGCAACCGGTAAACCGTTTGCTCCGAAACTCCAACTCTTTCAGAGAGTTCCTTCACGGTGGAGGGGTAAAGAAGGGCACGCAGAATTCTTTCCCTATTGCCAGTCAAAATTCGGGGCCCATATCGCTCCAAGATGCGAAGCAAGAGATTAGTTTCGCCGCTTTCCCGTACGGAAATTTTTCTTGCTTTTTTGATGCATAGGCCGCGGGAAACGAGCGAGCGCACGGCTGCCGCCACGGTCGGATAGCTTTTACCCATTCTTCCTGCCAGTTCTTTAATTGTTCCCTCACCTTGGGAGATCTCCCGTAACACCTCAAGTTCGACT
>CAZWBJ010000001.1:81726-98239 GCA_964632175.1 Hadarchaeota archaeon (SeqCode)
TCCAGATTCCGAAGACCCGCTTCCTCGGCGAACCTGACGGCCTGCTGGTATTCCTCCGCCGTCAGGGGCCGGTTTATCTCCGGGAATTTGCTGGCCAAGTAGCACGGCCGATACTGATCCATCACGTTCACCCTGACGTTTTTTCCTAGGTTCTCGGCAATCCACCTCATTATCGGGAGGGTACAGCACTCGAGGTGACCGGGCATCACCAGATGTCTTATGATGAGCTCGGCATCCCTGTGGGCGAGCAGATGATTTCGGGATACCACCTCTAGATACCTTTCGACTTCGGAGTACTTCTCGGCGCACCGGTTGTCGAACCACTTGAAATCCGTCAGGTAGACATCCTGGGTCCCGGCCAGAAGCTTGGCGGCCTCTAAGCTGTAATACATGTTGGAGTTCCAGATCGAGCTCAGGTTGGCCTCACACTCCCTAAGCGCCTCCAGAATGCTCGGGAGGTTCGGGTCGGGATTTCCTCCCACCCAGTTCACGTTTCTAGCCCCCTCCTCCTTCGCCCTCTCCACCAACCTTGCCAGTTCCTTCGCCTTCATTTCCACACCCGCCTCTGGATCCTGGGAGATGTCCCAGTTTTGGCAGAACTGGCAACGGAAGGTGCAGCCGGCGAAGAATATAGTATAAGAGGGAACGAGCGGGGCCTCCTCCCCCATGTGCATGAACTCCGAGGCGACCTTGGGCATTCTCCCAACCCCGCACGAGCCCCTCTCCCCCTTCATCCGGTTTTTCCCGCACCTGCGCTCGCAGAGGTGGCAGGACTCTAAGATGCGGTTGGCAAGTTCAACCTTCAGATCCAAGAGGGAAACCTCAGGCGAATCGAGCTCCTCCAGCTTCACTCTTCCCCTGTCTATTTCGGCCATGAGTTTGGAAAACTCCTTCATCCCCTCCTCATGTGCCCTCCACAGCTCCCGTTCGCTCGCGCCCATATCTGCCCTCACTTTTACCTTTTTACAGATCTGAAACCTTGCGGGTAGCTCGTCGCCAACCACCTTCACATACCTAGCCAGTGAGGACCTCACTTTGGGGTCTTGAAGAGCCCGGGCGGCGTCCGGTCTTAAAAACCTCCACATAAAATACTTCGTCGAGACTTATGATGCCGGTAGTGATTCAAGGCTCGGCTTCCCCATCGCTCTCCTCCAAGCTCTCCAAGGAGATGGGTTGGAGGCTGGTGAGGCCGGAAATGAGAAGGTTCCCCGATGGTGAGATATACCTGAGGATAGCCGCCGGGCTGAAGGGGCAGGAGGTTGTGGTGGTTCAGTCTCTCTCCCCACCCCAGAACGAGCACCTAATCGAGCTCCTCCTCCTTCTCGACCTGTGTAGGGATCTCGGGGCGAAAAAGGTGACGGCCGTAGTTCCCTACCTCGCGTACGCCCGGCAGGATAGGAGGTTCAGGGAAGGGGAGGCCTTGAGCATAAAAACGGTGGCGAAGGTGCTGGAGCGGGCTGATAGGGTGCTGGTGGTGGAACCCCATTCGAAGGAGTCCTTCTCCCACTTCAGGAGGGCCCGGGAGATCAGGGTCTTCACGCTCTTGGGCAGGTACCTGGGGAGCTTGGACTTAAAAAATCCCCTCTTCCTCTCCCCCGACGAGGGATCTCTACAGAGGGTGAAGGAGGCGGCGCAGGCGGCGGGTGTTGAGTTTGATTGCCTGTGGAAGGAAAGGCTGAGCGACACGAAGGTGAAAGTCGAGTGGAGGAAGCCGGAGGTGGGGGGAAGAGATGTGGTGGTCTTGGACGATATCATAAGCACGGGCGGAACAGTGGTGGAGGCCTGCAAACTGCTCAAGGGGGCGAGGAAGATTCTGGCGTGCTGCGTTCACGGGCTCTTTGTGGGCGATGCGGTGCACAGGATGCGTAGTGCAGGAATTAAGGAGATATTCTCAACCGACACGGTGGAGTCCTCCTTCAGCAGGATTTCCGTGGTTTCCGCTATCGCAAGTCATTTATGAGACTGATGTTCTTCCTCTCGGGGGAGCACCCCACCCTCCCCGAGGCGGAGGTGAGGGGGGCCATAAAGGCCGAGGGAGGAGCCTACGAGCTTGTGGAGAAGCTGGATCAGGTTCTTGTGCTGGACACGGAGGTGAGGCCCTCGAAAATCGCGGAGCGCTTGGCCATGTGCAGGGAGGTCTGCCTCCACCTCTGTACAGCTAACGCCGACGAGATTCTGGAGGCGGTGGGCAGCTCGGATCTGCCCGACCTTCTTGACGTGCGGAAGACCTTTGCGGTGAGGGTGGAGAGGGTGAAGACTCACTGCCCAGAGCTGGAGAGGGCAAGGCTGGAGAGGGAGCTTGCGGATCTCCTCCTTTCGGAGTTCCGGTTGAGGATAGATCTGGAATCTCCCGAGACCGAGCTGGTGGGGATTTTGACCGATGGAAAATGCGTCGTGGGGCTCAAGCTCTGCGAGACGGCGAGGAAATCCGTGAGGCTCAGAAGACCCTCCGCTAGGGCCGCCTTTCATCCCTCCACCCTCCCCCCCGTGCTGGCGAGGTGTATGGTAAACCTAGCGAGAACCCCCCGGAACGGAACGCTCTGTGATCCCTTCTGTGGAGTTGGGGGGATCCTGGTGGAGGCCGGACTCATCGGGGCGAGGGTGGTGGGGTTTGATATAGATCCAAGAATGGTGGAGGGGGCTAGGAAGAATCTGGAGTTTTACGATGTTAGGAACTTCGAGGTCAGCCTCGGGGACGCCAGAAGGCTCCCCGAAATGGAGGTGGACGCCGTGGTCACCGATCCCCCCTTTGGCGTTCAGGCCTCCACCGGCGGAGTCAGGCTGGAGGAACTCCTCCGCGAGTCTCTCCCCTCCATTTCCAGAATTCTGAGGAGGAAGGGCATGGCTTGTCTAGGGGTGCCAAGCGGGGTCAACTTGGAGGAACTGGCTGAAGACTCGGGTCTGAACCTCGTGGAGGTTCACGAGCAGTACGTCCACAAGAGCCTCACCAGGAAAATATGCACGCTGAAGAAACCCTGATGGAGCTCACCGTTTTTCTGCTGGGCACTTCGGGGAGCATCCCCACACCCAGGCGAGCTCTCCCAGCCATTGCCCTCAGGAGGGAGGGGGAACTCCTCCTTTTTGACTGCGGGGAGGGAACTCAGGTCCAAATGGCCCGCGCCGGGTTGAGCCCAATGAAAATCTCGAAGGTCTTCATCACCCACCTTCATGGCGACCATTTCCTAGGTCTGGCTGGTATCGTGCAGACGCTGTCCCTGTGGGGGAGGGAAAAGAGGCTTGAGGTATATTGCCCAGCGGAGGAGGTGGAAAGGCTGAGGAAGTACCTTGAGATCCCGAGATACACCATCACCTTCGAGCTACTGGTAGAAGGACTAGAGCCGGGGCAAGAGGTGAGGGGGGAGGGCTGGAGAGTTCTGACGGCTCGGGCCCACCATCCCGTGCCTTCCCTAGCCTACGCCTTTGTGGAGGAGGGGCGGCCCGGTCATCTGGACCTTCAAAAAGCTTTATCCCTAGGGCTCAAGCAGGGCCCGGAACTCGGGCGTCTGAAGGCCGGCGAGAGCATCAGACTCCCCAACGGGCGCGTGGTCAGGCCCGAGGATGTGATAGGGCCATCCATCCGAGGCAGGAAGGTGGTTTACGTGGGAGACACGGCTGTCACCGAGGAGATTGTGGAGCTTTCGAGGGATGCGGATCTCCTTATCTTCGATTCCACTTTTGCGGAGGAGCTTTCAGCCAAGGCGGTCGAGAATTCTCACTCAACCTGCACTCAGGCCGCGGAGGTGGCGCGGAGGGCAGGGGTCAAAAAGCTCGTTCTCTTCCACGTGAGCCCCCGGTACGAAGACGCTTCCGTCCTTCTATCCCAAGCCTCCAAGATCTTTCCGGAGACCATAGTTGGGGAAGATTTGCTTAGAATCGAAATTCCTCCATCCAAGTAGGACGGCTCGGAATACCTTGCTAGCTCACTTCCTCGCCTAACACTCTTTTCTTCATCGCCGCCCGAAAACTTTTGGCGAGAAAGGTATTAAGAGTTCCTCCAAGCCCGGCGAGTAAAACTTCAGTGCTCCCACCACCTCCGAGACGGCCTTAAGGCAAACCAGAACTCCTTTACAGGAAGCTCTCCACGGTTTTCTGGTCCAGCCTCTTGAGCAGCTCGATCAGGAGTCGCACGCCGTTCTCCGCGTCTTGAAGGCTGAAAAGCCCCACATGGCTGTGAATGTGCCGGGTTGGAATCCCCAGCACCACCGTGGGGCATCCCGCGCCGTGGAGGTGGATTCTACCGGCATCCGTTCCACCCCCCATCACCTGACTCAGCTGCAGCGGGATCTTGCACTCCTCCGCCACCTTTATCACAAACTCCTTGAAGGGCTGGTTTGGGATCATGCTCCCGTCCATGGTGAAAAGGCTCGGGCCCTTCCCCATGCGGGCCGCGGCCTTCCTTGGATCCACCCCCGGTACATCCCCGGAAATGTCTATCTCCAGAACTATCCCCACATCTGGGTCGACCACATGGGCGATGGTTTTGGCACCCCTGAGTCCCACCTCCTCCTGAACCGTGGAGGCAGCGTAAATGGTGTTGGGGTGGTTGATGTTCTGCTCCTTTATCCTCCTGCAGGCCTCAAGCATAACGAAGGTGCCGAGTCTGTCGTCGAAGGCCTTCCCCATTCCCACCTTTCCATCCCTCAGGAGTACGAAGGGACTCCATGGGGTTACAGGATCCCCTATTTTCACTCCCAGGCTCTCCGCCTCCTCCTTCGAGGTCACCCCGATGTCTATATACATCTCATCCTTCTTCACCACCTTCTCCCTCTCCTCCTTTGAAAGGACGTGAGGAGGTTTACTTGCAATTACCCCCATCAGATCACCCTTGGAGGTCCTGACCGTTACCCTCTGTCCCAGCAGCACCTGCTCCCACCATCCGCCGAGAGTGGAAAAACTCAGAAAGCCAGTTTTCTCATCTATCCCAGAAACGGCAAAACCCACCTCGTCCACATGACCGGCGAGGAGCACCCTCGGTCTCTCCGCCGAGCCCTTCAGCACGAAACTCACGCTGCCCAGCTTATCATGCAGCACCTCGTCGGCGTATGGTGACATGTATTCCTTCACGAGGTTGGTCACCTCCCTCTCAAAGCCTGGGGGACCAAACGCCTCCGTCATCCTTCTCAGTAGTTCAATGGATTTGGCGTCGAACATCAAAGAGTTAAAATTGTATCTATTAAGCCCTCTGACTTTTGGCTTCGATTTAGGTTCGTCCCCCAACCACGACCAACAATGCCCGCGCGTTCTAGGGTGTGGGATTCATGAATTGCACCGTGAGGCGGCAGTGTCATTGAATCGGCATCGAGTCTGTCGTATAAAGCGGATGTGACCTATCAGGGGCAGACAACGACATGGAGCTTCGAAGCGAAAACCAAGATCCGGCCAACTTCATGATGAGAATGGAGGGAACGGTGATGGCCAGCAGGTAATTTTAGGGATCATGGCCGCGGCGGTTCTCTCTCTACGTCAATGCCCCTTTGTCCCCTTCGCAGTTTTATATATGAGGTGAAAGGAGTAATGCTGGAAATCTCGGATCAGGAGTTCGAAGACGTGATTCAAAAGAACCGCGTGGTGGTGATAGATTTCTGGGCAGCCTGGTGTCCGCCCTGTCGGGCTCTTGCTCCCATTATGGAGGAACTCTCAAGGGAGTACGAGGGCAGGGTGGTCGTGGCGAAGATAAATGTCGATCAGAACAGAGCGAAGGCAGAGGAGTACGGCATTCGGAGCATTCCCACCCTCCTCTTCTTCAAGGAGGGCAAGCTCATGGATCGGCAGGTGGGCGCTGTACCCAAGAAGGTCATCCAAGAGAGAATCGAGAACCTTCTCAGGTAGAATCACCTCACCAAGTGCGGGCGGTACGGCTCGGTGAGGCATGAGGTTGAGTGACCATCGGAGTTTTCTAGAGGGAGTCCAGTAGCCTGCAGACGAGAAGGGGGAGGGTTATGGTGGCATCGCCCTCCACCGTGACGTGCCTCGCCCCGGCTTTGATCTTCCCCCAAGAGATGGCCTCCCTGGTACGGGCTCCCGAGAGCGAGCCGTCGTACTCGCCGGCGGTGGTCAGGTAGACGGCGTAATCGAGCCCTCCCCTGAACTGCGCCCACCAGATGACGTGATGCTTGCTTATCCCTCCCCCTACCACCAGCGCCCCGCAACTTTTGGCCTGCCAGATCAGGTCGTTCATCAGCTGCTCGTCCTTTAGAGGGTTCAGCCTGAAGTCCCGATGCTCTTGGGAGAAGAGCCAGAGCTGGTATCCCACCGCCCCATCCGTCGGTCCCGGGACTATCACCGGGATGCCGCTTTTTTGGCAGGAGTAGAGGATGGAGTCCTCCTTCCCAATCCAACGTCCCAGTTCCTTGCAAAGCTCGTGGGAGGAGATCTCTCTCACTCCTTTTTCGTATATCTCCACGAGGAACTCCCGCATCTTCTCCTCAATGATCAGACCGTACGATTCGTGGGGAAGGAAAACATTACCGAGCCGGTGGATCCCCTTCTCTCGAAGTTCGGCGTCGTCCGCAAAGAAGGTCCCCCTGTAGTAGGGTTTGAAACTTCGAGCTAGGTCGTGGTCGAGGGTTCCGCAGGTAGTCACGAAAACATCGAAAAGCCTCCTCTTGGCGAGCTCCCGCAGGACCCCGCGCAAGCCCGTCGCCACGAGGTTGCCGGTGAAGGAGAGGAACTTGAGGCATTCCTTTTGTGAGACCATCTGGAGGAGGATTTCGCCGGCCTCGGAAAGCATGCTCGCATTAAACCCCCCCGCGCCGCTCATCTGCTCCAAAAGCCGTGAAACCTCCATGCCACTCGTGAGCTGTATGTCTTTGACTTCCTCCATCAGAATTCCACTTGCCAAACGTGAATTAAGGGCGGTTACTTTAGATTGATGCGTGGGACCCTGTGCGGGAGGCTGGAGGATCTGGAGAGGCTGCTTTTGGGGTTGAGGTTCTCGGTACACAGGAAGGGCAGGAGGATGGTGGCGTCTAGGTACGTTGGGATAAAGGGCCGGTGGCACTTTAAGGCGAGCGAAGCGAGAAGGAACAGGATAAGGTTCGACTTCCACTGGGACTGGCTCGTTCACTTGGCGTACGTCTTCGGGAGCGACCACACCCGAAGGCCGCTCGTTTATTACAGGCACTTCCTCCTCCCCCGCCTTTCCAAATTCCGCCTCAGGGTGGTGGGGCTGGATGTCTGAGTTAAGTTTAAGGCTTCGGAGTAGGGGATTGCACATGGGGATTCCGGTGAAGGAACTGATGTCGGAAAAGGTGGTCACCGTGGAGGTGGACACGCCCCTCGCAAAGGTGGCCGAGACCATGAGGAGGAGGAACGTGGGCTGCGTGGTGGTGTGCGAGAGGGGGAAGCCGGTGGGGGTGATCACGGAATGGGACATAATGAGGAAGGTGGTGGAGAAGAACTTGGAGCCCGGAAGGTTCAGGGCGCGGGATGTCATGTCCTCCCCCCTCATCTCCGTCACCCGTGGCACGGACGTGATGGAGGCCCTGAAGCTCATGGTGAAGAGGAGGATAAGGAGGCTGCCCGTGGTGGAGGGAGGCCGGCTGCTGGGGATTGTGACTCTGGTGGATCTCTTCTCCGTCGTTCAGGAGCGCAGGGAGATGGTTGCTGAGGTCGAGAAGATCGTCGGAAGGAAGTAGTTTCAACACCTCTCACAAATTTTTGATGCCGCCGTAGCTCAGCCGGTAGAGCGACCGCCTTGTAAGCGGTAGGTCGTGGGTTCGATCCCCACCGGCGGCTTGGGAAATTCGAGTTTCAAGGTGCGAAGACCGCCACCCCCTCTTCTTTGGAATTAAGGGTGCGCCGCATTTCCGCAGAACCTAGCCCCGGCATGTTAACAGCGACTAATGGATAATCTAGGTAGGATTATAAAGTTTTTACTGCTATTCCAAAAATCGTTAGTTATTGCGTTGAGTGATCGTGTCGAAGTGGTACCGCTTCAACCCGGAGGTGAGCAGGGGGCTGCTTCTCTGCTCCCAGACCACGGTCTATTAAAAGGGCTCTGCTTAAAGCTGAGGTTTTTGTAGATAGAGTATTGGACAGCGTGGCTTCTGTGTGCGAAATATTCCTTCTCAACCTGTTCGTCGACCACAGATAAGGGGCAGGAACCCGGCTTATTTTCTGATGGAGTTCGAGAAGCTCGGCGAACTTTACGAGCAACTGGAAAAGTTGACTAAAAGGAAGGAGATGGTCAGACTCCTAGCCGATTTCTTGAGGGACCTTCGGGCGGAAGAGGTCGGACCCGCCTGCTCCATGTTTCTCGGTCCAGCCTTCAGTGTGGGGTGGGCAACGGTCAGGGACGCCGTCCTCGCCGCGACGGGCCTGAAGGCGGATGACTTTTGGGAGACCTTCAACAAGACGGGGGATTTGGGGGAGGCAACGAAGCTCCTTTTCACCAGACGTAGGGTGAGAGTTGTTCCCTTGACGGCCACTCCGCTTACAGTTCTGGAGGTTTGGAGGGTCCTAGAAAAATTGCGCACCGTCCCCAGCCTCCAGCAGAAGAGGAGACTTCTGGAGGGGCTTTTTAATAGTTGCTCGCCGGTCGGGGCAAAATTCCTGGCCAAGGTGCTCACGGGGGAAATGAGGGCGGGGGTGGGTGAGGGTCTCCTCAGGCAGGCCCTGGCCGAGGTTTACCGGGTCTCTGGGGAGGAGGTGAAGGCCGCCTGTACCTTCGGAAGCCTGCCCCAGGTCGCGGATGCCTTGGGCAGGGGAAGGGGATTGGGGGTGTTCATGCTGAGGCTCTTTCAGCCCGTCAGTCCCATGCTTGCCGAGAGTGCGAGGGATGTCAGCGAGGCGTTGAGGGAACATGGAGGTAGGACGTTCCTGGAGTTCAAGCTGGACGGGGCGAGGGTTCAGATCCACGTTCAGAGGGAGAAGGTTGCCATCTTCACACGTAACCGCGCGGACGTGAGCCGCTACATGCCGGAGATAGTCGGGCAGGTCAGGGAGCTCGGGCTGAGGGAGGCCATCCTTGAGGGGGAGGTGATAGCCCATGCCCAGGGATCGCCCCTGCCCTTCCAGTTCCTGATGAGGAGGTTCAGGAGGAAAGAGCCGGAAAAGGCACCCGGGATCTCCCTGCGGCTTTGCTTCTTCGACCTCCTTTACCTTGACGGGAAGCCGATGCTGGGGGAACCTTACGTCGTCCGGAGGAAGGGGCTGGAGGAGATAGCCGGCGAGCGGGTCGTTGAGAGGAGGGAGGTGGGCGGCGTGGAGGAGGGGGAGGAATTCCTGAGGCGAGCCCTCTCCCTCGGACACGAGGGGGTGGTGGCAAAGGCGCCGGACACTTCTTACTTCCCGGGCCGGAGGGAGAAGGCCTGGTTGAAGATAAAACCCGTTTTCACCCTCGATCTGGTCATCACGGCCGCCGAGTGGGGATATGGGAGGAGGGCGGGCTACCTGTCCGATTACTACCTCGCCGCCCTCGACGAGAAGAGCGGAAAATTTGAGGTCGTGGGGAAGACCTTCAAGGGGCTGACCAACCTTGAGCTGGAGGAAATGACGAAAAGGCTCAGGGCGCTCCAGACAAAGGCGGAAGGGAGGAAAGTGACCGTCAGGCCCGAGATAGTGGTGGAGGTTTCCTTCAACCAAGTGCAGCGGAGCTCCAAGTATCCCTCCGGGGTGGCACTGAGGTTCGCCCGCATCGAAAGAATAAGGGATGACAAGAGGCCGGAGGAGGTGGACACCTTGGAGAGGGTCAGAGAACTCCTTTTCCGGCAGCCGAGCTAGAGGAGAACGAAGAGTTGCCAGAAGGCATTCTCAGTGGGGAGTAGCTCCAGCGTTTTTTCGTATCCCTCCCCTTCTGAAAGGAAGGCTTCCACCAGCTGGGGCCGGCCACCGATCATCTTGGTGAGTTCCACCCAGAACCTCACCCTTATGGGTTCGGGGGAGGAGAAGGAGCCCCTGGGATTCTCGCCGCCCACCCTAGCCGTAACCCGGCCAAGTTCTCTTTTCCAAACATACCCGCTCCAGCTCAGGATGAAGACCTCGTTCGGGTATAGCCTGTCCACCGTGAACCGGACCCTGGTATTCTCCCTTCCCCAATCCACGATCATCAAGTTCTCCCCCCTGCTGCCCCGGAATCCCCACCACCCCGTAAGGTGGTTCTCGAATCCCCCCATCTGTCTGAATATCCTCCCGTGAACGTTCTGCCAGCACAGGACCCAGTTAATCGATGGGAAAAGGAGGTTCTCCCCCTTCACCGGAAGCGGTAGCTCGATGGAAAGGTTTTCCACGGGTAGGTTCTCGTCCCCCAGATAGAAAAAGGCCGCATCGTAATTCATCCAAACCTTTCCGGCCTCCTCTCGGGAGATCTGCCTCACCCCGAACCCGCCCAGAAGGATGAGGGCGCACAGGGTTGCTGCCGCTGGAACGGTCCTGGTTTTCAGCTCGGGATCCAGCAGTCCCACGGAGATCAGCCAGCCCACCGTCGCCAGCAGGGCGATGTGGGACAGGGACTCTGGCCATCCCGTAATGGCGCTGAAGACCAGCACCGTGAGCGCGAAGGCCAGACAGGTCAAGAACAGCTTACCCTTCTTCACACTATTCTAAGCCACCAGTTTTTTGCCGCTGTGCGCTCAGATGGTCTCAACGAGATTCCCGGGTAGCTCGAGGCCGTCAAGCGGGACTCCACATCTCTTGCATCTGGTTTGGCTTTCGGTGGCCACCCTCACTGGAAGGAGGTGGGAGAGACAGCACGGGCATCTCAGCGCCTCGAGGGGGAGTCTGAATCCCATCGGGTGTTATTGGTGGGAGCTCCCTTTTAAAGCCGAAACAGCCGCATAAAAGCGGAATTTAAAGTTTCGATGGAGGAAACCGCTGTTTTCCTTTTCTCCTGTCCAGACAGGAAGGGGATCGTGGCCAGGGTGAGCAACTTCATCTACCGGAACGGTGGAAACATTCTTCATTCCGACGAGCACCGGGACCACCAGCTCGGCATCTTCTTCATGAGGGTGGAGTGGTCCCTGGCGGGTTTCAGGATACCCAAGTCAAGGCTACCGGGCGAGATCTCGAAGCTCGCTAAAGAGCTCGGGGCCAGCTATCGGCTCTACTTCTCCTCCCAGAGGCCGCGGGTGGCGATTTTTGTTTCAAAGCTCCTCCACTGCCTCTACGACATTTTGGTGAGATACCGAAGCGGGGAGCTGAACGCCGAGATCCCCCTTATCGTAAGCAATTACAGGGATGCCGAGCCCGTCGCCGAGCATTTTGGGCTGAAGTTCTATCATTTCCCCGTGACCAAGGAGAACAGGCTGGAGCAGGAGGAGCGCGAGCTGGAGCTCCTGAGAAGGGAGAACATAGAGTTAGTGGTGCTGGCAAGGTACGACCGGATTCTTTCCCCCAAGTTTGTGGAGGCCTACCGCAACCGCATCATAAGCGTTCACCACTCCTTCCTCCCGGCCTTCGTAGGGAAGGACGCCTACGAGCAGGCTTTCAGAAGAGGTGTGAAAATAATAGGTGCGACCGCCCACTTCGTGACCGAGGAGCTGGATGCGGGACCCATCATAGAGCAGGATATCGTGAGAGTAAGCCACAGGGACTCGCTGGAGGACTTCAAACGGAAGGGGGAGGATGCGGAGAAGGTGGTGCTGAGCAGGGCGCTGAAGTGGTACACGGAGCGGAAGCTCTTGGTTTACGACAACAAGACGGTGGTTTTTGATTAGCTAAAGTTACCCTAGGCGGAGCTTGTCGGAAGAGTACACAAATCCGGTTAAGTTTTCTTTCCACCACCACAAGAGGGCTCTCGTGTAGATGGTGTAGTTCTCCCAACTGACCCTCCAAGCCACAAATCTTCCCACACTGGTGTGGACCACGCAGGGAAGGATGGAGGCATTTTCGGGAACCGTCACGATGGAATTTTCGACATCCCTCCACTCCCTCTCCTTTACCTCTCTGAGGGCCTGCCGAGGTGAAAGCAACCACCCCGAATTCTCCGCTTCCATTACTGAGGGGAGGTCCTTCAGCGCGGAGGGGGTTGGGGCCTGACGCATCCCCTTCACCACCCACGCCGGAACACTTTCACCTTCAATCTCCGCCACGGGTTCGAGAAAAGAGCCTTCCACCTCCAAAACGTTTTCGGAGTACCGCGTGGCCTCTTTTCCCAACCAGAAGCGGCACCAGAGTGCGCACGCCGCAACTTCGGGATGGATTTTGGAAAGGTCGTAGAATCTGGGCCGGTTCTCCGAGATGGAGAGGGGTTCTTCAAAATACCCCACGAGGGGGCGATCTGAAATGAGTATTCCACTCTCGGTTGGGCAGAGGTAAACCCTCGTCCCGGCCTCCAGCAAGCATGGAACAACCCGCGTGCCGGCGGCGGCCGAGAACTCCCCCCTTCCCAGTCTGACGACGAATTCGTTTTCCCTGCACTCCACCGAATACTGTTGTCCTCCTAAGGATGTGGGAAGGTCTACAGGGACGATATTTCCCAAGCTGGCCAGCGAGGCCCTGGAAGCCAGCATGTCCGCGAGCTGCTGGGCCTCAGCGGCAAGCCGGGTTTCCGCAAGCCGGGAGTGGTAGAGAGAGAACAGAACGCCTAGGGAAACGGCTAGGAAGAGGGTGAGGAGAAGGGAGGCTTGGAGGAGGGTTACACCCCTAGTCAAGTCTCTCCCTCGCCGCCCTCGTTGCCAGTTCATGGGCCTGAAGGATGGGCTCGGGAAGGGGGCCGCGGCGGGTGGTTTCCAGCACTATCTTGATGGCGGTCTCAAGCGAAACCTTGTGCCCCACGCTCACGTAGACCGGTTTGGATCCCTCTACGATCCGGACCGCCGCCCCAATGATCTCCCCGCCGTCAATCGCCCACTCCACCGATCCCCTCTCCCTCTTGGGTTCCCTCGCCTCGCCGCAGAGGAGGGATTTGGCCACGCCAACCGTCGGTCTGTCCAAAACCACACCAAGGTGGCATGCCAGTCCAGCCTTTCGCGGGTGGGAGAGACCGTGGGCACCGACCATGTATACGGAGGCGTTTGTTCCAGCCACCGCTTTAAGCATGGGTTCCAGCTCCCTGAAGGCGAGAAAGCTGGGGATGTATGGGAATCCCACCTTGACCTCTTCCACCCTGCTTTCAAGCGGTTGCAGCGTTTTGTAGTCTAGGACGACGCAGGAGGCGAAGGCGCGGTTCCCTCTGACGAAGCTCACATCACAGCCGGCCACCGTTTCGAGTTTCCCGATCTCGTCCCTCTTCACAACGAGCCTAGCCACCCTCTCCTGTATCCGCTTCATCTCCTCGAGGTCGGGCTTTTTCGGGAGCAGGAAATCAAGCGAGCTCATCGGGACATCCGCATGCAAGAGTATAGATGCTCTTTTATATTAAAGAAAGAACCTAAGAGATGCCGGCAAAGTGTGGGAAGGGGAAGAAGAAGCCCGCAAAGAAGAAAGAGGCGGCACCAGCGGCACCGGCTTCCACCGCTTAGGGCGAGGGCTGTGATGGGTGAAGGCAAGTTAAACTATTCTGAAAAAGGTTAGTCAGAAGTAAATTTAAGCTCCCCACTTTTAGAATGAGGGCAAAAGGGCCCAAGTGCAAAATCTGCGGTAAGGGGATCCAGCTCCTCAGTCTGGATTCATCCTACGTCAAGATAGTGAAGCCACAGGAGAGCAAGGGGATTTTCGTTTGCTTCAGCTGTGCCGAAAAAATTTTGGGTGAAAAGCTCCAAGAGCTTCTAAAGTGAGAGCACAACCCGAGGACCACCTCATGCTGATGTTCTGCATTAAGCGCAAGGGAAAATACGTGGATTTGGCTCACATTCAGGAAAAAGTGAGCAGAGATGCCGGAAAGCCGTACTCGGAGAAGGAAGCACTCGCCTTAGTGCAGGAGCTCATCGGACGCGGCTGGGTGGAGGAGAAGGACGGTCTCTATGCTGCGACCGAGAAGGGGAGGGAGGCCTTCGAGAGGAGGTGGAGAGAAATCCGCGAGGAGCTCAATCCGGATTACCTGAAGGTTTACCGTGCCAAGCGCTATTATCCCACCGTGATGCCGACGCTGCTGGAATTCTGCAGGGACAGGTACGTTTCGGTCTTCAGGCTCTTCACCGGCAGGTACTGGCTCCAGCGCAAGATTGGCGACAGGTACATCACCATAAAGAGCGAGAGGGACGTCTGGAACCAGCTGGACGTTCACGGCATAGACTTCATACCCTACATCCACAGGATAAACTCCGACAGACCGGACTGGCTGGTCATAGATTTCGACGCCGGGAAGGAGGTTGATTTCGAGCAGACCAAAAAGGTGGTGAGGGAGGCCTTCAAGCTCCTGGAGGGCTATGGTCTGATTCCGAGGATAAAGTTCTCCGGGTCCAGGGGCTTCCAGATCTGGACGGTCTTTGAGCCGCATGAGCTTCCCTCCAGCTACGTTCCCAAGAAGCTGACGACGGAGAAAAGGGGGAGGAACTTCTTCAGCTTTTATTCGGACATGGTCAGATTCGTTCAGGCGAGGATTTCCGAGAAACTTCCCGGCCTGACCACAGCCGAAACTGCGAAGAAGGAGGAGCGTAAGGACAAGGTGCTGCTGGATGCTTCCATCATCAAGCCCATGGGGGATGTCAGGGCGCCCTACAGCATGCATGTGAAGACCGGGCTAATCTCCGTCCCTGTCAGTCCTCAGGAGCTGGAGGCGTTCGAGCCGGAAATGGCGGATCCCGAGTCCGTCCGCAAGAGGTATGAAAAGGCGGGGAACGAGTTCGTCTTGGAGCCCGCCGATGGGACGAAATTCTTCAGGGACGTGGTGGATTACTGCCGGGTCTAGAGGAGTCTGAAGAAGTCCAGCAGGGAGAAGTTATCGTTGCTGAGGTAGAGTATGCCGAAGTGAATCAGGAGGAGGATGGCTAGGATTGGAAGGAAAACGGCGACCAGCGATCTCCTCCTCCCCATCCCCAGTGAGAGGCATATCCTGCTCAGCATCAGCAGCGACCACAGGGCAAAGCCGAAAACCACACCCCAGAAGTATAGGGCCTTCAGCCCGTACACCCCCACCCCATAGAGGTGAAGGTAGGGGGCGAGGGCGAGAAGGGTTGGGAGGTGGGGGGAGAGCAGGGCGGAGGAGAAGAGAAAGGTCCTCGAGAGCCCCCGAAAGTAGTTCACCACCCAGAGCCAGAGGGAGGCGAGCGCCCAGAGGAAGAGGAAGACGGGCGGGATGAGCAGGCAGAGCTCGGTGAGTTTTCCGGAGAGCGAGACGCTCAGGAGGACGCCGTAGGGTATGGAGGTGAAGAGGAAGATGAACAGCGCCCCCCACCGGTCGGGCCGATAGGGATGGAGCGGGTGGAGGCTCCGGGGGTAGGCCCTTATCAGCCTGCCAATTCTCTGAGGACCTCGCATAATCTCCTCGCGTCCGGCATCGGCTCGCCTGTGCGGGGATCGTAAACCGAGTAAATCCCGGGCTTGCCGTCCCAAGCTTCAAAGAAATTAAAGAAGAGGACCCCTCGGATGCCCGCCCTCGAGCAACGCTTCACCAGTTCCCTCGCAAAGGCCTCGTCCGGGAGCCTCCTGGTTTCAGTCATCCAGTCCCTGGCGCTGTATCCCCACTCCGTGATCCAAACTGGTCTACCGAGGGCGAGAGCCCGTTTTAGGATGAACTCCAGCCCGAACCACTCCACAGGCCAGTACTCCCCGGGATACGGGTCTATCCCGATGGCGTCCACCTCGCGGGCGAGCCTGTCGTACATGGCGGCTGAGGGCGGCCAGGAGACCCACATCACGTCGTAGCAGAGCATGACATCCACCATCCAGTGCCTCCTAACCTCCTCCCGCAGCTCCCTGACGAAAAGGGCGAGGTTTTCAACTTGCTCCCAGAAATCCTGCTTGGCGTGTTCCGGATCCTCATCGATCAGAAGAAAGAGGGGGAGCCGAAACCCCCTCCACTCGGACCAGGTTATGGCGCCCAGATTGAAGAAGTAGGGCTCGTTGAAGAGAACTAGCGCTCTGATGTGTTTTCCCAAGTCCGGGCGTTCCGCCGAGTAATGGATGGCGATGGCGGAGCAGGCTTCCCTCAGGTACTCCCGGACGCGGGGGTGGAAGACAGAGGCGATGTTTATTCTCCCCCAGCTCCTCTTCACGCACATGTTTTCCGTGAGGTCGGGCGGGCAAAATTCGGAGGTTGTCCTGAACCACGGATCCAAGAGGATGATGAGGTTCTCGCGGGCCAGCGGCTCCAGAACCGAGTCCCAGAAGGTGAAATCCCAGTCCCCGTACGAGCCGTTCTCTAAGACGCGCGGGTGAAGGGAGTTCACGGGCAACCAGAGCTTGACCACCTGGGATCCCACTTCTCTAAGCTTGTGGGCTAACCGGTCAATTTGCTCGGGCGTGAGGACGTTCTCCCTCAGCAGAAGATTGTAGCCCAGGAGCGGTTTGGACGGTTCAGTTCTCTCATAAAAGAGAAGCGCTTCACCGAACACGGAGAGCAGGATGAGGGCAAAAAGAATGAGGCTCCTCATTTTTTAGTCAGCGAGTGATTTTATTGAGGGCCCGTGGTCTAGCGGTTATGACGGCGGTCTCACACACCGCAGATCCTGGGTTCGAATCCCAGCGGGCCCAC
>CAZWBJ010000002.1:0-92497 GCA_964632175.1 Hadarchaeota archaeon (SeqCode)
CGAAGAAGCAGGTGAGGGAGATGTGCAGGAGGCTCCTCTCCAACCCCGTGAAGGACGATTACTGGTTTGAAGTGAAGGAGGTTTAAAAACTGGCCCGAGCGGATGAAAATGGACAGGAGGGGCATTGAACCGCTCGCCATGAAACTGCTGGCGGGTATCATTCTTCTAGCCGCTGGTTTGGGATTCGGGATCACCCTGTACAAACGAGCGGGAAAGGCGATGGAGCGGCTTGGCGTGCAGCTTTCCCTAGAGCCGAGTTCTTGGACCCTCCGCCGCCCCGATAACGAGAACTCCCTGACGGTGCTGGTGAGGGTGGAGCCCCTCCTAGACTTCCACGAGACCGTCACCCTGTCGGTGGAAGGAAAGCCGGCGGGAGTTAGTGCGTCGTTCTCCATGCCCTCCGGGACTCCCCCCTTCTACTCCAACCTGAGCCTCACGGTGACCACCCAGGCGGCTCCCGGCAACTACGTCCTCACGGTGAAGGCAGAGGGGGGAGGGGCCCTAGCCACCCAGCCCTTCCAGCTGACCATCACCTGATGGCGGTTCTGCGAGTGGTAGCCACCGTCCTCTTGGCAGCCATGGTGACCTCCCTCGGCGTCATGGGAGCCCGAACCCTCGCCAGGATCAGAGAGAGAAGCGCCACTGAAAAGGGAGCGGGTTCCATTCTCTACGCCGCCCGCGCGTGCCTCGCCACCTCCTCCGATCAGGTGTTAGAGGTGGAGCTCTTCCAGCCGGTGGTCCTGGTTGAAAACCGGGTGCTTATCGGGGAATCCCTGTACGGCGAGTTGGAGGGGAGGTTCTGCCAACAAATCAGGCTGGAACCGGGCAGGCATTCGCTTAGGATAACGCTCACCGAGAACGGACTGATGGTGGAAACGTGAGGGAATTCATCACCGGCCTCTTCACGCTCCTGGGTCTCCTCTCCCTCTTCATCCTCGTCGCTGCTGCTTACCAGACCTACCGCCAGGGCCTAGAGTACGCCAGGATGAAGGACCTCGCCTGCACCCTCGCCACCCAGTTCTGCATGGGGGAAAGGCCCGGTATCCTCGAGAACCTGCCCCTGGAGGGAAGCTATGAGTGGGGACGCGAGAACTTCAAGTTCCAGATCCTGGTGTTCACGGCTGGCGGGGTGGGGATAGGCCCCGCCACCCCTCCGCGAGGTGCGGAGGTGGAGGTGCCGGTGCTGGTGGGGGGAGCCTTGGGGAGGCTCAGGGTGGTGGTGTGGAGATAGGGCTGTCCGACATTTTAACGCTCTGCTTCATCTTCACCGCCCTCCTTTCAGGGACCACCCTCCTCCTGATCTGGGCGGACCTTCCCTACCGCTCGGCTAGGGAGAGGGAGATGCAGCTGAAGTGCGAGCTCCTCTACTTCGCCCTACTGAACCTCAAGCCGGACAACTCCGAGGTGACCCTCCCGCAGGCGGTCGTGGAGAACCTGCTGGGTCTTCCGGCTCGCGGATTCTCCCCGGAGAACCTTGCCCTAGAAGCCCTCCGGTTCTGGTCAGGGGAAGGATGGGCAAGAATCGGGATCTCGGTGGAGGGGAAGAAGTGGGAGGTGCACTGGGGGAAGCCCACGGAGAGATCTTACCGCAGCAGGGGGAGGTTCTCCCTCCTTCCGGCACACGGGGACCTGATTAGGGCAGAGATGGAGGTGGAGTTTGGCTAGGGGTTCCGCACCCGTTCTGGCGGTCTTCCTGGTGGGCATGCTGGTGGTGGTCCTCACCGCCTCCAGCATGCTGAGGTCGGGCTACGAGAGGGAGAGCCGGGAACTCCTCCTCAAGCAGGCCGCCCTAACCTCCTCCTGCGTGCTGAGGTCGGTGGAGGCCGAGGTCAACCTGTACCTGCGCTCGGTGGCTTGCTCAGCGATGTATGAGGTTGGTGTAGCCGGGGGTGGGGAAAACGAGGTTGTCGAAAGGGTGGAAAACGGGGCGAGGAGGCTGGAAAACGGATGGATCTTCCCCAACGTCCACCTCACGCTTTCCTTCGAGAACCTGCGGGAACTCATGTGCTGGTTGCCCGACGGCAGTCTGACCATCCGGGGTTTCCTTCCCGCCTCGGCCAAGCACGTGATGGGGCCGGAGGTTCGCGGTCTCAGGTTGGAGGTGACGGGCCTCCCCCGCTTCCGGCGCCTGCGCCTGCTTTCCCAGCTTTTGGCGAATCTCCACGAGAATCAAAAGCTTCCCATCGATGAGAACCTCCTGCTCCAGCTCAGCGAGAACTTTGGAGGTGAGGGATTCCGCTTCGAATCCGAAGACGGGGAAATCGTCATTAGAGATCTCTGGGCGGAAAGGGTGCTGGTGAAGGCCTAGGCCGCTGGCTGGATTGGGGACTCATGACTCATGAAAAGGTATAAATAGCAGTAAACTTACAGTAAGTTGGCAGGAAAATGCCAGGAAAGAAAGCCGAGGTGAGGGTTTTCATGGAAGGTCTCTACCTAATGATTCTCGACGATCTCATCGGGGTTCTGGGGAACACGAGGAGCGAGGTGGTGAGGAGCATCGTCCAGCAGTGGGTTATCGAGCATCCGGAAAGGGTGGGATATCAGAAGGATCTCCTTAGTCTCAAGGAAGCCGCCCGGAAGAGGGGCTATCTCACGGGTTAACGCTGCACCCCTGCTAGCCGAGGTGAGGGGACCCTCCGGGGAATCCCCTCACCTCACCCTGGTGTTGGATTTGACCTTTCTGTCCGGCACCAGGAGGGATACTTCCTCCTCGCTCTCCCCCGCCGCCAATATCATGCCTTGAGAGGGGATGCCCATTATGGTCCTCGGCTCCAGGTTGGCAACCAGAACCACCTGCTTCCCCACCAGCTCCTCCGGCCTGTACCTCCTCCCTATTCCAGCCACCACCGTCCTCCTCTCCCCACCCAGCCTCACCGTGAGCTTCAGGAGCTTGTCCGAGCCCTCTACCCTCTCCGCGGTCTCGACCTCAGCCACCCTCAGATCCAGCTTCATGAATTCCCCGTACGAGATCTCCTCCTTCTCCTCCGATCCGCGCGCGACCTTCTGAAAGAGTGGCTCGGGCTTTCCTATCTGGTGCCCGGGCGCTAGGTCGAGGGCCTTGGCCTGTTCCCAGCTCTCCACCCTGAACCCCCCCATTTCGGCCAGCTTGGTGCAGGAGGAGGGCATGAAGGGGTAGAGGAGCACGCAGAGGGTCCTGAGCAGGTTTATGCTGGTCAGAAGGCACTCGCCCGCCTCGGGTCCGCCCCTCCAAGGCTCGCGGGACTGGAAGTACTCGTTGCCCAGGGAGGCGAGGGAAAAAGCCCTCTCAAGCGCCTTGGTCAGCTCAAGCTCATCCATCAGCTTTTCCACCTCCTCCACGACCTGGAGGATCTTCCTCCTCATCTCCTCGTCCATCCTTCCCTCCGGCACCCTCCCTCCGAATCTGGAATGGATGAAACTGAGAACCCTGTGGGCGAAGTTGCCCAGCACGTCCGCCAGCTCGTCGTGGAGCCTCCGGACCAGCCCCTCCTCCGTGAACTCCCCGTCGGAGCCGAAGGGGATGTGCCTTATCAGAAAGTACCTCAGGGCATCCGGGGAATACTTCCGGGCTAGGAGGATGGGGTCCACCCTCACCCCCCTGCTCTTGGAGAGCTTCTCCCCTCCCATGGTCACGAAGCCATGGACGAAGATCTGTTTGGGGAGGGGGAGGCCGGCGGAGAGGAGGAGGGCCGGCCAGATGACGCAGTGGTGCCAGCTTATGTCCTTCCCTATCAGGTGAAGGTCGGCGGGCCACCAGCCCTCCGGATAACCCGCGGTGGTCAGGTAGTTGGTCAGGGCGTCCACCCAGACGTACATCACGTGCCTTTCATCGATGGGCAACTTCACACCCCAGTCGAAGGTGCTTCTGGAGACGCAGAGATCCCTCAGGGGCCCCTCCAAGCGTTTGAGAATCTCGCGGGCCCTCTCGGGGGGGCGGATGAAATCCGGATGGCTCTTTATGTGCTCTAGGATTCTCTCCCGGTACTTCCCCATCCTGAAGAAGTAGCTCTCCTCGCTCATCCACTCGGCCGGCTTTCCATGAACGGGACACTTCCCCTCCACTAGCTCCCCCTCGCTGTAGTAGGTCTCGCACTCCGTGCAGTAGTAGCCCTCATAATTTCCCCGATAGATGTCCCCGGCCTCCCAAAGCTTGCGGAAGATTTCCTTGGCCACGCGCTCGTGCCTGGGTTCGGTGGTCCTGATGAAGTCGTCATAGGAGATGTTCAGCGCCTCGCACATCTCCCTGAACTTGGCCGCCATCTCGTCCACGAACTCTTGCGGTGTCTTCCCGGCCGCCTCCGCATACCTCTGAATCTTCAGCCCGTGCTCGTCCGTTCCCGTTGAGAAGTGGACCTCGAACCCCTTCAGCCTCTTGTACCTTGCTATAACATCCGCACAGACCTTCTCGTAGGCATGACCTAAGTGCGGCTCGGTGGAGGGGTAATCTATAGCCGTGGTTATGAAGAACTTCACATTATCCTTCGGGGCAGGATTTTAGGAGCCCGTCCCCTCCTCCCCTAGGGGAGCGGGTTTCCTTCTCCTCGCTTTTAGGAGGACCAGAGCTGCTACCGCTGCCGCCGGGAGCAGGAAGAGGAAGGGGAACCCCCTTTCCTTGGAAAGGTGAACCGCGCGCGAACCCACATTCTCCCCGGTCTGGCGTAGAACGCTCAGGGTGTAGGTGCCGGGCCTCAGAGATCCCGCTGGTAGAGAAATCTCGAGGGGCTGGTTACCGCCTGGGGGAACCGAGATATAAAAAGTATTTTCCACCCCATCCAGCCTCGCTCGCATTTCCTCCTCCCAGACCTCCGCCTTAGGGTTGCGTGCGAGCAGACTTGCCCTCACCTTCCCCCCCTCAACCACAAGATTCTCTGACAGGATCTCCACGGTCCTCTCGGGGAAAAACACCCTAAACCGAAAGGTGGCCGAGCCCAAGTTACCTGCCGAGTCCTCCGCGGAAATCCTGAGCAGGTGCCATCCCTCCTCCAGCCCGCTGACCTCCGCCAGAACGAGACAGCCATTTTCCCAGCGGTGGTAGAGGTCCACGTTATCCAGTTGCAGGCGGATGGATTCCACCTTAATTCCAGACTCATCCACCACCCTCACCCTGACCTGCAGCCTCTCGCTCGTCAGCAGGTCGGAAGCGGGTTCCCCAAACACGAACACGGGGGGGAGGACATCGACTTGGGCGTACAGGGGGTGAAGCAGAAGGAGGAGAAACCAAGGGAGCACCCACCGGAGACTACGCTCTCCCAAAATCCACCGTGAGCCTTCGGAGGGTTTTTACAAGTTCTGGCGAGAGCTGCTGCGGAAGCGCCCTCCACTCCCAGTTCCCCTCTACCGTCCCCGGGCGGTTTATCCTAGCCTCATCCCCAAGGCCGAGAAGATCTTGGAGGGGGAAGATGCAGACTCTGGCCCTAGAAGACATGAGGAGCTTGACGCACTCTAGATGTGCCTGCCGCGCCTCCACCTCCCTTCCTAGGTATCGGGAAAGGCTTTGCCGATAGCTAGGCCCAGCGCGCTCAAACCAGCCCATGAGGGTGGAGCTGTCATGGGTCGAGGTGTAGGCCACACAGTTTTCCGGATACTCGTGCGGAGCATGCCTGCCGGAAACCCCATCCTGCGAGAAGGCGAAAAGAAGCACCCTGATGGTAGGTATACCTAGACCGTCGATAATACCCATCTCCTCTGGAAGGAGCGCGCCCAGATCCTCCGCCAGCAGGGGAGGGCAGCCGAACCTCCTCTCGAGCTCAAGAAAGAAGTCCGCGCCCCCCGCACGCTCCCACCTTCCCTCCTCCAGCTTTCTGCCGGCCGGGATCTCCCAGTACCTGATAAAACCCCTGAAGTGATCCAGCCTTAACCAGTCGAAAAGCCTCAGGGCGTACCCGATCCTGCCCACCCACCACTCGAACCGCTCCCTCCTGTGCTCCTCCCAGTTATGGACGGGTGTTCCCCAGAACTGCCCCACTGTGCTGAAAACATCGGGGGGAACACCCGAAAAGAAGGCGGGGTTGCCCTGCCCGTCGAGCTTGAAAAGCCTCCGGTGAAGCCAGACCTCCACGCTCTGGTGGGGGAGGTAGAAGGGAAGGTCCCCCACAAGCTGTATTCCCTTAGACCGACAGTGCTCCCTCAGTTCGGACCACTGCCTGAAGAAGAGGTACTGCAGAAACTTCTCGAATTCCATCTCTTTCTCCCACCGCTCCTTCACCTCCTTCCTTCCCTCCTCTCCGGGCCTAACCGGCCATTGGTTCCAAGGGGTGCCGAACACGCGGCACAGAACCACGAAGCTCGCGTAGTCCTCCAGCCATTCCACATTCCCGGCACAGAACTCCTCGTACTCAGGTGTGATCCTGAAGTTCGAGAAGGCCTTTCTGAAAATTTCCAGCTTGTACCGGTAAACCCTCCCGTAATCGATCCTCCCCTCCCCGAGCGGGCTGGGAGGGTGATCCAGCAGGCGTTCGGTCACCAAGAACTCGGGACTTATGAGCAGGACGTTGCCCGCAAAGCTCGAGATGGGTACATAGGGGTTGGCACCTCCGTCGGGAAGCCGGAAAATTGGCAGAACCTGCCAGAACCTTTGCCCCGCCTCGGAGAGGAAGTCCACGAACCTGTGGGCAGGCGGGCCCAGATCCCCTATCCCATAAGGGGAGGGGAGGGAGAAGAGGGGAAGGAAAACTCCACTCGAGGGCCGCTGGCTCAGAAGGGCTGACTTCATCTCAGCCTAGACCCAACCAGCACAAAATGGGCTAGGAGGGCCTCCAGCTGGATGCGCTCGTTTCCCCCTTCCGTGAGCCTGAAATCAGCTTCACCCAGCTTCTCCAAGAGGTTGATCTTGACGGTCTCTGGGACATCGAGGTTGAAGATCTCTCTGTGCAGCTGGTCAAGGATGTCCTCCCCGGCGAGGCCTCTCTCCATCAGAAGCTGGTAAAGCTTGTTCCTTGCCTCCTCGAACTTCCCCGAGAGGGCGAGCTTGGCCATCTCCCTCACCTCCTCAGGCCTCGCCCTTGAGGTCACCTCGTAAACGGATTTCTCGGTGATCTTGGGGGAGACGGAGGCAGCGGCCTGCAGGATGTTGATGGCCCTCCTCATGTCCCCCTCACTGACGTAGATGATGGCCTGAAGGGCCTCCGGCTGCAGGGTGAGCTTCTCAGCCTTCGCGATCCTCTGGAGCATCTCCTTTATATCCCCGTCCGTCAGCCTGCTGAACCTGAAAACCGCGCACCTTGATTGGATGGGCTCTATGATCCTGCTGAGGTAGTTGCAGTCGAGGATGAACCTGCAGGTGGAGGCGTACATCTCCATCATCCTGCGCAAGGCATGCTGGGCATCGTTGGTAAGGGCATCGGCCTCGTCCAAGAGGAGGAGCTTGTAGGGAGCCCCGCCAACGGGCCTAGAGCGCGCGTATTCCTTGACCTTGGTTCTTATGGTCTCTATCTTCCGCTCGTCGCTGGCGTTGAGCTCCAGCAGGTTGTCCCTCCAACCGTCCCCATAGAGTTCCCTCGCTAGACAGAGGGCGGCCGTGGTTTTGCCCACTCCCGGCGGGCCGGCGAAGATCATATTTGGCAGGGACTTCTTCTGCAAGAATCCCTCCAGCCTCCTCACCACCTCCTCCTGCCCCACCATCTCTTTCAGAGTTTTGGGACGGTAGGCCTCCACCCAGAGATCTAGCATCTCAAGCTCCGTTGGGAGGTAAAAATGGGAATCGCCGGGTTCTAGAAAAACGTGACTATGCCAACCACGTTTTCCTTGGAAATCGTCACGCTCGGGCGCCCCTCGAGGGTTCAGTTTAAGAGTATTTGCAAAAGTAGCAAATGAAGATCGAACCCCCAGGTTCTTACAAGATACCCGAGAGCGAGAGGGAAATCCAGAGATGGTGGGAGGAGGAAAGGATATACGAAAAAGTTAAGAGCAAGGGGAAGCAGCTCTGGTACTTTTTGGACGGTCCGCCGTATGCGAGCGGATCCATTCACCTTGGAACCGCCTGGAACAAGATCATCAAGGACGCCGTCCTGAGATACAAGGGCATGCGAGGCTACAGGGTGAGAAGGCAACCTGGCTGGGACTGCCACGGTTTGCCCATCGAGGTCAAGGTGGAGGAGCTGCTGGGAATCCGTTCCAAGAAGGAGATTGAGGAGAGGATCGGAATCGAGAAGTTCGTGGAGGAATGCAGGAATTGGGCGCTCAAGCATGTGGCCACCATGACGGAGGAGTTCAAGAGGTTGGGGGTCTGGATGGACTGGGAGAACCCCTACCTGACCCTGACGGATGAGTACGTGGAGTGCGCCTGGTGGACGCTCAAGAGGGCCCACGAGAAGGGGCTGCTGGAGAAGTCGCTCAGGGTGATCCACTGGTGTCCCAGGTGCGAAACCGCCCTGGCTGAGCACGAGGTTCGGGGGGAGTATCAAGACAGAGCGGATCCCTCCGTCTATATCAGGTTCAGGCTCAAGGGGGAAGAGCGCAGGTATCTGCTGGTCTGGACCACCACCCCTTGGACGCTCCCCGCCGATCTGGCCGTTTGCCTCCATCCGGATTTCACGTACGTGGAGATCCAGGTGGGGGAGGATCGATACATTTTGGCGGAGGGGCTGGTGGAAAGGGTCGCCGCGGAACTGAAGTGGGACTACCGGATCGTGGAAAGGAAGAGGGGAGCGGAGCTGGAGGGACTGGAATATGAGCATCCGCTTCTGGAGGAGGTACCAAAGCAGAAGGAGTTCAGACACCGCGTCATCCTCGGCGAGCACGTGACGCTGGAGGAGGGAACGGGCTGCGTCCACACCGCGCCCGGACACGGAGAGGAGGACTTTGAGGTTGGGAAGAGGTACGGGCTGCCGGCCTTCTGCCCCGTGGATGCGAGGGGGAGATTCACATCGGAGGCGGGAAAGTACGCCGGCCTCTACGTGAAGGACGCGGACAAGATCATCCTTTCGGACCTCAAGGGGAAGGGCCTGCTGGTGAAGGAGGGAACCATCGTCCACTCCTATCCTCACTGCTGGCGCTGCCACACCCCCCTCCTCTTCAGGGCCACCGAGCAGTGGTTCCTCCGCACCTCCAAGATAAAAGAACTCCTCCTGGAAAAGAACTCGGCAGTTGAGTGGTTTCCTGACTGGGTGAGGGAGAGGTACATAAACGGGGTGAAGTCGGTGGGCGACTGGTGCCTCTCGAGGCAGAGGTACTGGGGGATCCCCATGCCCATCTGGGTCTGCGGAAAATGCGGGAACGAACTCTTGGTGGGGAGCCGCCGGGAGCTTGAGGAGAGAGGGGGGAAGCCCAAGACCCTCCACCGCCCCGCGGTCGATGAGATCCTCCTGAGGTGCGAGAAATGCGGTGGGGAGATGAGGAGGATACCGGATGTTCTGGACGTCTGGTTCGACTCCAGCATCGCCTCCTGGGCCTCTCTGGGATACCCAGCCCTGAGCTCCAAGCTCTTCCCCTGGCCCAGCGACTTCATCACCGAGGGGGAGGATCAGGTGACCAAGTGGTTCTACGCCCAGCAGGTCTCCTCGGTGGTCGCCTTTGGCGAGGTTCCGTACCGCCAGGTTCTCATGCACGGCTTCGCGCTGGACGAGAAGGGGAGGAAGATGTCCAAATCGCTAGGAAATGTAATCGAACCGCTGGAGGTGGTCGAGAAGTACGGGGCGGATGCCCTGAGGTTCTACGTCCTCTCCTCCCCGCCTTGGGAAGACCTGAAGTTCAGCATGAGGGAGCTCACGAATGTCCAGAGGCTGCTGAACACCCTCTGGAACGTCCAAGTCTTCGCCACAACCTACATGTCCCTAGACTCCTTCGACCCGGACAAAGTGGGAGAGGAGGTCATCCAGCAACTGAAGATAGAGGACCGGTGGATCCTCTCGCGTATCAACACCCTGATTCTTGCGGTCACTTCCTCCCTCGAGAGGTACGAGCTCCACGCCGCCGTGAGGGCCCTCGCCACCTTCATCCAGGAGGACCTGAGCCGCTGGTACATCAAGCTCATTCGGAGAAGGACCTGGGTGGAAGTGGAGGATCCGAGCAAGACGGCCGCCTACTTCACCCTCCACAGAGTCCTCATCACCCTTTCCAAGCTCCTCGCCCCCTTCATCCCCCACCTGTCGGAGAAAATATACGGCGGACTGGGAGGGGCCGGGAGCGTCCACCTTTGCGATTGGCCCGAGCCCGAGGAGAGATTCATAAACAGAGGACTGGAGGAGGGCATGGAGATGGTGAGGAAACTGGTGGAGGCGGGGATCTCGGCGAGGCAGACCGCCGGTCTCAAACTCAGGTGGCCCGTGAAAACCATCGTGGTGGAGGTCGTGCCGGAAATACAGGAAAAAATAAAGCCCTTTTTGGAAATCCTCTCCTCCGCCCTGAACTGCAAGGAGCTCGTCCTCTGCGAACCGGGGGAGAAACCCCTGCCCTCCCGCCGCTCGACCAGCGAATCGGTTTATGGGAGGGTAACCGTGGATACCGAACTCACGACCGAGCTGAAGGCCGAAGCTCTCGCCAAGGAGATAGTTAGGAGGTTCCAGGTAATGCGAAAGGAGATGGCGCTGGGGATGGAGGAGAGGGTGGATGGGGAGGTCTGCCTGGGGAAGGAGAGTCTGGACCTTGTCAGGAGGATGGAGGACTATATCAAGCAGGAAGCAAGGATCAGAACTCTCCACTTCTCCCCCGCACCCCAGCTCCCTGGATTCAGGAAAGAGTTCGACCTGGACGGGGAGAAGTGCGTTCTCAGCCTCCTGAAATTGTGATGGCGGATGTTACCATAGTAACACCCAACCTTCCCAGAGCCTTTTGAGGCGAAACGAGTTTCCTCACCCCACAAACCCGGAAGAATTCTCTCGGTATTAATGATGGAGCATGGCGGCGTTTCGGTGGTGGTTTTTGCCGTCATGATGACCATGGTCATCCTGATGCTCTTTTCGGTCTGGTACGTCAACTTCACCCAGAGCTCCACCAAGAAGGCGGAACTCGAGCATATACAGACGGTGGCGGAGGACTTCAGACGCCTACAATCCCTAATCTTGAGCATGCGGGAAAACGGCCTTGGCACGGCGGAATTCCGGATGTCCCCCGCCCCGGTAGTTGGGGTCCCCTCCCCGAACAGGGCGAGCATGTTCTGGGTGGAAAACGAATCCGACAGCTCACCGGGCTTGGTCTGCCTGGAGATGGGGAATGTGATCTATTCCAAGTACACTTACATATACGAAAGCGGTGCGGTTCTCATTCAGCAGGGGTCGAGTGCCACCATGAAGTTCGAGCCTCGGGCCTTCTCCCTTGAAAATAGCGGCCTGGTTTACAGGGAGGTAAGATTAAAAGATCCCGTGCCCAAACTGGCGGGGACGGGGAGAACCACCCTCATCCTCTTCGTCGAGAACGTGTCCGAAAAGACGGAAGCGGAAAATATCTACATTCGATCCTCCTATCCCTCGGCTTGGGAGAGGTACCTCAGTCGGGTGGTGGAGAACCTCAAACCCATCTACGAGAACATCCGGCTGGAAAAGTGGGAGAGAGGGTGGAGGATTTGGCTAGGGGGAGATAATGTATACACCCACCGGATTGTCGAACTCTCGGTGAGGACGGTATGCTAGGGGAGCGGGGAATCTCGGTGGTAGTGGAAGCCAGCCTGGTGCTGGCGGTTCTGATCCCCACCCTCCTCTTTTTTTCGGTGGCCTACACTAGGCACGCCCTGCACGCGACGGAGGCTGAACATATGGAGAAAATTAAAACGGCCTTCTTTGAACTGAAGTCCGCCGCCGAGAGACTGAGCCTAGGGGAGGAAGTGGTGGCAACGCTGCCTTTGGGCCGAAGTCCTGTTCCGAACATCGTGCCCTTTTTGCCCCTCATCATCGGCGGAACCTCGCCGGGTGCGGGTGAGCTGGCCTTTGACAACTCCGCCGGCGGGAGGCTGATCTTCCGCTCCCAGAACTCCGAATATCCCAACCTGCAGCTCGTTTACGAAAATGGGGCCATCCTCCTCGTGCAGGAGGAAGGGGAGATTGTGCTTTTTCCCCCGGCCGCTCTTGCCGTCAAGAGG
Organism: Hadarchaeota archaeon (SeqCode); assembly: GCA_964632175.1. Classification (GTDB taxonomy): domain Archaea; phylum Hadarchaeota; class Hadarchaeia; order Hadarchaeales; family JAWBSP01; genus JAWBSP01. The sequence continues at coordinate 11,990 of CAZWBJ010000002.1, forward strand.
GTGGAGAACCTCGTATACTTGCAGAACTTCGAGCTTGTGGGGGAGAACTTTGCGATTTCAGGAAGGGAAATCAACCTGAGGTTCCGACTGGAAAATCTGGTGGAGGAAAAGACGGTGGTGGAAACCTTGAATATATCTTTCCCGCGGGGGCGGTACGAGAACGCCTGGTGGAACTATCTGGTCTCCGAGAACTCCTGGCTGTCCGGAGAGGGATATGAACCGAGCCTCACCGAGAACGAGAATTACTTTTGCCTGACCATCCCGGGACCCCTGACATGCTTCAAACGTGTGTATACCCTGAGGATTGCGAGGGGCTGAGATGGAGGGAGTCTCCACCCTGGTTGGAATCGTGCTTCTCCTCTTGGTGGTCTTTTTAGCCGTCTCCGCTTTCGTCCTAGTCCTGAGGGGAACGGCCGGGATTTGGCCCAGAACCGCCCCCAAGATTTACCTCCAGCTGGTGGGGGCGTTCGGCAGGGACAACCTGACCGAGCTCGTGTTCCAGCATCAGGGGGGAGAGACCCTCAGAACCTCCGATCTTTCCCTGGTGTTGGAGGGAACGCTGCGGGAAGGAGAAAGGGAGAGGCTAAGCACAGAGAATGCAGATTGGTGCCCGGAAAACGAACTCCGCACGGGTGAGTTCACCATAAGAATAGGGAAGGCCTTCGAAAACATAGAGAGGCTCATCCTCCTCCACAGGCCGACCGGGGCAACCATTTTCTCCCTGTTTCTCCCCTTGGAGGTTTCCCAGGGGTGGTCGGGCGGATGAAATCTCGCGTTCTCGAGGCGTTTAATAGTTTCTAGGCTAGAATGAAATGCCGATTTGGCAGGGCAGATCCCTGAAGAAACCGACGGGAGGAAGGCGGAGACTCAGCAGAGGGAAGAGAAAAAGGGAGATGGGGAGTGACTTTGTTCCCATCCGCGTGGGCCCAACCAAGGTGGTTGAGAAGAGGGGCATGGGCGGAAGCAGGAAGCTGCGCCCCCTCTCGGTGGAGTTTGCCAACGTTTCGGACTCCAGCGGGAAAACGAGGAGGGTCAAAATCCTCTCCGTTCTGGAAAACCCCGCCAACAGGGATTTTGTGAGAACGCAGACGCTCACCAAGGGCGCCGTCATCCAAACGGAGATCGGGAAGGCGAGGGTAACCAGCAGGCCCGGTCAGGGGCCCGTGGTGAATGCCGTCCTGCTGGAGGAGAAATGAAAAAAGCCGGAAAACTCCTCCACGTGACCCCCAGCGGGGGAGTAGTCAGGTTCGAGGTGGAGCCGAAAATGGGTCAACCGGTTTTTGACAGGGAGGGGAAGAGGGTGGGAAACGTCATCGATATCTTCGGCCCCACACAGCGACCGTATGTGAAAATCAAACCGGCAAGCGGGGTTCGACTCGAAGAGTTGGTGGGGAAGTATGTTTATGCCTGACTCCGCATGGGTTGATTTGTTTCGAGTTGTGATATTATTTTCCGCCTGTGCCTGAATCGAGGCGCCTGACCCAGTTTGGTTGGAGGTCATCCAACACGCCGACCTTGAGCACATATTAGAGTGAACAAACCCAAGAACGCGATGGAAGAGGGGAGCGGTGGGAGAATATTGTTGTTTGTATTCACTTTGGCCGTCTACACTTTTTTCAGCACCCTTCTCGCCCCCTCCACCCCGATCTACGTCGAGCAGCTGGGCGCCTGGGCCTCCGAGCCTCTCCACTTCTTCCTCCTGCCCTACCTCGCCCTAGTTGCCTTCGTCCCCCTCCTCCTCACCCGCCCCAAGCGCCGGTTCCTCTTGCTCGCCTCCGCCCTCCTCTGTTCCCTCTCCCTCCGCCTGGCCCTCACCCCCTCGGGAGCCGTTCCGTACGCCTCCAACATCAGCCTCCTTTATCCCACTCTCCTCCTGAAACCTTCCTGGCTCACCCTCCTCTTCTCCTCCCTTTTCCTCCTCTCGTTTTCTGCCCTAGGAAGGAGGCGAGCCGGCCTTCTCCTCCCCTCCCTCCTTCTCTTGCCCCTTGCCCTCCCCCTCTTCCTCTCGGTCGCCGAGCCCGCCGGCGCCGACAGCATGACCGCCTACGTCTCAGGTCTCAGGGTGCTGGTAGTGAGCCCCAACGGCGGGGAGCTCTGGTGGGGGTACAGGACCATCCAGTGGTCGGGCGCTTGCGACCCTCCCGACAACGTCACCTACAGGATAGAGATAAGCGTCGATGGCGGTTCCTCTTGGGGATACGTGGACGAGAAGAGCTTCTGGGAGGAAAACATTCCCGCCCTGCACGAGGTGGTTTTCAACACGACGGGGATAGAGAACTCGACCAAGTGCTTGGTGAGGGTGAGCGCGAAGGCCCAGACTTGGGGATTTGAGAACTCCGACACCTCCGATAACTTCTTCACCATTCAAAACGTCCTCCCCCCACCCCCCCTGACGCCCACCGTCCTGTCCCTCTCCCCCCAGAGCTTCTCCATGAACCCCGGAGAAACCAGGATCTTCACCGCAACCCTCCTTGACAATTCCGGAAATCCCGTCCGCGATAAGGTCATCACGTGGAGCGCGACTGCCGGTTACTTCTCCATGACCACGTCGGTGACCAACTCCCTCGGTCAGGCTTGGACGGTCTATGTTGCCCCCGATGTCGCGACCGAGACTTCCGTCGTGATAACCGTGTCCTTTGCGGGGGACGAGCAGTACCTGAGCGACAGGACGAGCGCCACGGGAGAGATCTCCCCGCTTCAAGTGCCCCCGGCGTGGACCCCGACATCCCTTACGCTCTCCCCCGACATCTTCACAATTGAGTCGGGATCGACCATTTCCCTCGTCGCGGTGCTCCTTGACTCCAGTTTCAACCCGCTTGCCGGCAAAACCATCACCTGGACGGCAACGGCCGGGGAGGTCTCACCCGCGACAACGAGCACAAACGCGCAAGGGAAGGTCACCGTGCTTTACACAGCCCCAGTGGTGGACATCCGGACGGCGGTCATGGTAATCGCCACCTTCTGGGGCGACAACCAGTACCGGGCCTCCCAAGCTGTTTCCAAGGGCCTGGTGGTTCTTCCCGAGGTGGCCAAGAGCATCGAGAACCTCACAGGCTCCCTCCAGGACCTGAAGTTCTCCGTCGACAATCTCGCCCAGGAGATCAGCAAGGTGGCGGGGGCGATTTCTGAGGGGAGGGTGGCGGCCAGCGTGACGGTGAAGGTGGAGGTGGAGACCGGGCGGGTCAAGGTGAAAAAGGACTTCCAGCACGAGCAGGTTCAGGCCCAAGTTGAGGTGAGGGGGAACAACGTGATCGCGAGGATAAGCTCGGAAAACCGGGAGGGGCGCACGGTCATCCTGAACGTGGACAACCGCGTCCTGCCGATTGTCAACATCCGGCACGTGAGGGTAGAGGTAGACGGGCAGGAGATCCCGCTGGCGGACGACTACGACGATGTTCTCGACCCGACGAACGACGGCGGGTGGGCGGAGTATCTGATCCTCGTCGGCGGAGAGGGCATCCAAGTCCTGGTCTCCCTTCCGCACTTCTCCACCCGGACCATCACCATCAGGGGACCGATCACTGGAGGTCCCTCGTATTGGACGCCCGCGCTGGTGGCGGTTAGCATTGTGGTTATCGTGCTCATCCTCCTTCTCACCCTCAGGAGGAAGCCCGTACCCAGATAGGCCCGGGGACATCAAGCCGAAAGCGTTACGAGGGAGAGTAGGTAGGTATATTTCGTTGCTACCTCCTCCGGAAAGGCAACAAAAATTTTTCGTTGATTGACGAACAGAAAAGCTTTTATGCTTTACTATCACCTATTGCTTCGGGAAGCAAATGAGAGGAGCACCCGAGGCGGAGGAGGCACAGTGCCCCAAGTGCGGGGGAAGGAAATTGATTAGAGATTACGAGCATGCCGAGGTGGTATGCGGGGACTGCGGGTACGTCATTACGGACAGGCTACTCGACGCGGGCCCGGACTGGAGGATGATGGGAAGGGACAAGACCAAGGGGAGGACGGGGGCACCCATGACGTTGAGTATTCACGACAAGGGCTTGTCTACCATGATAGACTGGAGGGACAAGGACAGCTACGGGAAGGAGCTCACGGCCGGGCGCAGGGCCCAGATCTACAGGCTGAGGAAGTGGCAGCGCAGGATAAGGATAGGGGACGCGGTTGACCGGAACCTAACCTTCGCCCTCGGGGAAATAGAGCGGATGACGGCCCACCTCGGCCTGCCAAACGATGTGAAGGAGGCGGCGTGCCACATCTACAGGAAGGCGGTGGAGGAGAGGCTCATAAGGGGAAGGTCCATCGAGGGGGTTGCCGCTGCCGCCCTGTACGCCGCCTGCAGGCAGTGGCGCATCCCAAGAACCCTGGACGAGATCGCGGAGGTCTCGAGGGTGAGCAAGAAGGAGATAGGAAGGAGCTACAGGTTCATCATCCGACAGCTCATGAAGACCCCCTCCAGCTCCCCGGTGGACTACATCCCCAGATTCGCCAGCGAGCTCGGCCTTTCCGGAGAGGTGGAGGCCAAGGCCATCGAGATCCTGAAGAAGTCTGCCCCCTACGGCCTCACCTCCGGAAGGGGGCCCACGGGTGTCGCTGCCGCCGCCCTGTATATAGCAACGGTCCTCTGCAACGAGAGGAGAACCCAGAGGGAGATCGCCAACGTGGCCAGGGTCACAGAGGTCACGGTCAGGAACCGGTACAAGGAGATCGCGGAGAAGCTGGGGCTGGACGTAGAGCTGGACTGATCGGATTTTCCTCCCTAAAGACAGTCTCGGATGGGGGGAGTATACGTTCTCTTCCTGCACGTCCCCTTCTCCATGCCCGCAGTCATCGGCGGGCTGGGCAGGCTCGAGTTCAGGGGAGGATACTATGCCTACGTCGGGTCTGCCATGGGAGGTCTTGAGCAGAGGATTGGCAGGCATCTACAGCGGGAGAAAGCCCTCCACTGGCATATAGATTACCTCCTGCTCCGGGCCCTTCCCTACGACGTGGTGGTGGCAGAAACCGGGGAGAGGAAGGAATGCGAGCTGGCGGCCAAGCTGATGGAGAGGTTTCCCTGCATGGAAGGATTCGGGTCGAGCGACTGCAAGTGCAGGAGCCACCTCTTCTACTCCGCCGAGCCCGCCCCCCTTCTGGAGGCGGTGCTGAAGGCCATGAAGGAGCTCGGACTCACCCCGCGGAGGCAGAAGATTGTATAGGGAAAGGGATGCCTACCGCAGGCTGGCCAGGGAGCGCGGGTACCGGAGCAGGGCGGCCTTCAAACTCCTCCAGCTGGACAGGAGGTACCACCTCTTTAAACGGGGGGATGTGGTGGTCGATCTCGGGGCGGCACCGGGTGGGTGGCTGCAGGTGGCGAGGCAGAAGGTTGGGGAGGAGGGATTTGTTCTGGGCGTTGACCTTCTGCCCATTAGGGAGCTACCGCACGGGAACGTTGCCACCCTCGTAGCCGACATCACCGAACCGCAGACCGCCTCCCTCATCCTCCAGCTCCTGCCGAGAAAGGCAGATGTGGTGCTTTCGGATGCCTCCCCCCAGATTTCCGGCGTTTGGAGTGTGGACCATCTCCGCTCCGTGGAGCTCTGCCGCTCCGCCCTGCAAATCTGCGAAAAAGTACTGAGGAGCGGGGGGAACGCCTTGATAAAGATCTTCCAAGGGGAGGAGTTCGAATCCTTTTTCTCAGAATTTAAGAGAAGGTTCCAGTTTTCTAAAATACACAAACCCGGAGCCTCAAGAAGGGGGAGCGCAGAGATATACCTGGTGGGAAAGAACCTTCTAGGATAGTTGATCACCTCAACTGTTGCTCCAGCGCCTCGAGCGGTGCGTCCGTTCTTATGCCGTCTGGGGAAAAATGGGTCCTGGTGGCCTGGAAGCCCATCCCTTGCAGCTTCTCAATTATCCTATCTAGTTTGGGTGGGGAAATCCTCATCCGCTCGCAAAGCTTGTGTATGCTGTAAAAAGTCGGGGGTCCCTCTGCCTCCAACAGGAGGAGCTGCAGGAGCCTCCTCTCCTCCGTGGCCCTCTTGAAGGATCTCCGCTCCAGCTCCCGGGACATTTCATGGAGGAAATCCCGCTTTCCCAGCTCGCCCAGCCACATCGGGCCCGCGTGCCGCAGGCGGTTGCCACAGGCGCAAACTTCCTCCACGTTTAAACCCCAGCCCTCATAAACCTTCCTCCGCCCGCATGCGAAGCAGTGGGAAATCATCCCCTGTCGCTTGAGCAACGTATCGGCCAGACTGCGGCTCCTCCTGGCCAGAAAGCCCACCCTGAAGTAGTGCCTAGTAGCGTGTGAGAAAACGGGTTCGAGCGAGATCCCGAACTTGGCCGCCGTCCTCTGAGCGGATCCTATCAAAATCCTGAGCCCAATCTCCCTGCAGTATTCCGTTCGCAGGGGCTTGGCAGAGTACTTCCGGAGACATGCCCTCTCCCCCCTGCCGCAGAGGGGGGCGGTGTCGGTCGCCGTCACTAGGAGGAGGGCCCGGGGTTTCAGGCCCCTGCAGGCCGAATCCAAGAAGGTTGAAGGAGAGCCGAAGGGATCCAAGTCCACCAAGTCGAACCTGTTGGAGTTCAGCAGAACGTTGGCATCCTCTTTCATGATCTTGACGTTTTCGAGCTTGTTGAGCTCCACGTTCCTCCTCAGCAACTCTTGGGCGAGCGGCGAGCGGTCGTTGAGCACGGCGGAGGAGACCCCCTCCACCTCCTTGGCGTACCTGAGCCCCCTGACCCCCACGCCCGCCATGGGGTCGCAGACCTCGATACTGCATCCCCTCGAAAAGACCGCGCAGGCCAGAACCGAGAGATCCCGACTCAGCTCCATATGAGGATTGTAGAAAACGGGTGCAAGTGAGGGGACGTAATCCCCGCTGGGTGCTCTATACGAGCTGAGTTCGGGGACCTCAAGCTCCACCAGTCCTTCCCTCACCAGCTGGGTTTTGATCATCAGTTTCTTGCCAGGGGTCGAAAACTGTTTTTCGGGTTTGGCAAGTGAGTTCTCGTTTCAACAAGACCTCAGGATAGAATTCGGGGCTCAGTTGCGAAAAGCAGGAGTTACCGATTGATAAAACCCTGCAGCAGATCCCCGGGACGGAATTTCTCCCCACATTCCGAAAACGGTCGGCTGAATGTCGACCAGTTTTCTGATTTTTCCATTGCCCTTTCGTCAAGGATTTAGTATAAACTTCAGTGTCCTTTTAGCGAGGAAAGAAGACTGTGTGTTTTTAAACATAATGCACAAAATAATAATGCACAAAATCATAAAGCGTCCAACGGATGTGGACGCCTTCAACAAATTGGGTCCTTGGGTGCTGATTTGCGGTAGGAGGAAAACGGGGAAGACTTTCTTCGTTCGGGAGTTCCTTGACTGGGACGAATACTTCTTCGTGAAGAGAGGAGGGCGATCGCTGCTTGACGGGGAGGGGAGGGAGCTGAGCTACCCGACCTTTCTGGAGGTCTTCAGGAGGGATTTTCCAGAAAAGTGCTTCGCCATCGACGAATTCCAGAGACTTCCCGACGATTTCTCCGACCTCCTCCATTCCATGGGAATGAGGGGGAGGTTGATTGCGGTGACCTCAGCCCTCTCTTTCTCCAAGAAGATGCTGGAAGGCTCTTCTCCCCTTCTTGGGCTTTTCTCCGTTCTCAAACTTGGGCTGGTGGACGAAAGGGACATCCTGCTGGGGCTTTCGAGGGAGCTGAAAGGAAGGGAGCTCATCGAGGCATCGGTCTACCTTAGGGAGCCATGGCTCGTCCCGAGGTTTCGGGGAAGGATGAAGGAGTTCCTCCCATCCTTTCTCTACGAGCAGAGGGGAGCAATCAAGGCGCTGCTCGGCGAGATCTTCACGGAGGAGGAAAGGGAACTCTCTCTCGTCTACCAGGGAATTCTTGAGGCTGTCGCCATGGGGAAACGGGTAAGCACGGAGATATCCAGCCATCTCTACTCCCTGGGACTCCTTCCAAAGGACAATCCCGGCGCTATCCAGAGATACCTGGAGGTCCTGGTCGAGACCAATCTCCTCGAGAAGACACCGGTTTACGGATCGAAGAAGTTCAGATACCGACATGCCTCCCCCCTCCTTGATCTTCACTTCTATCTGGAGGGAAAGTACTCATACACCGAAACGGAAATCCCCGAGCAATTCATCGGGGAGGTCGTTCAACAGAAGCTACCCGTCCACGTGGAGGAATTCTTCTCCTCCCTTCTCTCCAAACTCCTCGGCCTGAGAAGGGTGGCGGTTGAGGAGCCACCCTTAGACATCGCCCTTTTCGAGTTCAAGCGGTTGAAGGTGGTCGGGGAGGTGAAGTGGGGGAAGGTGGAAAAGGAAGAGCTCCAAAGGATAGGAGAGCGACTGAGAAAATTCGACGCCGAACGGTATCTCATAGTTCCAGAGGATGGGATAGAGCTGGAGGGCGTAAAGGTTCTTGATGTTCCGGCAATCCTAGAAATCCTGAAGTCGGGATATCCAAAGGAAGTCTAACGGACCTAGGAGGGAAAGCGCCTTCTTCTCAGGCTGGAAAGTTTTTAGAAAAAACGAATGTCTTGAATATTCGTTTTCTAAGAGAACTAATGTTTGAAGAAGTGAATTTTGTCTTAAGGGGCTGTACCAACCTTTGATGGGATTTTCTGTTGGGGAGGTAATCTAAAATTACAAAATTCCATGAACCTAGTCAGCACGACAAACGAAAACCTACAACAAACTTCATGGGTAGGGTTTGGTTGAGAGTACTTTCTTCAGCTGGGTTATTTCCTCGACAGGTGTGGGGTCCACCCCCCTCAACCCAGCCAAGTGATAGGACACGATGTCCCCAAAATATATGAGTGAGAGCATCTCCGCGAGCCGTCCCTCCCCTTCTCCCCTAAGCTCGATGATGTCTCTTCCCTCAACAAGGCTTTTAAGGAAGTCTATCCTGAGAGAAATCCTTTCCTCCTCTTTTGGACTCCTCAGAAGGACAAAACAAACGTTGGGGGGCACATCCCGGATACCCACTATCTCATTGTGGCAGAGTTCCGGCAGGAACTCCACCTTGGCGGGCATCTTGCTGTTCTCGTTGAGCTGGGTCTTGAGCCTGAAGGCCACGGAGGTGAGACCGGGCGGAGCATAGATGAAGGCCATTTTGTTCAACAATCTCACCGCAACCCCTTTCGCCTCTTCCGCCCTTTCTCTCACACGGGGGAGGAGTCGGAGGCTCTCGGATATTTCACCCTCAAGCTGGGGAGGCACCAACCCGGTGTCCTTCATCACCCTGACCAGGGAGAAAAAGAGGTAAGGAAAGGCGGACCTTGGGGGGAGACCGGGAGGAACCCGGAGGAAGGGACGATCCCCGAGCAGGTGAGCTAGGCTGCCGCCGGAGCCTATCCCGACAATCTTTGCCCCCACCGCTTCCCCCTCCCTCGCGCAGTTTAGGGTCTCCTCCGTCTCGCCGGAATAGCTGATCAGAATCAGGAGCGTGTCCCTCGAAACCCAGCGCGGCAGGTGGTAACCCCTGCAGACTTCAAAGGGGAAGGGAGGATTGAGCCACTCCTTAACCACGTCCCCTGCAATGGCCGAGCCGCCCATTCCCGCGACCACCACACCCACGACCTCTGTCGGTGCCAAGCCAGAGGAGGAAGAGAACGCCTCCTGGCACATCTCCGGGAACGCCTGAATGAGCCTCCACATGTTGCTACGGTCACATTCGTACATGTATTACACGTTCCTCGGTTACTATAATGTCAACCCGTTCGTCGGTGGGGGATTCGGGGAGCTCCTCCACCACCTGGAAAGAATACGCCAACCCCACAGCTTTCGCTTTCGGGTTAGCACTTCTCAGCTCCTTCAGAAATCTGTCATAGAAACCCTTCCCGTATCCCAACCTCCTTCCTTTTACATCGAAACATATTCCCGGAACTAGAACCAAATCGATTTCAGAGGGGGGGATGAATTTCTTGAACTCCGGGTTTGGTTGAGGGATCCCGAAAGGCCCGGGGCGAAGTTCGGAGGGGTGCCGAAGGTGTAAGAACCTGATTTCCTCCCCAACCACGACCGGTGCTAGAATCTTTTTCTTGTCAAGCTGATCCAAAAGCAGGGAGGTGTCCACTTCCCCGCTCCCAGGCTTGGGCAGGTAAATCGCAAGGGAAGTGGCCTGCTGAAACTCCGGCAACCCGAGGAGATTCTCCTTTATCTGGAGGCTCTTCTCCAGCACCAGGGAAGGGTCCAACTCCGCCCTAAGCTTCTTGAATTTAGACCTGAACTCCTCTCTCTGCACGCTCCGCCACCAGCACCACGTTGTGTAGCAGCATCGCCCTGGTCATGGGACCCACCCCTCCAGGCACCGGCGTGATGTAGGACACCTTCTCTTTGACTCTCTCAAAATCCACATCCCCCACCAACTTCCCTCCGATGAAGTTCATCCCGATATCCACGACAACTGCCCCCTCCTTGACCGCCTCCGGGCCCACCACAAACTTCGGTCTCCTGCCCACGGCGGTGACGAGTATATCCGCCTCCTTCATCCGCTCCGAGAGTGAGGGGGTTTTGGAGTGGCAGATAACCACGGTGGCGTTCCGATCCAGCATGAGCTTGGCCAGCGGCTTTCCCACCAGATTGCTCCGGTTGACGATGACCGCGAGCTTCCCCGCAAGTGAAACGGAATAGTAATCTAGGAGCTTTATTACCCCCTTGGGCGTGCAGGGAAGCAGGTCGCGGTCGAGATCGTACTGACCAAGCCAGAGCTTGCCGACGTTCAGGGGATGGAGCCCGTCAACATCCTTTGAAGGATCTATATGCGAAAGAGGCTGATTGGTCAGAGGGGGAGGAAGGGGAAGCTGAACGATTATACCGTGAACGGTGGGGTCGGTGTTGAGCTCGCGGATGGTGCAGATGAGTTCCTCTTCTTCCGTCCCAGCTGGGAAATGAAGGAGCTGAAAATCTATCCCGACCTCCCGGCAGTCCTTCTCCTTCCCCGCCACGTAAGTTTTGGAAGCGGGATCATCCCCCACAAGTATCACGGCCAGCTTGGGTGGCCTAGGAAGCTTTCCTATCCTTTCCCTAAGCTCTTTCTTCACCTCCTCGGCAACCCTTTTTCCGTCAAGTAACGTAACCATTCAGATCGCTCCGAACTTTTGGAGCGTGGGGAGCAACTCCTGTTTCAGCCAAGCTTCGGCTCTTTCCTCGGCGTCTCCCACGTATTTTTCCACCCTGAGCGCTTCCTCCAACCTTGGCAACTTCCCGATTACGGCATCCTCTTGGAGAAGCCGTAACAGGGGATTTTCCCCCCCTTTATCGACTTCCTCCCAAGCCCTCATGCAAAGGCTCCGCAGTCTTTCATGCATCTCCTGCCTACTGTGTCCCCTCTTGACCAGCTCCATGAGTATAACCTCTGTGGCCGCAAAGGGAGCAAACCTCCGCAGATTGTCGGAAATTCGCTGCCGGTTCACCTCCAAACCAGAAAGGATCCTCTGGAGCAGGAGAAGGCACTCATCCAGAGCCAAGAAAGCCTCTGGAAGGATGATCCTCCTGTTCGCCGAGTCGTCCAGCGTTCTCTCGAGCAAGCTCTGGGCAGCGTTTTCCCATGCCACCTGCGGGAGGACCGAGACGTATCTGCAGAGGGAGCAAATTCTCTCCGACAAAACAGGATTCCTCTTGAAGGGCATGGCCGAGGATCCCACTTGCTTCCTGCCCATGGGCTCCAGAACCTCACCCATGGACTGAAGGTGGCGGAGATCCGAGGCAAACTTGTAAAGGCTCTGGGCCAAGCTACTAAGGGAGGAAAGAAGCACAACGTCCAGTTTTCTGGGATAGGTCTGGGAGGCGATGGGATAGGCTTCTATCCCAAGCTCCTTCATCACCTCTTCCTCAAGCTCTCCCGCTTTCTCTCCCACAAGTTCCCTGAATCCGGCCGAGGTTCCTACCGCCCCCTTGATTCCCTTTCCCTTCAAGAAGTTTTCCTTCACGAACTCCAACAGGCGGAGGTCGAGCAGAAGGTCTTGGGCGTAGCCGCAGAGTCGGTATCCTAAGGTGGTGGGCTCGGCTGGCTGTAGATGCGTGTATCCCATGCAGACCAGACCCTTGTATTTCTCTATCTGCGTGGCGAGAACCGAGAGGCAGGAAACTATCCTTTTTATGAGAAGGTCCACAGCCTCCCTGAACCTAAGCACGTCTGCATTATCCTCAATATCCATGGAGGTGGCACCGGCATGCAACTTCCCGCCAGCCTTGGGGCACTGTTCTGCGTACGTCCTGAGCTCGGCCATCAAGTCGTGCCCTATCTCTCTCTCGATCTCCTCTGCCCTCCGGATGTCCACTCTTTCGGCCGCTGCCTTGAGTTCCCTCAACTCCTCCGGCGAGAGGAGCCCATATTTGGCCTGCGCCTTGGCAAGCGCCAGCCAGACCTTCCTCCAAAGTTTCCTGCGCCGAACCTCGGAGAAAATTTCCCTCATCTCCCTGCTCCCGTACCTCCAAGTGAATGCCGAAAGGAAGGTTTCATGAGTGAAGCTCTCCATTGGGAAGTCGGCGGACATCCTTTTAATGGTGGGGGCTCCCCATCAGACCAATGCCAAAGACCTCCCATCTCGGCATTAAGCTTATTCTTTTTGGGAGGGCTGAAGTTGATGCCCATCCGGAGAGCGCTCATTTCGGTCTCGGACAAAACGGGGCTGGAGGAGCTGGGGAAGGCCCTGCATGAGCTGGGGGTGGAAATCATCTCCACGGGGGGTACAGCAAGGTTCCTGAGGGAGAAGGGAATCAAGGTTAAGGAGGTTAGCGAGATAACTCGGTTTCCCGAGATCCTCAACGGAAGGGTCAAGAGCCTTCATCCCCTCATTCACGCCGCCATCCTTGCAAGGAGGGAAGACCCCTCCCACATGCAGGTGCTCCGCGAGCTTGGAGTAGAGCCGATAGATCTGGTGGTAGTCAATCTCTATCCCTTTGAGGAGACGATCTCTAGGGGAGCCAACCTGGAGGAGGCATTGGAGCAGATAGACATTGGCGGTCCAACCCTCCTCCGCGCGGCCGCCAAGAATTTCAAATCCGTGGCCGTGGTTACGAATCCCAAGACATACGGTGAGATCATACGGGAGTTGAGGGAAAAGGGGGACCTTTCGGAGCAGACCAGAGTTCGCCTTGCCAAGGAGACCTTCGCCCTTACCTCCCACTACGATGCGGCCATTGCAGGGTACCTAGAGCGGGTTTCCGGTGAGAGGGGTTTTCCCAGCATCCTCTCCCTCCACGCCGAGAAGCTGCAGGAGCTCCGATACGGGGAGAACCCACACCAGCCGGCCGCCCTCTACAGATGGGGTTACGGACTTGCCAGCGCAAGAAAAGTGCAGGGGAAGGAGCTCTCCTTCAACAACCTCGTGGACCTGGATGCCGCCTGGTCGTTGGTTCAGGAGTTTGAGGAGCCCACGGCCGCAGTGATAAAACACACCAATCCCTGTGGGGTGGCCTCTGCGGGATCCATCTCGGAGGCCTACAGGCTGGCCAGGGACTGCGATCCCCTCTCGGCCTACGGGGGGATCGTGGGGCTAAACAGGGAGATGGATGCGGCAACGGCTGAAGAGATAACCTCCACCTTCATAGAGGCGGTGGTGGCCCCCGGGTATCAGGCCGGGGCGCTGGAAATATTGGCCCGGAAACCCAACCTCCGAGCTCTAGAGTTTCCTCTGGATCAGCGGGAACCAGACTTCGAGCTGAAGCAAATCTCGGGGGGTTTCCTGGTACAAGGAAGGGATAAGGAACTCCTCCTTGAGAAGAGGGTCGTCACGCGGAGGGAACCCACGGAGAAGGAATGGGTGGATCTCCTCTTCGCCTGGAAGGTGGTCAAGCACGTGAAATCGAACGCCATCGTGCTCGCGAAGGATAAGCGAGCGGTGGGGGTGGGGGCGGGGCAGATGAGCAGGGTGGACTCCACGGAGATAGCCATTAGAAAAGCGGGCGAAAGGGCGAGGGGCTCCGTTCTGGCCTCCGATGCTTTCTTCCCCTTCCCCGACGCCGTGGAGAAGGCCGCCGAGGCCGGGGTGACCGCCATCATCCAGCCTGGGGGTTCCATAAGGGACCAGCAGGTTATAGAGACCGCGGACAGGTTTGGTCTGGCCATGGTCTTCACGGGAATTAGGCATTTCAGGCACTAGTCCTGGCGACTCATTCGAGGGTTTCTGCAAAAATCGATCTTGGATCAAAACCTCAAGGAAGACGAATAGGAAATGTTATTTCAGTCAGGATTAGATGAAAACCGACATGATAATGGTCTTGGATTTCGGCGGCCAGTACTCCCACCTCATCGCTAGGAGGTGAGAGAGGAGAACGTTTATGCCGAACTGGTGGAACCGGAAATAGAGCCGGAGAAGATAACGACTTTCAGTGAAGAACATTCCGTAAAGGGGATCATCCTTTCGGGAGGGCCGTCCAGCATTTACGCGAGGGGTGCTCCCAGGTGCGACAGGAGAATTTTGGAGCTGGGCATTCCCGTCCTGGGGATATGCTACGGACATCAACTCATCGCTCACCATCTGGGAGGAAAGGTAGAGAGGGCGAAGAAAATGGAATACGGCGTGACGGAGGTGACGGTTGACAGGTGCGGAAAAATACTCAAGGGGTACGGGAGAAAGGAGAGGGTGTGGGCAAGTCATGGAGATTTGGTGCTCAGCCTACCGGATGATTTTGAGGTTCTGGCGCACACCGAAAACTGCCCCATCGCCGCCTTCAGGCACAAGGTGAAGCCCATCTACGGGATTCAGTGGCACCCCGAGGTCGTCCATACTTCGAAGGGCCAGCAAATCCTGAGGAACTTCATCTTCGATATATGTGGTTGCAAGGCCACCTGGACCCCCGAGAACCTTGTCGAAAGGAGTATTAGGGAGATAAGGAAGGAGGTGGGAGACGGAAAGTGCATAATAGCACTCAGCGGTGGGGTTGACTCCAGCACGACCGCAGTGCTGGCCGCCAAGGCCGTGGGCAAAAACTTGACCGCGGTGTTCGTGGATCATGGCTTCATGAGGAAGGGGGAGCCGGAGGAAATCAACGCTACTTTCTCCAAGTTTAACCTGAACCTTATCTGCCTAGACGAGCGGAAGAGGTTTATAAGAAAACTCAGGGGTGTCACCGACCCCGAACTCAAGAGGAAAATAATCGGTGAGGAATTCATCCGCGTATTTGAGAGAAAAGCGGAGGAAATCGGCGCGGATTATCTCATACAGGGGACGATTTATCCGGACAGAATAGAATCTGGAACCAGAAAACACTCCGAGAAAATAAAGACCCATCACAACGTTGGCGGGCTCCCATTGAAAATCAAATTTAAAAAAATAGTGGAACCGCTCAAAGACCTGTACAAAGATGAGGTTCGAAGGGTTGCGAGAGCACTCGGTCTGCCGGAAAAAATCGTTGAAAGACAGCCCTTCCCCGGGCCGGGACTCGCCATAAGAATAACGGGAGAGGTGACGGAGAAAAAACTGGAGATCCTCAAACACGCCGACGAGATAGTGAGGGAGGAAATCCAGAGATGGGATTCTGGGAAGCGCCTTTGGCAGTACTTTGCCGTCCTGCTCGACACCAAATCTACCGGGGTGAAGGGTGATTCAAGAGCATATGGATATACTTTGGCCATACGTGCCGTGGAGAGCACCGACGGTATGACGGCAAGCTACGCCAAACTACCCCACGAGCTGCTTGAAAGGATATCCACGAGGATAACAAACGAGATACCAGAGGTCAGCCGGGTTGTTTATGATGTGACCCATAAACCTCCAGCCACGATAGAGTGGGAATAAACCGTTTATCAAAAATCGGCGCGAGGCCTAGAAGCCGCCCACGCTCTCCGTGGGAAGCAGTACATCGTGTGGCCTGGTTTCCTGAACCCCCAGCGCCGTGAGGCATTCGAACCTCGCCTTCTCCCAGAGCTCCCTTATGTTGCGGGCCCCCGCATAGCCCATCGCCGCCCTGAGGCCCTCTGCCAGTTCATGCACCAAGGCCGAGACCTCCCCCTTGTAGGGAACCCAGCCCTCCACCCCCTCGGCGATGCCCTTTGCCGGTATGCTGTATCTATCCAGTGCGTACCTCACCTGCATGGCGGAGGGGGAGCCCATCCCCCTGTACTGCTTGTAGTACCTCCCTCCTATGGCCATGAGCGTCCCAGGAGCCTCTTTACACCTGGCGAAGAGATTGCCCATGATGACCGCGGAGGCCCCAGCCGCGAGCGCGAGGGCAATGTCCCCAGCATTTCTTATCCCACCGTCCGCGAGGATGGGCACGTCCGACCCGTAGTCCCTGACGGCGTCTGCCACCTGACAGGTGGCGAAGAGGGTTGGGGCACCTGCGGCCAGCGTGTCCGAGGTAATGCAGATAGATCCCGAACCCATGCCCACCCTCAGGCCCGCTATACCCTCAATGGAGAGAGCCGCTTCAGCCGCCTCGTAGGTTCCGATGTTCCCCACCACCACATCTGCCTGCACTTCTTTCACGAGTCTCTTGGTGGCCTCTATCATGTTCCTGTTGTGGAAGTGTGCCACATCCGTCACCAGAAGGTTCACGTATGGATCAAGCTTTTTTGCCCTTTCTAGATCGAGGGGGGAAATGGCCGCCGCACAGAGCAGCTGCCCCTTTTCATCCCTGGCGGCGTTGGGGTACTTCCCCTTGAGGGAAATATCCTTGAAAGTTATGAGCCCCTTCAGCCTGCCCTGCTCATCCACCAGCGGGAGCTTCTCTATCCTGTGGGCGTGGAGGATGCTCACGGCCTCCTCTATGGTGATACCATCTCTCGCGGTTACGACCTCCTTTGTCATGACCTCGCTCACCTTTTGCCCCTCGCTGGCGAACCTGACGTCCCTGCCCGTGAGGATCCCCACCAGTTTCTCCCCCTCCACCACCGGAAGGCCGGAGATGTTGTGGCTCCTCATGATCCTCAGGGCCTCCCCCACGGTGGTTCCCGGCTCGACCGTCACCACCTCCCTGATGACCGTTGCCTCCGCCCTCTTGACCTTCTTGGCCATCTCTACCTGCTTCTCCACGGGGCAGTTTCGGTGGAGGATCCCCAGCCCCCCCTCCCTAGCAAGGGCGATGGCCATCTCGCTCTCCGTCACCGTGTCCATGGGGGACGAGACGAAGGGGACATTGAGCCTGTAGTTTTTGCTCACCCTAGTCGTGATATCGATTTGGCTGGGTTCCACCTCGCAGAAACCGGGAAGAAGTATGACATCTTGGAAAGTTAGGGCGACCTCCGCATTTTTAAACTTACTCCTGAAAAACCCGGCTGTTTTGTTTCCCCCCATCTAAAAACCGCTACTTCGCTTTATATTCGGTGTAACCACACTTCCCACAGGAAAATCTATCTTCGTGCTCCGCCATGAACGTCCCCACCCCGCATCTGGGGCAGAAAGGCCTGAGGTGGACAAGCCTCTTATCCAGCTTGTAAAGCTTGGAGACCCTCGCCTTCTCTTTCTCCTTCACTCTTTCTTCCCCTCCGCCTTCTTTTCTTCTGGCTTCTTTTCCTCTGGCTTCTCAGCCTTCTCTTTTGGCTTCCCTCGCTCCAAGAGGTGCTTCGGCTCGACGGAGAGGAGCCTCTCCATTCTCTGGTAGATGTGGGCGAGCCCGGAAGAGTAGCTCCTCCCGTGCAGGGTGGAAATCCTCCTTATGACCACCAGCTCAGGCTTCACCCCAAGCTTCTTCGACAGGAGCTCCAGAACCTCCGCCCTTCTGGGTGTGGCCGCGTTTGGATGGGAGATCCTGAACTGCACTTCCTTCCTCTCCAGCAGTGGGTTTTCCTTCTCCTCTAGGATTTCCACCTCCATTTAAAGAAACTTCTCAAACAGCCTCAAAAACTCCTCCCTTTTCTGCGCCGTTACCTCAACCGCCACCACTCCCTTCCCGGGCTGGCCGTAGAGGATGACCGCTCCCTCTGGAAGGAGGAACCCGCAGGCTAGGGTTGCCAGATCTTCCTCACCCTCCACCTCTATCCTCAGCGGCGTCGGGAGCTTGAGGGCCTCCATCAGCTCCCCTGTGAGAGTTCCGGGCGGGTTCCTGACCGTCACCGTTCTGGTCGGCCACTTGAGCAGGGCCTTCATCTCCTCCGAGATGGGTTCCCGCATTATCCGATGGTCCACCACTGCAAGGTCGGGCGTGATACCTCTCCTTATCAGCTCACTGGTAACGGCGTCCCCCACCGAGGCTAGGAGCTTGGGCTTCCCGATGGCCTGCAGCGCCTGGTCCACCCCCTCGAACAGATGGCCCAGCGGGCACCTGAGAACGGGTCTAAGTTCCTCGGGCAGCCTTCTCATTTTGAAGGAAGTGTATGGTTTCGATTGCCGCCGTCTGGGGGTCTGGCCAGGGAAGGATTTCCGCCGAGACGAAGCCTCCAAACTTCATGGACCGGAGGGTGGAAAAGATCTCCTGAAAGCTCAGGTGACCCCTTCCGGGAGCCAGCCTGTTGCTGTCGGCTAGGTGCAGATGATGTAGCTTTTCCCCGGCCTTGAGAAGGGCTTGGGTCAGCGAGACCTCCTCAATGTTCATATGAAAGGTGTCGGCCAGAAGCTTGCAGCCCTTCAGGTCGCGGATGAAGTCCAGGGCCTGCTCCACCGTGTTGATGAGGTTGGTCTCGTACCTGTTCATGGGTTCGAGAAGCAGAACGGTCGAGCGCTCCTCAGCGTGGGCCTGACATTCTTGAAAGCACTCCCTGAGATGTTGGAGGCCCTCATGCCTCCTCTCACACCTCCCCCTGACCGATCCGACTATCACAGGTGCCGAAAGCTTGGAGGAGAGTTCGATGTACTCCTTAAACCTCTCCACGGCCTTCCTCCTAACCTCCGGGTCGGGGGAACTAAAGCTCAGGCCCAAGCGGGTGTAAAGGAGGCCCGTCCCCACTGCCGAAACCTCCAGCCCATACTCCTTCCTCTTCCTGTTGAGCCAGTCCGCCCTGATGGAGGAGGGATTCAGGAGGAAGAGTTCAAAGCCGTCGTACCCCAGGTTGGAGAGGAACTTGAGGTTGCGCTCTAGGTCTCCCGAAAGCCCCAAGGGTTCCACCCCCTCCTCGAACGCAAGTACTATGGAGGTCCGCAACTATCCGACCTTCTGCAGGACCTTCTGCTTGAAGCTCTCGTAGGCCTCCTTGAACTCCTTCCGGGTCTTCTGAACCGCCCCGAAAGCTGGCCAGCTCTCTGGAGGCAACCCCCCACTCCCAAAATCTACCTCCACCCCTGCCTCGCGCAACACTTGAATGAGTCCGGGGGTGAGTTCCAGAACCTTCCTGCACTCCTCCCCCACCTCATACCGCTCGAGTCTGCGGAGAATCTCCTTGTCTACCTCCCAGGCTATAGACTCGCGGAAACTCATGGGATCGAAGTTTGGAGAGAGACTCTCCTCGAAGACCAGCGCTTGGAAGTTAGGGAATTCGGTGTTAGTAACATGCTGGCGCGAGAGGGTTAGAAGAGTTTCCCTAGGCTTTCTCTTGGAAGCGGGAAGCATGTCTATGCCGCGCAGCACTTCCTCGGCCTGCTCTTCCGAAAGTCCATACTTCCTAGCTAGATAAGAGACCCACTTCTTCCTGTTCTCCGGACTGAAGAAGATCCGATACACCCGCTTGGTCACGAGAATCCCCACATGGGTCAAATCGTCGTCTATCACCTTCAGCTTTTCCTCAACCTCCGCCGGAGAATTTCCCAGCACCCCCGCCTTGGCGAGTAGCTTCACGAAGGGCTCCTTGTGGATCGGCCTTAGATACTTCCTGTCGCAAGCCAGCTCGATTTTTTCCTCCACGCTTTCATCTCCTTTTACTTTCACCCCGAGCCCCTCGAGCAACTCGTTGAGCGCTCCCTCACCCAGGACCGCCAGCGCCCTCCGAAGCAGGATTTCCGCCTCAACCTCTCGGAGGTGGTCATCGAGCCTCCCTATCATGGTGGTTTCGTAAACGGTGGTCAGTTTCACCCCTCTCCTCACGGCCATTGCCCTCCCCTCCATCTTGGCCAGGATGAGGTGGGTCTCCTGAGAAACGCTATAGGTCTCCGTATTGTTGGTTCCTATACCCAAGCTCTCCAGCTCAGCGGTAATCCTTATGGAGGCTGGACTGTTCCCGGCGACCTTGAACACCAAGTTCGGCCTCCCCCTTTCCAGCGAGGGGGAGTACCCCCAGAGAAGGTAGGAATCGTATTTCACAAGAAAATCCGTGGCGTCGGAGTATATTTTAAGGGCATCCCTGAGGCTCGCCTCCACACTGTCCGCCACGAAGGGGTTCAGCTGATAGCTGATCATTCCGTGCTCGTACCCAGAGCCGATGAAGATGGGTCTAAAAACCGCCAGATTGGGGAAGACCGAGACCTCGGTGGCCAGCATGGTGAGTTCATCCGGGTTCTTGACACCCCTTTCAGCCCTCGCGGTCTTGAGATCCGGACAGAAGCTCTCCCCGGAGAATCCTTCCCAGAGAGCCGGCTCATCCTCGTAGGCGCACGCGGCCAGAACGGGATTGGTGGAGACCTGGACGAAACCCAGATGTCTGAGCCATCGGAGCCCCAGGGCGTAATCGTTTCCAAACTTCCCCAGACCAGAGAAACTGAGTTTGTAGTAAATATTGGACTGAAATTCCTCCCGGCCCGCTTCTAGGAAGCTCTCGAACAGATTCCGATCATCGAGCCTTTCGCGAATCCTATCGGCCATCCTCGAGAGCATGGAGCCAGGAGGCCGGTAGTAAACGGACATGGGCTTCTTCATGTCCGAGAGAAGGGCTTCCACAACCTCTCTTGAAACGGGCAGGTCTGGATCGGCCTTTCTTTCCCACTCCTGCCAGCTCTTCAAGGTTTCCCGAAGGAGCCGTATGGAGGCGGCCACTTCTTCCTCGTCCAGTCCTACCCACTTCCTTTCCACCCCGATGAGGTTAAAGTAAAGCTGGGCTAGGAAGTCATAGGACCGCAACCACTCCAGAATCCCCCTCTCGTCCCAGTAGCAGGAGGCTCTCCTCACCACTAAGGTCAGTTCCCTGAGGGTCTGGGCCACCACCTCCGGTAGTGGGAGCTCTCGGTGCAGGAAGTGGTCGGCCGCCAACTTGGTGTGGCCACTTAACACCAGGGCGCTGACAAGCTCCGCATGACCGCTGGCCTTCGGCGGAAGCGGCAGGGGAGCGGGTGCGGAAGTTTTTTGGAGCATTACCATTTTTTAGCAAGGACAGTTATTAAATGGTCGGTATCAAGAGGTACCTCAAGCTTGGGATCGTGCATTTCATGGCTTTCCCCCAGACGATGCGTGGGGAGGGTCCAATCCTCGAAACGTTGGAGAAAATTGCCAATGACCCCTTTTTTGACCTTGTGGAAGTGGGTTGGATAAAGGACCCGGAAACGAGGAGGCGGGCACGAGAAATCTTGGAGGTTTCGGGACTCGAAGTGGGGTATGGGGTTCAACCGCGCCTCCTGATGCAGGGGCTGGATCTTAACACCACTGACGAGGTGCGGAGAAAGGAGGCCGTCGGGGTGCTGAAGGAAAGTGTTGAGGACGCGCTGGAGCTGGGGGCCAAAAGGCTGGCCTTCCTCAGCGGTAAAGATCCCGGACCGGAAGGAAGAGGGAGGGCCAAGGAACTCCTTGCAGATTCCATACAGCAAGTGTGCGATTATGCCTCCTCCCTCGATCGGGACTTCAAGATAATCTTGGAGATTTTCGATAGGGACATCGATAAGCGTTGCCTGATAGGCCCCAGCAGGGAGGCACGCGAAGTCGCCGAACTGGTGGGGAGAGACAACTTCGGCCTCATGCATGACCTCTCTCACCTTCCGCTCCTGCAAGAGAAACCCCTAGAGGCGCTGAGCGAGGTCAAGAGGTACCTAATCCATGCACACCTGGGAAACTGTTGCTTGGAGAAGGGAAGCGAACTTTACGGAGATCAGCACCCGCGCTTCGGCATTAAGGGGGGCTGCGTGGGCGTGGAGGAAGTGGTGGAGTACCTGGAGGCTCTCAAACAGGTGGGTTATATGGACGGGAGGAAGCCCGTGCCGCTGACCATCGAGGTGAAGCCGGCAAAGGGTGAGTCGAGCGAGCTCGTGATAACCAACGCCAAGCGGACCCTCCTCAAGGCTTGGGAGAAGTTGGGCCTCCAATGAAGAAAGTTCTCGTCACCAGGATCCTGCCCGGCCCCGCCATAGAGATCCTCAAGCAGAGATGCGAAGTTGAGCTGAACCAAGAGGATCGCGTAATCAGTAGAGAGGAACTGATGAGAGCGGTAAGCGGCAAGGACGGGCTTCTCTGTCTGCTCACAGACAAGATAGACGCGGAGGTGATGGATGCTGCTGGTCCCAACCTAAAGGTGATTTCAAACTATGCGGTGGGATTTGACAACATCGATGTGGCGGAGGCAACACGGAGGGGGATAGCCGTTACCAACACGCCGGGTGTTCTCACGGAGACTACGGCGGATCTCACCTGGGCTATCCTGATGGCTGTGGCTAGGAGGATTGTGGAAGCCGACAATTTCCTCAGAACTGGGCAGTGGAAGGGCTGGGCGCCCTGCCTGATGCTGGGGCACGACGTCTATGGTAAAACTCTGGGTATTGTGGGGCTGGGGAGGATAGGCAAGGCCGTCGCTAGGAGAGCGAAGGGCTTCGACATGAGGGTACTGTACTATGACATCAGGAGGGACGAACAGGCGGAAAGGGAACTCGGGGTTGCTTACGCTCCCCTTGAGGATCTTCTCAAGGAATCAGACTTCGTCAGCATTCACGCCCCCCTCACCGAGAAAACTAGACACCTCATCGGCGAAAAGGAGCTCAGGCTGATGAAACCTACGGCCTTTCTGGTGAATGTCGCCAGGGGCCCGCTGGTGGACGAGGCAGCCCTCATCAGGGCCCTCAGGGAGAAGTGGATAGCCGGCGCGGCTCTAGACGTTTTTGAGAGGGAGCCCCATGTCCCGCCAGAGCTCATTCAGATGAAAAATGTGGTGCTGGTGCCGCATATAGGAAGCGCAAGCGTGGAAACCCGGAGCAAAATGGCCATGATGGCAGTGGAGAACCTGCTGGCAGTTCTTGAGGGTAAGATCCCCCCCAACCTAGTAAACCCCGAGGTCATCCAAAGGCTGAAACTTGCCTAACGGGCTTAAAGAACTGACTAGATATTTTGGGAAACTTCCACCAGGTCCGAGAGCAACGCGCTCGAGGTCTCTCTCGGCCCAGCCCCAAAACCGGTGATGGTGACTTCCCTGCCGTACTCCAGCTCGAAGCACACGGCGTTGAGGGTTCCACTTACAGCCAAGGGATGATCGAGGGGTACGAGAGAGGGACGCACGCTCAGCCCCTTGGAATCGGCACTCCCAACCAGCTTTATGGTGTATCCTGCCTCCTTCGCCAGCTTCAGGGCCTCTGGGGTTATCCTGGAGATTCCCAGCACGCGGACATCTTGGAGGGTGGCATCCAACCCGAGCGTTGCATTGGCCAAAATCACAAGCTTGCAGGCCGTATCAACCCCCTCGAGATCGAGCGTTGGATCCTTCTCCGCTATCCCCAGTTCCTGGGCTTCCCTGAGCACGATGTCCTGGGGGAGCCCCTCCCTCTCCATCCTCGTCAGGATGTAGTTGGTGGTTCCGTTCAGCACCCCCCTGATGGCGAGGATTCGGTCGCCCAAGGAAAGCCTCTTCGCCAGCGTCAGCACGGGGATGGCCCCGCCCACCGTTGCCGAGTACCGGAACTGAACCCCCTGCCTGCGAGCAAGCTCCGAGAGCTCCCTAAAGGCCACCACCAACGGACCCTTATTTGAGGTCACCACATGCCTCTTGAGCTTCATCGCCTCCCTGATATGGGTGAGTCCAGGTTCCCCGGTTCGTATGTTCGTGGGGGTGAGTTCAAGAACCACCTCTGCCTCCGTTTCCCTTATGACCTCTACAGCCGAAAGCCCGGGCCGGCCGAGCGATGCGACGGTGCCCTCTCTCTCGGCAGTCTCCAGCACCTTCCCCAGCTCCAGCCCCTTCTCATCCACTACCCCTCCCCTATCATCCGCGACCGCCACCACTTTCACCTCGGTCCCCTGTCTTTGGAGCGGGTTATTGGGCTGGAGAAGTGCCCTAGCTAGGCCCCTCCCCAAGTTCCCGAAACCGACGAAAATCACCCTCATTGACCCACGACCCTGACGGACAGTAACTCCATTTTCGAGGCCATCTCCTCCACGAGGGATAGGGCCTGGGAGAGGCGCTCGGAGCTCTCGGCCACCAAGCTCATCCTCGCGGCGGACTCCATCCCCGGGCCCCTCATAGCCAGACTCAGATCCGAGACCCTCACACCGCCCATCGTGTTTAGGGCGTCTATGAGCTTCTGCAGGTCGGAGTGGACAACGTGGCCTAGGAGGAGGATGGTAGTCTTGGCGGTCCACTCCCTCTCCCCCACCTGCGTGATTCTTATTCCCATACCCCTGAAGGTTTCGAGGAGCCTCTCGAGTTTCTCCCTGTCCGGAATCTCAAAGACTACGGTGACGGGCAGCCTCCCCAACGGTGTCTTTTTCTCCCGCAGGTGGACCACGCTCTGGATGTTGCCCCCGAACCTAGCGACGGGCTCTAGAACCCTCACGAGCTGCCCCGGTTTGTCCTCTAACTCCATCTCT
The DNA here is from genome assembly GCA_964632175.1 of Hadarchaeota archaeon (SeqCode). Classification (GTDB taxonomy): domain Archaea; phylum Hadarchaeota; class Hadarchaeia; order Hadarchaeales; family JAWBSP01; genus JAWBSP01. The sequence goes on from CAZWBJ010000002.1 coordinate 36,460, forward strand.
ACCCTCACCAGCATCCCCACCTCGGGCTGGGAGGTTTTATCCGAGTCAGTCAGCTACCCCAGGAGCTCCTCCTCTTCCTCCGAGTAGAGGCAACCCTCTCTGGAGTAGTAGGGACACTCCGGGCAGCAATCGTTCTTTTCCTCACATTCGTAGTAATATGGGCAGTGGTGGCAGCACGGCATTTTAGGGTTTTCAGATGGTATATTTAAATCTTCGCAAGCTCCAGTCGGCGGTTTCTCTCTCATCCTTTGCCAAGCTTCGTTAGAGCACTCGGCAGCTCTCTTGCAAGTTCGGCCCCATGCTTCCATGTCGCTAGGAGGGTCGGCAGGGTCTCGTATATCTGCACCCCCTTTTGATTCCGGGTGTCCTACGATCCTGCCGTTGGTCGACTCCACCCGGATTCCGTCACAAAGGTGAACCAGTGGGTACCCTCTCCGGTTTTTTTCGGCGAACTTCCGCGCCACCGCTCCCCCGCGTCTCTTCGTCGTCCTGAGCAACTTGCGCTCCGCGGAGAAGGCTCCTTCCCCGAGGGTCTTTTTAAGCGCCAGCCTGCGCCTCAGCTTCCGCTTTATCTCGAGATCGGTTTCTCGCGCGCCAGCCTCTCGATCTCCTCCCTCGGGCAGTTCTCCTCCCAGATTCCACACCGCTGGCAGATCATTTCACGATGATGGTACGCTCTCTCTTGCCTAGGTACTCCTTGGGGCAGTCGACCTTGGTCTGTTTCCGAAGGGCGTGACAGTTCTCTCCAGAAATCCCAGAATCTGGTCTTCCAACGTGAGTCTCTCCCCGTTCAGGACGATTTTTCCTCATGGGGGTAAATCGTATATCCTAGCTTAATACATACTCGCCAAGAGATAGATGCCGACGATATTGGTTTCCGACCATCTGCATCCGGACGGCGTGGAGGAGCTTAAGAAGCTGGGGGAGGTGAGGGTGAAAACGGGTCTTCCCCCGGCAGAACTCCTGAAAGAGGTCGCGGATGTGGAGGTTCTGGTGGTCAGAAGCGCCACCAAGGTGACCAGGGAGGTGATAGAAGCGGGAAGGAGGCTCAAGATTGTGGCGCGGGCTGGGGTGGGCTTGGACAACATCGATCAAGAAGCGGCCAAGGAAAGGGGAATAAAGGTGCTTAACGCCCCCGAGTCGGTCAGTGTGGCGGTGGCGGAGTTAACCCTAGGGTTGATGCTCAGCTGGTGCAGAAAAATCCCAGCGGCGGACATGAGCATGAGAGAGGGGAAGTGGGAAAAGTCCAAGTTCATGGGGTCTGAAATGCGTGGGAAAACGCTGGGAATCGTGGGCACCGGCCGAGTAGGCTTGGAAGTGGCCAAGAGAGCCCAAGCCTTTGGCATGCGGCTACTGGGGTATGATATCGTTCAAAACAGGGAGTTCTTGGCTCTGGGGGGGAAATACGTGGACTTGGAGACCCTGCTGAGAAATTCCGACTTCGTTTCCCTGCACGTCCCACTCACGGACCAAACCAAAAACCTGATCGGAGAAAGGGAGCTGAGGATGATGAAACCGACAGCCGTGCTGGTGAACACCTCGAGGGGTGCGGTTGTGGACGAGGGGGCTCTCGTGAGGGCGCTTCAAGAGGGTTGGATCGCTGGGGCCTGCCTAGACGTTTACTGGAAGGAACCCCTAGGGGAGCACCCGCTGTGTAAACTGCCCAACGTGATCCTCACCCCCCACCTCGGTGCCTCCACAGAGGAGTCACAGAGGGAGGCTGCCCTGCTGATCGCAGAAAAAATAAAACGAGAGCTCGAGTAGTAAGTGTACAGATACCTACGCGAGGCCAATCTGAACCTCGACAAAAAAATGATGGAGTGGAGGAAAGGTCCAGCTGTGACTAGGATCGCCCGCCCCACCAACCTGAGAAGGGCTAGAGAACTGGGGTACAAAGCCAAACAGGGGGTGGTGGTGGTCAGGGTAAGGGTAAGAAGGGGGGGAAGGAGAAAACCGAGACCGTGGAGGGGCAGAAGACCAAAGAGGATGGGTGTCCTCAAACTCACCCCCAAGAAAAACCTTCAGTGGATAGCAGAGGAGCGGGCCGCAAGGAAGTTCCGCAACCTTGAGGTTCTGAACTCTTATCAGGTGGGGGAGGACGGAAAATACAAGTACTATGAGGTCATCCTTGTGGACCCTCACCACCCCGCCATAGCTTCGGATCCACGGCTCTCCTCCCTTCAACGAGGGCGGGTTTTCAGGGGTCTCACCTGCGCGGGCAGGAGGGCCAGGGGCTTACTCCGGTGAGGCTGCTTCGCGAAGCTTCCGTGAGAGTTTTCGTTCACGCCACCGAATCAGAGGAAAAAGTTAGGGAGATCTTGCTCCACCTCCTGCCGGAAGGGGTGAAACTCACGAGCACGAGACTCAAGGGACACTTCAGCAATCCCATCATTACCCTAGACGCCCACCTCACCGAGGAAGAGCAGGTCCTAGAGCTCTGGAGGAGGATTTCTGCCGGGCTCTCGGGGGTGGAAAATCTCCCTCAGGAGTTAGGGAAGAGGATGGAGGGGAGTTCCCTCTACCTCAGGCTGGACAAGCAGCTCGCCGCGGGTGGCAGATTTCTCCTCACCGAGGGAGGGGACGCCATACACATAAGACTGAGGTTAGGGGGATCGCCCTCCCAGCCATCAGAGGAGAAAATCAGGTTACTGTTGCGTGAAGCTCAGAAAGAGGTACGTGGTCCTGCGGTTTGAGGGGGAGCTCGAGGAGGTCTGCGAGCTCCTCCGCCCCTCTCTCGCCTACCCTGACTTTCTGAAACCCATCCTGCGTGCTGGAAACCTTGGCATCCTCAGGTGCGCACACTTAGATCTGGAGGCGGTAAGGGAGGCGCTGAACAAAAGAAAAATCTGGGTAGTGGGCGTCTCCGGGACTCTCAAAAAGGCAAAAGGGAAATACCTTCGAAAAGTAGGTTAAATGCGGAAGTAAGATAAATAATGTTCGTCCCACCGAGTGCGGGATACGATAGGGCCATAACCGTCTTCAGCCCTGACGGCAAGCTTTTCCAGGTTCAGTATGCCCAGGAGGCAGTAAAACGGGGGCTGACGGCCCTGGGGATCAAGGTGAAGGAGGGGGTGGTCCTTGCCGGGGAGAAGAAGAGGGGCAAGCTACTCGAGGAGGTCTCCATCGAGAAAATCTTCGAAATCGATGAGCACATCGGGGTAGCCGCCTCTGGGCTCATCGCGGATGCTAGGGTCCTGGTGGAGACGGCGAGGCTGGAAGCCCAGTTGAACCGCCTGAGGTATCAGGAGCCCATCTCCGTCGCCTCCCTCGCCAAGTACATCGGCGACATCAAGCAACTTTACACCCAGCACGGGGGAGTGAGGCCCTTTGGTGTTAGACTCTTAATCGGGGGCGTGGATACCTCCCCCCAGCTCTACGAAACGGATCCCAGTGGCGCGGTAGCCAGCTATAGAGCTCACGCCGTGGGGGCCGGGGCGGAAACGGTTATTGAGATGTTGGAGAGAACCTACCAGGAGGAGATGAGCCTGAACGATGCCGTGGTTCTTGCCCTGAAGGCCCTCAAACTGGTCGGGGGCGAGATAACCCCGGAGGTGGTGGAGGTGGCAGTTATCCCCCTCTCTCGAAAGTTTAGGATGCTCACCAAGGAGGAAATCTCCAAGTATCTCGAGCAGGTGAAGTAGGTGAAAAGATGGTAAGGCTGGAAGAGGCAGTCATAGCGAGAGTCGAGGTTCAGGGGATGAACTTCGAGCTTCTAGTAGATCCTGAGCTAGCCCTAGCCCTAAAGCAGGGGAAGCAGGTGAACCTGCACGAGATGCTGGCCGTTGAGAAGATTTTCAAAGACGCGAAAAAGGGGGAGGAAGCCCCCCAGAAGGCGGTGGAGGCGGCTTTTCACACCACGGACATTCTCAAGGTGGCGGAGGAAATCGTGAAAAGGGGGCAGGTTCAGTTCACCACCGAGATGAGGAGAAAAATGCGGGAGGAAAAGTTGAGGCAGATAGTTTCCCTCATCTCCAAGAGGGCGGTGAACCCACAAACGGGAACCCCCCACCCGCCCTCAAGGATCGAGGCCGCCCTGGAGCAGGCTAAGGTGAAAATCGACGAATTCAAGAGCGCGGAGGAACAACTGCCCACCATCCTCAGGGCACTCTCAGCCGTCCTTCCCCTCGCTGTAGAGATGAAGAAGATAGAAGTCAGAATCCCCCCCTCCTATGCGGCCAAGAGCTACGGAACACTCAAGGGCTACAAACCTGTTCGCGAGGAGTGGCTGCCCGATGGTACCTTAAAGGTGGTGGTGGAAATCCCGGCCGGTCTCCAAGCGGAGTTTTTCGACAGGCTCAATCAGCTCACCAGAGGGGAAGCTCAGGTGAAGGCGTGCGAGTGATCCACGTCCGAAACCGGGACCTCGTGATTCCTGGGCAACTTCTGGCGGAGGGGAATCTGAGAGTGGGGAGGGGGGCGTACAGAGAGGGGGATAGAATTTTCTCCTCCGTGGTGGGGCTCGCAGAGGTGGAGGAGAGAGGGGTGAGCGTGATAGCGCTGGAGGGCTGCTACGAACCCAAGATGGGGGATGATGTGGTCGGCGTAGTCTCCGACTCGCACCTCTACGGGTGGACGGTGGACATTAATTCTCCTTACATGGGGGACCTCTTCGCCCAAGAGCTACTGGGGAAGGTGGATGTTTTCAAGGTGGAACTTGGCGCCTATCTGAGAGTGGGGGACCTGATCTTCGCCAAAATAGGGGAGGTAAGTACCCTCAGAAAGGTGAAACTACTGGCACGGGGACCAGGTTACGGGAAGCTGAAAGGGGGAAGGCTGGTGGAGATCACCCCCGTGAAAACGCCCAGGGTCATTGGGAAACGCGGATCAATGCTTAGCATGATTCAGACCGTCACGGGCTGCACCCTAAAGGTGGGGCAGAACGGCAGGGTGGTGATCATGAGCGAGGAGGAGGAGAAAGTTTCGGCAATAACCGAGGCCCTGAGGATGATAGAGAGGGAGGCGCACACCTCTGGGCTCACGGACAGGGTTAAAGCCTTCTTAGAGGAGAGGCTAAAGGAAAATGGAGGAAAAGAAGCTTCTAATTGACGGCAGGAGGCTGGACGGCAGGGCTCCCAACGAACTCAGACCCGTCAAGCTGAAGGTGGGGGTGCTGAAGCGGGCGGATGGCTCAGCGTACATAGAGATGGGGGACAACAAAATCCTAGTGGCGGTTTACGGTCCCCAAGAACTTCACCCCCGGCATCAGCAACAACCGGAGACAGCTGTTTTGAGGTGCAGATACAACATGGCTCCCTTCTCCGTGGTGGACAGAAAAAGACCGGGACTGGACAGAAGATCGGTGGAGATTTCGAAAGTGGTGAGAGAGGCACTCGAACCCGTGCTTTTCCTAAACCTCTATCCCCGCTCGGTGATCGACCTCTACATCGAGGTTCTACAGGCAGACGCCGGGACTCGAGTAGCCGGGGTGACAGCTTGCTCACTTGCGCTCGCTGACGCGGGGATACCTATTCGCGACCTAGTGGCAGGGGTTTCCGTGGGGAAGGTGGACGGGACCCTGATTCTGGATCTGAACGCGGAGGAAGACCAGTACGGTGAGGCCGACATGCCGGTCACCATGACAGGAAGGGACAAGCGCATCACCCTACTCCAGATGGATGGACATCTGACGCGGGAAGAATTCAGGAGGGCCCTGCAGCTCGCCGCGGAGGGGTGCGAACGGCTCTACGAACTTCAAAAACAGGCCCTGCGAGAAAAGTACGCCTCCGCCCCCAAGGAGGTCACGGGATGATAGAGAAACAGAGAATCCTGTCCCTCCTTAAGAGGGAACCTCTCCTGAAATTGTTAGAGCAAGGGAGGAGAGTGGATGGGAGAGCTCCGGATCAGTACCGCCCCCTCTCCATTGAGAAGCGAGTGATAAAGTCCGCAGAGGGCTCGGCGCTGGTGAGACTGGGAGACACCACCGTTCTCGCGGGGGCAAAACCAAAGAAGATGCCCCCCTTCCCTGACTCGCCAGAAGAGGGTGCGCTGATAGTAGGAGCAGAACTCCGCCCCCTAGCCTCCCCTACTTTTGAACCAGGACCTCCCGACGAGAACTCCATCGAGCTCGCAAGGGTAGTGGATAGAGGGCTAAGGGAGTCGAAGTGCATAGACTTCCGCGAGCTTTGCATCGAGGCGGGGAAGGAGGTCTGGGTGATTTATGTGGATGTGCACGTTCTGGACCATGGGGGGAACCTCATAGACGCCTCCATGCTCGCCTCCATTGCCGCACTGCTGGACATGAGGGGTCCGGAAGATCCTGCTTGGAAAAAAGAATTCTCGCTCAAATTCAAACCCGTCTCAGTGACCATAGCAAAACTCGGAAACAGCCTCTTAGTAGATCCTTGCCTTGAGGAGGAGGAAGTTATGGATGCGAGACTCACCTTCTGCGTGCGTGAGGACGGGGTGATTTCGGCTATACAGAAGGGGGGGAGCGGTTACTTTGAAAGCGGGGAGATCCTCCGGGCTGAGGAACTGGCCTTCGCCTGCGCCGAGAAGCTGAGGAGGATGCTCTGATGGGGAGAAAGAAAAAAGTTGGAGCTGCTGGGAGGTTCGGCCCGAGATACGGGCTGCGGGTGAGGAGAGAGTTCCTGAAGGTTGAGGAGAAAAGGAAGGGCTGGCATAGATGCCCGGCATGCGAACAGAAGCGACTAAGGAGAGAAGCGGTCGGAATTTGGAGATGTCGATACTGCGGTGCAAAATTTGCCGGCCCGGCCTATGAACCACCCGCCTGATGTTCGAGTGGAGCAAGTACGGCTGCAAGGTCTGTAAGCGCACTTTTGTGCTGATGAAGTTGTCAGAGGAGGAGGAAAAGGGAAAGTTTTTAAAATGCCGCTTCTGTGAGACCAAAAACAACCTGACGAGGGAGAACCTCTCCAGCGGGAGGGTGACCTGCGGGGGCTGTGGCTCCATTCTCCTCTTCACCCCCGAGTCTAGGGAGGAGCTCCTGTCTCCTAGGTGCGTTTACTGCGGACAGAGGATCATCTACAAGCTCCGGCCGAAGAGGAAGAAAACCGTAAAAGCTGTGTGAGGCTTGGCCGGAAGGTATCTGTGGCGGAGTGCTTAAGAGAGGCGTTCTGGTAATTAGATGGGAAGAACTAGTCCTGGAAGGAGAAACTTTCCATGGGGCGAGATTGAGATTTGGCTACCACCCAAGCTAGCGGAGGCCGTGTACCAGTCACTGAAACCGGAGGCGGTGCTCCCGGCCGCAAGGGTGAAGCTGAGAAGGGGAAGAACCCTCCGGATGAGGGTGGAAGGAAAAGACTTGGGTGCGCTTAGAGCCGCCTTCAACTCCCTTTTGCGTTGGACAAGTGTGGCCATGGGGGTGGTAGGAAGTGAATGAACTTTCCCCGCAAGCCCGCCACCAGCTAGAGCAATTCCAGCAGGCGCAACAACAGGCGCAGGCGCTGGCGGCGCAAAGAGCCCAACTTCAGAGTCTCATCACGGAGATCGAGGAAGCACTTGAAGAACTCTCAAAAGTGGGTGAGGAAACCCCTGTCTACAAGGCGGTGGGGCGCCTCCTCATCAAGCACGCCAAAGGGGAGATGGAAAAGGAACTCCGGGAGGAGAAGGAAACACTGGAGCTGAGGGTGAAGGTGCTCTCCAGACAGGAGGAGAGGGTGGTGGAGAGGATGCAGGAGATAAGGCAGAAGTTACAGGAAATGCTCAAAGCTTCCGCGAAATGAGCTCACCCCATGAAGGAGATTGCCCGCCTGCTGAAGGAGGCTACCAGTAAGGGGGAGAGAATCCTCGTGTTGTGCCATGAAAACGCTGACGTTGATGCCGTCGCTTCGACCACCGTCACCTGCGAGGCTCTGAACTCTCTGGGAGGGAGGGCTTGGGCTGGATGCGAGAGCCTCAGCAAACTGGCGGAGCATGTGCTCTCCTTGACAGGGAGACAAATCCAAACCGAACCCTCCTTCGATGCCGATCATTTCCTGCTTCTGGACACCTCCAGCCTAGAGCACTTGGGCAGCAGATTCGGCGAAAAGCTGAGAAACACCAGGATCCTCATGGTGGATCATCACAAGCCCGTGGAGGAGGCGAGGCAACAGGCCCTGAGCGCCTACATTGATGAGACCTCCACCTCCGAGGCCGAACTCGTCCTGAAGCTGCTGAAGGAGCTGGGGGTCAGGCCCTCTCCCGATCAGAGCACCCTCCTGCTGGCTGGAATTCTGACAGACACTGCGGAGCTCAGGCTGGCAAAACCAGAAACGTTTGGTGCCATCCTAGAACTCCTTCAGCTGGGAGCTGACTACCAGCGGGCACAGGAGCTGATAAGGATACCGGAGGAAATCTCTAGAAAAATAGCCATGATAAAGGCCGCGAAGCGTGCCGAGATGGAGGAAATAAAGGGTTTCCTAGTTCTGTTCTCCGAAGTGGGATCTTTTGAGGCCGACGCCGCCGTGGCCCTACTTAAGCTAGGGGGCGATCTGGCCTTCGTTGGTTCACAAAGTGAGGGAAGGGTGAGGGTTTCGGCCAGAGCTAGACCAGAGGTTTGCGAACGCACGCGGTTACACCTCGGCCAGCTCATGATAGATTCTGCCAAAACCTTTAACGGCACGGGCGGGGGGCACGCAGGAGCAGCCAGTTTCACGGGCAAGGCCTCTCTGGCGGAAGTGAAGAACTGGCTGGTGAACAAACTCTACGAGCACCTTCTCCCCAAATAGAACCGCTCGTGACATTCGATTGGTCTAACTGCGCTCGAAAGACGTTCTGACCTGCCGCTGTAAAGGTTTCTAATCCCTCACTTCAGTAAAGATGTACCTGATCCTAGGGTGCAATGAACTCGGCTATGAGGTGGCTGAGAGACTGAGAAAGGAGGGAGCGGAGCTTCTGCTCATCGACCCCTCCCAAGAAAAACTCTCGGAACTTAGAAACCTGAACGTGAGGGTGGGAGACTTCTACGACCCGGAGTTCCTCAAACAGGTGGCGGAAATGAAGAGAGCCACTACCATCTTCATCTCCACGCCGGAGTTCGACAGAACCCTTGAGACCTTGAAGGCGATCAATCAGGCTAAGAAGGAGCTAAAAATAGATCCCGTGATTCTGGTGCTAACCCCCGATGCCTTTGTGGAAAAAGAGTTGAAGAGATTGGGGGCCACGGAGGCAGTCCCCATCCCACAGGTTTTGGGCGAGACCATCTTCAAGGAGTTTGAGAGAGCCAGAGAGAGGGCGGCTGAGGCGCGCCTGAGGAGTCTAGTGCAGGAGACCCGAGGCAGGATGCTCATCCTCACTCACACCAACCCTGATCCCGACGCTATAGCCAGTGCGGTTGCCCTGAAGACTTATGTCAAAGCCTTTGGAGTGGATGCAGACATTGCCTATGACGGAGAGATGGGATACCCCCAGAACAGGGCAATGTGCAACCTCCTTCAGGTGGAGTTGCGCGGGGTGGAGAAAGTAAACTTCAAGGATTACCTTAACTTCGCTCTCGTTGATGTGGCAACCAGGGGCTACTGTGCTCTGCCCAAGGAGATCACCCCCACCATCGTCATAGACCATCACTCCGTCCCACCCAGCGAGGTCTCTGGGAGGATGGTGGAGCTCGCTCCCGTGGGTGCCTGCTCAACCATCTTGGCCAACTATCTGGAGTATGCGGGGATACCCGCTCAGGGGCCTCTAGCCTCCGCTCTCGTGCTGGGGATCTTAACCGACACCTCCAACCTCTCCAGTGCCACTCCCCCCGATGTGGAGGCCTACTGGAAGCTGAGGAAATCCTCGGACCCCCAAGTTCTAAGGGCGATCCAGCAGCCACCCTATTCACGGGGGATGCTCTCCGCCCTTCCCACCGCCCTGAGAAAAGAAAAAATAATTGGCTCCTGCCTCATCACCAGCGCCGGGGAAATCGAAGAGGAGGATACCGTCTCTCAATTGGCTGACTTCCTCCTTGCAAGAGAGGGGGTGACGACGGTCCTTGTCTATGGGGTGATGGGTGAAAAAGTCAGAATCTCCGCTAGGACAACCGACTCCACCATTCATTTGGGTAAAGCCTTCTCCGAGGCCTTCGGCAGATTTGGGGGAGGTCACCAAAGCATGGCGGGAGCAAAGATACCCTTCCCCCAGAAACCAACTCAGACCCAGATAAACTCCTTGGTCAGAAAATTCCTGCAAGCGGTGGGGCTGAAACCAAAACGTGGGAGAGTTTCTAAAAAGGGCCCTTAAGGGAATCCTGCCTGCGGAGGTTCTGGGAAAACTGGGCGGATACGAAGTAGTAGGGCACGTTGCCATTTTGAGGCTTCCAGAAGAACTCTCGCGCTGGAAGGAGCCCATCGCGGCTGCCCTCCTGAAAAGAGGTGGAATAAAGACGGTGGTCCTCTGGAAGGGAACGGAAGGAAGAATGAGACTTCCACAGGTGGAGGTGATAGCGGGGGAGAGCACCGAGACCGTACACAGAGAAAACGGGTGCCTCTTCAAGTTGGACGTTTCTAAGGTTCTTTTCTGCCCGGGAAACTTGTATGAGAGAATGCGTCTGCCAAAGCTCGTGAAGGATGGAGAGGTAGTGGTGGACATGTTCGCCGGTGTGGGACAGTTCACCATCCCGGTAGCCAAGCACGCGAACCCCTCCCTAGTTTACTCCATCGAGCTGAATCCGGTGGCCTACTCCTACCTTTGCGAAAATGTGAGGATCAACAGGGTGGGGCACCGGGTCAGACCTCTGCTGGGGGATTGTGAAAGGGTGGCACCGAGAGGGGTGGCAGACAGGATAATTCTAGGCCTCCTCCACCTCTCTCCCCTCTATCTTCCCCTCGCGATAGAGGTGCTGAAGCCCGAGGGGGGTGTAATTCACTACCACGAGAGCGTGCCTTGCGCGGTTAGGTTTGAGAGACCCGTAAAAAGAATCCTGGAGGCGGCAGGGGGGAGAAAAGTGGAGATCTTGGGAAAGAGGGTGGTCAAGAGCTACTCGCCGGGGGTGGATCATGTCGTCATCGATGCGAGCATCGGTTCCAACTGAAAAGGAACTCCAGAGGTTGAGAGCAGTGGCGGACTACCAGTTCGACCGCGGTGTGGGTGAGGCACTCTTCCGGGGGGAGCTGAGGGTGATAAGGGGAAAAGGCGGAAAAATCAGGCAGGTTTGGGCAGAGGGAAAGCCGCTCTGCTCCATCAGGGCCTCGGACGGCTTCATAGTCCTGAACAGGGAGGGGGCGGCTAGAGTGCACTCGGTGCTCAAGTTCCCTAGGCTCAGGGTGGTGATAAAGGAGGAAGCCGTGCCCTTCGTGGAGAAGGGTAGGGATGTCTTCGCCAAGCACGTGGTGGAAGCCGACCCAGAAATCAGACCCGCCGAAGAAGTGCTGGTGGTAGATCAGGGAAACCGACTCCTCGCCTCGGGGAGGGCGGTGCTCACGGGAGAGGAAATGAAGGCCTTCAAAGTGGGCGTCGCTGTTAAGGTGAGGAGGTCGCTCTAGAAGATTTCCCAGCCCTCCACGTGTCCCCCGCAGTACTTCCTCAAGTAAAGAAGTGCGTCCCTCACCGCGGCCTCCACCCTTTCCCTCCCCACACCAGGTACATTCCAAACTACCAGTAGGACTCTGGAGGTCTTGGGGGTCACCATGGTCACCTTGCTGTCACCAGAGGTAAAGGCAGCAAGTATCTTGGCCTCATCCCTCAGAATTACTTCCCCAGGCTTGGTTGTAACCCTCCTGCCGTCGATGAGTTGCAACTCCTCAGCTCTTTCCGCCAGCGTTGTGGTAACCGTTCCAGTGATCTTCTCTAGGTCATACACTCCCGCGACCACCATGTGCTGAACCGATGCTAAGAGACAGGAATCTACCACATTGTTAATGGATGGAAAGCGGTCCTCCAGTGCCCTTTTAAGGAGATATTCCGGTGCTGGCTTGAAGCTCGATGGATCCACCCCAACGGCCTTAAAAAATTCCCTGTAACGGGCCACCTCTGGAAGCTGGGAGATTTCTACCCCGCCGTACTTAATTTTCAGCTCAGAGAAAACTTGGTGCTTCCTTTCAACTAGACCCTCAACCAGCTGCTCCACAGTGACACCGCTGACATGTCCGTACCCCGCACAAAATCCTGGGTATTTTTCCACCACCTTGGAATCCAGTCGCCACATGAGAAATTCCCACCCTGTCTATAAAAACAGTCCTTCACCGATAGATTTTTCCAGACTGCATAAATTAAATGATGAGAGTTGGCGACGTCATGACAAAAAATGTTAGATGGGTCGAGGTCCCTGGATCCAGAGAGAGTGCTCTAGAACTTCTTAAAACGCTGGAGGTCAGCGCCATCCCCGTGCTCAAAAGCGAAACGGGTGAGTTCGTGGGCATGATCTCGCTCCGCAAACTTCTAGAAAACCCGGACGAGGATCAGCTGGCCATGCTGGTTGATAGGGAAACGCCCACGATCTCACCCGAGGACGAGCTAAATGTGCCCGCAAGGCTGATGGTGGAGAGGCGCCTGAGGAGGTTGCCGGTGCTGAAGAATGGCAGGCTCGTGGGGATGATCACGGTCAGAGATATCGTGTACAGGGTGCTCACCCAAGGCTTTCCTCAGCCTTCCATCAACTTCGTGCACCCCACCACCGTGGCCTTGTGGGAAGGAACACCCCTCAGAGCTGCACTGGAAATCATGTCCCTTGCAGGAGTTAGGGGATTGCCCGTTCTGGATTCCGAGGGAAGGCTGGTGGGTATGGTGGATGATTCCGACATCGTGAAAGTTTGCGAGGTTGAAACCAGCTCGAGGATGAGCCAGATGACCGGCAGAACGGAGGGGGACAGCTGGACTTGGGACACCGAGGACAGGATCTACATTACTAAAAAGGTTCTCAAGCTGCCCGACAAGACGGTGGCGGATGTCATGAGCAGGGAAGTTATCACCATCACCCGCAAAACCTCCGTGAGTGAGACCGCTTCCCTGATGAAGGAGCACAGGATTGAACAGGTGCCCGTGGTCTCGGCCGAGGGTCGCCTCGCCGGAATAGTGTACGACGTGGACCTCCTCCGAGTACTGTTTTAGACACTGCCCCGATTCTTAGATGCAGGCAGAGCTGGCGGAGATGCTCCGGAGGAGAGGCTTCCTTTGGCCTTCCTTCGAGATATACGGTGGGGTGGGTGGCTTCTATGATTTGGGCCCGATGGGCTCCCTACTCCGGGACAATCTCATCACGAAATGGAAGAAGTGGTACATCCAGCAGGAGGGATATCTCCAGCTCGAGACCCCCACCATCCTACCTTTTGAGCTCCTGAGGGCCAGCGGGCACGTGGAGCACTTCACCGACCTTATGGGAGAGTGTCGCTCGTGCGGGGGGGCCTTCAAAATGTCCGAACTCATGAAGGAGAGGGGAGTCGAAATCGAGGGGCTACCGCTGGAGGAGGCCAGAAAGCTGGTGAGCGAAAAGGGGGTGAGATGCCCGGACTGCGGGGGTGAGTTGAACCTCTCGGATTTTAACATCATGTTCTCCACCTCGATCGGTCCCGGCTCCTCCAAGCGTGCGGGATTCCTGAGACCAGAGACTGCCCAGCAAATCTTCATTGCCTTCAGAAGACTCTTCCGGCATGCTAGGGGAAAGCTTCCCTTCGGGGTGGTGACGGTAGGGAAGGGGTACCGAAACGAGATCTCACCAAGGCAGGGTGTGATAAGGCTAAGGGAGTTCACCATGGCCGAGGCCGAGGTTTTCTTTGACCCCCAATCCCCACGTCCACCGGACTTCCAAAAAATCGAGGGAGAGAGACTCAGGCTTTTCAGAGCCAATGGCGAGACCGTGGAGCTGACCGCCGGGGAGGCGGCGGGGAGAGGTTTGGTATGCAACGAGATGATGGCCTACCAGCTCTCCCTAGCCAAGCGCTTCTTGTTGAGCCTGGGAACCAAGGAGGAGTGCATGAGGTTCAGAGAGCAGAAGCCGGCCGAAAGAGCCCATTACTCCTCGGAAACCTGGGATCTGGAAATCCTCACCCAGCAGTTTGGATGGGTGGAGGTGGCGGGAATAGCGTACCGTACGGATTACGACCTCTCCAGGCACAGCTTATTCAGCGGGGTAGATCTCTCGGTGACGGTGAACGGCAGGAGGTTCTTCCCGCACGTGCTCGAGCCCTCCTTTGGGATAGACCGAATCCTATACTGTGTTATTGAGCAGGCCTACACCTGTGAGGGGAAGCGAAGGTTCCTGAAGCTCAGGGCAGATCTTGCGCCCTTCCAGCTAGGCGTCTTCCCCCTCATGCCCAAAGAGGAACTCTCCCAGAAAGCCCACCAAATTTATCAGACGCTCAAGAGGCATTTTTCCGTCATCTATGACGAGAGCGGCTCCATCGGCAGGAGATACCTCCGCGCGGACGAGATAGGAGTTCCCTACTGCGTGACCATCGATTACCAAACACTGCAGGACGGGAGCGTCACCGTGAGGGATAGAGATACCACCAGGCAGGTGAGGGTGAAACGCGAACTCGTACCGGTCCTTTCAGGCCTGCTGAGCGGCGAACTAAAATTTGAGGAAGCCGGGTCCCCCTTCTCCTCAAAGGAGGAAGAGGAGGAAGGAGAGAAGAGTGAGCACGAAGATAGTTAGGGAATAGGGTCTTGAGTCTAGTTCGAGGGACTGCGCGAGGATGAGGTTAAAGAAGGACGGCGGCATCAGGGAGAGGTAGAGGGCGGGGCGAACTATACTCTTCCCCACTCCCAGCAAGTGACAGGTGGCGAGCGTCACGAGCGGGCAGAGGAGAAGCCTCAGGAGCCCCACTACTGGGAGATGCCTAGCGTATTTCCTCGAGGTCTCAATTCTCAGATGATACCCCACTTGAAGAAGGAGGAGCAGGAAGAAGGTGGGAAAGATCCTCTGCGTGAAAAAATTATAGAGGTCCTGTGGAAGGGGGGCCCGCAGGTAGACCAAGAGGAGGGCCAGGAGCAGGAGGGCCACAGCCGGGAAGGTGAAGGTCTGGGTGAAGATCTGCCGGAGGCTTGGGCTTTTGGTTATGAGGAAGTGCATGAGGAGGGTTCCCAGAAAGAGGTTGAGCACTGCCACCGTCACCGCGTACAGAACGGCGGGGGGCATGAAAGCACTCCCAAGCTTGGCATAGATCACCGGGAGACCGAGATGGGCAACGTTCATGAAGGAAGAGTTCAGCACCAAGGCCACCCCCTCTTCCTTGGGCAAGCGGGAAGCGAGGAAACAGGAGGCAAAGAAGCAGGCGGCCACACCCATCACCGCCGCTATCACAGCCCCCCAGAGAGCTATCACCTGTGCAGGTACAAGGGCGCTCACATACACGAAGGCAATGAGAGGGAGAATGATCAAGGTGGTGAAGATTCTGAGGAAGTCGAAAA
This sequence comes from Hadarchaeota archaeon (SeqCode), assembly GCA_964632175.1. GTDB lineage: Archaea > Hadarchaeota > Hadarchaeia > Hadarchaeales > JAWBSP01 > JAWBSP01. The sequence continues at coordinate 51,724 of CAZWBJ010000002.1, forward strand.
TCTGGCGGAGGACCCCAAGCCTCCGCAGTGCTGCACCCGCCACTATGGGGGAGAAGAGGAAGAGCGCCAGAGTGAGGGTGGGATTCATTTCCCCATGCGATAGATGAGTTAAACATGCTCCTCCTCTTACCCATTCTCCTCCTCGCCCTCTCCATCGGCGCAGGGGATACCTCCAACTCCATCTCAACCCTCGTGGGGAGCAGACTCCTCACCCTCCGCCGTGCCCTCCTCCTCTCCACCCTCTTTTTGGTGCTGGGGTTACTGGTGGAGGGGTGGAAGGTGGGGGAAACTGTGGCTAGAGGACTCGTAACGGGGGGGCGTGGATTCCTCGAACAGATGCCTAGGGCCGTGTTCCCCATCTGCCTCTCCACATTCATCTGCTCCATTCCCTTCCTCCTTCTCGGCTTTCCGATCTCCACCACTCAGGCCCTCCTGGCCTCGCTGGCCGGAACCGGGATAATGCTGAAGGGGAGCCTCAGCCTCAAGCTGGAGGTGGGAAAGTTTGAGCTACTGTTGGCATGCTGGGCACTCTCCCCCGTGCTCTCCCTCCTCCTCTCCTTTTTCCTCGCACGCCTCCTCTTCCGGGCCCTGCGGGGAGTGAAGAACCTGTTGGCTCTCAACCGAGTGCTTGCCCTTCTCCTCCCGCTCGCCTCGGCCTACGTTGCCTACACCAACGGTGCCAACGATGGCGGGGCCCTCTTGGGCATCGCCACCGCCATAGGGTCAAACCCGCTCTTCAACCTCTGGTTGGGGCTCATGGTGGCCACAGGCTCCCTCCTCCTAAGCAGAAGGGTGGTCATGACCGTGGGGACGAGCCTTACCCACCTCGATCCCCTCACCGCCCTCCCAGCCCAGCTCGCGGCCGCCCTGACCGTCTGGGGCTTCGTTCAAACGGGCTTTCCCGTCTCCCTCACCCAAGCCCTCACGGGTTCCGTGGTTGGGGTGGGTCTGACTAGGGGGACTGCCGCTGTGAACCTTCCCAAGATGAGAAAAATCCTGATCGTCTGGATTCTCTCCCCGCTGGTGGGTTTCGGGCTCTCCCTTCTCCTCTCCCTCCCGCTCAGCCCTTGAGCCCTGAGACCAGCCTCAAGAGAACATCCCCTGTGTCCTCGGCCGCGTCCGAAATGGAACCCAGCCTTCTCACGAGTCCCTCCAGCTGAACCACGCTCAGAGCATCCAGCCCCTTCTCCAGCTCCGCAAGCGACGCGGTGAATTCGGCCTCGAGCAGATCAGACTCATGCTCCAATTTCTGTATCTCGTCCACTTTGGGGATGACCTGGTTTATGTCCACAAAGAGGAGGTTCACCGCTCCCACGAGAGAATCCACCACTTCCCTCGACTTCCCAGCCACCTTCCTAAGTCCCTCCCCCACCTCCTTAGTCCTCTTCCCCAGTTTCTGAAGGAGGCCTTCCCTTAGGAGTATGCACTTGGAGGTTTCCTCTATGGCATCGGCAACTTTATCCATCCTCTCCGCGAGCTCCACTAGGTCTCCCCTCATCGCGGGAAGGAAGGCACCATCATATAACTTTTGTATAAACTTCCTCCTAGCCTCATCCGCCTCGGACTCCAACTCCGCGATCTTTTTTCCCAAAGCCTCGGCTCTCCTGAGATCCCCCTCCACAAAAACCAGCCCAAAAAACTCCTCGCACCGGGCTCCCATTTCGGAGAGCTTGGAGCATGCCTCCTTCAGGATGCTCACGGCCTCCTTCTCCCTCCCTCCCCTGATTTTCATTCTATACCTCCTCCGTGAATATATTTCGCGGGCTTCCTCTTGAGCTTGTGACCGCAGAATCTGCATTCCTGCTCGGAAGGGGGAAAACTCCTCCCGCAAGAGGGGCAGACCGAAATCCACCTGAAGACCTTTTTTATACCCTCCTCGCCCACTCCGGAGAACCCCACCCCCAAGACCCTCGCAAGGTTCTGAATGGAGTAGTCGTCCGTTAGAATCTCCGGATTCTTTCCCTCCCTCTTCACATCCAGCGCAAGCGCCAAGAGCTTCACGTCCGTTTTGGAAAGCCTGTCCCCGGTCTTCCTTATCGATCTCTCCACTTCCCCCAGTGAGGTGGCCGAGGGCTCCAGAACCTTCACAGAATCTAGGGAACTTCTCCACTTGGCAGTAAGACTCTTAGCCTCCTCAAGCACCTCCCTAACCGTCAGACCCTCGAGCGGACCGGGATGGGAGATGAAGGCGGAGGTGTCCAAGATGCGCACCTTTTCCACTCTAATCTCGGTTCCGCGGCTTAAGAAAGATTTTTTAGCCGGAGGTGAAGAGGCAAATGGGAGTAGAGCTAACCGAAATAGGGAAGCTACGGGAGGGGAAGTTCATTATCATCGATGGTGAGCCCTGTAAGATCTTGAGCTTCAGCACCTCCGCTCCGGGCAAGCACGGGCACGCGAAGGCTAAGATAGATGCGGTGGGGCTCTTCGACGGGCAGAAGCGCAGCATAGTCCGGCCCACCAGCGCTAAGGCTGAGGTTCCCATAGTTGAGAGGGGAAGTGCACAAGTTCTAGCCATCGTGGAAAGCTCCGCCCAGCTGATGGACCTCTCCACTTATGAGAGCTTCGAGCTGCCCATCCCGCTGGAACTCAGGGGGGAGGTAAAGGAAGGAGTGGAGGTGGAATACATTCAGGCGCTGGGGCGGAGAAAAATAGAGCGAGTGAAAGTAGGCGGGTGAATCACCCCCAAGTGTGCACGGTGGGTCTGATTCCTGAAACTCGGAAGAAACCTATCCTCTAGTTGTCTAAAAATAACCGGAAATACTCCTGCCGTCTCAAGGCCACCCAATAGGTGTCAGCTCAGCCCGAGACCACCACCAATTTGAGGTCGTCGGCGGAGACGGTCTTCCTGCCAGTAGATTTAGCGGAGGCCACGGCGGCCTTTGCGACCGCCGAAACTATTTTGTTGACGGCCTCCGGGACGTCGCTGCTAACTCTCTCCGCTCCGACGCTCTTAAACAACCTCACGATGGTGGCACTCGGAAGCTTAACCTCTTCTTTCTTGGCCATGATTCACCTCCTTTCTGTCCTTCTCGACCGGTTTAAAAAGCCTGCAGTAACCAGCCAGCGGGCATTCGCCGTGCCTTTCTCTTCTGCAGTACCGCCTCCCCAGCCTCGAGAGGGCAACCTCTATCCTGACCAGATCTTGACCAAAGAGTTGCTTGAGTTCCATTAAGGCCCTCAACCCCTTTCCCCTAATGAGACCCAGATTTCTCGCCGCTATGAGCACCGGAGGCTGGGGGAGTGGGTCCGCCTTTGCCCACACTCCCCGCATCTCCCTCAGAAAGATGGAAGCCGTCACCGGCCCCACACCCTTGAACTCCATCAGCCTTCGCTCTAGGTCCATCGGATCCCTTGCCTCCTCATGTAGCCTGTTCAGATCCCCTCCATACTTGCGCAGGAGAAGGTCGCAGGCCTCGAGGAGCTGGCTCGCCGTGGAGAAGTCGTACCTCACATACCCTCCCCTGTCCAGCACCGCCACCAGCCCCGACCAGCCCCTGGCGATGATGGCTCTGGGCGAGAGCAGCCCCTCCTTCTCAAATTCCTTGTAGGTCCTGGCCGCAATCTCCTCAGAAATCCTAGCACCGAAAAGAATGGAGGCCAGAAACCATTTAAACACCTCCCCGCTTTCTCCAGAGCGGAGGTCTATCCCCAGCTGTGCATGATAAGGTTCACCCAGCTCCCCCAGCTTACGGAGGACTTTACTCGTAACTCTGCTCAAGGGTGGGGAACCTCCCTCCCTTCACCTCCTCCCTGAACTCCCTCAAGCACCTCAGCATCTCCTCCCTCAGATTCGCGTACTTCTTCACGAACTTCGGAAGACGGGGAGTAAGACCTACCAAATCGTGCAGGACGAGAACCTGACCGTCGCAGTAGGGCCCGGCTCCGATTCCTATGGTGGGAACGCGCAGCTCCTCCGTCAGGCGTTTGGCGAGCTGCCAAGGAACACACTCCAGCACGAGCGAGAAGATTCCCGCCTCCTCCAACTCCTTCGCCTCCTCCACAAGCCTTTCCGCAACTTCCTCCTCCCTCCCCACCACCCTGTAGCCTCCCAGCTGGTGCACCTTCTGTGGGGTGAGACCCAGATGCCCCATCACCGGAATTCCCTGCTCCACAATCGCCCTCACCTTACCAACCACCTCCTTCCCCCCCTCAAGCTTCACCGCCTGCGCCCCGCCCTCCTTGAGGAACCTACCGGCATTCTTGATTGCCTCACCCTCGCCGGCTTGATAGGACAGGAAGGGCATGTCCCCCACTACCAAGCACCTCTTGGCCGCCCTCGCTACCGCCTTGGTGTGGTGGAGCATCTCCTCCATGGTCACGGGGAGAGTATCCTCATACCCCAGCATGACGTTCGCCACCGAATCTCCTACAAGGATGATCTCCACGCCGGCCTCCTCCACCAGCTTCGCGGTCAAATAGTCGTAGGTGGCGACCATGACGATTTTCTCCTTCTTCTTCATCTGCACGATGTCGGGAACCGTCAGGCGCTGCATCGAAAATACCGGAACAAGGATTTGATAATTCTACCACGACCCCAAATATCCGAGGCAGTGGACTAACTTTTTCTCGGCAAGTATAACCGTTTTTTGAGCAGTAGAATGAATGAGGCTCGAAGTAAGGCCGTCAGAGGTGGGAGGAAAGGTCGCCGCCCCCCCTTCCAAAAGTTACACCCACCGGGCCTTGGCCATCTGCCTGCTCGCGAGGGGTAGGGGGAAAATCGAACAGCCTCTTCTCAGCCTCGATACCCTAGCCACCTTGGAGGCCTGCAAGCTTCTCGGTGCCGGCGTGGAGGTGGATGGGGAAACCTACTGGTTGAGGGGAACGGCCGGGAAACTCAAGCCCACCGGTGAGGTTATAGACGCGAGGAACTCGGGAACCACCATCCGTTTCATGACCGCCATCTGCTCCCTTTCCCCCAAGCCCATCAAGCTGGTGGGTGACGAGTCCCTTTCAAAAAGACCCATGGGAGCCCTTGTTGATGCCCTAAACGCGCTAGGCGTGAAAGCCAGGTGCGAGGGGAAGAACGGCAGGCCTCCAGTGGTGGTGGAAGGCGGGGGACTTCGGGGGGGAGAGGTGGAGCTGGAGGGAGGGATCAGCTCACAGTTCCTCTCTGGCCTCCTGATTGCCTGTCCGTACGCCTCCGGCGACGTTAGGATCTCGGTGGAGGGGGAGCTGAAATCCAAACCCTACGTCGAGATGACCCTCAAGTACCTAGAGGAGGCAGGAGCGAGGATACGGAGAAACCCTGCGCTGAGCAGGTTCGAAATCCCCGGTCAACAAACCTTCAGGCCCCTCAGGCTGAAAATCCCCGGGGACTTCTCCTCCGCCGCCTTCCTTCTAGGAGCGGCGGCACTCGCAGGAAAAGTGAGGGTGGAAAACCTCGATCCCCAAGACCCGCAGGGGGATAGGAGAATCATAGAGTTGCTGAGGGAGTTCGGCGCCGAGGTCAGGACCGGGCCGGGTTGGGTGGAGGTGGAGAAGGGCGGGCTGAACGGGATAGAGGTGGACTGCGGAGACAATCCGGACCTCGTTCCGATACTGAGCGTGCTCGGGGCGGTGGCGGATGGAACCACCCTGATCTCCAATGTCCCGCATCTGAGGTACAAGGAGACCGACAGGCTGGCGGTGCTCTCCCACGAACTCCCCAAGATGGGGGCGAAGGTGACGGAGCTGGAGGACGGGCTGAAAATTACAGGAGTTAAGGAGTTGAAAGGGGCAAGGGTGGACTCCCACGGGGATCACCGGATGGCCATGGCCTTCGCCGTGGCGGGACTGGTGGCCAAGGGCAGAACGGTCATCGAAGGGGCGGAGTCCATACCCGTCTCCTACCCCAACTTCATCCCCCACATGCGGGGGCTTGGAGCCAAGCTCAGAGAGCTGGCCTGATGGACGTTGAGGGGCTGGTGGAGGGTGCACGCGCGGTACTGGATAGGAACACCAAGAGGTTTCGCGGGCAGGAAATTGTAGTTCCCGCACTTAAGGCCTATCCCGTTCCCTACTGCTGGGACACGGCCTTCCACGTGATGGCTCTCGTGCACCTTGACGCCGGCAGGGCAAGGCAAAACGTGGAGGCCCTCCTTTCCCTGCAGCGTCCGGATGGGATGATTCCCAACGCGCCGCTGAAGGCCGGCGACCAGGACCTCAGGAGCCAGCCGCCCATCATCCTCCACGCGGCTAAACGCTACCTCGAACTCACAGGAGACCGTGGGAGCGTGAAACGGTGGTTTCCCAAACTCGCGCTCTTCTACCAATGGTGGGCTAGGCGCGGGGATCCTGAGGGCTCGCTTCCCAGACTGGTAGCCCCCTTTTCCGGGGTGAGGCTGAGAACCCGACTCCTCTCCTCCCTAGCCGGGGGGCTGGGAGTTAGGAGGGAAAGATTCGCGGGCCCGGCAGTGCTGGCAATCTGTTCCACTGGAATGGACAACCACCCCATCTACGACTTTGCAGAGGGAAGAACGGTTAGAGAGGGCGCTCTCTACTACCTGCCGCTGGAGGATCTGCTACTCAACTCCGCCCTGGTGGCGGGTGCGGAGGCCCTGAGAGAGCTCGCCAATATCCTAGGCATGAGGGAGGAAGCGAAGAAGTTTGAGGAGGAGCGCAAGAGGAGGGCCGAGCTAGTGGACCAAAATATGTGGTCAGAGGAGGAGGGCTTCTACTTCCCTGTGCAGTGGAGCGGGGTAAAGGTGAGGGTGAAGTCGGTTCAGGCGTTCGCTACCCTTTGGGCGGGCATCCCGGACAGGAAGAAGGCCTCAAAGTTGATCGACCACCTGAGCTCCCCACGCGAGTTCTGGGGGAGGTACGGGATCCCCACCGTGGCCTTCGACGATCCAAAGCATCTGACGCCGCAGCCTGCCTGGATGTGCTCGAAAGATCCCTATTACTGGAGGGGAACCATCTGGGCTCCCACCACCGTGCTGACTTTTGAGGGGTTGAGGCGCTACGGGAGGAAGGATCTGGCCCGCAGGCTTGCCCTGAAATGGATGGAACTTGTGGAGAAATCAGGTTTCGCGGAATACTTCTACCCCGAAGGGAGACCTGGAAGGGCGAACCCTGAGGACTTTGGCTGGACCGCCGCGGCTACCATCTATCTGGCACGAGAGATCCTCTCGTAGAACTCCGAAGACCCAGTTCCTTCACCACCCTTCCAAGCTTCTCGAAGTCCGAAATCAGAAGATCCTTGACCGAACCGCTGTAGAGACCAGCCGCGGGGTGGAAGGTGAGGAAGAGCTTGAATCGCAACCCTGCGAAGGTACAGTCCAGCAACTTGCCGTGCTCGGCCGTCATGCTCACGTTCCTCCCCAGCAGCTCTCCTGCCGAGATCCTGCCCAAAGCCACCACAAGCTTGGGCTTGAGAAGAGAAAGTTGCCCTATCAAGAAGGGTTTGCAGGCCTCCACCTCCTCCGGAAGCGGGTCCCTGTTTCCGGGGGGCCTGCACTTCAGCGTGTTGCAGATGTAAACTTCCTCCCTTTTCAGACCGGCTCTTTCCAGCAGGGAGTTGAGGAACTTCCCAGCTGCACCCACGAAGGGCCTGCCCTGCTTGTCCTCCCAGTAACCTGGGGCTTCTCCAACAAAAACTATCTTGCCGTGCGTCCCGTCCCCGAAGACCAACTTCGTCCTCGTCCTGTGAAGGGGGCACCTCTCGCACCTCTCCGCTTCCTTTTCGAGCTCATCCAGAGTCTTTGGGTTTAGAAAACCCCAGAGGGGGGCCTGCATCAAAAGGTGAAGGTGCCGTTAGAAATGCACCTTTCAGGCTGCGGCCCCACTTACCAAAAAATGAGCCCGACACCCACCGAAGCTATGACCACGCCCAACACCATTTTCAGTATGCGCGCCGGTGCCTTCTGGGAGATCCGCACGCCCACCTGTCCGCCCAGCATACAGCCAACTGCAAGAAAGAGGGCATGGGGGGGTGAGAAGTGTCCCAAGAAAAGGTGGGGAAAGAAAGCTGCTCCCGTGGTTAGGGCCATTCCAAACATGGCCGTCCCGGCCGAGAGCTTGATGGACATACCAAGCGCTAAAAGCATGACGAGTTCGTCCACTATTCCTCCGCCGATGCCGAAAAAACCCGAAACCAGCCCGCTCGCGAAGCTCCCCAGCACCGTGGCGAGAATGAGGGTTACCGTGAGGGGAGGAAGGGAGGTGATGCCCTCCCTCTTCCGTAAAATCAAGTAGAAGGAAACACAGAGCAGAAAGATCCCGAAGGCGGTTCTGAGGAAGCGAGCGGAGAAGAGAACGGTCAGGTAAGCTCCAAGAATTCCCCCCGGGACGTCCAAGGAGTCGAGGAGGAGCCCAACTCTGTAATCTATTCTCCGCTGGAGGGCGTAGCCGACGGTGGCGGAGAAGGAGGTCACCCAGATGGCGAAGAGGCTCGTGCCGATGGCCTGATGGATGGGGAGACCTGACCAGAGGAGGAGGGGAACCAGAAGCATGCCTCCTCCCAGCCCAACGGAGGAGAAGACGGAAGAAATCAGAAGAGCTGCAAACGGGAGCTCGATCATTCAGTGTTTAGGTTAGAAACCCTGCTCGCCAGCATGGGCGTCCCGGTCCCAACCACCTTCGCGATCTGCGGCAGATGAGAGCGATGAAGAAGACGAAAGAACGTTCAAGGAGGATGAAAGCAAGACTTCTCCAAACCCGCGGGACCTCATATTTTAATCCGCAGAAGAAGGAAAGCATGTCGGAGATAGGAAAGAGGATAAGGCTGGAGCGCATCATCAACAGGGAGACGCACCGGACGGTCATCGTCCCCATGGATCATGGGCTGAGCATGGGTCCCATTCAGGGGCTGGAGAACATGGTTTCCGCCGTCGATCAAGTGGCGGAGGGGGGGGCGAACGCGGTTGTCCTACACAAGGGGATTGTTAGAGCCGGCCATCGCGGGTTCGGAAGGGACATCGGGCTGATCATCCACCTCTCCGGAAGCACCTCCCTCTCCCCGGACCCCAACGCTAAGGTGCAGGTGGCCTCGGTGGAGGAGGCTGTCAGGCTTGGTGCCGACGGGGTCTCGGTGCACGTCAATGTCGGTGCGCCCAACGAGCAGGAGCAACTGAGGATGATGGGGGAGGTGGCGGAGGCCTGCTCTTACTGGGGAATGCCCCTCTTCGCCATGATGTACCCGAGGGGACCCAAGGTGGAGAAGGGTAAGGAGCACGATCCCGAACTGGTGGCGCTGGCGGCGAGGGTGGGGGCGGAACTCGGGGCGGACATCGTGAAGACCGTATACACCGGGGACCCGGACTCCTTCGCCAAGGTGGTCAGGGGATGTCCGGTTCCGGTGGTGATTGCTGGGGGGCCGAAGATGAACACGGACAGAGAGGTGCTGGAGATGGCGGCGGGGGCCATCCAAGCCGGTGCCATCGGGGTTTCCATAGGGAGGAATATCTTCCAGCACAGGAATCCTACTGCCATGACGAGGGTGCTGGTCAAGATAGTCCACGAGGACGTCCCCGTAGAGCAAGCACTGAAAGAGCTGGCTTGAGGAAGCGGTTCTGGGTAAGGGCTGATTGGAGTGCCTCCTGGGACGAGGTGAAGCCCTTCGCCCTAGCAGCCTTGGAGACCGGATGTGACGTCCTAGTGTGCAGGAGCGAGCACATCCAACGCATTCTGGAGATGGGAAGCCTCTCGCTCGCCACCGCTGAGCCTTCACCCGCCGGATGGGTGCTCCTCAGCGCCAGGAGTCCCGAAGAGATCAGGAGGGCTGCCGAAAGAGCGGGAGAACTCAGGAGGGAAAAGAAGGTCGCCCTAGAGGTGGAAATCTCCGGCAGGGAGGTGGAGAAAGCGACGGTCGAGCTGGCAGGCAACTTCGACACCCTTCTCATCAAGACCCCCGACTGGAAGATTATCCCCCTCGAGAACCTAATAGCCAACCTACACGGGAAGGTGCCCCTCGTTGCCGAGATCAGAAACGCCGAGGAGGCACGCCTGGCCCTCCAGACCTTAGAGCTGGGCACCGATGGCGTTCTGCTGGACCCAAGAGAGAGGGGAGTGGAAGAGGTGAAGAAGGTGGCGGAGGAGCTGGAGGGTGCCCCCGAGAGGATCGAGCTCAAACCGGCGAAGGTGACCGCCCTGAAACAGGTGGGGCTGGGGGAGAGGGCTTGCATCGACACCGTCACCCTCATGTCCGTGGGAGAGGGGATGCTGGTGGGGAACCAAGCCGAGGGGCTCTTTCTGATTCATTCCGAGACCCTTCCGAGCCCCTTCGTTGAACCCCGGCCCTTTAGGGTGAACGCCGGGTCCGTTCACTCTTACATAAGGATTCCGAGGGGCAAGACCAAGTACCTCTCCGAGCTCTCCTCGGGGGATGAGGTTCTGGTGGTTGATGCGAAAGGGAGAGGACGGGGGGTCGCCGTTGGGAGGGTGAAGATAGAGCGAAGACCGATGATCCTGGTGGAAGCGGAATGCGAGGGAAGGAAGTACGGGGTGATACTCCAAAATGCCGAAACCATCAACCTAGTGTCCAAGGACGGGAATCCGGTTTCGGTGACTAGGCTCAAACCCGGGGATGAGGTGCTCCTCTACCAAGAAGCTGGAGGCAGACACTTCGGCGTGAGGGTGGAGGAGACGGTGACGGAAAGATGAAACTGGGGAAGGTGGAACTTTCAACTCCGGCCCTTTGCGGGTGCATCACGGGCTCGGATCCCGCCGAGATGCTGGAGGGGATGAAGAAGGCCAAGAAACTGGGCGCGGACTGCGTGGAGCTCCGGATTGACTGGATGGAGAAGAGGGAAAGATGGGAGAGGCTCCTCTCTTGGGATTTTCCAAAAATTCTCACCAACCGTCCCTTGCGGGAAGGCGGAAAGTTCGATGGCCCTGAGGAGGAGAGGACTGCTGCCCTCCTCCGGGGGATAGAGCTGGGGGTCGATGCCGTGGACGTGGAGGCCTCCACGCCTTCCCCGCTGCTGAAGGAGGTTCTAAAAAAAGCCAGAGAAAGGGGGACAAGCACCATCCTCTCCTTCCACGATTTCAGCGGGACCCCCTCCCTGAGCCAACTCCAGAAAAGAGTGAGAGAACTCTCCAAGAGCGGAGCAAATTACCTCAAAATCGTCACCATGGCCAAGAAACCCGAGGACTCCGTCACCATTTTAAACCTGCTGGTCTCTCACCGGGGAAAACCGCTCATCGCCTTCTGTATGGGGGAGGAGGGTAGAGTTTCTAGACTCTCGGCAGCGCTGTTGGGGTGCCCACTTGTGTACACCTCGGTTGAAAATCAGACCGCACCTGGACAGTTGGAACTTCGCCTCATGAGGGAACTTCTACAAAAGTTGGGGGTGAGGAAGTGATAACGGGATCCACGGGGGTCATCGCACTCATAGGGGATCCAGTGGAGAAGAGCCTCTCCCCTGCCATCCACAACTCGGCCTTCAACTCCCTGAGGCTCAACTATGTCTACGTCGCGTTTAGAGTCCCCCGCGAAGCACTCCCCAAAGCGGTGGAGGCAGTAAAGACTTTAGGGCTAGTGGGCCTAAATGTTACCATCCCCCACAAGGTCTCTATCGTGGATCTCCTCGACACGCTGGAGAAATCGGCCTCCACCGTGGGGGCGGTCAACACCGTGAAGAACGAGGGAGGGAAGCTGATTGGTTACAATACAGACGGGAGGGGGGCGGTGGAAGTGCTGGAGGAGAGGGTAGGGTCGCTCGCCGGGAAAAACGTGCTGTTGCTGGGTGCGGGCGGTGCCGCGAGGGCTATTGCCTTCGCCCTGGCGGAAAGGGGTGCTTGCCTGACCATTGCCAACCGAACCGTGGGGAGGGCGAAGGAACTCTCGGTGGGGCTGGAGAGAAAGCTGGGGGTGAAGCCGAAGGTAACTGGAATCAAACCCTGGATGTTAGCGGGGGTCCTGAAAGGGGCGGACATCCTAATCAACGCCACGGCGGTGGGAATGTATCCGAGAACCAAGGAAACGCTCGTCACAAGCAAAATGATGCACCCCAACCTCACAGTCTTCGACATCGTCTACCAGCCCCCCTACACAAGGCTCCTGAGGGAGGCAAGGGAGGCGGGGGCGAAAACCATCACCGGGTTGGAGATGCTGGTAAGACAGGCGGCCTTGTCCTTCGAAATCTGGACGGGAAAGCAGGCCCCGCTTGAAGTCATGAGACAGACTGCATGGAGGCTAGCGAGAAGATGGAGGTTCTAGTAATCGGGGCGGGGGCCATGGGCGGATGGTTCGCCCGCCGCTTTAAGAAGTGGGGGTGGGAGGTTTGGTTGACGGATGTTGATCGGAAAAAGTCATCCGCCCTGGCGAGGGAACTAGGCGTGAAAACCGGCGATGAAATCCTGCCTCAGGCCGATCTCGTGCTGGTGGCCGTGCCCATCTCCTCCACCCCTGCCGTCGTGAGGGAGGTCTGCGGGAGGATGAAGAAGGGGGCGCTCTTGATGGAGATCTCATCCGTGAAGGAGCAGGTGGTGTCCACCATGCTCGAGCTGAAGTCTAATCCCGTAGAACTCGTGGCCCTCCACCCTCTCTTCGGTCCCGGCGCCGAAAGTCTCAAGGGGGAGAGATTCGCCTTCATTCCGATAAGGGCGGGAAGGATCTTCGGTGAAGTCAGGAGCAGGCTCGAGGGAGAGGGAGCCACTCTTATAAGGACGGAGGCCGACGGGCACGACTCCGCCATGGCGCGTGCACAGGCGTTAACTCACCTCCTCCTACTCTGCTATCTCCGGCTGTGCGAACGAGGGGAACTCCAGACGCATCTCTCCAGGACTCTCCTAGAGCTGGCCAAGGCTGTGCTCGCGGGGAATCCTTCTGTATATTATGAAATGCAAACCCTCAACCGCTTCTTCCCAAAAATCAGACGGGAATTCCTGCGGACCTGGGGGCAACTTGAGAAGTTGATAGAAGAGGAGAAAAGAGAGGAGTTCGAAAAAACCTTCAAGAAGCTGAAGAGAGAATTCGGAAAGGAAGTGGAGATAGCCTACAGGAGGCTGTACGCCTCATGAAGATCGGAGTGCTGGGGCCGAGGGGGACCTACAGCGAACTCGCGGCCAGAGCGCGGTACGGGGAGCAGCACGAGTTCATCTACTACCCCACCATCACCGAGGTCGGGAAAGGAGTGGAGAGAGGAGAGGTGGAGGTGGGGGTGGTCCCCTTGGAGAGCTTGCGGGAGGGGAGCGTGGGGGAAACCCTCGACCTGCTGGCCTGGGGAAACCTGAAAATAGGGGAGGAGATAGTCCTACCCGTTTCCGTCTCCCTCCTAGGAATCCCTGGCACGAAACTGGAGGAAATCTCCCAAATCCTTTCACATCCTCAGATCTTCGCCCAGTGTCGTGACTTTCTCCTGAAGTTCCCGAGGGTGGAGCTGGTGGAGGTGAGCAGCACCGCTAAGGCCGCAGAGCAGGTTGCCAAGGCCGGCAGACCGCAGATAGCATGCCTCGGACCAAAAAGCCTGGCCCCAATATACCAGCTCGAGTCCCTCCTAGACGACATCCAGGGGGAGATAAACCTCACAAGGTTCCTGGTGCTCGCCCACGCCGACAGTCCGCCCACGGGATATGACAAAACCTCCATCGTCTTTTACACTGCCGAGGACAGGCCGGGAATTCTCTGGGAGATCCTAGGGGAATTTGCCTCCAGAAAGATAAACCTCACCAAGATCGAATCGCGGCCCTCAAAGAGAGCGCTTGGAGACTACCTCTTCTTCTTGGATTTCGAAGGGCACCGGGAAGAGGAGAGAGCTAAGGAGGCGCTGGAGGGTGTGAGAAGGAAGACCGCCATGCTCAAGATCTTGGGCTCCTACCCCAGGAGGTTCTGATGGAAGAAACTGAGAAGAAACTGCTTGACTTCATAAGAAAACAGGTTGAAGCTGCTGGGGCAAAGGGGGTGGTGGTCGGGATGAGCGGGGGATTGGATTCATCAGTGGTGGCCGCTCTTTGCGCTAGAGCTATCGGGCCTGAGAGGGTGCTGGGGTTATGCCTGCCAGACAAAGTTACAGACCCCTCAGACGTGGAGGATGCAGAAAACCTTGCTCAAGAGCTTGGGATAAGGTTCAAGAAGATAGAAATCACTCCCATAATCGAGGCCCTGCACAGGTGTTTGCCAGACTTCGATCCCAGTGCCAGACTGCCGCTGGCAAACCTGAAGGCGCGGGTTAGGATGATCATCCTTTACTACTACGCCAACCTGCACGGTTATTTGGTGGCGGGTACGGGCAACCGAAGTGAGCTGAGAGCAGGTTACTTCACCAAATGGGGGGACGGAGCGGCGGACTTCCTGCCCTTGGGGTCGCTCTACAAAACACAGGTTAGGGAACTTGCCAGATACCTCGACATCCCGCGCACCATTCTGGAAAAAGTCCCCACCGCCGGGCTATGGCCGGGGCAAACCGATGAGGGGGAGCTCGGGATCTCCTACGAGAAACTGGATAAGATATACATGGGACTGGACGCCGGAAAATCGCCGGAGGACGTCGCGAAGATAGCAGGGGTGGAGGTGGGGCGAGTGAGGGAGTTCATGGAGAGGGAAAGGAAAACCCAGCACAAAAGGCTTCCACCTCCTCGTCCAGAGTAACCCTACCCGCCGGCAAGGGCAACGGTATGGATTTAGTACTCCACCGCCCCGCCGTTGTAGTCTATTCCCATCTCGCTCAAGGGCTTCCCGCAGTGCTTGCAGCGGAGCCTGCCCTCCACCAAGACGCAAGCAACCCGAAGCGGGAGCCCGCAGTTGGGACAGTTCATCTTCTCACCCCCTCGTGAAGCTTTTCCTCTGCCTGAACTCCTCCTGCTTTCCCTCGTTCCAGTTCCGAACGGGCCTGAAGTAGCCCACCACCCTAGAGTAGACCTCGGTCTCATGACCGCAGGAGGGGCAAAGTGGATAGTTTCCCGGGAGGTATCCGTGATTTGGGCAAATCGAATATGTTGGAGTAATGGTGTAGTAGGGTAGCCTGGAGCGCTCGGCAATCTTCCTCACCAGATTCTTACAGCTCTCGCCGTCCTCCAGGCTCTCCCCAAGGAAGATGTGAAAGACCGTTCCCCCCGTGTAAAGAGACTGCAGAGGCTCTTGGTGTTTGATAGCCTCCCAAAGATCAAGGTCCGCATCCACGGGAAGCAGGGTGGAGTTGGTGTAATAAGGGACGTCTTTTCCGGCGGTGATGATATCGGGATACATTCGCTTGTCGATCCTTGCGAGCCTGTAGCTGGTCCCCTCGGCGGGGGTGGCCTCCAAGTTGTAAAGATGGCCCGTCTCCGCCTGGAATTCCCTGAGCTTTTTGAGCATGAACCTCAGCGTTCGTATAGCAAAGTTCCTTCCTTCCTGCTCCGCGATGCTGCAACCAAGCAGGTTGAGGCAAGCCTCGTTCATCCCGACCAACCCGATGGTGGAGAAGTGATAATCCAAGGTGCCCAGATATCGTTTGGTGTAGGGGAGGAGGCCCGAATTCATTTTCCTCGTGACCTCCTTCCTCTTTATCTCGAGAGATATCTTCGCTAAGTTCATGAGGCGCTCCAGATTTTCAAAGAACTCGTCCTCGTTCTCCGACAAGTATCCTATTCTAGGCATGTTGATCGTGACCACGCCCACGGAACCCGTTTTATCACCGGCGCCGAAAAGTCCCCCCGTGATGTTCCTCCGCAACTCCCTCAAATCGAGCCGGAGATGGCAACACATTGACCTGACATCGCTGGGCCTGAGGTCGGAATTGATGAAGTTCTGGAAGTAGGGAAGTCCATATTTGGCAGTCATCTCGAAAAGGAGGGAGGAAACCCCGTCGTCCCACTTAAAGTCCCTAGTTAGACCAAAGGTGGGGATGGGAAAAGTGAAGGGCCTCCCTTCGGCATCCCCTTCCGTCATCACCTCGATGAAGGCCCTGTTGATCAGTTCCACCTCCTCCTCGAACTCCTCGTACGTCCTGTCCAGTGGCTTGCCCCCCACGATGGCGGGAGTTCTCGCTAGGTCATCGGGCACGGTAAGGCTGAGGGAAATATTGGTGAAGGGGGTCTGCCCTCCCCAGCGAGAAGAAATATTCAGGTTGTAGACAAATTGCTGGAGCTTCTGCTTGACTTCCTTGTAGGTCAGCCCGTCCACCTTAACAAAGGGTGCAAGCAGGACATCCACAGCATTAAAGGCCTGTGCCCCTGCCCATTCGTTTTGAAGCGTTCCCACGAAGTTCGCCATCTGCAGGAGGGCTGTGTCGAGGTGCCGGGGAGGGGTGGAGGAGACCTTTCCCGGAACCCCATTGAACCCCTCCAGCAGGAGCTGCTGCAGCGACCAGCCCGCACAGTTACCGGACCAGACAAGCTTACCGTTCCTCTCCACGAGCAGGGTTCCGTTGGGCACGGTCAGATCGTAAACTTTTCCCCTGTACGATACAACTTCCGGTAAGCCGCGGAATTCAGGGGTGAGCTGGTGGTTCTCCACATAGACGACGTAACCGGTTTTCCTCTTCCTTATCGTACCGCATCTGCCAGTCTTCACCAAGCACTCGACCACATCTTCCGCGAGCCTCTTTGAGGAAGTGTAATACGCGATGAGCCTGTCCCCCTTCACCCTCCCGTCCCCTTTAAACAGCTCCCCTAGGAAGGCCGAGAGGAGCTTCGGGTTCAGACGCTTCACTTCCGGGGGGATGAATTTCTCCCTGCTTCTACCCAGCCTCTTGACGTAGTCAAATACCTGTTTTGAGTAGAAGGTTACGTGAGATTTGGTTATCACAGGTTCAAAGCCCAACTGCCTGATTATTCTGGCAATCCGGCGCTGGTTACGCTTGTTGACCTGCGAGATGGAAATCCGGTATCCTCCTTTTGAAACGTCGCAGTTACCCTCCGCTATGTACCACCCCAGGAACCGCACAAAGGTCTCGGTGGGTGGGTCAACGTTTTTGAAGGTCCCTCCCTGCCCGTCAGAATGTACTTCCGGGAGACGCAACTCTCCCTCCCCTTCCCAAACGGCATCCTTTCTGAACTCTATCACCCTCCTGTTAGAAAGTTCCGAAGCGGTGACAAACTTCCACTCTGGATCACAGTCTCCCGGTGCCCTCGGCTTCCTTCCCCGATAAATCCATTCGCTCACAGTCCCCTCGGGGATGCCGATCTCCTTGGAGATCCTGCGGGAGCCCCAACCCCTCTCCCTGTGTAACTTTAGTGCCTGGAAGTACTTCTGCAGCCTTGTTTCCATCTCTCCGCGCTTCTGCATCCTCCTGCGGATCTTTGTGCGGTTTGGCGGGATTCTAACAAGCATGCGATGCTCGGGCGTCACAAGCAGATCGATGCTCCTGTTCCTCCAGTGATACATCGGACCGTCCCAGTCGAAAACTTGCTTGGCTATGGGATGCTGAAACTCCAGCCTGCCCGTCTTTAGGTTAAGAGTTGCAACCCTATCGCTTGGTGTCACATCCTTGAAGTATTTGAACCCTTCCTCCGTCAGAACCCTAGTTTCCTCATCGAAGCAATAGCCACACAGACCCATTCCCAGATCATGGATGTGGAAGTCGCCGGACACGTGAGCGGCCGCCACCTCAGGTGGGTAAACCTTTTCGAGAGTGTACCTTGCAATCACCGAGGTTCCAATGTGGAAGAGGAGGCCGGAAAGCGAGTAGCCCATGTTGCTGTTCTCCTTCACCCTCCAGTCGCTCAGGCTGAGGTAGTCATCCACGAGCTTCCTGACCTGTAGCTCGGCCCTCAGCTTCCTGAGCTCCTCCCTCTGCTTCCGGTAGATGATGAAGGCTTTGGCCGTCTTGGCGTGACCACGCTCGATCAGGATCTTCTCGATGGCATCTTGGATCTGCTCCACGTGCGGCGGGTTTTCCGAACCGAAGCCCTGTTTTACGAGATAGTTCTCGACCTCCACAGCCAGTCTCTCGGCCCTCCGCTTGTCCCTCCCCCCCACCTCCTGGGCCGCCTTCCAGATGGCGTTGACGATCCTTTCCCTCTCGTAGGCGACGACCGTTCCATCCCTTTTGATCACCTTGGTCAGAACCATCTCAAACACCTGCCTCCGCGAAGACTCGAGCGAAGAAACTCATGCTCTCACCCTGCAGACTCCAAAGTGGGGGGAGATCTGCTTCCTCAGCTCATGGAGGAACTCCAGTGGATAGGGCTTGACCGAGGAAAAGGTGGGATCAACCAACCTCGGCTCTGGTCTGAACTGTTGCAAGTAGTATCTCTGGGCCCCCTTCAGCTCCTGCGCTATTTGGAGGATGTCCTCTCTGGAGACCAGCCCCGGCACCACGGTCGTCCTGAACTCGTAGGGGATGGAGGAGGACATGAGGATTTCCGCCGCCGTCCTCACCTCCCCGACCCCGTCACCTTGGGAAAAAAGGCGGTACTTCTCGGGGGTGAGCGGTGCTTTCACATCCAAGGCCACGTAGTCCACCAAGCCCCCACCCACGAGCTTTTGCAGCAGGAGGGGATTCGAGCCGTTGGTGTCCAGCTTCACCGCGTACCCGAACCCCTTAATCCACTCAAGGAGCTGGGGAAGATCTTGGTGGATGGTGGGCTCCCCCCCGGAAATCACAACCCCGTCCAGCCAGTCCTTCCTAGAGCGGAAGAACCTATCGAGGTCCTCTTGGCAGGGAGAGGGCAGTGAGGAGGGGTTGAGGACTAAGTCGGCGTTGTAGCAGTAGGGACACCTGAAGTTGCATCCCCCCAAGAAAAGTACCGAGGCTATCTTCCCCGGAAAGTCGATTAGGGAAGTCTTGAGAAACCCCTTTATGTTTTCAAAGATCATCAGACCCCCCGTTACACTTCTGGTAACACTCCTTAAAAGTGTTACGGTTCTTGTAACGATTTAAAAGGAAGGACTTTTTGAGCTTGATTTTTCTTCGGACCGCAACTTATAAATGTTACGGTTTACATAACAAATAACAATGGAGGAAGTGAGGAGGGAGAAAGCCCCCGAGATCCTGGCTGCTCTGCTCTCGAGACCCAGGGGGGTGAGGGAACTATGGCAGGCAGTGGGGGGGAGTCCCAACACCGTCGAGCTGAGGGTGAAGGAGCTCCAGAGGGCGGGCTTGATCCAAGAGGGACAATCGGAGACTTGGCCCTATAAAAAAGTCCTTTCCCTCACGGACAAGGGAAGGAGGGTGGCGGAGATGCTCAGACTCCAGACCTCCCTAACGGGACCCCTAAGGAGACCCACGGAGGAGGAACTCAAGGAAAGGGGAAAATGGCTCCTCTCCCTTCTTCACGTGCTGGGTGGGAGCCTGGAGGGCGCGGTCAGACTCCAGAAGCTCGTCTTCCTCATGAAGAAGGAACTCGGAATGGAGGTGCCCTACCAGCATGTGCCCTTCCAGCATGGACCCTTCTGCGGGGAGATCTACGAGGACCTGATGGATTTGGAAAGCGCCGGCTGGGTGAGCGTGGTGAGGGAGTTGGCCGAGCCCGTTCTGGTCTCGCTGACGGAAGAGGGGAAGAGGGTCGCCGAAGAGACCTTCCACTCCCTATCCAAGGAAGCCAAGGGGAACTGGGAGAAGCTGAAAGAGTTCAACCGGATGCCACTCTCGCAGCTGCTGGAGTACGTCTACACGCGCTACCCGAAGGAAAGCAGGATGCTGGGCTAGGGCCTGCCCGTCTCCCTCATCTTCTTGAGGTCCTCAAACAGGGGCGGGGCCACTTGGTAAACTAGGTCAAACATCTTTTGGGCCATCCTCCTTATTTCCCACTGGGATTCCTCATGCAGCCTCAGCCTGAAGAAGTGCCTGAGTTCGCGGGCATTCACCGTCCAGTACATCTTGGTCTCGGTGGCGTTCGTCAGCACGTACCGGGCGTCCTCCTTCCTCACCCCGGCTGCCACCAGCCCCCTGTAGAGCTCGAAGGACTTCCTCACGAACTCCTCCATCTTCTCCCTCTGCTCCCGCCTCACCTCCTCGGGGAGGTAATCGAGCGGGGGCAGCACGTACCTCCCCTTCCCCTCATCCACCCTCCTCTGACTGCGCTGGGTGAAGGAGCAGACGCGGTGCCTGACCCACTGGTGACTGAGGGCCCTCGAGATCCCCTCCACCCTGAAGGTGAAGGAGGCGTGCTCCAAGATGCTCTCGTGACCCAGCCTGATGATTTTCTGCACGAAGGCCCCGTAATCCTCTTTTTCCTCCTTGTCGTAGGAGACCCCCGCCGCCCTCCCGCAGACCTCCACCGGGTTAGGCGTGTAGGCCACCAGCTCAACCTTCAACTCGGCTTCCATGCCTCCTCACCTCAAGCAGCTTCTTCTTGTAGGACCCCGTATCTTCTTTCACCCAGTCCTCCACATCGAGTTTCAGAATGGATCCGTCGGCCCTCTTTATCACCACCCTCTTTATCCCGGCGTTGATGAGCACCCTTTTGCACCGGTCGCAGGGCCTCCCCTCCACCAAGCTCCCGTCCCTATAGTCCTGCCCGTAGAGGTAGAGGGTGCCACCTAGAACGCTCGCCCCGTGCCTCGCCGCGTTGATGATGCAGTTCTCCTCCGCGTGGACACCGATGCACCACTCGTATCCCGTGTAGTGCGGAACCTTCATCTCCTCCTTAAGACAGCCGACCTCCATGCAGTTCACCACCCCCCTCGCGGGGCCGTTGTACCCCGTGGAGACCACTACGTCCTCCTTCACCACTATCGCCCCGAACTGGCGCCGGATGCAGGGTGACCTCTGGGCCACGGACTTGGCTATCCCCAAGTAATACTCATCCTTGCTGGGGCGAGTGTCCATCTTCACCTCCCCCACGATTACCTTTCCCTCCGGAGTTATCTCCCCCCGCCTCACCCTCTCGGAAGAGATGGGAAGCCCGTCCTCCGCCAGCACCCAAGGGATCACCACGATATCGAGCGGCTTCAGCCCCCTCTCCCCCCGCAGCTTGTTTATCTCTCGGGCGGCTGGCTCCGTTTCCTCGCTCACCACGATGGCCTCCAGCTCCGGGTCCTCGGGCGCTGGCCCAAAAGGATCCTCCAAGGTGAAGACGATGGCCCTTTCCTCCCAGCCCCTCGAGCGCAGAAAGTCCCTGACGTTCTGGGTCCTGAGTTCCAGAGATTGGGTGACCCCCTTCCTGCTGGCAAGCTTCTCGCCCGAGATACCCAAGAGAACCTTCTCCCCGAGCTCGAAGGCCTTGGAGAGGAGGGCTTGGTGCCCCCGGTGGAAGTGCTCAAAGGTGCCACCCACCGCCACCTTTCTGTACTTAGCCTGCAAGCTCCCTCGCCCTCTCCCAGGCCTTCCTGATGGCCTTCCTCAGGGGTTTCACCTCCCCCAGCTCCCTCAACCCCGCCTCCGTGGTTCCACCCGGGGAGGCCACGCTTTCCACAATATCCTCCGGGTCTCTTCCCTCAAGCACCTCCCCCCCGACCCCCCTCATCGTCTGGGCCGCGAGCTCTAGGGCCCGCTCCTTCGGCAAGCCCAGTCTAACTGCCTCCTCCACCGCGGCTTCCAGAAGGCGGGCGAAGAAAGCCGGGCCGCTCCCGCTTAAGGCCGTGACCGCATCCAGCTGCCCCTCCTCTACCTCCACCACCCTACCGAGTTGGGAGAGGAGTTCCCTCACCACCTTCACGGAACGCGCATCCGCCCTCCCGGGGCAAAGGGCCATGGCACCCTCCCTCCTTCTGCAAAGGATGTTGGGCATGACCCTGAAAAGCTTGGCCCCCTCCAGCCGCTCGAACTCCTTCAGCGGGACACCGGCGGCCACCGAAACGAGGATGTTCCGAAAGCCAGAGATCCCCTCCAGCACCTCCCTCACCTCCTTGGGCTTCACGGCGAGAAAGACCACCTCGCAGGCTAGGACTCCCTCCTTCGGGGCCACCCTCACACCCAACGACCTCATGCGCTCCAGCTTGCCCTCATCCTTGTCGCTCACCCATATATCACGCGCCCTGATCCCGGCCCTGAGCAATCCCTCCACCAGCGCCGAGCCCATCCTTCCCGCCCCGATGATCCCAATCTTCAAGAGAGGAACCTCCTCCTGACCTCCTCCCAGTCGGTCGCAAGGGGCTGGTGCAGAAACTTTTTCCTCCCCTCCACATAGTCCGCCACCACCTGCCCGCTCCCGATCACGTAATACTTGGTAGTGGTGAGGCCCTCCAACCCCACCGGTCCCCTTGCGTGTAGCTTCCCCGTGCTTATCCCCACTTCCGCACCCAACCCATACCTGTAACCATCACTGAAGCGCGTGGAGGCGTTCCACATCACGGAGGAAGAGTCCACCCCCTCCAGGAACTCTAGGGCGGCCTTCGCATCCTCTGTCACTATCGCGTCAGTGTGCTTGGAACCGTGGGCGTTTATGTGGTCGACGGCCTCCCGCAGACTCTCCACCACCTTCACGGTGACCACGAGGTCCAGGTACTCGGTGTCCCAATCGACCTCCGTTGCCCTCTTTGCCTTGATGATCTTGAGTGTCTTTGGGCATCCCCTGATTTCCACACCCGCCGAACCCAGCCTCTCAGCCAACATAGGGAGGAATTTGCCGGCCACAGAGGAGTGCACGAGGATCTTTTCCACCGCGTTGCAGACGGCCGGATACTGCACCTTGGCGTCGTAGCAGATTTCGAGAGCCTTCTTCAGCTCGGCACTAGCGTCGACATATATGTGGCAGATCCCCTCGGCGTGCCCGAGAACGGGAATCCTGGTGTGGGTCTGGATGTATTTTATAAATTCCTTGCTGCCGCGTGGAACGAGCAGATCGATGTATTCATCGAGTTCCAGCATCTCCCTCACCTCCCTCCTCTCCTCTATGAGCTGCATCCATCCCGCGGGCACGCCCTCCGCCTCCGTGGCCTCCTTCATTATGGAAAAGAGGATCCGGTTTGACTCGGAGGCTTCCCTCCCCCCCTTCAGCACCACCGCGTTTCCCGACTTGAGGCAGAGGGAGGAAATCTGGGGAAGGACATCGGGCCTGGACTCGAAGATCGCCCCGATGACCCCTATCGGACAGGTTACCTTATAGACCTCCAGCCCCTCATCCAGCTTCATGGCGTAGACCGTTCTTCCCAGAGGGTCGGGAAGGGAGGCCACGCTCCTCAGGCTCTCCACGATGGAGTCCACCTTCTTATCAGACAGCTTCAGCCTCTCCAGCAGGGGTTTAGAAAGTTTTCCTTTTTTTACGAGCCGCTCCCCTCTGGACACGTCCAGCTCGTTGGCCTTCAGAATTTCCCGCTTCCTTTCCGCCACCTCCCGTGCGGCACGCCTCAGGGCGCCGTTCCTCACCTCGAGCGACAAGGTGGTCATGTGTAGGGCCGCTCGCCTGGCCTCCTTTACTTTCTGCAGGACGCTCATCGCCTAGGTAGGAAGAGGGTTCCGAGTTCCTCACCGGCGAGAATTCTCTTCAGCACGTCCTTCTCCGCTGAGTTCGCCAGCACGGTGGGAATCCCGTGGGAGGTCGCCATCTTGGCCGCAAGCACCTTGGTGTACATCCCGCCAAACCTTTTTGAACTCCTGCCGACAGCCTCCTCCAGTTCCGGCGAGATCTCCTCCACCAGCCTCACCAAGCGCGCGCCCGCACTGCTCCTGGGATCTTCGGTGAAAAGACCGTCCACATCGGAGAGGATGAGCAGGAGATCCGCGTTGGAGTGAACCGCGACCTGCGCGGCTAGGAGGTCGTTGTCTCCTATCTTTATCTCCTCGGTCGCCACTGTGTCGTTCTCGTTGATGAGAGGTATGACGCCCCAGAGCAAGAGATTTTGGAGAGTGGCCTGAAGGTTCCGGAGCCTCTCGGGGTGGGTGAAGTCCTCGGCGGTGAGGAGAAGCTGGGCTACCGGCTGACCGTACTCGGAGAAAAACTTCTCGTAGGTCTGCATGAGAATGCCCTGCCCCACCGCTGCCGCCGCCTGGAGCAAGTCCAACCTGTCCGGCCTCTCCTTGAGGTTCAGCCTTCCCATGCCCGCCCCTATAGCGCCAGAAGTTACAACTAGGATTTCCCTTCCTTCCCTCACCGACATGATGTCGTGGACGAACTTTCCCACCTTGCGCTCGTCCAGCCTAGATCTCTCATCCGTGAGGCTGCTGGTTCCTATTTTCACCGTTATCCTGCGCACTCCCGAAAAATCCCGCCCCATCATAGTGTAGAAGCCTCGCTTTTAGTCGCGACCACAAAGACGTCCTCACACTCAGGCGGATCCAAGGCCTCCAGCACCCTGAAGCCCGACCGCCCCACCATTTCCGCCAAGAGGGGCAACGGGTGCTTCTTCTTCAGAGAACTCAGGACGAGCCTTCCGCCAGCCCGCAGAACCCTGCTCATCTCCGCCAGCGCCCTGAGAGGCTCGGGGAAGTTCTGGAGGGCGGTGATGGAGAGCACCTGGTCGAAGACGCCGTCTCTGAAGGGTAGATGCTCCGCGTCCGCCAGCACGAGCACCCCCCTCGCCTTCCCCAGCATCCTCTCCGAGAAGTCCACCCCTACCACCAGCTCCGCAAGCCGCTGGAGCTCCCGCAGGTAGAGACCTGTCCCGCACCCCACCTCCAGGAGCCGCTCACAGGGGAGGAGATACCGTCGCGCAAGCTCGTACTTCCCAAGCTGGATCTCGCGGTACCTCCGCTCGTAAAAGTCGGCAGTCTGGTCGTAGAGTTCCCTCAGCTCCGCTTTCCTCCCCTCCCCCATCTAGAAATCCGGCTGAATTTTGAAGCCGTGAAACGGGCGCCCCAACAGCTCCCTAACTTTTTAGACCCTTGTTTTTAATGATCCGAGCGCGCCTCTCTGGGCTCCGGGAGAAAATCGCCGCCGAGAAGCTGGACGCTTTCCTTGTAAACAAGAGCGTTAGGTACTTCGGCCTTCCCTCCGGCAGCCTTCTGGTCCCGCTCGATGGCTCCCCCATCGTGCTCTCAAGCAGGATGGACTACGAGCTCCTAAAGAAGGGCCCCTTCAAGGAGGTCAGGGCCTTTTGTGAGGCGGAGGTCCAACTGCGCAAGGGGGAAAGTCCCTTCGTGGGGGAATTCTGGCAGTTTCTCCTCTCCGTCCTGCAGGAGCTCAAGCTGAGAAGAGTGGGGATGGAGAGGGTCTCGCTCCTCCTGCTCAGGAAGCTGGGAGCGGAGGGGGTGGAGTGCTTGGAGCTCCCGCTGGTTGAGGAGCTGAGGATGGTAAAATCGCGCGAAGAAATCGAGCTGCTGAAACGAAGCGCCAAAATAGCGGTCGAGGGGATGAAGGTGGCCTCCGAACTCATGGAGCCAGGAAGGACGGAGAGGGAGATAGCCGCCGAGGCCGAGTACGCGATGAGGAAGCTCGGATCGGACGGGACCCCCTTCCCCACCATAGTCGCCTCTGGCCCCAACTCTTGGTTCCCCCACGCCTCCTCCACGGACAGGGCCCTGCAGAAGGGGGAGCATGTGGTGGTGGACTTGGGGGCGACCTACCAGGGTTACGCCTCGGACGTGAGCAGGACCTTCAGGGTGAAGAAAGGGGAGTCTAGCCTCATCAAAAAAGTGAGGAGGGTGCAGGGGGAGATCGTCAAGCAAGTGAAGGAGGGGGTCAGGGCCAGCGAGCTGGACGCACTGGCGAGGAAAAAGTTCGGGGGGGACGCCAAATTCTTCATCCACGGGCTCGGTCACGGGGTGGGCCTCGAGGTCCACGAGCGCCCCAGCCTGAGCCCCTCCTCCAAGGACATCCTCCAGTCTGGAATGGTGATCACCATCGAGCCAGGGCTTTACCTTCCGGGCAAGGGAGGGGCGAGGTGGGAGGACACGGTTCTGGTCAGGAGGGACGGCTGCGAGGTGCTGACGGCTTGAAGGATTTTACCGACTGGTTCGAGCGCGCTCTGGTGGAGGCCGAACTGGTGGACGCGAGGTACCCGGTGAAGGGGATGTGCGTCTGGCTTCCGTACGGGATGAAGCTCAGAACCCTCGTGCTGGGCATCCTCAGGGACCTGCTGGAGCAGAGCGGGCACAGGGAGGTGCTCTTCCCGCTGCTGATCCCCGAGGACCAGCTGGCCAAGGAGGCCGAGCACATAAGGGGTTTCGAGAACCAGGTGTTCTGGGTGACCAGAGGGGGAGGAGAGGATCTGGATGTCAAGCTCGCCCTCCGCCCCACCAGCGAGACGGCCATGTACCCCATGTTCTCCCTCTGGATCCGCTCCCACACTGATCTGCCCCTTAAGGTGTACCAGGTGGTGAGCGTTTTCAGGTGTGAGACCAAGATGACCAAGCCCCTCATCAGGGTGAGGGAGGTCACCACCTTCAAGGAGGCACACACCGTCCACGCCACTGCCGAGGAGGCGGAGAGACAAGTGAGAGAAGCTGTTGAGATATACAAAAAGTTTTTCGACTCGCTCGGCATCCCCTACCTCATCACCAGGAGGCCGCCCTGGGATACCTTCGCCGGGGCCGAATACTCGATCGCGTTCGACACCCTCTCGCCGGAGGGAAAGACCCTTCAGATCGGCACCGTCCACAATCTCGGCCAGAAGTTCTCCAGGGTCTTTGGGATAGAGTACCTAGACAGGGACGGCTCGCACAAGCTTGCCTACCAGACCTGCTATGGGATTTCTGAAAGAGTGATCGCCTCACTCATCTTCGTGCACGGCGATGAACTCGGCCCCTGCTTCCCCCCTTCCGTGGCACCCGTGCAGGTGGTGGTGGTTCCAATACCCTTTGAGGGCTGCGACCCGCTTCCCCTCTCGCAGGAGGCGGAACAAGAGCTGAGGAAGGCGGGATTGAGGGTAGAGTTGGACGCTGGGGAGCAGAGGCCGGGGGAGAAGTTTTACAAGTGGGACAGGAAAGGGGTCCCCCTCAGGGTGGAGGTGGGACCGAAGGAAGTGGAGGGCAAAAAGGTGACATGTGTGGCGAGGGATACGAGAGAAAGAATGGAGGTGCCACTTGAGGAACTCGGGACGAGGGTCAAGGAAATCTTGAGGCAGATAGAGGAGCGGCTCAAGCAACGCGCCTGGGAGAAGATGAAGGAGAGGATCGCGGAAGTCCGGTCTCTAGAAGAGGTGAAGGGAGAGGGAAGGGTTTTCAGGTTCTTCTGGTGCGGAAAGAGGGAATGCGCGGAACGGCTGGAGGCGCAGACAGGAGTGAGCGTTCTCGGGCAAGAGGTTGAGGGGAAGGAAGGAAATTGTCTCGTGTGCGGGGAAAGGGGAAAATCTTCCTTTTTGGCGAAAAGCTACTGATTTCTCCTTTGAGGCAAATTATGAGCGATGATTGTCCACAAAAATCCCCGATGGGATACTGCAACTATCAGAACACGAACTCCGGCTCCCCCCCTCAAATGAATTCGGTAGGCTTTAAGCCCGTGAGCCCCACCGATACACGTCACCCCTCGTGTGAAGCATCTAATGCAAGCCTGTCCAAGAGAAGCCTCTCGATTTCCTCGACTTCTTGGGGTGTGGGCTTTCTCGGGAAATTGTAAAGCGGCCCGCGCGGAGACTCGTTGTAGAAGGGGCGGTTGCAGCCCGGGCAGCCGCTGGCCAGGAAGGGCTCGCCGGACCTCACAGCCTCCAAAACCCCCTCCCCCTCGAACCTGATGATCCCCTCCTCGACGCGCACCCGTCCGATTCCCTTCTCCAGCAGGTATCTGGCGAGCTGCATTCTCCTGTAGGTCTCGAGAGGGGGAGGGGGAAGGGATTCGAGAGCGGTGCCGGGGATGGGGGTGAAGGCGAAGAGAGCAATGGTAACACTCATTTCCTGAAGGCGCTCCATCGTCTCAACCATCTGGCTTTCCTTCTCCCCCAGTCCCACGATCAGATGCGTCACGACCCTCCCCCTCAGCATCCGGATCGCTTCCTCCAGGCTCCTCCAGTGGTCCTCCCATCTGTAGGGCCCGCCCGCCTCCCTCCCCTTCACCCTTTCAAAAACCTGCGGGGTGGCCGCATCTAGAGGAATGCACACACGGTCCACCCCGGCCTCGGCGAGCTTCACGAGGTCGGCTTTCGAGAGGGGCTGGCAGCAAACGGAGATGGGCAGGCCGAGCCCCCTAAGCCTTGAAACCAGCGAGCAAATCGCCTCCACCGCGCCTGGGAAGTTCATCGCCTGACAGCATATCCTCTTCAGCCTTGATCGGTTCCTGCTCATCGCCTCAACAAATCTCTCCAGCTCCACGACCGGCCAGGAAACACGAGACAGCCAATCGGGATTCGCCACACTCCCCCTCGCTTGGGCGCAAAACCCGCAGTTGGCGGTGCACCTTCCGGGATGGTAGGTGAGGAGATGGGCGGTCGTGGGTGCCACCGAGAGCTCTCCCGACCACAGACCTAGGACTACACCCGTTCCGAACGCCACCCGGACTTTCATATGGGAACCGCGCAGCAGGCCTCCAACCTCCTGACCTCAAGACCCATCGACTCCGCCAGCCCCACCGTCCTGACACTCGGCAGGGCCACCCTCTGGAACCCTGCCCTCAGCGCCAAGGACTCGATTTCCTCCCCCAGCCTTCCCCTAGGCCTCATGCACCCGAGAATCAATTGAGTGCCAGGGAGGATTTCCCTCGCCTCGCCAAAAACCCGGGAGATTTCTTGGGGGGTCGGGGGGGAAACCCCAGCGAAGGGTGTCCCGGGCGTTGGGATCAACACCAGGAAAACGAAAGCCTCCACCCCAAAGCCCGCCACCAGCTCCAGCGCCCTCCTCTCCCCCACCAGCCTCCCCCCGTGAAGGCCGATGCAGAGGTGGGGGACCACGTTGAGCCCACAGGACCTCATCGTCTTGAAGGTCTCGAGATAATCCTCCACCCCTTTCCTCAGCCCGTACACGAACCGTAGGGTCTCCTCGCTCCCCACGAGATCGAGGCTCACCATGTCCACCTCGGCCGCGGCCAGCCCCTCGATCAGCGGTTTGGGCAGGAGACCGGTATGGATGTTGAGAAAAAGCCCAGTTTCCCGCTTGAGCCTTCTGAGTGCGCCTAGGAAGGGAGCAAGGGGGACATGACCCTCCGAGTTGTATCCGCCGCTCACCAGCAGACCCCGCGCGCCCCGCGAGGCGAGCCTGAAACCCAGCCTGAGCAGTTCCTCCGGCCGAGTGCAGGGGAGCATGGAGCGGAGATACCTTCCCATGCAATGCTTGCAGTTGAGCTCGCAGCCCTGCCCAGTGAGCGAGATGGCGGGGAAGGCGGGCTGCGGGTAGCAGGCGTAAAGTACACCCTCAGTTTGGGTTGACCGAGTTCCCAACCCCATCACCACCGCCGGGAAATTTCTTTATCACTTGCCTCGGTCTAGAACATCGACGGCGCACATGTTACCATAGTAACACCCTCCACCTACCTCTTCCTGAGCCACTCTTCCGACGAGTACTTGAGAGCGAGTTTCCTGGCCAGCTCCAGCTCCTCGCCCGTCAGGTCACCCTCCTCGAACCCGACGCCCAGCACGCCCTCAAATCCCTTTATCATGGCCCCCCGAACCTCCTCGAAGCCCGGTTTTCTTCCCAGCTCCCTTTCTATGGTCGTCACCCTCTCGAAAACAGACGAGATGGCCTTGTCCGAGAGCTTCTCCGGGCTTACCCTAAGAACCCTGAACATCAGCCTCACGTCGGGGGATATCAGGATGGTGCCATGCTGCAGCACCGAGCCCCACCGCCGCGTCTGGGCGCTGCCGGAAATCTTCCTCCCCCTAACCAGCACGTCATTTACGGGCCTGAACTCCGCCTCGAGCCCTAGGAGTCCCAGCCCCTTTACCAGCCCCCCACAGATCAGCCTGTAGGACTCCAAGATGTCGCGTGGCAGGTCCTCCTCCTTGCAAACCAGGCTGTAAGTGAGCTCCCCGTTGGTGTCGTGGAAGACCGCCCCACCTCCCGTGATCCTCCTAACCACCTGGATCCCCTCCCTCCTCGCCTCCTCCAAATTCACCTCCAGCTCCAAGCTCTGGAAGTACCCGATGGAAACCGCCGAGGGTTGCCACCGCCAGAACCTCAGGGTATTGGGAGACCTGCCCTCGGAGTTGAGCCTGAGAACCGCCTCGTCCAAGGCCATAGAGGTGACAGCATCGTCCATTCTCAAGGGGAGAACCCTCCACCTCATGTGGCTGCCCGAAGAATGGCGGTCACGAAGTGTTCCGGCTTCAGCATGGGCGCATCCGTGACCTTCCTCTCAAAGAACTCCTCGAGGACCTTCAGGAGAATCCCACGCTCGAGGGGCTTGCCCACCAGCGCGGCCTCCATCCCCTCGAGGGCATCCTCCGGGTAAAGGAAAAAATCGCCGCTTATCTTTATCTTCACGATTTTGCCCCCGGCCTGCTCCAGCTCCACCTTGATCACACCCTTGGGAGCCTTGAACTCGCCCTGACCCACTAATTTCAGGTAAATTCTAAATTTGCCTGTTTCGGTTTTTGAGGTTAGCATCAAGGGATTGGGAACTTCACCGCAATGGCTGACACTAAAGCGAACTTGTTCATGCTAAGGAGAAGGAAGTGTGAATGAAGATAGCGATCATCGGTTGCGGTGCCGCTGGGCTCACCGCGGCGAGTTACGCCAGAAGGACCAACCGCGGCGCCCGGGTCACGATAATTGAAAGGGGAAGCTCACCGGCCTACTCCAGATGCGGTCTCCCCCTCCTCCTAGCCGGCGAGATTCAGGACCCCCAGTCCCTCCTCTTCGCGGACCAAGAATGGTACAGGGCCAACGGAATAGAGCTCCTCCTCAAAACGGGGGCTGTAAAGATCCTCCCCGAAGAACGGAAGGTGCTACTTTCCGGTGAGCATACGGGTGAGCTTGCCTATGACTCGCTCGTCCTATGCACCGGGGCCGATCCCATCCTCCCAAACCTTCCAGGCATTGGGCTGCGCAATGTTTTCACCCTCAGGGGTCTGGATGATGCCCTGCAGATCCTCGAAGTCCTGAAAACGTGCCGGTCCGCGGTGGTGGTGGGGGGAGGAGCGGTAGGGCTGGAGGCGGCCGTGGCCCTCCGCTCCAGGGGACTCGAGGTGACGGTGGTGGAGATGCTCCCCCAAATCCTGCCCGGAGTTCTGGACCCCGAACCCGCCCTCGAGGTGCAGAGAAGTTTGGAGGCCCGCGGTCTAAAGTTTATCCTGAATTCGCGGCTCGAGGCCCTGGAGGGGAAGGAGAGAGTGGAGGAGGTGGTGGCCGGGGGCCATCGCCTCCCCTGCGATCTGGTGCTGCTGTGCCTAGGGGTGAGGCCAGACTTAACGCTGGCGGCCGAGGCGGGACTGGAAGTGGACCGGGAGCTCCAAGCCATAAAGGTGAACTCCAGAATGGAAACCAGCGAGCCGGGAATCTACGCCGCCGGGGACTGCGCCTGCTCCCCCTCCTTTACGGGGGTCCACATCCTGAACCAGCTCGGAACCACCGCAGTAAGACAGGGCAAGGTTGCTGGGATAAACGCTGCCGGCGGGAGGGCGGAACTGCCACCCCTCGTGGGCACCTTCGTAACCAAGCTCTTCGACTTGGAGGTTGCCTCCGCGGGGCTGACCGAGAAGCAGGCGGGAGAGCTCGGGATCGGCTGCATCTCCGCGGCCGCCGAGTTGAGCTGCAGACCCAAATACTCCCCTGACCGCCTTCGCCTGAGGATAAAGCTCGTCGCTTCCCAAGAAGGTCGCCTGCTGGGCGGGCAGATCGTCGGGCCGCGCGAGGCCGGACTCAGGGCGCAGATTCTCAGCCTCTCTCTGGCGCTGGGAAAAGACGTGGGCTGGCTCGCCTCCGCCGAGTTCTGCTACCACCCGCTCGTGGGGGAGGTTAACGAGCCCCTGTCGACGGTGGCAGAAATCCTCGCTAGGAAACTAAGGCGGTAGGCCGCTGCCGCCCGCAGAGAGGCGGATCCCCAAGCATTCTTGGAGTTCCTCGAGCAGGACATATCCTCTTCCTCCAACGACCGATCTTCTCGGGTTTTGGAGGGCATCGCGGGAGCACAAGCTCAAGCATGCGATCCTCCAGCAGCCGGGTGATTATCGTGTCGTAGTCCTCCCCCTTCCGGCCGAAACGGCGGAGAAGATCCCGCGTTTCAGGACGAACGGCGATTGTCGTCGAACGTTTTTGTTTTCCTCATCTTATTTTTCAACTTCATTTAAGGGCGATTGGCTCAAATGCTTGCTCTAAAGACCGAAAGGAGACCGCCCGCCAGCTCGGTGAAACCATGCCACGAGCCACAGACCCGAACCCTATGCCTTCCACAACCCGTGGAGGTTGCAGTACTCTCTTGCCTCCAACTTTTCTGCCCTGATCTCAAATTCTGCCTCCGGCTTGTCGCCCGGTCGCAAGTCCTTTCTGTAAACCACGCCGTCGGCAATGATCTCTATCCACTGGATGTAGTGCTTCTCCTCCATGGGGTGGGGGACCGTGCCAACCTTCACCCTCACACCCCTCTCCATCTTTTCGATCACCGGCACATGCTTCTCCTTCCCCACGTCCTCCGTCTTCTCCGCCAGCAGCTCCATCGGCTTCCCGCAGCAGACCAGCTGCCCCGCCCCCGCCTGCAGAACCTCGACTATGTTGCCGCAGACGTTGCACCGGTAAATGCCCCGCACTACTGCCATCAGTATTCCTCGCACTTCAGCTGGTAGAAGCTCCTCGGGTGACCGCAGGACGGGCACTTCTCCGGAGGCTCCGTGCCGTAGTGAACATATCCGCACTCGCGGCAGACCCACCAGACCTTCTCCTTCTTTTTGAAGACGGTTCCGGCCTCCACCTCTTTCAGTAGCTTGGAGAATCTTTCCTCGTGATGCTTCTCGGCCGCGGCGATGGCCCTCAGCTGGGAGGCTATTTCCGGAAGACCCTCCTTCTCGGCGACCTCGGCAAACTCGGGATACATCTTCGTGTGCTCGTGGTTCTCGCCCGCAATTGCCGCCCTCAAGTTCTCGGCCGTGCTACCGAGCGTGGTGGGAACCCCCGCCTCCACCTTTATCTCGCCCAGCTTTCCCCCCGCCTTCGCCTTCAGCTCGTTGATGCGCTTGAACAGTTGGCTCGCGTGTTCCCTCTCGTTTTCCGCCGTGATGAGGAAGATTTCGGCTATCTGCTCGAACCCCTCCTTCCTGGCGACCTTGGAGTAAAAAGTGTACCTGTTCCTCGCTTGGCTCTCGCCCACGAAGGCTTTCGCGAGGTTCTCCAGCGTGCGCTTCATCTCAACCAGCGTTCCTTCTTATAAAGCCCTGCTCAACGACTTTTCCGGCACTCTCTTATCGCCCTGAGTTCCGAGAGCATACCGTCTCCCCCGAAAAGAGGTCTCGATCTCACCCTCTGGAGAATCTGCTCTCTAATCTCCTCCGCACTGGGGATGAACGTGATGGAAGACTCGGCCCTCCTTGTCTGGGACCCACCCGCTCCCCCGAGTACCAGTATAACAGCCGTTGTAAACATCCACCGTGGCAAGCCAAATGCCTGGAAATCGGACCTGAATGATGTCCACCGACGTGACCCTTGAGTAGGGAACGGTGTGCTTCATCTTCCACCACACACCTCTCCTGACCCTAACCTCTTCGTCGGCGAGCTCGTACCGGATGGAAAGTACCTCGGCACCCAGAGAAGAATGAACCCTAGAACGAAGAACGTGGGAAGCAACAGCGCGCATACTGGCACCCAGACATAGTTCGACGCGTGAGGTAAACTACCCAGATCACCAGCGACTCGACCGCAAGAAGAGGGACAAAAACAAGCGTGGCGTAGATGTGGTAAACCTTCTTCATGCGTGGGTCCGGTGTAAATTCCTTCCCCTCCAGCCGAAACATAAAACCCTAGATCACCCTGCAAACCCTAAACTCTCGGTAACCCGTTATCACCTTCAGGTAGCCGCGGAACTCCTCATCCAGCTCCGGGTCCCCCGTGTCCACCCTCAGCTGGGTGTCGGAGAGCTTCTGGGGTGTGGCGAGCACCCAGACGTTCCCCTTCCCCACTCTCCTTATCACCTCAGGGCTGATCTGCTGGCTCCCGCGCCCGAGGATGAACCCCTGACCGCCCAGAGGGGAGACGAGGATAACGCACTTTCCTGCTTCGGCCTCGCGGAGGAGCTGGGCCTCGTTCGCATCCGCCAGCACCATTCGCCCATCCCTAAAAACGTCCACACCTCGCAGGGTCTTCTTCACCCCAAGCGCCCTCGCAACCGCCTCCAGCGTGCTCCCAGGCCCAAGTATATACGTGACTCCCGGTTCCACGAGCTCCGCCACATACTTAGCTATGGCCTCCTGCTGATCCTGCTCTTCCTCGCCGCTCGCCTGCTTGGCCCCCGGCACTAGGACCGGCTCGTATGGGATGAGGAGGTGGCCGTATAGTCTAGCGTACAGCCTCCCCGAGCGGTACGCTTCCTCATCCACGTCCATGACCTCGGCGCGCCTGAGGGGGACCTCTCCCCTGAGGAACTTGATCACAAGTTCGGCCGCGGCCCTAGGCGTGGAGGCGAAAACGGCGGAGTAGTTCTTGACCCCGGCCGGGATCCCGAGCACCGGGACCCTTTCCTCCACCGCTGCCTGCACATCCCTAGCCGTTCCGTCTCCCCCCACGAACAGGAGAAGCTCCACGCCATCCTCCACCAGCTCAGCGGCCGCCCGCCTCGTGTCCTCGGCCGTGGTCCTTTCCGAAATCCTGCCCACCACCTCCGGCACCAGCCCAGCCTCCCCAGCCTCTTTCTCTCCCATCGAGCCCGGATAGGTAAGCAGACGAAACCCGGCTCCCAAACGGGCCAGCTCGCGAAGGAATTCCACGGCCCTTGCCGGGGCCACGGGCCGCGCGCCGAGCTCCAAGGCCTTCGCCAGTATCTCCTCCCCATCCGTCCCCTTCAGCCCCACTCTTCCCCCCATGCCCGCAATAGGGTTAACTATCAGTCCAAGCCGCGACGGGTTCCCTTTCATCTAAAAACACTGTGGCGCGCACTTGTGCTTAACCGTGCGAAGGCGAGGGGGGTAGAAATCCAGTAAAGCCTCGAGAGCACGGGCATCCCGCTGGGCAGCGGTGAGACCCAGCGCCTCACCTTCACCTTCTGGGAAAACCTACAAACCAGTGGGAAAATGGAAATCGATCAGGGGAGTGATGGCAGCTGGGATGAAAATGTAAACCTCACCCCGAGAGGAGGACAACCATCTGGAGGGGAAGGATCATCCGAAAGGAAAAGCCACCCGAGGGGATGGGACTGGGCTCATCGCCGGCGTTGTCTTTACTCGCAGGAGCCATTTTCCTCAAAAAATAGGCCGGGTGCTCACGGAACCTAAACCCTCCTCGCGAGCCCGTACTTGGCGGGGTCGTAAAAGGGCGGCTTCACCACCCTCGCCTCCGCCTCCCTCCCC
Organism: Hadarchaeota archaeon (SeqCode); assembly: GCA_964632175.1. Taxonomy (GTDB): domain Archaea; phylum Hadarchaeota; class Hadarchaeia; order Hadarchaeales; family JAWBSP01; genus JAWBSP01. Next base: position 86,735 of record CAZWBJ010000002.1, read on the forward strand.
CTGACAGACATCCGCAGTAGGGTTCCGGGCGCAGAGTCCTCGGGCGAGACGTATCCCATCCCGATGCCCTTCCTGATGATGGGGGAGAAGGTGCCGCTCGTCACCGCCCCTGTCCCCTTCCCGGCCAGCTCGTACCCATGCCTAGGGATGGCCTCGGAAACGAAACAGACCCTCACCCTCTTAACCCCTTCCTCCCGCTGCCTCACCAGCCTCTCCTTCCCCACGAAATCCTTCCCGAAGTCCACCGTCCAGTCCAGCCCGGCCTCCAGCGGGGTGGTCCGCTCGTCCATGTCCATCCCGTAGAGACAGTAACCGGCCTCAAGCCTGAGGGTGTCCCTCGCCCCAAGCCCGCAGGGTTTGAGCCCGAACTCTCGCCCGGCCTCGAGCAGTTTCAGCCAGACCTCCGCCGCCTCCTCCACCGGGCCCACCAGCTCGAAACCGTCCTCCCCCGTGTAGCCCGTTCTTGAGACCAACACCTTCCTCCCATCCACCTCCGCCTCCAGCAGGGTGAACCTCCTCGCGGGGAGGCGGCAGAGCTTCCTGAGCGTCCCCTCCGCCAGCGGGCCCTGCAGGGCGAACATGAAGGTGCGGAAGGTCAGGTCCTCCACCTCCAGCCCGTGAGTTTCCATCCAAGCGATGTCCCTCTCCCTGGTGGCCGCGTTCACCACCACGAAGAAATCCTCCCCCAGCCTGGAGACCACCAGATCGTCCAGGATTCCCCCCTCCTCGTTGCACATGCAGGAGTAACGGGCGCACCCTTCCGGCAGGCTGGAGATGTCCTTGGTGAGAAGGCGGTTCAGGTTCCCCCTCACCCTCAGCCTTCCCATGTGCGAGACGTCAAAGAGCCCCACCCTTTCCCTCACGCTCAGGTGCTCCTCCACTATCCCCGTGTACTGGAGGGGCATCTCCCAGCCCGCGAACTCGAACATGCGTGCCCTCTGGGTGTGCCAGTCGTGGAGGGGGAGCCTCAGCATCGCCCCAGCATTCTCCAGCTCAGCACGGGGTTCTTGGAGGCCCCCACCTCGTCCACCCTCCCGACCGAGGCGCAGTGGGGGGCGGATCTCAGGCGATCGGGGTGAGTCCTAGCCTCCCCCACCAGTGCCCTCAAGGCCTCGACGAACCTGTCCAGCTCCTCCCTCGGCTCGCTCTCCGTTGGCTCTACCATCAGGGCCTCGGGGACGATGGGCGGGAAGTAGACGGTCGGGGGATGGAAGCCGAAGTCCATGAGCCCCTTCGCCAGCTCCCTCGCTCCAAGGCCGGTCTCCCTCCTTAGGGGCTCCGCGCTTAGAACGAACTCGTGCTTGCACGGAAGGCCGTACCTGAGTTCCAGGCCGGGTAGCTCGGAGAGCCTGCGGGCGAGATAGTTGGCGTTCAGGACGGCCGCCTCGCTCGCCTCCCTCAGCCCCTCCCCGCCCAGGAGGAGGATGTAAGCCAGCGCCTTCATCAGGACGGGCAGGCTCCCCGGGGACTGGCGGACCCTACCTATGGATTTTGGGCGGTTGTAATCCAGATAGTAGAGTCGCCTCCCCTCGTCGTACTCCACCGTTGGAACCGGCAGAAATTCCTCCAGGCCCTTCCTCACCCCCACCGGTCCCGCGCCCGGTCCGCCTCCCCCGTGAGGGGCGGAAAAAGTCTTGTGGAGGTTGAAATGAACCAGATCGAAACCCATGTCGCCGGGCCTCGCCCTCCCCATGATCCCGTTGAGGTTGGCACCGTCATAGAACATGAGGCCGCCCACCCCATGAACCACCTCCACGATCTCCAGAATCCTGTCCTCGAAAAGCCCCAGGGTGTTGGGGTTGGTGAGCATCATGGCGGCGGTTCGCTCCGAGACGGCGGCCCTGAGAGCCCCAAGATCCACCCTTCCGCGCACATCCGACGGAACCGTCACCACCTCGAACCCGGCCATCGCTGCACTGGCTGGGTTGGTTCCGTGGGCAGAGTCGGGGACTATCACCTGCGTCCTCCGCTCGCCCCTAGACTCGTGGTAGGCACGGACCATCAGCATGGACACGAACTCCCCATGAGCCCCCGCCGCCGGAACGAGCGAGACCCTGTACACCCCTCCTATCTCGGCCAGGAGGCGCTCGAGCAGGTACATGAGCTCCAGCACGCCCTGAACCGTCTCGCAGGGCTGGTCGGGGTGGAGGTTGAGGATCTCCTCCTTGTTCGCCACCTCCTCGCAGACCGGCGGGTTGTACTTCATGGTGCAGGAGCCCAGCGGGTAGAAACCCGAATCCCTCCCGAAGCTCATCTCGGCCAGCCTGGTGAAGTGCCTGACCACCTCGGGCTCGGAGAGCTGGGGAAGGTTGAGCTCCCTCCTCCTCAGGACCTCCGGGATCTCCGGCGGCTCGGCGGCCTCGGGCAGGCACGGACCCCCCGCCCCCTCCCTCCCGAGCTCGAAGATGAGGGGCTCCTCCCAGCTGGCCTGCCTATACCTCATCGCACGCATTCCCCCAGCGCCCCCAGCAGCCTGTCCAGATCCTCCTTGGAGTGGGCCTCGGTGGTGCAGAAGAGGAGGGACTCGCCAAGCCGTGGGAAATCCCCCTTGAGCGGCCTTCCACCCACGATCCCGAATTCGAGCAGCCTCCGGTTGAGCTCCCCCGCTGGAAGGGGACAACTCACGGCGAATTCGTTGAAGTGGGGGGCATCGAAGAGGACCTTCAGCCCCAGCGACTCCATCCCCCGCATGAGGTACCTGGCGTTGGAGGCGCAGAGCTCCGCCACCCTCCTGAGCCCCCGTGATCCCAGCGTGGAGAGGTAGATGGCCGCGGCGATGGCGCAGAGGGTCTCGTTGGTGCAGATGTTGGAGGTGGCCCTCTCCCTCCTTATGTGCTGCTCCCTGGTCTGGAGAACCATGCAGAAGGCCCTCCTCCCCTCCGCGTCCCTGGTCATCCCGATGAGCCTCCCCGGCATCTGCCTCACGAGCTCCTTCCTGCAGGCGAAGATCCCGAGCGAGAGGCCACCGAAGGCCATGGGGAGGCCTAGCGGCTGTCCCTCCCCCACCACCAGATCCGCCCCGTAGTCCCCGGGCGGGCGGAGGAGGCCCAGGCTTATGGGGTTCACCCCGACGACGAGGAGCGCGCCGGTGCGGTGGACAAGGGAAGAGATCTCCTCCACCTGAGTCTCGAGGAAACCGAGAAAGGATGGGTTCTCAAGGTAAACCCCCGCCGCCCCCTCCAGCTCCGCTTCCAGCGCGCCGAGGTCGAGCTGCCCGGTTCTGGGATGCTGTGCAATCCTCACCACCTCCATCCCCGGCCCGCGCGCGTAGTTCAGGAGAGTGGAGTAGCGCTCGGGGCCCATGAACTCCGGAACGAGGAACTTGCGCGCCCTAGTGAGGCGGAAGCACATCAGCGCCGCCTCCCCCACCGCCGTCGCCCAGTCGTACATGGAGGCGTTGACGACCTCCAGCCCCACCAGCTCCGCCACCAAGCTCTGGTACTCGAAAAGGGCCTGAAGGACACCCTGATTCAGCTCGGGCTGGTAGGGGGTGTAGGAGGTCCTGAAACCGGGAAGTCCCGTGAGGTGGCGGATGTGGGGAGGGGAGTGATGGGGCCAGACTCCTCCGCCCATGAAGCAGAGGACAGGCCTGTTCTTGGAGAGCACCTCCCCGAAGAACCTGAGGAGTTCCGGCTCCGATTTCGGTGGGAAGGAGAGGCCGGCAAATCTGCACTCCGGGGGAATGTCGGAGAAAAGCTTCTCCACATCCTCGAGCCCCAGCTCTTTCAGCATCTCGGCTCTGACCGAGGGGGGATTCGGGACGTAGGGGTTTGTCATCTCTCCAGCTTTCGGAGGAGCTCCGCGTAGGAGGGGGGAGCGAGGAGGTTCCTCAGCTCGGCCTCCAAGTTCTCCGGCTCCAGCACGCATATCCACCCCCTTCCGTAGGGATCGGAGTTCACGAGCTCGGGCTTGGAGGCCAGCTCCCGGTTCACCTCCCTGACCGTGCCGCTGAGGGGGCTGTAAATCACGGACACGGCCTTGATGGACTCCACCACCCCCAGCTCCATGTCCGGGGTTTTCGGCTCGGAGAGCTGGCGGACGCGCTTCCCCACCTCCGGAAGCTCCAGGTAGACCACCTCCCCCAGCTTCTTCTGGGCGAAGTCCGTGATCCCAACCCTTGCCAGCCTTCCCTCCATCCTCACCCACTCGTGCTCCTGGGTGTAGTAAAGGTCCTCAGGGATTTGCATCTCAGGATAGGAGGAGGGGGTTAAAGAGTTGGGGCAAACTAGAAGCAGTACGCGGGCACGAAAAGCACCTGGGTTTTCCCCACCTCCTGCTTGGAAAGGAAGTCCCTTGTGACGAGGAGGGCCCTGCTGGGCTTGTAGGCCCGAATGAAGTTTCTCAGGCTGCGAGGGACCCCAACCTCCCCCCTTTGATACTTCACTTCGACTGGGACAGGCTCGCCGCCCACCCTGAGGACAAAGTCGACCTCCGCCTTCGCGACCGTCCTCCAGTAGTGGATGTCCTCCCTCGGGACCATCCTCATCAACTCGAGGAGGACAAAGTTTTCCACAAGCTGTCCGCGGTCGGGCCGGAGGTCTGGGGGGTTGAAGTTGTTTATGACGTAATTCCTGAGCCCTAGATCGAAGAAGTAAACCTTTGGGGCCTTCCTCAGCTCCGTCCTCGGGTTCCTGTAAAAGGGCCGGACGAGGTTCACGATGTAGGTCTCGGAAAGAATGGAGACAATCCGCTTCACCTCCTTGAAATGACCCCCCACGGCGGAGGCGAGCCCGTGATAGTTCAGGAGGCCGCCCAGAGAGGCCGAGAGGGTCCGGACCGAGTCCCTGTACTTGAAGGCGTCCGCGAACCCCAGGAACCCGACCACGTCCCTTGAGATGTAGGTATCGTAGATTCCCTTGAGAATCATCCGCTTGGTCTCCTCGTCCTCCGCCAGCACGACCGCCGGATACCCGCCGTACCTCAGGTACTCGTGGAGGAGGGGCTCAAACTCCCTCGAGAACACCTCCTCCCCCGGCTCGACCTCCTCCCCTTTAATGAAACCCCTCACAAGCTCGTTCTTCTCGGCCTGCAAGCGTGCCAGCCTCTCCCCTTTGGCCTTGAGGAACTCGTGAAAACTGAAGGGAAGGAGCTCGAAGAAGAAAATCCTGCCGACGAGGAACCTGCCCATCCCCCCTCCGAGCTCCAATGAGGAGCTTCCTGTCACCACGAACTTCGCCTGCTCGAAGGTGTCGTAGAGCAGCTTCAGTTTCCTACCCGACTCCCGGACGGAGTGGTATTCGTCCATGAGGAAGAAGTGTCTCCCCTGACCCTCCAGAAAACTCCCGATGTAAGCTGGGGTTCCTCTCAAATGCCTCGAGGATGTCTGGATCCTCGAAGTTCAAAAGCGTGACTTTCCCCCTCCCCTCCAGCATCTTGGCAAGGATTTTGAGGAGCGTGGTTTTTCCCGACTGCCGGGGCCCCCTGATGGCGAACGCCTCCCTGCGGTCAAGCCACTTTTGGAGCTCGACCAAAATGTCCCGCGGAATTATTTCCTGTTTTTCCATAAAAACATTAGTTTTAGTGACTTAATTTAACTTTTTCTTTTTAAAATCCGGGCCCCCGCCAAAAACGCAAGATGGCAACCCTGGAGGATGAGGCCAAAAACAATGCTCATTGGCAGAACCGTCGCCAAGCAACTCAATGGTTCTGAACGTTTTTGCGTTACTATGGTAACGGAAAACTTCGGGCGTTACTATGGTAACACCACTTCACCCAACGGCTTAAGGGGTGGCCCCAAGAATGGGATGGAAGCTGAGGAAAAGA
>CAZWBJ010000002.1:92597-95920 GCA_964632175.1 Hadarchaeota archaeon (SeqCode)
TCACCCAACGGCTTAAGGGGTGGCCCCAAGAATGGGATGGAAGCTGAGGAAAAGATTGAAGGGGAGTACCTCTGGCCGGAAGCTTTCCTACAGCTCCTCCAGAAGGTCTCACAGCGCCTCCCCATCCCTCCCGCTGAGCAGGCACAGATCCCCCCCATCGAGACCCTGCAGCCGGCGGACTTGGAGGGGAAGAGGATAACGGGCGTTGACGGCTCCCACAACGGGAAGGAGCTGGCCGGCTTCTACTTCGGGGTGGCAGTAGCCATGGCCTACACCTCTGACTGGAGGGTGATCAGCGACCCCAGCCCAATCTTTGAGGGGGACCTCTTCCGCCTGAACAGCATCTTCGGCGACCTCTGGCTCTCCCTGCAAGACGTCCACTTCGTCTTCACGGTGGCAAAGAGGGCGGTGGAGGAGAGGAGACCCGACTGGCTCATCGTGGACGGCCCCCTCCTCCTCTACCCCTCCCTCATCCCCCGCTCGATCTTCTTCTCGGAGGAGGAAGAGATCTCGGGGATGGACCTCGACAGGCTGGAGAGCTACCGGACCGCCCTCTACCGCTGCACCGACGCCGTCCTGGAGTTCTTCCGTGCCTGCCGGGAGAGGAGGGTGAACGTCATGGGGCTGGTCAAGAGGGTGAGGTCCTCCCTGTTCGACAGGAGCGGGAGGAGAAGGGACGCCTCCATCCTGCAGAAACATCTGGGCTACGGGCAGATGACCCAAGCCGTCGCCCCCGGAAAGCATCCCAGCCTCAGGCTTTACGCGAAGAGGGCCAAGGAGGGGGGCTTCGAGGCGGAGGTGGGCTGGGAGGATTTCTTCAAGGTGGTGTACCTGAGGAGTTCGAGGGTCAAACCCCCGGTCAGGCTGGAGGTCCCCTACTGGGTGGATCCGAGGCAGGCGGCGGAGGCCGTCCTGGCGCTCTCCGACCCCATCTCAGGCGTGCCCGTGCACATTTTGAGGGTGGAGGGGCTGATAAGGATGGGGGACGAGATCCTGAAATCGATATACCTCAGGATGCTGGGGAAGAGCGCCACGCTGGAGGACCTGATGCCCCTTCACGGGGAGGAATTCCTGGCGGCGAGGTGGGAGGTTGGCTGAGCCGATAGGAGTGGTGAGCTCGCCCTCCAAGGTTGACGAGTTCGACATGATCCTCCTGCCGGGGAAGTCGGCAAGGAGGGGGGAGTATTGCACCTTCAGGCACCCCCTCAAGCCCGAGATCTGGTGTCTGGGGAGAATCATAGGGGGAAGGAGGGCAAACCCGGAAATCCTCCCCACCGCCCTCACCGCCGTCCTCTTCAAGAGGGGCTTCCAGATCTCGCCCGAAAGGGAAGTCTCGGTTCTGGATGTGGAGGCCATCGGGTACCGGGAGGGGGAAAAGTTCAGACCCATGGACTTCCCCGTTGCCCCCGGCTCGGAGGTCTACCCCGCCGGCCCCGAGAGGGTCAGGGAGTTCGTGAGGGCGGGCGAGGGCGTGCAAATCCCGGTGGGGACCGATCCCTATTCGGGGATAGAAATCTCGCTGAGCCTGGACCTCATCACCAAGGGGCACCTGGCCATCTGCGGCATGACCCGCTCGGGGAAGAGCACCTTCGTCCTCACCTTCATCCGAGAGGCCTGCAGGAGGGGGGCTAGGTTCCTTATCTTCGACAGAACGGGTGAGTACGTCCAGCCGCTGCAGGAGGCCGGGGTGGGGTGCGAGGTGGTGGATCCCTCCGAGTTCCAGGGCCTCTCCTCCCTCACCGACGAGCAGCTGGCGTCCATGTTCGGGCTCACCACCAAAAGGAGTTCCGGAAGCGTGCTGGCGAAGGTGTTAAGAGAGTTGCTCGAAAAGGGGGAGGAGCTGACGGTCGACCGCGTGCTTTCCCTGTGCCAAGAGAAGATCCTCAGATACAAGGAGGCCACACTGGAGGAGATAAAGGGGGGGCTGACGCGCCGCCGCGAGCAGTTGGATAAACTCACCGCCCTGAAGCCAGAACCCCTGAACGTAATAGACTTGCTGAAAAAGGCGCAGGCCGTGATCGTGGACCTCTCGAGGGAGCGATCCATAGAAAACCAGCAGGTGACGGTGGCCAGCGTGCTCGATCAGGTCTTCACCTTCGCCACCTCCACGAAGGGGGAGGAGCTGACCTTCCTGGTGGTCCTGGAGGAGGCCCAGTTCTACGCGCCCGAGCGGGTGGTGAGCTACGGGAACCCCCAGGACACGGGATCCCTCAACGCCGTCACGGCCGGCCTCTCCCAGCTCGGCGGGTTTAACGTGGGGTTCATCGTCATGAGCCAGCGCCCGGCCTACGTGAGCAAATCCGTCCTCTCCCAGTGCAACACCTTCCTCAGCTTCAGGCTCATGTCCTCGGCCGACCACGAGCAGATCGCCGGGGTCACGGGCTACCCGCAGTACAGGGTGGCCAGCCTGCTGAGCGGGCTCGAGGACCACGTGGGCTACCTGATGGGGATGGGCTCCCCGCTGGGCTTCCCCACCTTCGTCGAGACCCTCGCCGAGAGGGTCTACCCCAGAAAGGCGACCAAGAGCCCGTCGGAGGTGCTCAGACTCTCCCCCTAGGGCGCCGTGGGCTGGATTCTGGAAGAGGTTTATAAGGAAGCGGGCCCTTGTGAATGGCCCAAACACCCAAAAAGCCCAAAAAGCTCAAGCGGAAGGGGCGGGTGCTCGAGATGGAGGACGGATCCATGGTGCTGGTGAACGAGAACGAGCAGGGCTTCAAGGTGGATGTGCTGGTCGCCGCCATATGGTACCTGGCCGAGGGGAAGGAGGAGGAAGAACTCTGTAAGGAAGTGGCCTCCAAGAGCGGGATGACCCTCGAGCAGGTCAAACCCATCGTAACCAGCGTGGTTTCGAAGCTGAAGGAAAGCAAGCTGGTGGAGTAGCGGGTTCCGACACTCTCGGTCAGTACCCTGGCTTATTTCCTCCTAGCCATGGGGGTGCCCCGGGCGGGATTTGAACCCGCGTCACGGCCTTTCTCCGTTCACCACTCGAAAGGGCCGTATGATTGACCGGGCTACACCACCGGGGCAAACTTAAACTAACAACCAGCAAAAATAAAATGACTACCGTCGATCCTTGAAGAACCGTTAAATGTAAACCTCATCTGCCCACTTTCTCCCGATCTGACCCAGCCCGCCAGCTTCGCACCACTCTGCGAGGGGTTGCCTCGGCTCGGGAAGCCCAACAGCTTTTTCAGCTTGGATTACTCAGCACACCCACGGACAACGTGCCTTGGAAAACGATAGTCAGGGAGCTAGTGTTCTGAGGTCAATTTTTCCACCACCTTCTTCACCGCCGGAAATATCACTAGTGCAACGGGAAATCC
>CAZWBJ010000003.1:0-73234 GCA_964632175.1 Hadarchaeota archaeon (SeqCode)
TTCGTTTATGAAGATGCGCGTAGCCATCAACGGTTTCGGGAGGATTGGGAGGCTCTTTTACAGGGCCTCCTTGGGGAAGAGAAAGGGGTGGGAAGTGGTGGCCGTCAACGACTTGGCCGATGCAAATTCCCTCCTCCACCTCCTCAAGTACGACTCCACCTTCCGGAAGCTGGAAGTGGAGATGAAGGCCGAGAATGGATACTTGGTAGTGGGGAACGAGCGGATGAAGCTCCTGAATGAGAAGGATCCCTCCAAGCTGCCCTGGAAAGACTTGAGCGTGGATCTCGTCGTCGAGTCCACTGGGGCCTTCACGGATAGAGAGAAGGCATCCCTCCACCTCCAGGCCGGCGCCAAGAAGGTTCTGATAACCGCCCCCGCCAAGAACCCGGATGTCACCATCGTGCCCGGCGTGAACGATTCCAGCTACGATCCTGCCAACCACAAGATAATCTCGCTAGGTTCCTGCACCACGAACTGCTTGGCACCCCTCGTGAAGGTTCTGGAGGAGAACTTTGGAATAGAAAAGTGCTTGATGACCACGGTGCACGCCTATACCAACGACCAGAGGGTTCTAGACCTCATCCACAAGGACTTGAGGAGGGCGAGGGCGGCCGCCGTCTCCATCATCCCCACCACCACGGGGGCGGCCAAGGCGATTTTCGAGGTTGTACCGACCATGAAGGGAAAGGCGCACGGCATCGCCCTCAGGGTTCCCGTTCCGGATGTCTCGGTGGTGGACCTGGTTGCCCTCCTGAAGAGGGAGACAACGGCGGAGGAGGTAAACGCGGCCTTCAAGCGGGCCTCGGAAACCACTCTCAAGGGGATCCTGGGTTATGTTGATGAACCCTTGGTCTCCTGCGACTTCATAGGGGATTCCCATTCCTCCATCTTTGATGCCACCCTCACCACGGTTGTGGGCGGGAACTTGGTCAAGGTCTTCTCCTGGTACGACAATGAGTGGGGGTATTCCTGCAGGCTTGTCGACATGGTCAACCTCATAGCCGAGAAAGGATGAAAATCCCCACCCTCGATGAGGCGGACGTCAGCGGGAAGACGGTTCTTCTCAGGGTTGATATAAACTCACCCCTCGACCCGGAGACGGGGCAGATCCTCGATGACACGAGGATAAGAGAATGTGCCCCCACGATAAAGGAACTCTCAGACAAGGGGGCGAAGGTGGTAATCCTTGCCCACCAGGGAAGGCCTGGGGACGAAGATTTTGCAAGGCTCGAGAAGCACGCCAAAAAGATGCAGGAGATTCTGGGTCGGCCGGTGAAGTACGTTCCTGAAGTGCTTGGACCCTCTGCCAAGGAGGAGATAAGAAAGTTAAAGGAAGGGGAGATTCTCCTCCTAGAAAACATCAGATTCCTAGCGGAGGAGACGCTGAAGGGGAAGCCGGAGGAGATGGCAAAAACTCTCTTGGTTAAGGAACTCTCGCAGCTCGCTGATCTTTACGTCAACGACGCGTTCGGGGCCGCCCACCGGGACCAGCCCTCTCTGGTGGGCTTCGGTGCTACCCTTCCCACCTACGCTGGCAGGCTCATGGAGAAAGAAGTGAAGGGGCTGGGAAAGGCAAGGGAGCCGGAGAGGCCCTGTGTTTACGTGCTCGGAGGCGGGAAGTCCAAGGAGTCGATGTCCATGATTGAAAACATCCTTTCCCAGAACATCGCAGACAAGGTTCTCACGGGGGGACTCCTCGCCCAGCTGTTTCTGGCGGCCAAGGGGGTGAACCTGGGCAACCGGAACCTGCAGATTCTGAAGGAAAAGGGCTTTGACAAGGAAATGGAGAGGGCGAAAAAACTGCTTGCCACCTACCCCGACAAGATAATCCTCCCCCTCGATCTAGTGGTGGAGAGGGAGGGTAAACCCCACGAGATTCAGGTTTCTGAACTCCCGGTGGAGGATCCCATTCAAGACATCGGCAGCAGAACCGTGCAAAAGTACAGGGAGATCATCATGGAGGCTCGGACGGTGGTTGCCAACGGTCCGCTGGGCGTCTTTGAGAAAAGCGGGTTCGAAAGGGGGACTTTCGAGGTGCTGAGGGCCATGGCTGATTCAGAGGCCTACACCATTGTTGGTGGCGGGCACATGGTGGCCGCGGCGGAGAAGGCCGGGGTGGTGGCGAGAATAAAACACGTGAGCACGGGAGGCGGGGCGTGCATAAGCTTCCTGTGCGGTGAACCAATGCCTGTAATCGAGATGCTGAAGGCGGCGAAGCGCTGAAATCAACTGAACTTCGTGAAAGGCCGAACTGTTAACGTTTTTAGGAAGGAGGCAGGCGAGAAGGGTTAAGACCCAGCTCAGACATTATACTCTCGATTTCCGACCACACCTCATCGGGGATCGGGATTCCCTCCGCCAATCTCCTTTTTCTCTCCTCGTACTCGGGTTCACCCGGGATCATTATCTTCTGAACTCCAGGCGCTTTCCTGCTAGTTTTCACCTCCTCAATGAACCTTCTGGTCAGGGCTTGGAAAGTTTGAGGGTCAACAAAGGCTGAGGGATTGATCACTATCATGAGGTCCCCCTTGGTGCAGAACCCGGAGGTTGGTTCGAGGGTTCCAACCACCTCTCTTCCCGCGGCCGCACCCACTAGGGGTCCCGCAAGGATCTCCAGCACGAATCCGAGTCCATAACCTTTAGCTCCCCCGAAAGGACTGAGGGCACCCTTTAGTGCCTTGACCGGATCGGTGGTGGGGTTCCCCTCCTCGTCCACCGCCCAGCCCAATGGAATGGACTTGCCCTCCTTCGCCGCCTGTACGATTTTCCCCCTGGCGGCAACGCTGGTGGCCATGTCAAGGAGTATGGGTGGGTCGGACGGGATGCCTACAGCGAGCGCGTTCGTTCCTAGGATGGGTTCCGCACCGCCCCAAGGATGGACAAGGGCGTCGGTGGTGGTTGTCACTATTCCCACCATCCCCTCTTTCATCGCCATCTCCGCGTAGTAGCCGGCTATTCCGAAGTGGTTGGAGTTCCTAACCCCCACCGCCGAGACCCCCACAGCTTTGGTCTTCTGGATGGCAACTTGCATGGCGCGATAGGCCACGTAGTGGCCAAGGGAATGCCCCCCGTCCACCAAGGCCACGGCGGGGGTTTCGCGGACAATCTTCACTTCCGCTGCGGGAAGGATGGTTCCCCTCTTGATGGCTCTTACGATATACGGGAGCCTCAGGATTCCGTGGGAGGAAAAACCCCTCAGGTCCCCCTCGGTCAGAACCTCCGCCGTCACTTTGGCTCTCTCTTCCGGCACGCCCAGCTGAAGCAGGATTTTGGAAATCAGCTTTTTTTCCTCATCGAAGCTGATTCTCATAGGTAACTACTGCGGTGAAGATAATAATTCGCCCTCTCGCGAGCAAAGGTGGCTTCCAATCACCGCAAATTCGTGAGGTTAGGAGGTCAAATGGCGGACGATTTCCCTTGGATCCTCCGCCTCGATGCTCACCCTTATGGGCCCCAGCGGTGCCTCCCCGTCGGTGAAGTTCACCTTTCCGCAGAAGGCGGCCTGTTTGTTGAGCATGAACTCCAGTTTGTTACCTCTGATCTTGCTTAGGAGATGGGACTTGGCGGCGTCCCTTATCGCCTGTTTTCTGAGAAGCTCCCTGATGGTTTGCAGGGATGAGGGATCCTCTGACGTCCCTGCGAGCAGACCACCGCTCAGGGAAACCGTAAGGGTGGGGAAGAGGTTCCTGAGGGCTTTGAGAACCTTCTCCGCATCCTCTGTGGGTCGAACCTCCGCCTCCACCCTGAGCCTCAAACCGCGAGCCTCCTAAAAATCTCTTCCGCCTCTTCTCTCAGCTCTTCGAGTGTCCCCTCGTTGACGATGAGGTAGTCCGAGAGGGCTATCGCCTCACCCAGACCCCAGCTCAGCTCCCTACGGTCCTTCTTTAAGAATTCCTCCCATCCTTGGGCATCGTCCTCCCTCCTCCTTCTGGAAATCCTGGAAAATCGCGTGGCTTGGGATGACCAAACTGAAACCAGCTTGAAGGCATCCCCGAACTCCTCCCTGAACTTCTCCACTTCGGCGATCCCTCTTATTCCATCAACCACCACCGGCCCAGGTTTCTCTCTGATGAGGGGGATGCACCTCCTTGCCACCTCCGCCTCACCGGCTCTCCTGAGTTCGGAGGCCACGGCACCCACATTCTCCTCGCAAACCTTCAGCCCCCTCCTTTTGACCTCCTCCACGACCACATCCCCCATTCTGATGTAGGAGTACCCGAACCGGACGGCTATCTTTGAAACTTCAGTTTTCCCCGAGCCCGGTAGGCCGGCTATCCCCACCACGAGCTTGGGCATCAGAGCTCGAAAACGATTAGGGTGGCGGTGTTGGTAACTCCTGGAAAGGCCCGGATTTCCCCGAAGACTATTTTTGTGAGCTTCTCCAGGGAGTCCACCTCTATGCAGGTTATGATGTCGAAGGGTCCGGCCACAGGTTCGGCTGATTTTATCCCCTCAACTGTCTTCAGCTTCTGGAGGACGGCGGAGGTTTGACCCGGATCCGTGGAGACCAGACAGTATGCTTTTACCATCTACCTTTTGGGATCCCTCTTAAAAGCGGTTCTATCCCGTGGCGGGCGGCTCCTCCTTAGGTGTAAGGAGAAGCTCATCCCGGTTTTTGAGCTTGGTGTAAAGTCCCTCCCTTAGATGCCTCCCGTTCAGGAGAACCTCGTACTTTCCCGCGATTTCTCCGGTTATGGGGTCGAACAGGCTCTCCACCATCCTCGGATACCGCCTGCTCAACTTGAGGAAGATGGTGTCGACGGTTTCGCCTTCACTTATAGTAACCTTGATTTCCCTCGTTCCAGCTATCTTCTCCAGTCCCCCGGAAAGCTTCACGGTTATTTGCATCCGCCCTCGACTCCTTAAAAAACTCGTCGCTCAAACTTAAAACCTCACATGGATGTTTTATTTAACGTGAAGGTGGCTCTCTCCTTCAGCGGCGGGCTCGATACGATGGTGTGCCTGAAGCTCCTCCAAGAAAAATACGGGCTTGAGGTGGTGACGGTCACGGTGGATGTGGGGCAGGGGAGGAGAGTCGATCCCGAACTCCCCGAGCGCTTGGGGGCTATCCAGCACTTCAACGTGGAGGCGAAGGAAGAGTTCGTTAGGGAGTATGTGAATCGATGCATAAAGGCAAACGGCAGCTATGAGGGCTACCACCTCTCCGCCTCCCTCGCCAGGTACCTCATCGCGAGCAAGGTGGTGGAGGTGGCCAGAAAGGTGGGCGCGGAGGCCCTTGCGCATGGCTGTACGGGGAAGGGTAATGACCAGTTCAGGTTCGACATCACCTTCTCCATCCTCGCCCCCGACCTCAAAATTATAGCACCGGTGAGGGAGCTCAACCTCGACAGAAAAAAGGAGCTCGAGTATGCGAGGGAAAAAGGATTGCCTCTCCCCCCGACGGGAATTTACAGTATAGATGAGAACTTGTGGGGGAGAACCATAGAGGGTGGGGTACTGGAGGATCCCTCCCGCCCCCCGCCCGAGGAGGTGTTTCTGTGGACCAAGCTCATTAAGACCTCGCCGGAGCGAATCACAGTGGGATTCGAGGGTGGCATCCCAGTTTCCCTGAACGGGGAGAGGATGGATGGGGTTTCCCTGATCACCACCCTCAACCAGCTTGCCGGGGCTCACGGGGTGGGTAGGATAGACATCATGGAGGATAGGATTTTGGGTCTCAAGGCCAGGGAGGTCTACGAAGCCCCCGCCGCCACCGTTCTACTCGAGGCGCACAGGGCTCTCGAACAGCTCGTTCTGACTAGAAACCAGATTGCCCTCAAGCAATCCCTAGAACAGAGGTGGTCGGAGCTCGTCTACTGTGGGTTGTGGTTCGACCCCCTCAGGGAGAACCTGGATGCCTTCATAGATTCCACCCAGCAGAGGGTGGAAGGAGAGGTGACGGTGGAGCTGGGAGCGGGAGCGTTCAGGGTCGTGGCGAGGAGCTCCCCCTTCGCTCTTTACGAGAAGGAACTGGTTTCCTTCGAGACGCTGGGGTTCGACCAGCGGGAGTCCGCGGTCGTCACGAGGTTTCAGGGGCTCCAGTCCAAGCTTTATAGGAAGAAATGAGGGCGGCCATCTTGGGGACGGGTTATGTGGCGGCGGAGCTGGTCAGAATTCTCGCCAACCACCCGAGCGTGGAGCTGACGGAGGTTCAGGGCAGGAGCGGAGCTGGTCAGCCGATTGGGGCGATCTATCCCAATCTCGATCTACCCCTGCGGGTCGGCGAGCTGGATACCAAGGTGGGGGAGAGGGTTGAGGTGGTATTCACCGCGCTTCCACATGGCACCTCCATGAAGTACGTTCCTTCCCTTCTTCAGGGAGGGGCGAAGGTGATCGATATGAGCGCGGACTTCAGACTGGACCCGCACGTTTTCGAGAAAACCTACAACCTGAAGCACGAGTGCCCGGAACTCAGGGGGGTTTACGGTCTCACCGAGCTCCACAGGGAGGAGATCAGGCGGGCAAGCCTTGTGGCGAACCCAGGCTGCTATCCCACGCCGGCGATTCTGGCGCTTGCCCCCTTGGTGAAGGAAGGGCTGGTAGACCTGGAGCATGTGGTCATAAACGCCCTGAGCGGGACCTCCGGGGCGGGGCACCAGCCGCAGGAGAGGACCCACCACCCCCTGTGTGGGGCCAATCTCCAGGTTTATTCGGCCACCACCCACCGGCACGTCCCGGAGATCGAGCAGGAGATTGGGAGGATTGCCGGGAGGCCGGTGAGGATTCACTTCGTTCCCCACCTCGTTCCCATCGTCAGGGGAATTCTGGAGACCATTTCAGTCTTCCTGAAGGAGGAGAGAAAGGCTGAGGAGTTGCTAGCGCTGTACCGGGAGTTCTACAAGGGCGAGAGGTTCGTCCGGATAAGGGACTCGCCGCCCCAGGTCAACTACGTGGTAGGATCCAACTTCTGCGACATAGGGGTGGAGGTTTCGGGCAAGTGGGCCGTGGTGGTGGCCGTGGTGGACAATTTGGTCAAGGGCGCGGCTGGGCAGGCGGTTCAGAACATGAATCTTATGTTTTCCCTTCCCGAAGAGGAGGGGCTTGGCTGCCTGCTTCCCCTCAGGCCATGATAACCATCCTGAAGGGGGGCCTCAGCGAGGTGAGGGGCTTCTCCTTCGCCGGGGTTAGGGCCGGGATAAAAAAGAAGGGATTGGACTTGGCCATAATAAAGAGCGAGGTGGGCTCCGTCCCAGCCGCCGGAGTTTTCACCTCCAATCTCGTCAAGGCGGCGTCCGTCCTCCTCACCGAAAGGAACCTGAGGGGGGGAAAGCTCGGCGCGGTATTCCTCAACAGCGGAAGGGCCAACTGTTTCACGGGCGCAAGAGGAGAGAGGGACGCGGAGGAGATCGCGGGGAGGGTGGCCAGACTCCTTGGGATTCAACCGGGGGAGGTGGGGGTTCTTTCCACGGGCCTGATTGGCGCCCCCCTTCCCATGGCGAAGGTAAGGAGGGGGATTCTGAGGGCAGTAGCCCGTCTCTCCCGCAACAGGGAGGAGAGCCTAAGGGTGGCTCAGTCCCTCATGACAACCGACACTTTTCCCAAGGAGTTCGCCGTTGCCACCAGGCTCGAGGATGGAACCGAGGTCAGGATTGCTGGCGTGGCGAAGGGCTCGGGGATGATTAGGCCCAAGCTTGCCACCATGCTTGCCGTAATCCTTACCGATGCCAGAGCGACCCCGGGAGGACTGAGGTTGGCTCTCAGGAACGCGGTGGAGGGGAGCTTCAACATGATCACGGTGGACAACGACACGAGCACCAACGATGCGGTTCTCCTGCTGGCCAGCGGTTTGGCGGGCGGAAGGGAAATCTCGGCAAGGGACATTGATCCCAATTTTCAGGAGGCCCTAAACTGTGTGACGAGGGAGCTCGCGAAGATGATAGTCAGGGATGGTGAGGGAGCCCGGCATTTCTTCGAGGTCCGAGTGGAGGGGGCGAGGAACTCCTACGAGGCCAAGCTCGCCGCCCTAGCGGTGGCGGGATCCAACTTGGTAAAGGCCGCCATCTTTGGCGAGGATCCGAACTGGGGTAGAATTGTGGCGGCTCTTGGGGCCTCTGGGGCATACTTCAACCCCCTCAACCTTTCCCTCTGGTTTGAGGGGAAGGGGAAGACGGTGTATCTGGTCAGGGAGGGCAGGCCCGTCGGGAACCCCGACCGGGCGAAGGATATCATGCGCAGCAAGGAATTCGTGATAGGCATACAGCTGGGGGAGGGCAAGGCAACGGCCAAAGCTTGGGGTTGTGATCTGACCTACGATTACGTGAGGATCAACGCGAAATACAGAACTTGAGACCGAAGGAAGTTCTGGATAGGCTCAAGTGGGCCGAGGGGAGGCTGGGGGAGGCGAGCATTACCATCATCCACCGGGGGGCGACCGGGAACCTCAGAAAGATCAGGGGATCTGACATCCTTTCCACGGACAGGAGCTTCATGTACGTGCGCTCGGGTAATGAGACGGTTGCCATCCCCTACCACAGGATAGTGAGGATAGAAGTGGGGAGGAAGTGTCTCTGGGAAAAGAAAAGCCGCTAGGGCTTTAGTCTCCTCCCGCAGTTGGGGCAGTGTCTGGCCCTCCTAGAAACAAACTTTCCACAGGAAGGGCAGGCCACAACCGTCCTGATTTTTACCTTTGGTTTTGGGGTGACGATCACCACGGAGGGACCACCCGGCAGGGCTAGGCCGGCCACGAAGACGATGAGCCCGCTCACGGTTAGAAGAAAGGTATCAACGGTGAAGCCGTATCCCAGAATTTTGAACTCGCCGAAGTATCCTATCTCCAAGGCCATCAGCACCAGTCCCACCACCACAAACAGGAGGCCTAGGGAGGCCACAGAGGCCCTCATTCACCACTGGGACTTTCTAATAAAACCTACTCCACAGCCGCCCGCACGGTGCCTGAGAACCTTAGCACGGAGGGGGAAACCTCAAGCTTGTCGCACAGCTTCCGGTAGTACTCCTCGACCTTTACTTCCCTCTTCCCTTCATGTATCTCTTTTCTCCAAGCCTCTAGGAAAAAGTTCTCTAGGCCCAGGAACTCGGCGGCGCTCATCAGCTCCTTTCCCTCCCGCCCGGCCAACTTGATGACGTCGGAGATTTTTTCCTTGTAGTTTATGTCCCTCAGCAGATGGTGGTCGAGGATCACGCGTTCCGCTTGCGTTTCCGAGATGGCCCTTTTCAGGTTTTCCTTGGAAGCCTCGAAGGCCTTCTGGCTCATTCTCCAGCCCACGAAAATGGTGGGGTAACCGTCCAGGATCATGAAATCCGGGTTCTTCTTCAGCACCCAATCGAGAGCGGCGGGGTCGGCTAGACTCTGGGCGTCACTCCCGAAGAGCACGGATTTTCCGCCCCCCTCCACGCAGACCATCACCACCCTCCCCACTTTGCTCCCCACGTCCCCGTGCCAGACCGCCGGCGAGAAGGAGAGCTTCACCCCGCCCATTTCGATCTCCTTCCCATCCGCCCACTCGAGCTTTTTGACGAGAGGCCCGGCATTGTCCTCAAAGATCTTTCCCCTTTGCTTTCCCGAGAGATTGATGTTCTGCTTTCTATCCTTGGCGAACACAGTTTTTCCAGAAAAGCAGACCTGATACATCTCCAGGTCGTCCGGAAACGGGTGATGATCGTAGTGGTAGTGGGTTACCACCAGAACCTCGCTCCTCTTGCAGAGTTCCATGATGAGAGCTCTAGCGTACTCGAGTGCCTGGAATTCGGTCTCGGTGGGTCCCATCCCATACCTCGTGGGCCCGAGTGCCACTCCAGGGTCGATGAGCAGGTGCAGACCCCCGAGTTGCAGGTAGGTGGACATGCTTCTCACACCGAAAGAATCGAAGGCTATGGGGAGTACCTTCACCTGTGGCATCTGTATTTTCTCTTAGAACAGAAAAAGAGAGTCAAGATGTCGCGGAGTAACGCGCAAAAGAGGCTTAATGGCTTTTCTACTTTTTTGCCTGTGGTTGAGTTTTTGGATAGTGCGGCAGGCGGGATTTGAACCCGCGCTTCAGGCTCGGCAAGCCTGAGTCCTAACCAGGCTAGACTACTGCCGCTCCTATCTTTTATGCTTCCCTCGTAAAAAATAATGGAACCATTGTCTCTCTGGCTCGCTCTGGCGCTGGTGGCGGCCTTGGGCCTCGCCGCGGAGAGGGGTGCCGCAGCCCGGAGACTCTCGAGGAGAAAAAGGGAGTTGGAAGAGGAGGTGAGGGCGCTGAGCGAGATGAACGAGATGCTTTCCGAGAATCTCTCGCGGAAGGTAGGGAGAAGCGAGGGAGTTCTTGCGGAGTTCGTCAGGGATCTGGAGCGCCTGCGGACGGCCATAGCCGGCTCCGGTGTCTGCGAAAAGATTCTCAAAAAGAAGTACAGGTTAGAGGTGGGGGGAGGTATGCTGCGCCGGATTTTCGAGGCTTACCCCTCCCTGGGTTTGCTCACCAAGCAGCAATTGGCGGATGAGATTTTGGTGGGGGAGCTGGGGAGGCAGATCATGAGGGAGCTTGAGGAGGGGGCAAATGTGGAGGAGATTTCGGGCGCGGTGGAGGCACCCTTGGCGGTGGTCAAGGGGCAGATTAGGAGGCTTCAGCTTCTTGGTTACTTGGATGGAACTCTAAAGCCCACGCCCAGCGGAAAGAGAGTTCTCTCCCAGCCAGCCTAGCACTTCATAGGCCGCCTTCTCCACTTTTTTGGAGAACTCGGGAGCCGCTGCAACTTGGAGAAGGTACCGCGGGGCGAACCTCTTCAACAGGACGGAGGCGAGGGGGGAAAGCCTTGAGAGCGGGAGGAGCTTCCCGCCCCTCAACACCATGAGCCCCTCCCCCCGCATTCTGGGCTCGGAAACTTGAAGTTCGACCGCGGGCACATCCACCACCACCATCCCCTCTGGTGCACCCACTCGATCGCAGAGCTCACGCTGGATTTCCAAGATTCTGCTCCAGCTGCCGAAGGTTTTGTGGATTCTCCCCATAAGCTTTGCGCTGGGTTCCTTGCGCTCCACCAGATATACAGGCTTGAAAAGTTTGCGGTAGCAGATCCTCCTCACCATCTCGGCGGCGTATCCACCCAAGGCCTCCAGCTTGGAGAACAGCTTCCACTCGGTCAGGAGGTAGGGATTTTCTCCCCTCTCCACCAGGACCTCCGTCGCGTTAGCCATCATGAGCTCGGCTATCCTCACGGTCCGGTGGAAGTAAACTGAGGAGTACATGAGGTCCCTGGCGGTCAGAAAGCCCTCCACCGCCTCTATCCCCTTCTCCTCTACTGCCAGCCTCCCAGCTCTCACCCGCATTACCCTGCGAAGTCGGGGAAGGTCTATCATTCCTAGGGCCACCCCGGTGAAGTGGGAATCCCTTAGGAGGTAATCCATCTGATCCACATCCATTTCGCCGTGGAGGATCTGGGCGAGGTACTTCTTCCTGTGTGAGCCCGAGATAAGCCCGCACACCTCCTCCGGATCCACGCCGGCCTTCCTCAACACCTCCCCGCAGGGGTGAGCATCTGGCTCGATTTTCGTCTCGCCGGAAATCAGGCTGGAGGCCATCTCCTCGTGGTTCTTCCCGAGGCGATCCACCATCTGGAATTCTAGGGTGTGGGAGAAGGGGGGGTGCCCGATGTCGTGGAGGAGGGCAGCGCTCTGGAGGACGGCAGAATCTTCAATCCCGAGGTCGGAGGCTAGGAGCTTGGAGAGGTGCATTACGCCCAAGGCGTGCTCGAAACGGGTGTGGTTGGCCCCAGGAAAGACGAGGTTCGCCAGCCCCATCTGCCTTACTCCCCTCAGTCTCTGCACCTCCGGAGTTTCCAGCAGCCTAAACGCAAGGGCGTCCAGCCTGATGCTCCCGTGAACGGGATCGTGGATGACCTTCTCCATTCCAGATTCCCCAAGGTTTAATTGAAGGGGGGGAGTATTCGGGATGAACATCCTTTACCTCTGTGATGAGTTCCCCCCCTACTTCAGGGGTGGGCTGGGCACCTACGCCGTAGAGATGACTTGGAGGTTCGTGAGGGAGGGGGAGAACGTGCTGGTTTTTGCCAGAAACCCGGACAACAAGGCTGTGACCAGAGACCTTTACAGAGGGGTGGAGGTCCACCGCCCCCAGACGGTCGAGGCCACCGACATCCTCCCGGCCATGGTCCCCCAAGATGTGAGGCTTTGGGCTCCCCAGGCTCAGAAGTTCTTTGCCGAGACCCTCATGTATAACATCCTCACCTGCACCAAGGTGGTGAACCAGCTTGTGGCCAGGGAGGGGAGGAAGTTCGATTTGATAGTGGCCCATGATTGGCTGGCTTCACTTGCAGGAATCATCCTCAAGAAGCATCTGAGGCTTCCTTTGGTGGTTCATTTTCACTCCACGGAAAAGGGCAGGAGCGGGGGCTCCGGCTCCCCCACCATCAGGGAAATAGAGAGGCTCGCCGCCCTCACGGCCGACAGGATAGTGACGGTGAGCTATGCCATGAGGGATGAACTTATCGGGCTGGGTTACCCGGAGGCCAAGATACGGGTGGTCTACAATGCCGTGGATGAGAAGAAGTACGACCCAGCCAGGGTTCCAAGGGAGGAGGTGGAGCAACTGAGGAAGGAGCTGGGAATCGGGGAAAGTCCCATGATCTTCTTCGTGGGAAGGCTGAGCTGGGTGAAGGGGGCGGACTCCCTAGTTCAGGCGATGCCCTACATCCTGAGGGAAGTCCCCGATGCCAAGCTTGTGGTGGTGGGAAAGGGAGAGCAGGAGGGCATGCTTTCGGACATGGTCAGGAGGCTTGGGATCGAGAAAAGTGTGATCCTGAAATTTGAGTACCTGCCAGAACACCAGAGAATCCTTTACTATGCAGCCTGCGATGTGGCGGTTTTTCCCTCCAGGTACGAGCCTTTCGGTATCGTCTGCACCGAGGCCATGGCCATGGGGAAGCCGGTGGTGGTTGGGGCGAAGGGAACTTCCGGGCTGAGGGAGCAGGTGCACCCCTGTGACCTCCCCCACGCTAAGAGGTGCGGTTCTCACGTGGATCCCGATGTTCCTTATGACATAGCCAAGTTCGTCATAGAGCTACTGAAGGATAGGGAACTCAGGGAGAGGCTTGGCAGGAACGCCAGGGAAAGGGTTTTGGAAAGGTTCACACTGGACAGGGCGGCCATGGAAACCCTCTCGATCTATCGCGAGCTCGTTCAAAAGGGCGGGTAACCGCACCGAAAACACATCTCAGTGTCCCACGGTTTGACACGGAATCGAATGGCATAGGTAATTATATACGCTCATCAGTGAAAAGATTGGCGAAGGTTGCTCTGGTCACGGGGGCTTGCGGCTTTACGGGTAGCAACATGCTAGAGGTTCTAAAGGAGAAGGGCTGGGAGATTGTGGCTACGGATCTCCCCGAGTCCGACCACAAGGTCTTCTACCAAGAGAAGGGGACCTTTCACCCCGTTTACTACTCAGATATAATAAAGAAGACTGGAGCCGAGTTTATTCCCGCGGACTTCACCAAGCCGGAAACCCTCAAGCCGCTCTTCACGAGGGACTATGACGCGGTCTTCAGCATCGCTTCCCTCTACGATTACTTCGCCCCTTGGGAACTCCTCTACAAGGTCAACGTGGAGGGGCACAGAAACCTGGTGGAGGCTTGGCTGGCATCGGGGAGGAAAGTTGGCCACTGGGTTCACTGGGCTACCGATGGGGTGTACGGGGAGACCCCCTACCTGCCGGGGGACGAGAACGCCCCCTACGATCCCCCCAACAACTACTCGAGGTCGAAAGTGGAGCAGGAGAAACTCCTTTGGAAGTACTACAGGGAGAAGGGCCTCCCCCTAACCGTTCTCAGGCCCGCTCCTATCTATGGGCCTAGGCACATCTATGGGGTATACAAGACCCTGCTCGGACCTAGGAAGTTTGGGGTGGGAGCGGTGGTCAGGATTTATCCTAGGGAGAAGCAGCTCATGTATCCCACCGTTCATGTCAGGGATTTGTGCGAAGCCGCTATTTTCGTGGCGGAGAGGGAAGATACCATAGGAGAGGCGTACAATGTGCTGTCCAAGTGTATCACCCAGTCTGAGTTCTCCGAGTTCGTCTCCCACTTGGGTTACTGCAGCCCCATTTACAGGGTGCCGGTACACTGGTCCCTCTACAAACGTGTTTCGGGTCTCGTTATCAAGATTGGAAGGTTCTTGGACGCGAGGGCGAGGAAGAAGGGGAAGAGGCCCAAGTTCGACGTTCCGGAAATACAGTACATCACCCACCAGTATTGGTTTTCCAATGAGAAATTGAAGGAGTTGGGCTTCAAGTACAGGTTTGAGGACCCGAGGGAAGGGCTTCTGGATTATTACATCTGGTGCAAGAGGGAGGGCAAGCTTTGATCGTTGGTTCTTACGACATCCTGATCCTTTTCGTGGGCGGTTTCCTGCTGGGCTGGCCGGCCAAGAGACGCCATAAGAGAAACCCCGATACTTTCATCTTCATGCTCGAGTGCGCCGTCCTCATCTTCTGGTTGAATTTCCTCCTCTCGAATCTGGGTATCATCCAAAGCTGGGCGGGCGTGCTCCCCTCTTCCTCGGTTCCCTTCTGGCTGGGATTCTTCTACACCCTCTCCTATCCCTTCTGGTTCTGGTTTGGAGGCACTCTCTTCTTCGGCCTCTTCGGTAGGACACCTAGGCACGGAGGCATTCTCTGGGCCCTCACCGTGGAGGACAAGACTGAGCCCTTCGCCGGCTGGCAGGAGGAGGAGCCGATCAAGATTGCCGATCCTCTTTCCCCGGAGGAGGCGGCAAGGATAAGCATCCAAGAGGTCACGGACGAGGAGAGGCAGAAGTATCAGGAGTGGTTCTACCAGCCCCTCAACTTCAAGGTGGTCAAGGACGGAAAGATTCTCTACTTCTGCAAGCGCAGGGAGGAGGCGGAGAAGTTTGTGGAGAAGCTCAGGCTTGGACAGGTGAGGATTGTACAGGACATGGAGACCAAAATCGCGGAGGCCAAGGAGCGCTGGGAGAAATGGGAATACCGCAAGGACACGAAACCCTACACCCCCTCCTCCTGACATGCCGCCTCACCAAGGGAAGGTTCTTTGGGTAGACCTTTCCGCACAGGAGGTCAGGGAGGAGGAGCTCGGAGAAGAAGTCTACAGGGCGCTGTTCGGTGGTTACGGTCTCGCCTCCAAGTTTCTCTTCGAGCGGATGAAACCGGGGGCAAACCCGCTGGGGGAGGAGAACATCCTTTGCTTCGCCGCCGGTCTTCTCAACGGGACTGGCGCTTGGTTCTGCGGGAGATACATGGTGGCGGCCAAGTCCCCCGTCACGGGCGGGTTCGGGATGGCCAACGCCGGCGGATCCTTTGGTCCGGAGCTCAGGAGGGCGGGCTATGATGCGATCTTCTTCACCGGGAGGAGCAGTCAACCGGTTTACTTCTACCTTGAGGACGGCAAAAAGGAGATCCGCGACGCCTCCCACCTCTGGGGAAAGGATGTCTACGAAACCGATGCTCTGATAAAGAAGGAAGCTCCGAGAGCCAAGGTGGCATGTATCGGGCAGGCGGGAGAGAAGCTTTCCCTCATCTCTGGGATAGTGAACGAGCGCAACCGCATCGCCGCCAGGACTGGCATGGGGGCGGTGATGGGGAGCAAGAAACTCAAGGCGGTGGCAGTAGTGGGAACCAAGAGGGTGGAGGTTCACTCAAGGGAGAGGTTGGTGCAGCTGAACAGGGAGTTCCTGGCCAAGTACAAGACATCGCTGACCAAGCTCACGGACGAGGACACTCTAAGAATGAGATGGGGCAGGTTCGTGCCACTTGTGGGTAGGCTCACCCTGTGGTCCTCCCTGCTGGTCAGAATTCAGCCGCTCTTCTTTCGCGTGTTGATGGGGAGGTACGGCACCCCGGGCTTTGCGGGATGGTCGATGACTTCACAGGATGCCCCCATAAAGAACTGGGCCGGAACGCAGGAGGATTTCTCCGTGAGGGAGGTCATGAGGCTGACGGATGAGTCCATCCTCAAGCTGAAAAAGGCGAGGCACGTCTGTGAGGCCTGCCCGCTGGGATGCACCAACCTTGTGGCCAGTGGCGGCAGGTACCAGCTCGAGGAGGTGAAGGTGGAGTACGAGTGTTTGGCGTCCTTTGGTTCCAACTGCCTGAACTCGGATCTTGAAACTGTTCTGAAAGAGATAGACCTCTGCAACAGGGCCGGCTTGGACGGTATCTCAACGGGCTCCGTGGTTGCCTTTGCGTGCGAGTGCTATGAGAAGGGGCTGCTCACTGAGAAGGAGATAGGCTTCCCGCTGAGGTGGGGAGACGGGCAGACCCACGTGATGCTGGTGGAAAAGATCATCGCTAGAGAGGGCATCGGCGATCTCTTGGCCGATGGGGTGAAGAGGGCATCGGAGAAAATACCCAACTCAAAACCCCTGGCCGTGCACGCGGGCGGGATAGAGCTGGCGATGCACGATCCTCGCCAAGACCCAGGGTATGGCATAGCATATCAGGCGGAGCCGGTCCCTGGCAAGCATCTTCACGCAGTGACCTTCATCGATTTGGAGCAGCTGGATCAAGTGTTGGGCGGCGAACCTTCTCCTTTGCTGTATCCAAAATCTTGGAGGTTCAGCAACTGGGAGTTCCATGGCAGGAGGGCGGCTCTTGCCTCGGCCTATTTCCACGCGCTTTCGGCGGCGGGGGCATGCCTCTTCGGTCCCCTGACGGCGGGGAAGAACTGGAGGTTGCTGGACTATGTTAATGCGGCTACCGGGTGGGACATGGGTCGGGAGGAGTTCCGTCGAGTGGGGGAGAGAATTCTGACTATAATGCAGGCCTTCAATTACAGGGAGGGGATAAGGCCGGAGGACTTCAGGCTCCCCCAGCGGGCGGTCGGGGGATGCAACCTCATCGAGGCCCAGTGGTCCTTCTTCCAGGAGCTGGGGTGGGATCCTGCAAGTGGGCTCCCGTCCGAGGAGAAGCTAAAGGAGCTGGGATTGGAGGAAGTGAGGAGGCAACTTTACGGATGAAGCGCTGTTTGGTCACCGGCTCCGGAGGCTTCATAGGTTCGCACGTGGTGAGGTGGTTGCTGAAGGAGGGTTACCAGGTGAGGGCCACCGACCTGCCTAGGGCGAACCTAGAATGGGCGGAGAAGGAGGGGGCGGAGGTGATGAAGGCGGACCTCTTAGACCGTAAGCAACTACCGGGGCTGTTGAAAGATGTTGAGTGGGTCTTTCACGTGGCGGGGCTCTTCGACTTCAGCCTCCCATATGAGGTGCTGTTCGATGCCAATGTGATCGCCACCAGAAACGTGTGCGAGGCCGCTCTTCAGGCAGGGGTGGAATCTTTTGTGCACTGGAGCACGGTGGGGGTGTATGGCAGGACCCTGTACATACCCATAGACGAGGCCCATCCCAAGAACCCCACCAACAACTACGAGAAGACGAAGTGGATGGGCGAGCAGGTGGCGATGAGCTACGTGAGGAAGGGGCTCCCCCTCAGGGCCATCAGACCCACCCTCGTGTATGGGCCGGGGAGCAAGTACGGGGTGGCCCTCTTCCTCTCCACCGTGGTGGCCGGGTACTGGGAGGTCAAGAAGGCTCCGATAAGGATCGTGGGTGATATGCTCACCCACCATGTGCACGCGGACGACGTTGCTAGGGCGGCCATCCACTTGGCCAAAAAGCCGGAGACGGTGGGGAAGGCCTTCAACGTGGCGGATGACAAGCCCGTGAGCCTGACCGAGATGTTCGATGCCATGGCGGACGCTCTGGGCATCGAGAAGGGGGTGCCCCTCCCCATCCTCAAAAGGCTGGTGAAGGTGGTCATCGCCATGACCTCCCCGCTCGCCCCCACGCTGGAGAAGACCATCGTTTCAACTTTCAGGATGGTGAACAAATTCGCGCAGCAGAAATGGGAGGTGGTCGCCAAGAAGTACAACCTCAAGGATTTCCTCAGGCCCAGGATAGACATGGACTGGCTCTTCTCCTACGGGGCGGTCAAGCTCTCCACTTGGAAGTGGATACCGGCGGGGGACAAGTGGTACGACACCTCGGCCCTCAAGTCCACGGGCTTCACCTGCATGTGGCCGGACTTCAGGGAGGGGCTCAAAAAGACGGTGGAGTGGTACCAAGAGAACGGCTGGCTGCCCAAGCCATGAGGGATTTAAAAGGGGACAAGTGGTAAAAAATGGCGTGGCTTCCCCTCTTCACGCTGGCGCTCGGCCTGCTTGGCCTTTTCGACGGCGGCTTTGTCATCTGGCAGGCTAGAGGGAAGGCTAGGGGAATAGGGGTGGCAACCCTGATCTTGGGCCTAATTGGCATCCTACTCTTCTTGGACGGCACCTGGGGAGTTTTCGGGTTCATGCAGCAGTGGGGCACGGGGGCGGTCATAGAGGACATAAAGACCCTGATAGCGGCCTTGGTGGGCGCCCTCATACCTACGGGTCTGCTCATCCTCGCTCTCCTCGAGTGAAAATCCTCCTCTGGCTTCTCCCCTTTGTGGACATCTTCCGCCTGCCCCAGATCATAGAATTTTACCGGGGCTGGGGGGTGGAGATTCCGCCCAAGCACGCGAAGGGAGGGCTGGTGGAAAGGCTTGCGGGATACCTGCCTGTCGGGGTGGTGAGCGGGTATTTTTTGGGCACCACCTCCCTTCTCCTCCTCCTGCTGGTCCTCCCGTTTGCGGGCGGGCTCGAGTTCTACCTGATGTTGAGGGGATTCAGGCCTTGGACTTTCTTCAAGGGAAAGCCCAGAATCTTGGTGCTTAAGGTCTTCCTGCTCGAGGCGTACAACGCCTCCGCTTATTTCATGCTCGGAGTCATGCTTGGAATCCTTTTCTAGGTTTGGGATGGGACATACCGGCACTCATCCCATAAAAGTTTTCAGCACCAGAACTTTATGCGGCCAGCAATGTATCCAGTTCCGCCTCCTTCAATCTTCGCCCCTCTAGCGAAGGCAAGGGAAGTTGAGGGGGTGTCAGTTCAGGGATCCGAAGTGAAGAACCACCTACACAAAACCTTAGAGCTGAACGGTCGCTGGAAGTTTAAACCAGATCCTGAAGAAAAAGGCGAGGAGAGGGGCTGGTTCTACCCAGAGTTCTCGGACACCGATTGGGAGGAGATGGAGGTTCCAAGCAACTTTGTGGACAGGTGTGAACTCCAGAACTTTTATAAACCGGTTTGGTTCAGAAAAAGGTTCGGCAGGCTCGAGGGGGAGGTGAGAGTACTGTTTGAGGGAGTGGACTACCTGGCCGAGGTTTGGCTCAATGGGGAGAAACTGGGTGAGCACGAGGGTTACTTCTGTCCCTTCCAGTTCAGGCTGACGGGCAAGCTTCAGGAGGAAAACGTGCTCGTGGTGAAGGTTCAGAATCCCTTTGACCGTGGCATAAGGGGCAGAGGGGTCCTGCTGACCTTCCTATCCACCAAGCACTACCCGAAGGGGGTCCTGAACTTTCACGACTGCAGGCCCGGCGACTGTCTGAGCCCGAAGCTTTCCCAATCGCTGGGGACAGGGGGGATATACAGGCCAGTTCGGCTCTTGGTCTCGGGGAGGGTTCATTTTGACTGGGTCCTCATCACGCCGGTTCTGGAGGGGAAGAACGCTAGGGCCCTTGTCGACGTTTTCCTTTCGAACGAAGCTAGCTCGCCGGAGGAGGTGGAACTTCAACTGGAGTTGGAAGGGGTAAGGAAGGCCTGGAAGGTCGTCGCCGAACCCGGTTGCAATCGCGTGCGGTTGGAGTGGCCGCTGGAGAATCCCAAGCTCTGGTTCCCGTGGGATCACCTCGAGCTTGGAGGCCCCCACCTCTACACCCTCAGGAGCAGGATTGTGAAGGATGGCGAGTGCTGGGACGAGAGGGAGGACAGGTTTGGTGTGAGGGAGGTGAGGCTGGGCGGGGAGCTTGAGAAGAGGGGAGATAGGAGGGTGGGGCCCGAGGCCTATCACTGGTTCCTCAACGGTAGGAAGATTTTCATCCGGGGAACTAACTATCTCTCCACGGAGTGGATGTCTAGGGTCTCGAGGGAGCTGTACGAGAAGGATGCAGAGCTCATAAAGCGGGCCAACAT
This sequence comes from Hadarchaeota archaeon (SeqCode), assembly GCA_964632175.1. GTDB lineage: Archaea > Hadarchaeota > Hadarchaeia > Hadarchaeales > JAWBSP01 > JAWBSP01. The sequence continues at coordinate 19,981 of CAZWBJ010000003.1, forward strand.
GAACATGGTGAGGGTTCACGCCCATCTTGAACCCCCTCTTCTTTATGACGTCTTTGACGAACGGGGGATCATGGTCTGGCAGGATTTCACCCTCCAGTGGGGTTACAGGGCGGACAGGGAGTTCAGGGAGAAGTGCAAGAGAATGCTGGCCGAAATGATATACCTGTACTACAACCACCCCTCTGTCGTCCTCTGGTGTTGCCACAACGAACCGCTCTGGATATGGTTCAAGATGGGGAACAGGAGGCTCGACGATGAACTCTTCCAGGTTGCCACCTCCATCGATCCCAGCCGCCCGGTGCACAAGGCCTCCGGGAAGGGGGATTCCCACATATACTTGGGCTGGTACGGCGGACTTTTCACCAGCGTTAGGAAGAGGAGGGATCCCTTTCCCACCGAGTTCGGATCCCAAGCCATCCCTTTAGGCTTCACGAGGTGGGTGGAGGATGCTTGGCCGCCGAAGGTGAAGAGATGGAGATATCACGACGCCCAGCTTTCCATTCTTTGTACCTACCTAGGAAGCTGGAGGAAATATCGCACTTTTGAGGAATTTGCTAAGGCGAGCCAGCTCTACCAAGCGGAGCTCCTGAAGTACTACATCGAGCAGTTCAGGATCAAAAAATACAACCCGACGGGCGGGTGTCTCAGCTTCTGGTTCGTGAACTGGTGGCCCTCCATCGGCTGGGGCGTGCTGGATCATGAGAGGAACCCCATGCTTGGGTACGAGGCCCTCAGGCAAGCCTACTCCCCCTTGCTGGTCTGCGTGGATTGGGAGAAGAGCATCTTCAGGAGGGGGGAGAAGGTCAGACTGCCCGTTTGGGTGGTGAATGACTGGCACAGGGAATTCGGCACGTGTGTGGTTGAGTGGAGGCTGAGCAGAACCAGAAACCGGGTGATAGAGGGGAGCAGAAAGTGGACTTTCGCCGAAATCCACCTACCATGGATTAACTTTCCTGTGCTCTCCATGCCAAGGACCGTCTGCCCTGGCGAGGAGAAGGCTGAAGTGTTATCGGAGGGATCCTTTGAGCTCGAGGTCCCGGCCGACTCAGTTCGGAAGGCGGGGGAGATTTCCCTCAGCTTCGGAGAGCCCATCGATTTGCGCCTTGAGCTTCTCCTAACGAGAGGAGAAGAAACCCTCTCTTCCAACCGCTATCACTTCTTGGTTCGGTGAAGCTGGTTTTTCTCTCCGGAGGGACCGGGACCCCCAAGCTAATTCAGGGCTTCCTCCAGCTGGTTAGGCAAGAGGAGATCACTGTCGTGGGCAACACGGGGGAAGACCTGGAGGTTAGCGGGCTTTACGTCTCACCGGATCTCGACACCCTTCTCTACACCCTCGCCGGCATCGTCAATGAGGAGACCTGGTATGGGATAAGGGGGGACACTTTTTTCGAACACGAGAGGCTGAAGTCGCAAGGTATTGTGGAGATTTTGAGGATAGGGGACAGGGACAGGGAGACCAAGAGGCTGAGGACCGAGCTGATGAGGAGGGGGCTCACCCTCTCGGAGGCGACGAGGGAGCTGTGCAGGAGGTTTGGGGTTAGGGCCAAGCTCCTTCCCATGTCCGACTCCAGGGTCACCACCCGCATCCTGACGAAAGAGGGGGAGATGAGCTTCCACGAGTTCTGGATCCTGCGGAGGGGGGAGGTGGAGGTGGAGGGAGTGAGAATGGAAGGGGCGGAGACGGCTGAGCCTGCACCGGGAGTCCTAGAGGCGCTGAGGGAGGCGGATCTTATCGTCATCGGGCCCAGCAATCCCGTTACGAGCATCGGGCCCATCCTCTCCATCCGGAAGATCAGGGAGAGCCTAGAGGAGATGCGCGGGAAAGTGGTGGCGGTGAGCCCCATCATCGGCGGACGTCCCGTGAGCGGCCCGGCGGGGGTTCTGATGAGGGGACTGGGCTTCAAGGTCAGCCCGGTGGGCATCGCACAGATGTACAAAGGGGTGATCGGGACGCTTTTCGTGGATGCTAGGGATGCCGGGTACGCTGCCGAAATCCAAGAGCTTGGAATTTCCGTGCGATTTGCCGAGCTCCTCTTGCCGAACCACACGGCTAGAAAGAGGCTGGCCTCTCAGATTCTGACCCTGCTAAGGGGCGGGCAGGATCAACAGGAAGATCCAGAAGCTCAGCGCCGCTAACCCTAGAAGGAGGGCAGCCAGAGCGAACTCCCGTTCCGTGCGGGGGGCATATAAGTATGAAATGGACCCGCAGACCACCGCTGTGATGCCGAAGATAAAGGGAAAGTAGAGGAAGCCCAGCACGCCGAAGACCATGCCGGCGCAACCGAGCGCGATGGCGAGTTCCCTCCTGATTGGCATTCTTCCCTAAACCTGTGTGCTTAAAGTCTGAGGAAATCGAAATTTGAAACGTTGTTGGTGCCGCTAGCTTGCTGCCATATAAAATAAAACGAATAAGCTCGCGGAGTTGGCAAACCTCGACATGAGGAGCCGCACTATTTTACGATCCGGAGGCCAAAATTTCATATAGGGTCGATCTTTGAGCGGGAATCCTTCCCACTTCCAAGATGAGTTTCCTCAGCCTCCCCGGTGTCATGTACTGTCCCCACCTACCTCCAGCTTCCCTCGTTATGTTCTCCTCGAAAAGCGTTCCGCCTAAGTCGTTGGCCCCAGCGAGTAGCATGAGCTGCGCGCCTCGGGGACCGAGCTTAACCCAAGAGGCTTGAAGGTTTCTTATATATCTCCCCAGCACTAGCCTCGCCACCGCATGAAGACGCAGGCTTTCAAGCAGGCTGGGTCCCAAAACTTCTTTCCCGAGTTCGGTTCTTTTCCCCACAAAGGGCAGAGGAATGAATTCGGTGAACCCTCCCGTTCTCTTTTGAATTTCCCTGAGGAGCAGGAGGTGCTCGGCCCTCTCCCTCAGGTTTTCGACTGTCCCGTACATAACGGTGGCAGTGGTCGGGATGCCGAGGCTGTGGGCGGCTTCTATGATTTCAACCCACCTTTTCGCGCCTATCTTCTTAGGACATATAATCCCCCTCACTCGATCGGAGAGAATCTCAGCCGCGGTTCCTGGCATGGACCCCAGCCCCTCCTTTCTCAGCGTTCTCAGCACCTCCCTCACGGACAGATTTTCTTTCTCCGCGAGGTGGGAGACTTCCTGCGGTGAGAAGGCATGTATGTGTATGTCCTCAGAGACCTCCCTTATGGCACGCAGCACCTCCAAGTAATGATCCAGTCTTAGCCCTGGATGAATACCCCCCTGCACGCAAACCTCCGTGGCCCCGAGTGCCAAGGCCTCCCTCACTTTCTGCTTGATTTGTTCGGGGGTCAGCAGGAAGGCCCTTGGATGTCCGAGGGGTCGCCTAAAGGCACAGAAGCGACAGTCGTTGACGCATACGTTGGTGAAGTTTATATTTCTATTTATAACATAGGTCACGGTTTCCCCCACCTGCTTCTTTCTGAGTTCGTCCGCCTCCCTCACCAGCAACCGGATTTCCTCACCCCTTGCGGTGAGCAGGTATTCGGTCTGTGAGAGGTCAAGTTCCTTCTGGGCGGCCTCCTCTAAAATTTCTGGAAATTCCTCCCTAGCGGCGGTATCCTTCATCGTCGGTCAGTCTCCTCACCACTTCCCTTACTTCCTCCGACATGAAATCCTCTCGGCGTACAAAAGAGGGATAGATTGGGAGTCTTTCCCGCAGGGTGAAGCCCGCGCTCTCCAGCCTTTCCCTAAGCTGCTCCAGGTTTGGCCAGGGATGTTCTGGGTTTATGAAATCCGGGGTGAGAGGGGAGATGCCGCCCAGATCGTTGGCGCCCGCCTCGAGGAAGGGAAGCACATCGGAGACCAGATTTGGTGGAATCTGAATACCGAGCTCAGGGAAGATTTCCCTCGCCATCCTCACCGCTTCGAGAACCTCCTCATCGCTGGGTGGGGGAAAATTCTGCATGGGGGTTCCGGGCTTGGGGCGGAAGGGCTGGATGATGATCTCCTGCAGGTGTCCGTAGGCATCCTGTAGCCTCCTCAGGGCCTTCAGGGATTCCAGCCTCTGTTCTCTCGTTTCCCCGATTCCGATCAGGAGTCCCGTGGTGAAAGGAATCTTCAGCCTCCCGGCCGTCTCTATGAAAGCCAGCCTCAACTCCGGATTTTTTCCGGGGCTCTCCCGGTGAGCTTCCAGCTCAGCGGCACACTCGAGCATGAGCCCCATGCTGGCGTTGTACCTCCTCAGCCTCCTGAGCCCATCCGCCTCCATCACCCCAGCGTTGGTGTGCGGGAGCAGGTTGAGCCTGAGGATGCGCCTGCAGAGGTCCTCCAGGTACTCCACCGTGGATCTGAAACCCATCTCTTCCAGCCTTTCCCTAGCCTTCCGGTGGAACTCCGGGTACTCTCCCAAGCTTATGAGAACCTCCGAGCACCCCAGCTCCTTCGCCTTCAAAACCTTGGAGAAAACTTCCTGGGGGGATAAAAACCAAGCCTCGGCCGGATCCTTTCTGAAACCGCAGTAGGAGCAGCGGTTCCGGCACATGTTGGTAAGGGGGATGAAGACATTCTTGGAGTAGGTCACCACGGCCATCTAAAGGTTTCCCTCAAAAAAGTGATGGTTGACTTGAAGGCGCGGGCCGTGACGGCGGTGAAATCGCTGGAACTTGCCAAATCCAAGGTGGGACGCGTCCTGAAGCCGGAGGAGAGGAAGGCACTGGTGCTGTGCATGCTTGAGGATGTCTTGAGGGCGCTGAAGCATGCAGGAATTCCGACGCTGGTGGTGAGCCCGGACGAGGAAGTGCTCCGGTTTGCCGTCCAGTTTGGGTGTGGGATTGTGAGAGACATAGGTGGGGGGGTGAATTTGGCTTTTGAGCTCGGGAGGGAGGAAGCGGCTCGCTTGGGATCAGACTCAGTGCTCCTTCTCCCGGCAGACCTTCCCCTTCTGAGGGCATGGGAGGTGGAAAAGCTCTTGGAGATGGGCGAGGGGGAGAGGTTTGTGGTCCTTTCACCGACCCAGAGAGGAGGAACAGGAGCCCTTTACCTCCACCCTCCCACGGTCATACCCCTCCGTTTCGGGGGAGAGAGCTTCAGCTCCCACTTTGCGGAGGCGCTCAGGGCCGGACTCAAGCCCAAGGTTTTCCGCTCCGCGGGGACCTTTTTGGATCTAGACGAGCCAGAGGACATCCCGAAGATTCTCTCCTTGGGGGATGGTACCAGAACAAAGGAGTTCCTAGTTGAGCTGAGCCCGAGAGGTGAGTCGTGACTAACTCCCGGGAGGAGTAAATCGGCCCGATGGTTTCCCACGGGTCACGGAGCTGCAGTAATCATTCTTCCATAAATGGCACGTCAGGTCGCCCATCACTTGTCATATTCTCCAGACTAAGGCGCTCATCATCCGTGCCAACTAAAATTTACGGCGGGAGATTTACCTCTTTCGGAGCAAAAGCCTAACAACGGCGAGCATCCCGGTGGTTAGGAGCACGAGGATGGGAACCCAGCGAGGAAGTAGCTTCTGTCGTAGTTCCGCCTTTTTCCCCAGCTTCGACAAAATTTGGTAGGAGCACCAGAGGGAGCGGAGGGCGGATTCCACCGAGCCTTGGTTGCTGGCGAGTTCGTAAAAGCTCCGTGCTTCCATTAGGGTGGGATTCTCCGGTTTGGCAAGTTGCTCGGCCATTCGGAGGGAGAGGTTGCAGGCCTGTAGCAGCAGCGGCAGGATCTCTTGATCCTTTAGTTGGGAGACGCTCGCTAGCTCCTCCATGGTGGGCGTTGGTCCAAAATAGCTGATGGAAACGGTGGAATTGGAGGAACTCAATCCCCTGACGCCCCTCAGCAACCTAACGGGATCTGAGGTGAATAAATAGTCCCCCCAGTTCTCGGCCCAGGTGGGGTCTGCAGGCTGCCACCCAAAGCTTGGCGTATAGAATTCCACCCAGGCATGTCCCCCTGAGCCGCTCTCCTTGAGGACCCAGCCCAAGCAGAGCCTTGCTGGAAGACCGCTGGCCCTTGCGAGTGTGATGGTTAAGTCGCTGTACCCATCGCAGTCCCCCGTCCCCCTGCGAAGGGTTTGGAGGGCCCCCTGCCTGAATTCGGTTTCTCTGTACTCCAGCATGTTGCCCACTCCACGGACGATCTTCTCGGCCAAGTGGTAGATGTTCGTTTCGCCCGCCGCCAGCAGGCTTGCTATCTGCTGGATGTATGGGTTATCCACCTCCCACCACTCGTCCCCTTTCAGATAGGGATCCAGTGCAGGCCCCACCTCCGCGAGCCTTCCGGAGTTTTCGGGACCCACCCCGGGAGAGTGGATGTCGCAGATCCAGAGGAGTTCCAGCCTGATGTTCTCTGTGGCACCGGATCTGAGTCTCAGTTTGAAGCAGGCGTGCCAGTTGTTCTCCTCATCCACGTAGATGGACTCTATCGGGTGGGAGGAGGAATAGAGGGCCGCGAACTGTGATTGGGAGAGATTAAAAAGGAGGATATCTAGGAGCACTGTGCTGTCCTCCCCTCCTTTGTTGGCTAGGGTCTCCACCAAGGAAACTCTGTACGAGATGGGGGTGCGGTAGAAGACGGCCAGCAGCCCTTCAAAACTCTCCCCCGCCCTCAGGCTCGTTCGCAGGCGGACGTTTTCCCCCTGAACCTCAGCTGAGGGGCTAGTGAGGAAGAGCCTAGTGCCCGGAGGACCCACCACACGAACCTCATAGCTTCTCACCTCCCTTTCCCCGGCCTGGAAGGCTCCGAACCTTCCCCTGAATTCGGAATCCACGCCGTGCACCATCCCCTCTCCCCTGTACTCCAGCCAGAAGCTGAGCGATTGCCCCCCGTAAACGGGGGATCTGAAAGAGATACTCATGGTGGTTTGATTCTCCCTCTTCTCCGTGGAAACCGATAAACTTCCCCGCTCGTCCCAGGCCCTCACTTCTGTGACCGCGTAGGGCACCGTCCAGCTTATGCCGGTGAGGGATTGGCCTATCTCTGGATTAACCACCTCAAAGCCCACCTGAACCGTCGCCGTTTTATCAGAGTTGAGCCGATACTCCTGAGCGATCGAATTGTAGTAGAACCCCCTGCCCTCCGCGAAGGGAAGAAAAAGGAGGACGACCAAGCATGTTGCGGGAAGCCAAGCGCGCACTAAAGACTGGATTAGTAAAGATATTTGTGAGGGTTCTGCTGGTGGAGAGGCGCTCCCCAGGCCAGCCTTCTAGGATGGATGAGCTCCGCGCCCTATGCAGGACGCTAGGGTACGAGATCGCCGGGGAGGTGGAGCAGGTGAGGGAACCCGACCCGGCTTACCAAGTGGGAGAGGGAAAAGCGAGGGAGGTAGCGGCGAAGGTGAAGGAGCTTGGGGTTCAGAAGGTGATCTTCGGCAACCCCCTGACCCCCTCCCAGGCCTTCAGGTTGTCGGAGCTTTTCAAGGTGGAGGTGGTGGACAGGTTTCAGCTCATTTTGGACATCTTTGCCATGAGAGCTGGAACGCCCGAGGCGAAACTGCAGGTGGAGTACGCTAGGCTGAGGTACGAACTCCCTAGGGCGAGGGAGAGGGTGAGGAGGGTACTCTCCGTCGAGCAACCGGGCAGGATGGGGCGGGGGGAGTATGAGGTCAACATATACTATGACACCATCAAGCGCAGGCTGGCCCTCCTCAGGAGGAAGCTGGCTTCCGTTTCCAAGGGCAGGGAGCAGAGGAGGAAGCTGAGGAGAAGGAGGGGATTCAAACTGGTTGCCCTCGCGGGATACACCAACGCGGGGAAGTCCACCCTCCTGAACGCCCTGACCCGTGCGGAGGTGGAGGTGGATGACATGATGTTCACCACCCTCACGACGCGGACGAGGATGGCCGTGGGCAGCCCGGATCTCCTTTTTACCGATACGGTGGGGTTCATTGAGGATCTCCCTCCCTGGATGGTGGAGGCCTTCAAGGCCACGCTGGAGGAAATCTACTTGGCGGACCTAGTGGTGCTGGTCTTGGACTCTTCCGACCCCCTACCGGAGCTCTGCAGGAAGGCCAAGAGCTGCTTGGATATCCTCTCGCAGTATGGCACAAAAATCCTGATCGCCCTAAACAAGACAGACCTCCTGACCCCCGAGGAACTGCAGTCTAGGATTGATTTCCTCAACCACTGTCCTTATTCCTTCGTGCCCATCTCCGCAAGGTATGGGGTAGGTCTCAAGGCCCTGCTTGAGACCATCAGACAGAAATTAGTTTCCTAAACTTGTTTAAAAATTTTAACTGGAAGCGAAGCGGTGGGTGGGAAATCTTCAAAAAAGAGGCAAAAGAAAGCCTTTTAGGAAGTTATCTTCATAAATTATTCGAGTATTCGGGGTGACCGTTTGAAGAAGGCAAAAACCAGAAAGAAGAGCCCGAGGAAAACGCCTCCAGTTAGCAATACGGAGGTGAAGGAGTTGATAGATGCGGTTTGTGGCGATCACGGGCATCTCATCATCTCCGCTCTGATGGAGAGGGAACTCACAGATGAGGGCCTCGCCAGGGCCACGGGGCTGAAGGTGAATGTGGTGAGGAGGATCCTCTACGATCTTTACGAGAGGAGGCTGGTGAACTACAGGAGGACGAGGGACGACGGGACGGGCTGGTATGTGTACCACTGGTACGTGGAACCGAAAAGGGCGATGGAGGGCCTGGAAATTCACCGAAGGCAGATGCTCGAAAAACTCAGGGAGAGGCTTGAGTATGAGAAGAACACCCTCTTCTTCAGGTGCAGTAACAACTGTCCGAAGGTATCCATGGACGTGGCCATGGAGCTCAACTTCACTTGCCCCACCTGCGGGGAGAGGCTGGAGCACTACGACAACACTCCGGTGGTCAAGAGTCTCGAGGAGAGAATCAGGGTGCTGGAAGGGTTCCGCAATACGAGCATTGCTTCGTGAAGAGGCTCTGGAACTCCTGAGAAGGGCCGGCTGTTCCCAGGAGGTGATTGAGCACTGCTTGGCAGTGGAGAGAGTGGCAACAAAACTCGCGGAGGAAATTTCCAGGTCCAGGGAGGTCAAACTGGAGGAGGTGCGAATCGGCAGTCTCCTCCACGACGTGGGCAGGGCGAGAACTCACGGGATCCACCACGGGGTGGAGGGAGGGAAAATCCTCAGGCAGATGGGGGCGGGGGAGTTTGCCCGCTTCGCCGAAAATCATCTCGGAGCTGGGATACCCGCCGGGGAAGCGGAAAGGCTGGGACTGCCCAAAAGGGATTTCCTACCCTCCACGCTCGAAGAGAAGATCGTGACCTACGCGGACAAACTCGTGATGGGGAGGGAGGTCGTTCCTTTTGAGAGGGTTTTGGACGCTTTCAGGGCCGAGCTCGGCGAGGGACATCCGGCGCTTGAAAGACTGAAAAGGTTGCACGAGGAGATGGAAGCCCTGCTGAAAGGATTTTAGGGAAGGCAACCATTCCGAGATGGCGAAGATGGGCGGAAGCAGGCACCTGAAGAGGCTGGCCATGCCCAGAGCGCTCCAGCTCCCCAAAAAGGGGAAGACCTGGGTGGTCAAAGCGATGCCCGGCCCCCACCCCCTCGGCCGATCCATCCCTTTGGCTGTCATCCTTAGGGATTATCTGAAGGTAGCCGGCTCGCTCTGGGAGGCTTCAAAAATCTTGGCGAGGGGGGGAGTGCTGGTGGATGGTCGCCCGGTGAGGGAGGCGAAATTTGCCGTGGGTCTGATGGACGTGGTTTCACTACCCGCGGTCGGACAGCACTTTAGGATTCTCCTCAACCAGCTTGGCAAACTCGTGCCCCACCCCGTGGAGGCGCAGGAGGTCTCCTTCAAGCTTTGCAGGGTGGAGAGGAAAAAATCGATCGCTGGGGGAAAGGTTCAGGTGGGTTTGCACGATGGTAGAACTCTCCTCCTCAAGGAACCTCACGAGCTTCGCCCTAGGGATGTGGTAAAGCTCTCTCTCCCCCACCAGGAGGTGCTGCAGGTGGTTCCCTTCAGGGAGGGTTCCCTAGCCCTTATAACGGGAGGGAAGAATGTTGGCAAGGTAGGAAAGATAGTGAAAATCTTGGAGCTGAGGAGCATTCAGCCCAACACGGCGGTTCTGGAGGGAAGGGGCGGCGAAAGGCTGGAGACCATCGTGTCCAATATCTTCGTGATCGGGGAGGAGGCACCCCTCATTTCTCTCCCATGAACCCAATGCGCGAAGTGATGCTGGACAAGGTGGTGCTCAACCTCGGAGTTGGGGAGGGAGGGGAGAAACTTGAGAAGGCCGAGAAGGTTCTGACACAGGTTTCCGGCATGAAACCTAAGCGCACCCTGGCCAAGAAAACCATTAGGGAGTGGAAGATACGCAAGGGGGAGCCCATAGGGTGCATGGTCACGGCGAGGGGCGAGAAGGGCATGGAACTCCTGAGGCGTTTGCTCAAGGGGGTGGACAACAGGCTCAGGGAGTCTTCCTTCGACCGCTACGGTAATTTCTCTTTCGGGATCAGGGAGCACATCGACATCCCCGGAGTCAAGTACGATCCGGATTTGGGGGTTTTCGGGATGGATGTTTGCGTTTCCCTGAAGAGAAGGGGCTACAGGATCATGTACAGGAGGAGGGGGCGAAGAAGGGTTCCCAAGGTGCACAGGATCACCAAAGAAGAGGCCATAGAGTGGGTTAAGAATAAGTTTGGAGTGCAAATAGCTTAATGGTCAAGAAATTGTTTGGGAAGGGGAAGCATAGGTGCAGAAGGTGCGGCAGGGTGGGCCCGGTCTACACGCAGTTCGATCTCTATCTATGCAGGAGGTGCTTCAGAGAAATGGCCCCCAAGATTGGATTCAAAAAATACAACTAAGATGGAGAACGACCCCTTGGCGAATGCCCTGTCAAAAATAAAGAATTACGAGAGAGCCAGAAAGAAGGAAGTGGAGGTGAGGCCTGCCTCCAAGCTTTTGGGGCAAATTTTGGAACTGATGGTCGGGGAGGGATACATAGGGGGATACGAGCGGGTGGAGGACGGAAGGGGCGGGATCTATAGGGTGAAGCTGCTGGGGAAGATAAACGATTGCGGGGTGATAAAGCCCAGACACGCGGTGAAGCACTTGGAGTTCGAGAAGTGGGAGAAGAGGTACCTTCCCGCCTCCAATTTCGGAATGCTGGTAGTTTCGACCCCGAAGGGTGTCATGCACAACTGGAGGGCCAAGGAAGAGGGGCTGGGGGGGAGGTTGATTGCATACGTATGGTAAGGGAGGAGAGAATAGCAGTGCCGGAGGGGGTCGTGGCCTCGGTCGAGGGGAAAAGGGTGAAGGTGAGCGGGCCCAAGGGCACCGTTACCATGACCTTTGAGATCCCTTGGCTGGAGCTGACAGCGGAGGGCAAGGAAATCGTGGTGAGGGTCCCGCTTGAGAGGAGGAAGCACAAGGCCATGCTTGGGACCGTCCAGGCCCATCTGAGGAATGCCTTCAAGGGGGTGAAGGAGGGATGGTCGCAGAGACTGAGGATTGTCTATGCCCACTTCCCCATAAGCGTGAAGGTGGAGGCCGACAAAAAGAGGGTCCTGATCCTGAACTTCCTTGGCGAGAAAGCCCCACGGGTGGCGGAAATAGTCGGGGACGTGCAGGTGAGGGTAGAGGGAGACGAGGTGATAGTGGAGGGGGCGGACAAGTATGAGGTGGGGCAGACGGCTTGGAATATAGAGAAGGCCACCCGCATCAAGAGGAGGGATCCCAGAGTCTTCCAGGATGGGATCTACAGGGTAGGAGCTTGAAGCCCGCCAAGAGGAAGCTTCCGGAGTTCAGGAGGCAGGAGTGGTGGAGGCACAGGAGCCTAGAGCACGGATGGAGAAAGCCGAAGGGTCACGATAGCAAGATGCGGTTGGGAAAGAAAGGCAAGCCGCCGGTGGTGAAGGTGGGGTATAGGCAGCCCAAGGTGGTGCGCGGGCTCCACCCGTGCGGCCTGAGGGAAGTTCTGGTGAGAAATCTAAAGGATATGGAAGGAGTGGATCCCTCTAAGGAGGCGGTTCGCCTGTCCTCAAGCTTGGGGAGGAAAAAGAGGGAGCAGATCCTTGCCCTAGCCAAGGAAAGGGGAATAAAGGTGCTCAACCCATGAGGTTCCGGACCCAGCGCAGGCTGGCGGCCGAGATTCTAGGCGTGGGGGAAAACAGAATCTGGATGGATCCCACTAGGGCGGACGAAATTTCAACGGCCATAAGGAGGGAGGACGTGAAAAAGCTCATAAAGAGAGGCATCATCCGCAGCAGGCCGAAGAAGGGCGTGTCGAGGGGGAGGGTGAGGGAGAGGGGGGTAAGAAGGAGGGGTCCGGGCAGCAGGGAGGGTGCGACCGAGTCCCAGAAGCTGAAGTGGATGAGGAGGGTCCGCGCCCTCAGGAAGACTCTCTCGAACTTGAGGGACAAAAGAGAGATAACTCCCGCCCAGTACAGGAAGCTGTACAAGATGGTCAAGGGTGGCTTCTTCAGGGATCGCGGGCACCTTCTGAGCTACCTGAAGGAGCAGGGGATGGTTAAATGAAGTTCGGACCCCAGTACAGGGTCGCGTTCAGGAGGAGAAGGGAGGGGAAGACGGACTACAGGAAGAGGCTCAAGCTGCTTCTCTCCGGAAAACCTAGGCTGGTGGTGAGGCTGACCAACAGGAGGGTGATATGCCAAGTGATGGGTTTCGATGCCAGGGGAGACAGGACGCTTGCTTCGGCGGATTCCAAGGAACTCCAGAGGCTAGGGTGGAAGGGGGGGGCCAATACTTCTGCCGCGTACCTGGCGGGTTACCTTTGTGCTAAGAAGGCCCTGAAGGCGGGAGTGAAGGAGGCAGTGCTGGATATTGGGCTGCATACCCCCACCAAGGGGGGTAGGGTCTTTGCCGCCCTGAAGGGGGCGCTGGACGGTGGTTTGACCATCCCCCACAACCCAGAGGTCTTGCCTCCAGAGGAGAGGATCCGTGGCAAGCACGTGGAGGAATATGCCCGATCTCTCTCTCCCGAGCTTAGGGAGAAAAGGTTCTCCGAGCTCCTTGGACGTGGGCTCAATCCTGAGGAATTCTCCAAGCACTTTGAGGAATTTAAGACAAAGCTGGAAAACCTCTGATGAAAGCCCCCGGCCTAACCCCCACTCGTTTCATATGGATGGATGGTCAGCTGGTGGCTTGGGACAAGGCGAAGATCCACGTTCTCACCCACACCCTTCACTACGGTTTTGGTGTCTTCGAGGGGATACGCTGCTACAAGACCGAAAGGGGTCCTGCGGTCCTGAGGCTGACGGATCACATGCGCAGGCTCCACAACTCGGCCTCCTTGGTGGGAATGACTCTGCCTTACTCCGTCGAGGAGCTGGTGCAGGCCACCAAGGATCTAATAAGGGCGAACGAGCTGGAGGAATGCTACATCCGGCCCATCGCCTTCTACGGGTATGGAGTGATGGGCCTGAACCCCGCGGGAGCTCCCGTCCAAGTGGCCATCGCCGTTTGGCCTTGGGGAACTTACCTGGGCGAGAAGGGCCTGAAGGAGGGGGTCCGCGTGAAAATCTCGAAGTGGAGGAGGATAGACCCAAGCACCCTTCCGCCCCAGGCCAAGCTGGTTGCCAACTACGCCAACTCCATCCTGGCCAAGCTCGATGCCCTGAAGGACGGGTTTGAGGAATCCATCCTCCTCAACACGGAGGGCAAGGTGGCGGAGGGACCGGGGGAAAACCTCTTCGTGGTGAAGGGGGGTAGGCTCTACACCCCTCCCATCTCGGCGGGAGTCTTACCGGGGATTACCCGGGATTGCGTGATCAAAATTGCGGAAGATGAGGGCATTCCCTTCGAGGAGAAAAATCTAACGCCGGAGGAGCTGACACAGGCAGACGAGGTTTTCTTCACCGGGACGGCCGCCGAGATCACGCCCGTGAAGGAGATCGACGGGAAGAGGATAGGAACGGGGGAGTGGAAGATCACTAGGAGAATTCAGAAGATATACTTCGACGCGGTGAGGGGCAGGGTACAGAAGTACTCCGCCTGGCTCGAGCAGGTATGAGCTTCGAGTGGCTCTTCCCCCTCGTGCTCCCCTTCCTTTTCGGGTTGCTCTTGGGACTGTTTGTAAAACAAGCCCTCAAGCTCGCCACGCTGCTGGTGGCCTTCCTCGCTTTGCTCGCGGTCGCGGGGGTTGCCACGGTGAGCCTTCCGGATCTGTGGAAAAAGGCATCCGAGAGCCTCCCTACTCTAGCCTCGTGGGCGCAGGGTATCATCGGTACTCTGCCCTACCAGATCGCCGCTTTCGCTTTCGGACTGGCACTGGGCGTCTGGAAGGGATAGGTTCGCGATTTCAGGTTCCAGGCGAATGAATGAGTGAAGATTCTCCCCCTTCCGGGCGAGCCGGCTCTCCTTGACCCACGGGAGGGGAGGCTGGTGGTGGCGGATCTGCACCTGGGGCTGGAGGGGGAGCTCCTGAGCAAGGGGATCAGCTTGCCAAGCCAGATCCCAGAGACAAAGGGAAGGCTCCTCAGGTTAGTAGAGGAGCATCGGGCGAGGAAAATCCTGTTCTTGGGAGATGTCAAGCACAACGTGCCCCGCTCGACCTGGCAGGAGTGGAGAGAGCTCCCCTCCTTCTTCGAGGAGCTGATGAAAAAGGTGGAGGTGGAGATCATTCCGGGAAACCACGACGGGGATCTGGAGGGGATGCTCCCAAGGGGTGTGAGGATGCTGCCGGTCACGGGCGTGAGGTGCAGGGAGATTGGGTTCATCCACGGCCATGCTTGGCCCTCGCGGGAGGTTTTGCAGGTCGAGCAGCTGGTGATGGGGCACAACCACCCCTCCTTGGAGTTGAGGGACAAAATGGGGGGCAGAGTAGTGGAACCCGTCTGGCTCAGGATGAGGCTCGATCCCCGCCAGCTACCGGAGGAGGTGAGGGTGGGGAATTCCCCGGAGGTTATTGTCATGCCGTCCTTCAGCAAACTCGTCAAGGGGGCGCCCGTGAACAGGCAACCGGCGGAAGAGCTCATAGGGCCCCTCTTCAGGTGCGGTGCCCTCTCGCTGGGGGAGGCCGAGGTCTACCTGCTCGATGGCACGTACGTGGGGAGGGTGAAGGATCTTTGAGGGATGTGCTGATAGTTGGTGCTGGCCCTGCAGGTCTTTTTGCGGCTAAAACGCTCGCAGAGGCGGGGCTCTCCGTGCTGGTGGTGGATGCGGGGGAGCCCATCGAGAGAAGATCCTGCCCCGCGGCGGAGAGGGGGAGATGCCAGAGGTGTACTCCATGTCGGGTGATGTGTGGTATAGGTGGGGCGGGAGGGATGTCAAGTGGAACCCTGAACCTCAGCCCTCAGATCGGCGGTGAGCTGAGCGTGCTGGCGGGAGGAGAGAGGAGGGCCTGGGAACTGATAGGAGAGGTGGATGGGACTTTTCTGCGTCACGGTGCCCCCCAAGAGCTGAAGGAGGCAGGGGGAAGGGAAGTCAAGTGGCTCGAGGAGAAGGCTAGGAGGGCAGGCGTCAGATTTATACCCATTCGCCAGAGACACATCGGAAGCGAACTTCTGCCGGGGGTTATCGGATCCTTTGTAAGGGAGCTCGCCGGCAGAGGGGTGGTTTTCCTCCCGCGTCTCAGGATCGAGAGGATAGGAAAGGGTTGGGTGAGCGCCGGGGGGAGGAGGCTCAGGGCGAGGTACCTCCTTCTTGCACCCGGAAGGTTCGGAGCCGAGTGGCTGCTCTCCCAGGCGCAGGCTCTAGGAATGAGGTACGAGTACGGTCCCATCGACATAGGCGTGAGGGTGGAAACGCCGGCGAGAGTTCTGGAGCCTGCCGTCAGGGTCTCTTGGGACCCCAAGTTCCATATCGTGACCGACACCTTCAGGGATTTCGTCAGGACCTTCTGCTGCAACTACCGTGGATTCGTCCTAGAGGAGAGGTACGGGGATTTCGCCGGCGTGAACGGCCAGAGCCTCAGGGCGAGAAAATCGAACAACGCCAACTTTGCCCTCTTGGTGAGGGTTGAACTCACCCATCCCGTGACCAACACCCTCGCATACGGAAGCTCCATCGCGAGGCTCGCCACCGCCATAGGCGGCGGTTTCCCGCTCCTCCAGAGACTGGGGGATCTCAGGAGGGGGAGGAGGTCCACTTGGGAGAGGATAAGGAGCGGGGGGCTCAAACCGACCCTTCTCAGCGTCACGCCGGGGGATATCTCCATGGCTCTGCCCGGGAGGATGGTCACGGATTTGCTGGAGGCCCTAGAAAAGCTGGACAGGGTGTTGCCTGGGGTGGCCTCAGATCAGACCCTCCTCTACGCCCCTGAGCTCAAGCTATATGCTCTTCGAGTCGTTGTAGATGAAAACATGCAGACCAGCGTGCCCGGAATTTTTGTGGCGGGGGACGGGGCGGGACTGTCGAGGGGGATTGTGGGGGCGGCCGCGACAGGCATTTTGGCGGCACGGGGAATACTGAGGAAGGAGGGAGTGGAGTGAAAGGGGTTTACCTCCTCATTCTCTTCTGCGCGGGGGTCCTCCTCTGGCAGGGCGCACCCTCCCGGCCCATTACGCTCAGGGGTTTGGTGGTGGGATTGGGCTGGATGCTCATGGCCATTTCCCTGTACGGTGTGGCCTCCAAACTGGAAGAGATGCGAAAGCAGGAAAGTAAAAGGGCGCGCAGGGGGAAATCCTAATGCCAAGGCCAACAGGACCCACCAACCCGGTGATAAGGGAGCTGGTTGCGAGGCTGAGGCAGAGGAGGGAAGGAGTCTGGCGGAGGGCGGCCGAACTCCTCTCGAGGCCCACCAGAAGAAGAGTGGAGGTGAACCTCAGCAAGATAAACAGGTACGGTGACAAAGGCGTGCTGCTGGTTCCGGGCGTGGTCCTAGCTTCGGGGACTCTGGAGAAACCCGTCACGGTTTCGGCCCTCCGCTTCTCAGCCGAGGCGAGGAGGAAGATAACCGAGGCCGGGGGAAGGGCTCTGGGGGTGGAGCAACTGCTGGAGGAGAATCCCGAGGGGAAGGGGGTGATCATACTCATATGACCTTGGTGGTGGACGGGAGCGGGCAGATCCTCGGAAGGCTGGCGAGCTTGGTGGCCAAGCGCCTCCTGGAAGGCGAAAGGGTGATCGTGGTTAACTCTGAAAAAATCGTCCTGTCCGGCAGGAGGAGCACGATCTTCAGGGAGTATGACGAGTGGATGGAGGTGAGGGGGAGGACAAACCCGAGAAAGGGTCCCAAACATTTCAGAAGGCCGGACGATATATTCAGGCAGGTGGTCAGGGGCATGCTCCCGATCAAGAAAGCCAAGGGAAGGGAGGCGCTGGGCAGGCTTAGGGTGCATGTGGGAGTTCCGGAAGACTTGTCTAACGTTTCCAAGACCACCTTCCCAGAGGCCAGTGCCGGCAAGCTGGGAGGCAGGTTCATCACTCTCGGGGAACTGAGCCGCTACTTGGGGGTGGAAATTTGAAGCCCTTGCAGGAGGTGGGGCGTAGGAAGACCGCCGTGGCTAGGGCGACCCTGAAGGAGGGAAAGGGAAGGGTTTATATAAACGGCATCCCGCTCGAATGCTGGGAGCCAGAACTCGCTAGGCTGAGGATTTCGGAGCCTCTGCTGTTGGCTCCAGATCTCGCCAAAAAGGTGGATCTTTGGGTCAAGGTTAAGGGAGGGGGGTGGGCCGGGCAGGCCGATGCCGTGAGGACGGCGGTGGCCAGGGCCCTGATCAGGTTCGATCCCTCGGTTAGGGAAGTTTTCAAAAAGTACGACTGGGCTCTAATCAAGAGTGACGTGAGGAAAAAGGAGAGGAAAAAACCGGGGGGGCCTGGGGCTAGGGCTAAATTCCAGAAGAGCTATAGGTGAAGCATGAGGCCCGTCCGTTGCATGACCTGTGGGAAGTTGCTGGGGGACAAATTCGAGGAGTTCGACCGCAGGTCGAAGGAGGGGGAGGATCCGAAGAAGATACTGGACGAGATGGGGATAAAGAGGTACTGCTGCCGGGCCACCATGCTTACCAGCGTGGATCTCACGGAGGAACTGGCCAAGTACAGGTAGTTGGAGAGAGTTCACGTCTACATCCGGGGGCTCGTCCAGGGCGTTTTCTTCCGATACCACCTTCAGAGGCTTGCCAGGAAGCTGGGGGTGAAGGGCTGGGTGAGGAACCTTCCGGACGGGAGGGTGGAGGCGGTGATGGAGGGGAGAAAGGAGGCGCTCGAGCAGATGTTGGATTTCTGCAGGAGGGGACCCCCGGGGGCCGTGGTCGAGGGAGTGGAAGCGGAGTGGGGGAAGGCGGAGGGACAGTTCAGGGATTTTGAGGTGAGGTACTAACCAGTCTCAGGTCCAGGGAATCAACAGCTTGAGCATATCGTGTTCCGTGATTATCCCCTCCAGCTTTTCCTCCTCCACCACGGGCAGCCCCCCGCACCCTTTCTGGATCATGAGGGAGGCGGCTTCCCCTACATCCCTTTCGGGGGAGATGGTCACTGGGTTTCTCGTCATTATCCCCGAGACCGCCTTTCCAAGCGCCTCCTCCACCTTTCCCGAGGGCATCTCCTCAAAGATCCTGCTGGTTCCGAAGTACCGGAGCAGATCCACGCTCGTCACGATTCCCTGGAGTTTTTTCCCGGCCGTCACGGGGAGGCGCCTCACCCCGCGGGAGATCATCTCGGTACAGGCTTTTTTGATGGGGTCCGCCGGTGTGAGGACAAAAGGATGGCGGGTCATGTAATAGCTGACGGGGTTGCCCGTGACTTCTGGAAGGTAGGGCAGGAAATCCCTCTCCGAAACGATCCCCACCACCCTCTCCTGCTCGTCCAGTATGGGCACGCCACCCACCCCCGTCCTGAGGAGGAGCCTGACTCCATCCTCTATCGACATCTGGTTGGTGGCGTAGATGGGCTCCTCCGACATGATCAGGCTGACCGGCTGGTTCACGGCCGCGGCGAAGTTCCCCCTGAATTTCTCCTCAACTATCTTGTACTTCTCCCCTCCGCCTAGGAAATTTATCAGATCCCTAGTTATGAGGATTCCCAGTAGCTTCCCCGTTCCAGGGTGGACCACCGGGAGCCTCCGGATCCTGCGCCCCACCATCAGCTCGGCGGCGTCCTTTATCCTGAAGGTGGGGGGGACGGTCACCACCTCCCTCTTGGCTAGGGTCATGAGGGTCCCCTCCTTCCGGCTGGGCCTCGACTTGAACTCCCTAGGGCCCCTCTCCCGCGCTTTGTAGCCTAGGTCGGGTGGCCTAACGATTCTCACGTATCCACCTCCTCAACACGGAGAGTTTGGTGAGCATCCCGACAAGGTTCCCCCCCTCCACCACCGGGAGATGGCTTATCCCGTGTTTCCCCATCAGCGAGAGGGCCTCTCCAATCCCCAGCGAGGGCGGCACGGTGATGGCGGGGGATCTCATGCAGCTCCTGACCTTGGCCACCGCCCCCTCCAGCCTGCCCGAGCGGATGAGGTCGTACCTGGTGATTATGCCGATCACCTCCGTCTTCCCGCCCTTCCTTCTCACCACAGCCATTCCCGAGCACCCCACGCTCTCCATCCTCTCCCACACCCGGTTGATCCCCTCCTCCGGGTCGGTCACCTCCGGTTCCTCCATAAACTCCTCCACCCTTCCCCTTAGCGAGATGGCGCCTAGGAAGGCCGTGGCGCTCGCCATCCCGAGCAACCTCCTGTCGCTCCAGCTCTGGATGACGGGAAGTTCCAGAATTTCAGAGGTCACCATCCTCTCCACCGCCCGGTCCACCGGATCGTGCGGGAGGAGCAGGTTTTGAGGCGGCAGCATGAGACCGAAAACCAGCACGCCGGATTTGGTGGCCCCAACTTTTAGAGCCTCCCTGTCGGTCAGGATACCTTCCACCCTTCCCTCCTCAACCACCGGAAGAACCCTCACACCCGTGGAGCGCATGAGGGACCTTGCATGCGTGACCAGATCCCTAGGGTTAACATACGCGCGGCAGGGAACCATGATATCCCTAACTAGACTGGGCCCCCGCGGAAACACTCACATCATTCCATCGAGTCCTTACAGTTCTCGCAGACCCACTTGCCGTTGACCTCGTAAAGGTGGGAGGAGACTTCCCCGCAGACCTCGCAAACGCTGGTGCTTATTTCCTCGGCCGGGGGCAGGGAGACGTCTGCAAACTCGGCCATCTCCGGAACCACGGACGCGAGGTCGCTGGCGGTCACGATCCCCACGAGCTTTCCCTCATTGATCACGGGCAACCTCCTTATGTCGTGCTTGCTCATGAGCTTGGCGGCCTCGCTCACCTCCACGTCGGGGCCGATGGTTATTGGTGGGGAGGACATCACCTCTCCCACCAGAACCTTGCTGGGCTTCAGGTCCAGCCCCACCACCTTGGTCAGGATGTCCCTTTCCGTGACGATGCCTATGGGCTCCCTGTTCTGAACCACCACTAGGCATCCCACCCTGTGAGAACTCATGAGCTTGGCCGCCTTGGCGATATCGTCTTTGGGGGTGATGGTTACAACTTCTTTGGTCATCACCTCTTTTACTGGAATGGTTCTCCTCATCCCAAACCGCTGAGTTTTTCTTAATAAGGGTTCCTTCCAGAGTGAAAGCCTAAATCATAGAAAAAGAAAAATTGATTTGGAAGTTGACAAGTGGAAGGAGTTCGCCGCCGAGAGGGCTTGTGAGTTTGTTGAGGACGGAATGAGGGTCGGGCTGGGCTCGGGGACCACCGTACAGAGAATCATCCGGGCGCTCGTCAGGAGAAGACCCCGGGCCAAGTTCGTTCCCGCCTCAAGCTCCACCGAGGAACTGGCGAGGAGGAGCGGGCTGAACCTCATCCCTCTAGAGACCCCCGAGCTTGATTTGGTGCTGGATGGGGCGGACGAGGTGGATCCAGAGTTCAACGCCCTAAAGGGAAAAGGTGGGGCCCTCACACGGGAGAAGATCCTCTGCCACGCGGCCAAGAAAGTGATTCTGGTGGTTGACAGGACCAAGCTCGTCAGGACTCTGGGGGGTCCCGTTCCCGTGGAGGTTCTCCCCTTCGCCCTCACCTTTGTGGGGAGGAAGCTGGAGGAGCTCGGGGGGGAGCCGCGACTGAGGGAGGTGAGCGGATCTCCCTTTCTCACCGACAACGGGAATTACATTCTGGACACGGCCTTCGGGAAAATCCGAGATCCGGTGAAACTGGAACGGGAAATAAATCAGATGCCCGGGGTAATCGAGAACGGCATCTTCCCGAGGGCGGCGGATGAAATTGTTGTGGGGCATGAGGGGGGAGCGAGCGTGGTGCGAGGGCGGAGGCAGTTCCTCTCCCTTTTGAAGTCATTTTAGCCTCTGAAAAGTAGAAAAAGATTGCCGGGGTAGCTAAGCCTGGTGATAGCGCGGGACTCATAATCCCGAGGTCGCGGGTTCAAATCCCGCCCCCGGCACTATCTTGCTGCCCTTCACTTATCGAGGCTATTTTTCCTTTTCCTTAGGAGGGCAAACACACTTAAAACGTATCCAATTTTTCGTTTTGAACTGAAGGGCCCGCCACTAGTAATCGGTCCCTCCTCAGGAATCACAAGCTTTCGCGGATCGACCTTACCTCTGCACTCGCACTCGCATTTGAACGGTTCAATCAAGTGCACTTGGACAAGCTGGATCGCGACACGGGATAAGGAGTAACATAAGGCCTGGTGGCGATTAGTGGTACCACCGGGAATTTGCGCAAAGCGGTAACATCTGCTCTCACCACAAATCTGAGTTATCTTTTGGAGAGCTTACAAAGCAGGTGAAATAGACCGGAGAAACTTCAACATGTCGTCAGATCACAATAGAGAGGGGGGAGTTAGCTAACTGAACGTGATATCGAGTCCCTATGTTTTCTCTCCCCCAGTAGTTCCTTCTTTTCAGGTAGTTCCTGACACGCAATCTGTTACTTTTTTCACCTTCAGCTTTATCTCTAAGAATATTCCCTTCTATCTTTTTGCCGGGCGTCTGGTTTGGGTGCAGGGAATTGCTTGATTGCCGTCATTCGCCCAAACTCAGGAGAGGAGCGAAGGGTAATCTTCTCAACAGGCGGGAATGGTAATCAAAATCCGCCTCCCTTGTAATGAATTTTTGGATTTTTCCCCTTTCCAACATTTTAATCAGGAACTCGATTTCCTTGTCCCCAAACTGGGAGTAAATGGAGAAGGCTAGTTCTCCCCACCTGAATTCGGATCCAAACTTCCTCCCCACGGCTCGCCCGTAACTCTCAAGCGTTCCGCCTTTACTCAAATAATCTGAAACCGCCTCAGTCGCAAGCTTGGCACAGGAGAGACCGATGTATAATCCCCCCTTGGTGAGGGGCTTCACCTGCCCGGCCGCGTCTCCGATGAGGATCACCCCTTCTCCAACAGGGCGGGGGCGAGCGGTTTTGATCACATCCACCGAAGGTCTTGGGATCTTTCCCCTGATTCTTTTCTCAAGCTTTTTCAGGAGGCCCCTGAGGAAGGGGAGGGGATTCTGCACGGTTCCAACCCCCACCCTAGCCCTCTCCCCCGCCGGGACCAGCCAGCCGAAAAAGCCTGGGGCCACCTCCCTGCCGAAATAGAGCTCCGCAAACTGCGGGGTAGTCTCCGCCTTCACCTCCACCTGGGCGAACCTCATGAACCTGCGTTTCGTCTCCAGTCCAGAGTCTCTCGCCACCACCGAGTTGGGTCCGTCCGCACCCACGATCACCCTCCCCTCGACGCTGCGATTTCCCAGCCTCACCCTCCCTCCTTCCACCCCTCTGCACCTTTGACCTAGGTACAGCTCAGCACCCGCCCTCACCGCCATATCCGCTAGGAACCGGTCGAAGGCCGGTCTGTCTATCACCCAGGCCTCAGGTCTCCCTCTGGTGATTTCCACCCTCCTTCCCGAGGGCGAGTGAAGGATGGCTCCCCTCAGCTCCTCTAGGATGAGCGATTTCTTCAGCGGCAGCCCAAGTTCATTCATCCCCCCTATCCCGACCACGCCCGCACAGCACCAGGGATATCCGATCTTCCGGTGCTCCTCAAAGATCGCCACCTTCCATCCCCTCCGCGCGAGGTCCCCGGCGAAAAAGCACCCCACCGGCCCCCCTCCCACCACCAGGGCATCAAAACCCATCTTTTACCTCCGCCGCAGATGTAGATGAGCATCCTCATGCTGGTGGTTGGCATTCTCACCCTCATGGCGCCCGGCTTCCTGGCTTCTCTCGCCATTTTTCCCAAACCGGAGGATCTCGACTTCTGGAAGCGGGTGGGAGTGAGCTTCGGTTTGGGCGTACTGGTGATGATATACCTCGGTTTCGTCTTGGCGGGCAGAGGTCTCCTAGTTCCCAAGCCTTTTTTCGCCGGTCTCCTCATCTCCTGCGGGATCTTGGGGTTCGTGGCCTTCGTCAGGGAGGGATTCCGGGTGGTTTCGCACTATCTCCGTTACCTGCCTTTCCTCAGGCCTCCCCCTCCCCCGCCACCTCCACCTCGCCCTTCAGTTATGCCCAAACCACCATCCGCACCACCTTCTCCTGCTTACGTACCCGCGCCGGTTCCCATGGCAAAGCCACCGCCTCCGCAGTTCAAGTGCCCCCGATGCGGAACGCTCCTCGAGACGAAGGAGGGGCTGGTGGCACATCTCCAGGTTTGCAGAGCTAGGACCTGCCCCTACTGCGGACACATCAACCCCTTGGATGCCCAAAAGTGTGTTAAGTGCGGTGCTTGGCTGTTCACATGAACTTCGAGTACAAACAGGTGATAGTGGTCAGGGAGGATCTGCACATGAGCCCGGGCAAGCTTGCGGTCCAGGTGGCTCACGGGGCGGTGACGGCGGCCGAAAAGGTGAGGAGGAAGAAGCCGGAGGTCTTCAAGGCCTGGTTGAGGGAGGGGCAGAAGAAGGTGGTGGTGAGGGGGAGGAACCTGGAGGAGCTGAAGGAGCTCCAGCGGCAGGCCCGATCTCTGGACTTGGTGGCCGAGCTCATAACCGATGCCGGCCTGACCGAACTACCTCCCGGAACCGTTACCGTTCTGGGGGTGGGACCGGACCGCAACGAGATTGTCGATAAGGTGACGGGGCATTTGAAACTGCTTTAACAGTAGCTATTGAAGCAAAATTCGTTGGTGTCGAGAATCTGAGACCTCTACCTTGGACCGCTCGATTTCTTATTTAAAACCTTCTCGAGTGGGATGTACTCATCCTTTCTCATTCTCCTCAGTTCGCGAAGGGTCGGTGGCTTGCGCGGCAAGGTCTCCTCCATCAGGCGGGTAATGACGTCGTCGTAGCTTTCGTGAGGTAAGCGATATCTTTCCAGCCTGAGTTTGGTTTCTGGCTATTGTCGTGGCTCGTTTTATCATATAGTAAAAGTTTAGCAAACATACATGCTAGGACTTGGGTTCCTCAGGGGTCGGTTAATTTAGGGGGACATTTTTACAGATGAAGCTCAGCGAGCTCGGGGAGAGAAAGCTGGTCGAACTCATAAGGAAGTGGTGGAAGGGGGATGGAAGGCTGGAGGTGGGGGTAGGAGACGACGCGGCCGTCCTTCGGATGGGGGAGGAGCGCCTCGTTCTGACCACCGATGTCCTTTTCCAGCACTCCCATTTCCCTCCCGGCACCAGCCCCGAGCAAATGGGATGGAAGGCGGCGGTCGTGAACCTCAGCGATCTTGCGGCCATGGGTGCCGAGCCCTTGGCCCTCCTCTTCTCCCTCGCCCTTCCCTCCGAGACGGATCTGCGGGTTTTCAGGCGGATTATGGAGGGAATGGAGAGGGCAGCGAGGAAATATGGGGCGGCGTTGGCGGGGGGAGATCTGAGCGAGAATGAGGAAATAGCGATAGCGGGGTTTGCCGTCGGGAGGGGTAGGAGGATTCTGAGGAGAGGCGGTGCGAAAGTGGGGGACGCGCTAGCGGTGACAGGCAAGCTGGGGAGGGCGGCCGCCGGTCTCTATATCCTCACTCACTCTCTTCCCGTTCGCTCCTATCGAGAGCTCGTGAGGGCCCTGTTGGAGCCAGAGGCGAGAATAAGGGAAGGCCAGATCCTCGCCGCTGAGGGGGCGACCTCGGCCATAGATCTCTCGGATGGTCTGGCCGCGAACCTCTGGCAACTGGCTAGGGAGAGCGGGGTGAGGATGGTTCTGGAGAGGATTCCAACCCATCCGCTCGTGGAGCGGTTTGCTAGGGAGGGACGTTTGGATGCCACCGAATTTTCCCTCTTCGGGGGAGAGGATTACGAGCTCCTTTTTACCATTCCACCGGATAGGGTGGAGGAGGTGAGGAAAAAACTCCGGAGAGTCGGGAGAGAACTCAGCGTTATCGGAAGGGTGGAGAGAGGAAGAGGCGTGGCGCGGGAAGTGGGAGGGAGACTCCTCCCCGTTCCGGACCGAGGTTACGAACATTTCAGGAAACAGCCTCAGTCATCCAGTGGAGGATTAGCTTGAAGCTCAAGACCCAGCTCGAGCCCATGTATAGGCAGGCCGTTGCCGTTGTGGGGAGGTGTAAATCCAGCTACGATTTCTGGCCAGTGCCTCAACTCGTCAGCATCCAGCCGACTTAGGCTAAGCCGACCTTCTCCAGCGATAAAGAGCGCCCGACCGAAGTTATGAACACCTCAGAGTAGGTGAATAGGATGGAGGAGCTTTCTAGGGAGGCAAGGGAGGTTCTCCGGAGGCTGAGAGAGGCGGGGGGTACCGCCCAGCCCCAGGAGTGGGATATGGACCAATCGGCCGTCATGAGGGGCGCGCTGGCGTTGCAGGAGAGAGGGCTGGTAGAGGTGAAGGAGGAGAAGAGGTACAGGCTGCTCCTCACGGCGGAGGGGAAGAGGTGTCTGGAGGTGGGTCTGCCCGAGCGCAGGATCCTCAGGGTGGCGGATGGGGTGACCCCGGAAGAGGCCGGGCGCATGGCAGGACTAAAGAGGGAGGAGGTCCAGGTGGGAGTCGGGTGGCTGCGAAGGAAGAACCTGGTGACTCTGGAAGGAAAGCTCCTGAGACTCACGGAGAAGGGGAGGAGTTACTTGGGGCAGCCCATGCCGGAGGAGGAGGCCCTGCTGAGGTTGAGGAGCGAGCCGGTGGTGGATGAACTCGACGCACTCTCGCGGGAGCTTGGAAGGAGGGGGCTTCTCGAGATCAGGGAGGAGAAAAGGAGGATCCTCTCCCTGACGGAGGAGGGCTGGAAAGTTAGGCTGGGGCCGGAAGTGGAGGAAGTTTCGGAGCTCACACCCGAGCTGCTCTCCACGGGGCGCTGGAAAACGGTTAGGTTCAAGCGCTACAACGTCCTGGCTGGTGTTTCCCCCACTTACCCCGCCAAGCTCCATCCCCAGCAGCGCGTGATAGAGGAGGTCAGGGAGATCCTCATAGGGATGGGGTTCAAGGAAATCCCGAGCAGAATAGTGGAAACTGAATTCTGGAATTTTGACGCCCTTTTCCAAGCCCAAGACCACCCGGCCCGGGAGATACATGACACCCTATCCCTGAGCAAACCCTCCCATGGCACCGTCCCCAGCGAACTTGTGGGAAAGGTGGCGAGGGCGCACGAGAGGGGCGTGGCGGGCTCCTGCGGCTGGGGGTACCGCTTCAACCCGGAGGTGAGCAGGAGGCTGCTTCTCTGCTCCCAGACCACGGCCGCCACCGTGCACTTCCTCTCTAGTCGCCCCAGTCCCCCGGTGAAGGTTTTCTCCATCGGGAGGGTTTTCAGGCACGAGAAGATCGACTACAAGCACCTGGCGGAGTTCTACCAGTGCGAGGGCATCGTGATGGAGGAGGGGCTCACCCTCAGGGACATGTTTGGCTACCTGAAGGAAATCGTCAACAGGCTCGGGTTCGAGAAGGTCAGGTTCCGCCCCTCCTACTTCCCCTACACCGAACCCTCGGCGGAGGCCCTAGTATACCATGAGGGGAGGGGGGAGTGGATTGAGATTTTGGGGGCCGGCATGTTCAGGCCGGAGCTGCTGATCCCCCTCGGAATAAGGTATCCCGTGCTCGCTTGGGGAATTGGACTGACGAGGTTGATCATGCTCAAGCTTGGGGTGGAGGACATCCGCATGCTCTTCTCAAACGACCTAGCTTGGTTGAGGGGATCCTGATGCCCGTTGTAACCTTCGACCTGCGGGACTTCCGTAGGCTGCTGGGGAGGGAGGTTGGAACCGCCGCCCTTCTTGAGTGTATGGATGCCCTTGGAATGGAGACGCAAATCGAAGGGGAGGAGATTAGAATCGAGGTTCCGCACAACAGGCCCGACCTCCTCTCGCCCGAGGGTGTGGCAAGGATGCTGAAGGGGATGCTGGGAATTCAGACGGGCCTGCCGAGGTACCGGGTGGCGGCTCCAAGGGTGAGGCTGCACGTGGAAAGATCGGTTTCGCTGGTCAGGCCACTGATAGTGGCGGGCGTGGTGAGGGAGGTTGAGCTGGATGAGATGAGTCTAGTCTCCCTCATGCAGACGCAGGAGAAGCTGCACGAGACCTACTGCAGGCGGAGGAGGAAGGCCTCCATCGGGGTTTACGATTTGGACACCATTCATCCGCCCATATATTACAGGGCGGTCAGGCCGGAGGAAGTCAGGTTCGTTCCGCTGGGTATGGAGGAGGAGCTGAACCTCAGGGAGATTCTCGAGAAGCATCCGAAGGGGATGGAGTACAGGCACCTGCTCGAGGGCATGGAGTTCTTCCCGCTGCTCGTGGACTCCGAGGGCACAGTTCTATCCATGCCGCCCATCGTGAACAGTGAGGATACCAAGGTGACAGTGAAGACCAAAAATCTCTTCATCGATGTCACGGGGCTGGACGAGCGGACGGTCACCAACTCCCTCAAGATCCTCATGTGCGCCATGGCCGAGCGAGGTTTTAGGCTGGAGTCGGTAGGGTTGCCGGGGGGCCCCTCCCCGGACCTCTCCCCCAAGAGGATGAGGATTGACTTGAAGAGGGCGTGCCAGTACATAGGGATCAAGCTGGGAAAGGCTCAGGCGCGGAGGATCTTCCGCCGGATGAGGTTTGAGCTGTCTGGGGAGACGGTCCTCGTCCCGCCCTACCGGGTCGATGTGATGCACGAGGTCGATCTGATTGAGGAGCTGGCGGTGGGTTACGGATACGACAAGCTTGAGCCCGCCCCTCCGCGCGTGGCCACCATCGGCGAGACCCACGAACTTGAGAGGCTCTCCAGAAGGGTGAGGGGGGTGATGATCGGGCTGGGCTTCACGGAGGTGATGAACTACATCCTCACCAATCCTAGAACCAACTTCGAGCTCATGGGTTTGCAGGGGGAGGCGGTGGAGATTTCCAACCCCATCTCGCAGGAGTACACCATCCTCCGCACCTGGCTCCTTCCCTCCCTCCTTTCCACCTGCCAGAGGAACAAGCTGTACGAACTCCCCCAGAGGTTCTTTGAGGTCGGCGACGTGGTGCTGCCGGAGCTCAGAGGGGAGAGTGCCCGAACGATCAGGAAGGTTGCAGCGGTGCAGGTCGGGGGAAACTTTACCCAGATGAAGGCGGTGGCCGAGAGCCTGCTCAGAGAGCTTTCCCTGAAGGTAGAGCCTAGGGAGGGGGAGCATCCGAGTTTCATGGAGGGGAGGGTCCTGAAGTATTTCCGGGGCCCGGAGGAGGTGGGGTTGGTGGGGGAGATCCACCCCAGAGTTCTTCTCAACTTCGAGCTCGGGCACCCCGTGGCGGCCTTGGAGTTCGTGCTCGCCGAACATGCCTGAGCTCCGCGCCCGCTTGGGCCCCCTGCAGGTGGGGGACCGCCTGCCCGTGGCGGTTATGGGTGTTTTGAATCTCAGCCCCGAGTCGTTCTACACCGGCTCGGTGGTGAAGCCTGAGGAGGTCTACGAGAGGGGGGTGAAACTAGTGGAGGAGGGCGCGAACCTGCTGGATGTTGGGGCCATGTCCACCAGGCCGGGGGCCACCGTCATCAGTGCCGAGGAGGAGAGGGAGAGGGTGACCCAGGCGTTTGAATCCCTCCGCGGGATAGGGGTTCCCCTATCTGTGGACACCCAGAGGGCTAGCGTCGCGGAGGTAGCTCTGCGTAAGGGCGCGGAGGTGGTCAACGACGTGAGCGGGTTCAAGTCCGATCCCGAGATGGCAAAGGTCGTGGCGGAAAGGGGTGCCTCCGCCATTCTGATGGCTTCTTGGGTAAAGCCAGGAGAGTTCCTCCTAGCTAGGCGGGGCGAAAGCGAGAGGATCTCCACCCTCGATGGAATAATAGAGGCGCTCCGCTCGAGCCTGGAGCTCTCCCTCAGGGCGGGAGTGAGCGAGGAGAGAATAGTGGTGGATCCCGGAATAGGCTTCAGTGTCGGACCCCAGACCTCCTCGGGAGGTGAGGTGGTTAAGGGGAACTGGCATGAGAGGGATGTCAGGGTTCTTGCGGGGCTCCGAGGGCTGAGGGTTCTGGGGAGGCCCATCTGCGTGGGCGTGTCGAGGAAATCCTTCATCGGGAGGATTCTCGGGTTACCGGATCCCGCCGACCGCTTGGCCGGCTCGCTCGGCGCTTCGGTGATGGCCGTGGTCAATGGAGCTCACGTCCTACGAACGCACGATGTGCGCGAAACGGTCCACGCTGTGAGGGTGGCAGAGGCGATACTTCAGATATCCACCACTGCCTGAACCCAGGCGTGGCCCTCCTCTTCTTTGATCTCCATCATGTGATAGGTCATGGCCTTGACCGAGGTCCGGCTTGGATGGCGGCTCGGGTCAAACTTCTCCCCCCAGACCTTCGCCTCTAATTTAAATCTTCCTCCCTCCTCCTTGATTCTGACCTCAAATTTGTTCAGCACCACCCCGAGGCTGTCGTGCAGGTACAGCAGCTTGTCGATCCAGTCGTAAAGGAGAGCATGCTTGTCCTCGGCCTCCAAGGTTATGGAGAACTCCTCGCGGGCCACAATCTTGTTGAGGTCGGTCATTATCTCGAAGAGAGCTGCCCCGGCGTTTTGGAAGGCCTCGGCGAGAGTTCTGCCGTGCGCCCTAAAACCGACATCTGAGGGGTGCTCAATCCACTCAAATTTTTTCTCCATCACCCACTCCGCTATGTTTTGATAAACTGGAGCGCCGGGGAGGGGATTTGAACCCCTGAGGCGCAAAGCGCCAACAGGTTAGCAACCTGTCGCCCTACCTGGCTAGGCTACCCCGGCATCAAAAAGTCGGGCGGATGCACAATAATCCTTTAAGAAAGGAGGAAGTATAGGTTGTGCTTCCCGAAAATCCAGCCGAGCGCGTGACCATCCTCTCCATTATAGTCACCACTGGCTGGGGGCTGCTGGAGGTTTTGGGATGGGCGGTCTTCGGGAGCGTGGCTTTTCTTGCGGCGGGCGTGGATGCGCTCTTCGACACGGTCACCTCCGTGGGGGTTATCGCTGGTCTAAGGGTCTCCAAACGCAGGGCGGACAGGGGGCATCCTTACGGCCACCATCAGGCGGAGACGCTGGTTTCGATGGCGCTCGGTGCGGTGCTCCTACTGGTGGGTCTCAGGGTGATGTATTTGGCTTGGGGGAGGCTGGGGGACACGGGATTCGCCCCATCTCTCGGGGCGTTTTTGTTGTCCTCCCTCAGCCTCCCCGTTTTCGGCATGCTGGCGTGGAAGAAGATACGGACGGGTAAGAGAACGGGCAACATCTCCGTGGTGGCGGATGGCTATCACACCCTCTCCGATTTCCTTTCCGTCACGGCCGTTCTAGGCGCCTTCTGCTTCGCCAGAATGGGGTATCCCCAAGCTGATCCCTTGGTCGCCCTAGGAATCTCCGTCCTCATCCTCTGGTACGGGGGAAATCTCCTGAGGAGAACCGGTGGCGTGCTGATGGAAGCCAGCCCGGGGAAGGTCATCGTGGGCGAAATCAGGAGGATTTCTAGGGAGGTCCCGGGTGTTGTGGACTGTCACGGGTGCCGCGCGAGAAGGGTGGGGTCAAAAATTTTTGCGGATTTACACGTTCTCGTGGATCCGGACACAAGCGTCAGGGATGGTCATGAGATAGCCAACCAGATTGAGCGCCGGCTCAAAAGAAAGATTAAAGGGTTGGAATCCGTGGTCGTACACCTAGAGCCGTGCAGAAAATGAGCGGGTGGGCTCCCAGATTCGAATGCCTTCAACCCGCCTCGGGAAACGGCCACCCCTCAGCTCCGTGAACCCACAAGCGCCGGGCGTCCCGCCTACGGTTGCTCCCTTCCGGGCCTGGCCGGGTTCGGCGAGCAAAGACGGTTTACCCAAACCCTCCGGCTTGGGCCCCGCCACCGCCGACCCTGTGGGGCGGAACCTCCACGGGAGAATCCGTCCCCCTCCGCGGGCATCCGGCACCTCCTCTGGGCTTCGGTCCGCCGTAACCCCATTTGCGGGAAAGGGGAGGGGTAGCCCCCACACCTAGCCCACCCAATAAACTATTCCTACAATGTGGAAAAAGATACCGTTCAGGCCCGCTGAAGGAGGTAAGGAAACAGGTTCAGGATGACCAGCACGAGAACGGCTATCGAGAGGTAGATGCAGCATTTGCGGGCCCTCTTTTTAGGCATCCATCTCTCCAAGATGGCTTGAAGCATCCCGCCGCCATCCAGGGGTAGCATGGGAAGGAGGTTGAAGAGCCCCACGCCAAAGTTAAGCAGGAATATCCATTTCAGCAGGTCGATCAGGGGCCAGGGGACTGAGGAGCGGTACCAGAAGCGGTGAAAGACGGGCCACCCCCTGAGTTCCGACACCGTGGTGGAGGCAATCACGAGGGGATTGAGGAAGCTGCTCCTCGGGAGAGCCCAGGCTGGCAGGAACCCCAAATTTCCCTCATTTTCAGAGTAATAATTGTCGGCCACCACCCAGTACTCCCCATTGTCGGTGAGAATTCTTATGTTGTCGCCCGGCTTGATGTTCTCCACCTTGTTTAGGTCATCCGGTGAACCGATGGTGAGGTTGTGGATGGCGAGAATCCTCATTCCAGGCTGCAGCTTCCCGTGGGAAGGGCCGTTTTCCCTCACCGCCCAGACGTAAACCCCGGGCATGGGGGAGAGGAGCGCGAGGGTGAGGAGGAGGCAGAGGAAGGAGAGGAGGATGTTGGCGATGGAGCCCACGGCGTAGATTCTGAGCCGGTGGGGGATGGGGGCGCGGGCCAGCTTTTTTTCGTCAGGTTCCACAAAGGCTCCGGGAAGCACCCCGAGGAGGAGGCCCCCCATGGACTTGGTGGGGATGTTGTGGACCCTCATCAGGAGGCCATGTGAGACCTCGTGGACCAGCATCAGGGTGCCAACGGCGATCAGCCACCAGTAAACGGTCAGGCCGGGGATGAGACCCGGGAACACAAAGGTTGCCCCGGGTATGGCTACCTTTGGGCGCAGGATCACGAAGTATAGGTTATAGCAGAAGTTGAAGAGGACGAAGGCGGAAAGGAAGATGCCCAAGACCACGGCAACGTTCCCGAAATGGAGCAGAAAAATGGGATGTTTTTTGGCAAAGGAGTCAATAGCCCTCAGCCCCCGTTTCGTCCTGAAGACCGCCGCACCCGACTCGAAGGTCACACCCCGCCTTTTCAGGTTGTATTTTTTATAAGAGATGGAAAAAATCACCCAGAATATCGCCGCCCCAGCGAACAGCCAAACCACCGGATGCATCTCCCTATCCCATCCTCCCTAATTATGGCTAAGCCACTCCCTCCGCGCGAGGTCAGGGAGGTCAGGTACGACGCTCGGAGGTGGAGAATCCTTCGGGAGAAGAGGGAGAAGGCCACGGGACCCATGAGGATCCTGTTTTCGGCTGGAATGGAGCCTCTCCTGCACGGAAGCGTGGCAAGGGGGGATGTGGACGAGAAGAGTGATATAGATATCTTCATCCCTTTCCAAGTCCAGCCCTTCAGAGTGGAGATGGCTCTGAGGGACAAAGGATGCGAGTTCCTTAGGAGGGAAGTGGTGATCGCCACCCCCTGGCAGCTCCCCAAGGCGCACCTCTACCTAGACGAGGAGCTGAGTGTCAGCTTTCCCCTTTTGAAGCCCCTGCCCTCCGAGCTCGACTTCTATCACTTTGGGGGCGCGTTGGATCTCAGGGGGGCGGAGGAGGGGAAGAGGGTGCCGGGCGTGGACAAGAGGCTCATGCTCATCGAGCCCACCCCCGAAGGCCATCTGGAGAGTTCCATCTTGGGTAGGGAGGGGGAGGTGGCGAAGAAGCTGGGAGTGGGGATGGAGGTTGTGAGGGAGAGGGTGCAGGTCCTGACGAGGCGGGCGGAGATCGGCCGAACGGGGCTCTACTTCAGGCGGGAGCTCGCGCCGAGCGAGAGCTTTGAGGAGCTACTTTCAGAAATAGAGAGGAGAGCTTGCCGACGGTGAGGGAGTGGCTCGAGGAGGTCAGGAGGGCCCTGCTGGAGGAGGGGTTCAGCTTCACGGAGTTTCAGCACGTGAAGTCCGGCCAGTATTTTGGGCTGGTGAAGGATCTCCCCAAGGGGCTTCAGATGCACGTGAGGGGGTTCTCGGACGGAAGGCTGGAGGCGGAAATTGAAGTCTCGAGGTTCTATCTGGAGCATCCCCTTCACAAGAGACCGGCCGCGCGGGAGCTTGCCAGGATTTTGAAGAAACACGGGATTCCGTATGCGGAGGAGCCCACCCTGCGCTTCCCCCTGCCCGTCAGAAGGATGCCCAAGAGCCGCACGGACTGGAGGAGGTCCCTGCTCCACCCCACCCTCTACCGGATTCTGGCGGTCTATTCCATTTGCTTGGGGGGCCTCATCTTCTTTCTCTCTCACACGGCTGGGGGATGGCGAACCGTAATCTTTCTTTTGGGTGGAGGGCTCCTCATCCTGATGGGGGCAGGCATACTGATAGTGGTGAAGCTGATAGAAAGGGCCCTCCGACCGCCGGCCTAGAGTTCACCGGCGGCTTGGCGAAATCTCTCCACCACGAATTTCCTGTCAAGCGCCGCGAGCAGATTCCCAGCTTTCGGCCCCCTGCTCTTACCCAGCAGGCTGAGGTAGATGGCCTCGAAAAGCTGCGGGGGCTCCAGCGAGCATTCGCCGGCCACCTCGTAGATCAGGTTGTGGATTTCTAGAGGGGATCTCTCCTTCTCCTCGAGCCTCGCGGCAAGGACACTCAAGGCGGATTTCTGTTTTTCGCTGAGTTTTCCGGCCTCCTCCGGAAGTCTCGCCCTCACGGAAATCCTCAGTTCCTCTGGAGCGTACTTCTCCGCCCACCGACGGGCCTTCTCCAGCCTCCGAAAGGCGAGGTTCCAGTCGAGTTCGGTCGGGTTGACGAGCAGGCGCTTCTGGGTGAGGATCTCCTTAACCCGCCCCGGATCCGTGGTGACCTGGCAGAGGACCGCGGCGAAGCGGATGGGCACGCGCTGGGGTTTTGCCGGGAAGGGCCGTACGACGGAGAGCTCGTATATCCTTGCGTCCTCATCCAAGTTCTCATAGTACCTCCGCTCGAGTTCATCGAATTCGTCGTAGAGGTTGAGGAGGTATAGGCCGGGATCGAAATCCTTGCTCTTCATTGGCTTGCTCCTGAAGATGAAGAAGCGGAGGAGCTCCGGTTCGGCCACCTCCAGCCAGTCCTGGAGGGTAAAGACCACCCCCTTGGAGGAGGACATTCTCTGTCCCGAGAGGCTGACCCACTCGTAGGGTATGGGGTGGGGGGGCTCGCCCTCGAAGACCTCCTTCACGATGAGTTTCCCTGTTTCGTAGCTTCCGCCTGCCTCTGCGTGATCCTTCCCGAAGGGCTCGCAGGTCACCCCAAGCATCTTCCACCGGGCCGGCCATTCTACCCTCCAGGTGAGCTTCCCCTCCCCCTTGGTGTAATCCGCCTGCCCCTCGTTTCCGCAGCCCTTCACGTAGTCACACCCGACACACCTGTAAAAAACTAGGTTCCCCTGCCAGTCGAAGGCCTCGGTGGTCCCGATCCTTCCACACTTGGAGCAGAGCGGGTCGTAGGGGAGCCAATGCTCGGGGAGTGGGTTGGACCTGAACCTGTTGAGAATCTCCCTTATGAGATCCGCCTTTTCCAGAGCCCTCCTGATGAGAGGGGCCATCTGCCCGCTCGCGTAAACCTGCGACCCGAAGTAGACCTTGATCTTTATCCCGAAAGCCTCGAGGCTCTGGAGGAAGGGCCTAGTGAAGTAATCCACGAAGTCCCTGTAGCCTGGAGAGGGGGAGGGAAGGCGGGCGTAGGGGGTGCCCAGAAATTTCTCATACTCGCGAGGCAGATAAGCTGGAACTCTTCTGAGGGGATCGAAGTCGTCGGCGTACCATATCGCTTCGGCCCTCCCGCCCCTTTCCTCCACTGCTCTCCGCACGGCGTCCGCGATGAAGACGTCGTTGGAGTGGCCTATGTGGATGTGACCGGAGATGGAGATCCCGCTGGCGATCACGTGCTCCGACCCTCGCTTGAGGAGAGCTTCCGCAACTTGGTCTATCCAGTGCATCTAAACTTGCGCGAGCGGTATTACAGCAATTCTTCTTTTGGTTGTCTCAAGTTCAGCAAGCTATATCGATAAGTCATAAGGCGGCTTTTATGCCACTCATAATCAGATCAACCGCTATGGTCACCAGTAGCAGCCCCATCACCCGGGATACGATTTCTATCCCTTCCCTCCCCAGCACCCGGTGAAAGTAGGAGGAAAGCCGCAGTACGAGCCAGCTGGAGAGAAGAACGATAAGGCCTCCTAGGAGGGTGGGGACGTGCCCGTAGTTGTTCACGAAAATCATCGTGGAGACGATGACTCCCGGGCCCGTGAGCATGGGGGTGCCCACGAGGGCTAGGGCTGAGGATCTGCTCTTGGGCTTCCAGAGTTCCCTCCCAAGGACGATCTCCACTCCCAGCGCACCGAGTATCAGCCCTCCTCCTAT
Source organism: Hadarchaeota archaeon (SeqCode) (assembly GCA_964632175.1). GTDB lineage: Archaea > Hadarchaeota > Hadarchaeia > Hadarchaeales > JAWBSP01 > JAWBSP01. The sequence continues at coordinate 55,506 of CAZWBJ010000003.1, forward strand.
CCGCAGGGAGGTGAGTTCTATCCCCAGTAGACGGAACAGCAGGTCCCCCAGGAAAAGGAAAAAGAGAAAGACGCCCCCAGCCACCCCCGTCGCATGTGCCGCCGCTCGGCCAACCTTTTTCGTTCCTTGGGTGGCTAGGAGGAAAAGGGGGATGCTACCAAACGGATCCATGATCACGAAGAGGGCAATGAAGATTCTCCCGATTTCCTCTAGCATCCTTACTGATTTCTTTCTTTATAACGCATGGGAAGCCTGTCACTCATGCCGGTCACCAATCCGTGATAAGGCAGGGTGTCGTTGTACAAAACTTCAAAACCACGTTGGGCCTAACGTGGCATTGTACCCACGAGGGGGATCTTCCTCCCGCACTCGGGGCACCTCCCGTCCTTGATGTTGAACTCCAGGATGGTGTAGCCGTACCTGCTTATGAGCATCTCCCCGCAGCCCGGGCAGTAGGTGTTGTCGTACATGTGCCCTGGAACGTTCCCCAAGTATACGTAGGAGAGGCCCTCTTCCCTCGCAATCTTGTAGGCCCTTTCCAGAGTCTCGACGGGTGTGGGGGGTTTCTCGAGCATCCGGTAGTGTGGGTAGAAGCGGCTGAAGTGAACTGGAACCTCCGGGCTCAGCCTCTCCGAGACCCAGCGGCAGAACTCCCGGATTTCCTCCGGTCTGTCGTTTTCCTTGGGGATGACAAGGTAGGTGACCTCCAGGTGAATCCCGCGCCCGTGCATCCACTCGCAGGCCTCCAGAACCGGCTGCAGGCGAGCCCCGCAGATCCTCCTGTAGAAGTCCTCCGAGAAGGCCTTCACGTCCACGTTGGCCGCATCCAGCCAGGGTCCGAGCTCTTGAAGGGCATAGGGCGAGATGAAACCGTTGGTCACGTACACGTTGTAAAGGTTCTCGGTCCTGGCCAGCCTCCCTACATCGATGGCGTACTCCGTCCAGATGGTGGGCTCCGTGTAGGTGTGGGCGATGCCGGAGCAGTTGTACTCCTTGGTCAGCCGTATCAGCTCCTCCGGGGGAAGGTCTTCGGTCCCCACCTGCCCCATCCTCGCCTGGGAGATCTCCCAGTTCTGGCAGTGCAGACAGGTGAAGGTGCAGCCGGGTGCCGCGATGGAGAAGACCGAGCTCCCCGGCCAAAAGTGATAGAGGGGCTTTTTCTCGATGGGGTCGGCCGCCATGGAGACCACGGAGCCGTAGACTAGGGTATAAAGGGTGCCCCCTTCGTTCTCCCTAGCCCCGCAAAACCCCCTTTTGCCCGGCGCAATCCTGCAGTTCCTGGGGCAGAGCAGGCACTGGACGTCTCCATCCAGTTTTTTCCAGAACCTTGCGGGTCCCCTCACAAGTTTTTCTCCGGGGAAGGATTAACCTCTGGCTGGGAGAGGGAGTTCATATATACTAGGGCAGGGGAGAGTGCAGAGGGTGGTGGAAATCCCAGAGAAGATCGGGAGGGAGAGGATCGAGGAGCTGGCTAGGAGGATCCAAGAGAGGGAGTTCCTGCTGGGCGACGGCTCGATTGAGTCCGCACAGCTTTGGTTAATCCCTCTTCAATTCCCCCGTTCCTATCTTCGCTCCCAGGAGATCTGCATGAACGATCTCTCTGCCCAGCCCTGGGGGGTCGGCCAGAGTCTAGCACATGGAGAGATGTCGGGGGGATCCGTGCGGGAAGCCTAGCGATATCACGCTTCCTCCATCATTCTGCGAGGATTCGAGAACTGGAGGTTGGTGCGAAAGATTCTGGTTCCCAGTAGAGGTTACCATCGGAATTCGTGTCCGCACTTCGGACATTTTATACTTGGGCAGGAGAGGATGGACTCTGGGCAACCTTTACATGCAGTGACCCTGGCGTAGGACCGGCTGAACCTATAGCCGCATCTCGGGCAGGTTATCACGTCGGTCATGGCTCAAGGTTTGGGTACGTTTTGGGGATCCCGGGACGGTTCTTTCCCGACCGGGCGAGTTTGGGCTCGGCCATCTGCGCATCAGAGGTTGATACCCGGTTAATTTAGCCGAGAATTTCTGATGAGAGTGCTCTCCGTTCTTCTGGTCTGGCTCGCCTTTCTCCTCTCTTGCGGATTGGCGGTTCCATCTGAGAATCCCTTGGTGAGAATCCCCACGGAGATCCTCGCGTACTCCCTCCCCCTCCTCCTCATCTGGTTTCTGGTCCGGGGGCGCGGGTTCTGGAGATCGATAAGGGTGGAAAGGAAAAACCTAGGCAGGTCTCTGTACCTCTCCCTCGCCCTGCTGGTGGTCTTCTTCCTGATCATTCAGGCTGCGAGTGTCGCGACCCTCCACTTCATGGGCAAGTCGGAGGAGGAGGCCAAGCGGGAGATGGAGAATTACATGGAGAACCAGACTCCCAGTTGGTACCCTAGGTATCTGCTCTTAGGCTCCTTCTTCCCGGTTGCCTTTTGCGAAGAGGCGGTTTTCAGGGGATACGTGTTGGGGACGCTGGCGCCGTTTGGGCTGGCCACCTCCGTTCTGGCTTCCTCCTTCCTTCACCTCTCCCTTCACATCTGGTATCTGAAAGTGGGGGGAATAGCCCCGCTCCTCTTCGTTCAGGCCCTCCTGCTGTTCGTCTGGTTTGGGCTGGTGAGCTATTGGAGTGGGAACATCGTGGGAACCATCCTCATGCATGGACTCGTGAACTTTCTCTCCGTCTTGAGGGGCTTCAGCGAGGCAGCGGCGGGCGCGATCCAGGTGGCTCTCATATGCCTAGGTGCCATCTGCCTTTTCGATCTCCTCCTCTCCTACATGAGGGTGAGGTTCAAGCGAAGAGTGTACAGGGAGATGCAGAGCCAGCTGGAGCTGAATCTCGGCAGACTGAGGCGGATGAGGGAGGGGCTGAAAAAGATGCTGGCGGAGATCAAGAAAAGGTACAGGCGTGGGGAGATGGGGAGAGAGGATTTCCTGCGGCTGGAGGCGGTTTACAAGAGGAGAATAGAGGAGGTGGAGAGGGTTCTCAATCTCCAAAGAGGGCCGACAAAATCAGCTCGGGCCTGAACTCCACCAGATCCTCGTAACCCTGACCCGTTCCCAGCATGAGGATGGGCTTGCCGGTCACTTGGGAGATGGAGAGGGCCGCACCCCCCCTCGCATCGGCATCCATCTTGCACAGGATGGTCCCGTCTATGCCCACCGCCCTGTCGAAGGCGAGGGCCTGCTCGACGGCATCGTTTCCGGTGAGGGCGTCCCCCACGAAGATCTTCAGGTCGGGTTTGGCCACCCTCACGATTTTCTTCATCTCCTCCATCAGGTCCACATCCGTCTGCATCCTGCCCGCTGTGTCTATCAGGACTACATCAAAACCCCTGGCCCTGGCGTGGGCTATGGCATCGTAGGCCACGGCCGCCGCATCCGCACCCCTGCGCTGCTTCACCACTGGAACTCCAATCTTGGCGGCGTGCATCTCCAGCTGCTCTATTCCCGCCGCTCTGAAGGTGTCGGCCGCGGCGAGCAGGGGCCTGTATCCCTTGCTCGCGAGATATCTGGCCACCTTGGCGATGGCAGTGGTCTTGCCCACCCCGTTTATCCCAAAAAACACTATCACCGCCGGTTCCCCTTCCCTCTTCTTCCTCTCGATGCACTCGAGAAGATCCACCCGGCATGGAGGCGTGAGGACTCTTTCGATTGAGCTCTTGAGCACTTTCTCGGCGAGTTCCCTCGTGTCCTCCCTGAGCCCTATCTCCCTGCCCACCAGCTCGGATTTCACATTTTCAATGATCTTCTGGGCGACCGGTAGGGCCGTATCGCTCTCGAGCAACGCCACGTGTAGGTCCCAGAGGATGTCGTCCAGGTCCGACTCCGAGAGCTCCCGGCGGGTGACTTTCTTAATCGCCCTCTTTACCTTCGTCAGCCGCGGGTGTTCTGGGGGGCCTACGGCTTTTGCCGGGGTGGGCGGTGGTAGTTCAACCTTGGAAGGAGCGGGCTCGGCTTCCTCCTTTTTCTTTTGTATCCTCCCCGTGAGTTTCTGCTTGACGGCCTTCAGCTTCTGCTTCAGCTTTTCGAACATCAGCTTCTGGCTTTTTCCAGAAGCGTCTCCACCTCCGGCCGCAACCGTTGTGCCTCGAGACTTGCCTTTTCCAGTTCCTCCCTTGTTTTCTGAACAGCCTCCTGAAGCTCCTTAATTTTCCCCTCTAGAAGTTGGGTGGCCTCGCTCAGCGTTTTCTCCACCATCACGCCGGCTCCAAGTCCCAAGAGGACCCTGTCGTTGGTTTTCAGCTTTGCGTAAATGTAGCAACCGGCTCCCACCGAGACCAGACCCTCCTTCTCATTGGGCTCATTCTGGAGACTCTTGAGGGTTTCCACGGCCACCGAGTATTCCGACAGTGATCTCGTCAGCACCGAGAGTTGTTGCCTGAGAGCCTCCGCTCGAAGCTCCTGAGCGTTTAGCTCGGAGGCCAGCTTTTCTAGCCTCTCACTCTCCTCCTTCGTCAACCCCGGCATCTCATTCTGCGAGCGACATGTTTAAAGGAGGGGCTTAAGTAAAGATGCAGGAGCTCAGGCTGCTGGACGAGAGGAGGAGGAGGGAGCTGGAGAGGATAAGGGAGTACCTGAAAAACGGCCAGTTTGACTTGGAGCGGTGGGAGGAGCTCAGGAGGATGGTGTACAAACCCGTCCCCCTTCGCATCGACGTGGTGGTGGACGACTGCACGCTGAGGGAGGGGCTGCAGATGGCGGGTCTGGTCATCCCCAAACCCGAGGACTCCTGCAAGATCGCCTGCATGCTCAGGGACATAGGGGTGGAGAGGCTGGAAGTGATGACCTACACCAAGGCGGACCAGCAGGCCATCAATCTCATGAGGGACAACGGGCTCGGTGATATGCTGGCGGCTTGGTGCAGGGCGGCGAGGGAGGACATCGACCTCGCGCTCAAGCTGGATTTCAAACAGGTGGGCATCTCCCATCCAGTCTCCTTCATACACTTTGAGAAGTGGATGGACAGGCCACTGGAAGAACTTGTGAGCAGGGTGGTGGATGCCGTCAGTTACGCCGTCCAGCACGGACTCAAGGTCTTCGTTCACGGAGAGGACAGCACGAGGGCGGAGTGGGAGTTTGAGCGTATATTTATAAATGCTGTGGCCGAGGCGGGGGCAAGCGTATATAGAATTTGCGACACGGTCGGGGTGGGGCTGTCAGATCCCTCAGCCACCCTTCCGAATGGGATCCCCGCCAAAATCATGCACATCAAAAGGGAAACCAAGATTCCTTACGTGGAGATTCACGCGCACGATGACCTCGGGAACGCGGTAGAGAACACCATGAGCACCATCAGGGCGGCGGCCGGGCTTTACGACAAGGTGTACGTGAGCACCACCTTCCTAGGGCTTGGCGACAGGGCGGGGAATGCCGAGACCGAGAAGGTCATCATGAACTGCTACTTCCACCACGACATACGCAAGTGGAACCTGAAGCCCCTCAGGCAGCTGGCCCTCTTCGTGGCCTCCGCTCTCAAGTACCACCTCCCCCTGAATAAGGCCCTAGTGGGGGACGGTGCCTTCGCGCACGAGTCGGGCATCCACGTTCATGGAATAAAGTCCCTTCCCCTCACCTATGAAATCTTCCCGCCGGAGCTCGTGGGGCAGGAGAGGATCATCGTGGTGGGACCGAGGTCCGGTAAGCACGGAATCCATCTGAAGCTGGAGCAACTGATGAACAGGCGGGTGGATGAGGGCGACCCGCGCCTAGCTCAGCTCGTGGAGCTCGTGAAGAACAGGTACGTGGAGGGGGGTAGGAGGACCCCCATCAGGGACGAGGAGTTCAAGGAGCTGGCTAGGAAGGTGGGTTTTGAGCTCTGATGGGACAGACCCTTGTAGAGAAGATTTTCAGCCGTAGACTGGGTCGTAGCACCTCTGCGGGGGAGATTGTGGTGGCTCCCATCGATCTAGCTATGGGACAGGACGGTACGGCCCCCCTCGCCATCAAGGCCTTCAGGGAGATGGGCGCTAGGAAAGTTTTCGATCCCCAAAAAATCGTCTTGGTGATCGACCATGTGGCCCCGAGCACCTCGGAAGGCACCTCCCAGCTGCATGCACTCATGAGGGAGTTTTCGGCGGAACAGGGATGTAAACTGTACGACGTGGGTTGCGGGATCTGCCATCAAATTCTTGCCGAAGAGCATGACAGGCCGGGGATGATCATTGTGGGGGCGGATTCCCATTCCTGCACGCACGGAGCCTTCGGGGCCTTCGCTACGGGTATAGGATCGACCGAACTCGCGTCCGTCATGGCGTCGGGAAAGTTGTGGTTCAAGATCCCTGAATCCATCAAGGTGACCTTTCGCGGGTTGGGGGGAAAGGGCGTCACCTCAAAGGATCTGGTGCTATACCTTGCCGGCATCCTGAAGGCGGATGGGGCGAATTACATGGCCCTAGAATTTGGTGGGGACGCCATACGGTCGATGAGCATGAGCGGCAGGCTGACCATCTGCAACATGGCGGTGGAAATGGGGGCGAAATGCGGATTGATGGAGCCGGACGGAGTAACGGAGGAATATCTCGGTGAGCCGATCCCCAGGATAGCCCCAGATCCGGGTGCGGTGTACAGGGATGAGCTGGAAATTGAAACGGGAAAGATAGAGCCCCAGGTTGCAAAGCCGCATTCCGTCGATAACGTGTGTTCTGTCCGGGAGGTGGAGGGGGTGGAGGTTGATCAAGTGTTTTTGGGGAGCTGCACCAACGGAAGGCTTGAGGATTTGGAGGCCGCCGCCCGCATTCTGAGAGGGAAGAGGGTGAAGGAGGGGGTGAGGATGATAGTGACCCCCGCTTCCAGACGGGTTTTCCTTTCGGCGCTGGAGGAAGGGTTGATCGAAATCTTCCTCAAAGCCGGGTGTGTGGTTGGGTCGCCGGGATGCGGGGCATGCATGGGGGGTCATGTAGGAATTCTGGGGCCCGGGGAGGTCTGCATATCAACCTCCAACCGTAACTTTCTCGGCAGGATGGGAAGCGAGCAGGCGAAAATATACCTCGCCTCCCCCCTGACAGCGGCAGCTTCTGCGCTGACGGGCAGGATTACAGATCCGCGGACATTTTTGTCCGGAGGAAGTTGAGATGAGGGGAAGGGTCTGGAAGTTTGGCGACGATATAAATACCGACCTTATCATCTCGGGTAAGTACAAGTTCAAGACCCTGGATCTGGATGAGCTTTCCAAACATGCCATGGAGGCCTTGGATCCAACCTTCTCTCAGAAAGTGAGGCCGGGGGATTTCATTGTGGCTGGAAGAAACTTTGGATGCGGCTCCAGCAGGGAGCAGGCCCCCCTCGTGCTGAAACACTTAGGGATAAGCTGCATTTTTGCCAAATCCTTCGCACGCATTTTCTACCGGAACTGCATAAACATAGGTCTGCCAGTGCTTGAGTCCCCCGAGGCTTACTCAAAAACAGAGGCTGGGGATGAACTGGAAGTGGAGCTGGATAAGGGTGGGGCGAGGAATCTCACTAGGGGAACCACCTTCACCTTCCACCCCCTCCCAGGATTTCTCCTAAAAATCGTGGAGGACGGCGGTCTCGTCCAGCATTACAAAAAGAGAGGGAGGTTTGTATGGGAAGACATCGCGTGACTCTCATCAAGGGGGATGGTGTGGGCCCGGAGGTCATTGATGCAGCGGTCAAGTGTATCGAGGCTACGGGCGTGGACATAGAGTGGGAAGAGGTGGAGGCTGGGGAAGGGGCCATCGCCAAGTACGGCACTCCTTTGCCGGAGGAAACCCTTCGATCCATCGAGCGCAACCGCGTCGCGCTCAAGGGGCCCATAACCACCCCCGTGGGCACGGGCTTCAGGAGCGTTAACGTGGCCATAAGGCAGAGGCTGGATCTCTTCGCCTGCATCCGTCCGTGCAAGCTCTACCCAGGCGTGCGCACGCGCTACACCAACGTCGATTTGGTGGTGGTCAGAGAGGCAACCGAGGATCTGTATGCCGGAATAGAGTTCAGGGAGGGCTCCCCGGAGGCGAGGGAGCTGCTGGAGCTACTGAGGAGGAGGGGGGAAGAGATAAGGGAGGACTCCGGGATTTCTCTCAAGCCCATTTCACGCTCAGCCTCCGATAGGGTGGTGAGGTTCGCCTTCGAGTACGCGAGGAGGAACGGAAGGAGGAAGGTGACGGCGGTGCACAAGGCCAACATCATGAAGTTCTCGGATGGTCTCTTCTTGGAAGTCGCCAGAAAGGTGGCCCAGGAGTATCCGGACATTTTGTTTGAAGACCGCATCGTGGACAACATGTGCATGCAGCTGGTCCAGAAGCCAGAACTCTACGATGTGATAGTGACCACAAACCTTTACGGGGATATCCTCTCCGACCTTTGTGCGGGGCTGGTCGGCGGGCTGGGAGTCGTACCCAGCTGCAACATGGGAGAGAGGGCGGCGGTTTTCGAGCCCATCCACGGGAGTGCCCCCAAGTATGCCGGCCTCAACAAGGTGAACCCCACGGCCGCCATCCTCTCTGGGGTGATGATGCTGAGGCACCTCGGAGAAAAGGAGGCAGCTGACAGGCTGGAGGCCGCAGTTGCCAAGGTGATTGCTGAGGGAAAGTACGTCACTTATGACCTCAAGCCGAGCCCGGACGATCCCACAGCCGTTGGAACCAAGGAAATGGCGGAGGCCATAGCGAGAGAGGTATGAAGCTCTCCAAAACTACCAAGGCCGCTGCTTTCATGTACCTGCTCGCTATTTTTTTCTTGGCCCTAGCCTTTTTCGGATCGCAGGGGAGAGTTATCGTAGCCATCCGGGGGGATTATAATCTCTCCTTTTTCTTCTGGGGGATGGTAATTCTGCTGTTCGGGTCGGCCTTAGTTTTCTACCGCATCGGTTTTCAGCGTGGGGAGGGCAAGAACCTTGCGGAAGTCACTCGGTTGCAGGCCGTTCTCGCACAGCGGGAGGCGGAGCTCTCGGAGCGGAACCGGGAGCTGGATGAGATCGAGCGGCTAGTCGAGAGGAAGAGTTCCCAGCTTTCCTCCGTGGCGGGAAAACTGGGGGACAGGGAACGCCGGCTCAAGCGAATAAAGGAGATACTCGGAGTGGAGGAGAGCTAGCCGGAGAGCAGTGTCCTCATGAACTGCTCCGCCTCCAAGAAGCCGAGTGACCCTTTTTTGCAGCTGAACTCGTCGTAAACCAGCCCGTCCCCAGCCTTTCCCGGTCGGTAAATTACCACCGGAACCGGCTCCGCGGTATGGGTTCTCACCCTGACCGGGGTGGGGTGGTCCGGGAGGAAGGCCACGGTTGCCTCCGGAGCCTCGTCCAAGAGCCTTCCGAGGATTTCCCTGTCAATTTTTTCTATCATTCTCACTTTCACCTCCGCGTTGCCCTCGTGCCCAGCCTCGTCGGTGGCCTCCACATGGACATAGGCCAGGTCCAGGTTCCTCTCACCGATTGCTTTCAGGGCGTAGGTGGCCTTGGCCTGCAGGTCGGAATCATAATAACCCGTGGCACCCGGGACCTCCGGAACCCACATCCCGGTGAGCACACCCGTTCCTTTGATGAGGTAAACCGCGGAGATCATCGCCCCGGTGATGCCGTACTTCTCCTTAAGAGGTTCCATGTTCGGTTTCCTCCCCTGCCCCCAGAGCCAGATCATGTTGGCAGGCCGCTTGCCCTCCGCCCTCCGCCTCACGTTTACGGGATGGTTTTCCAAAACCTGCCTTGAGTCCAGCATGAGTTTGTTCAACCTCTCGGCCCACTCGTTGGAGGGGGGACCGAGCAGGTAGGGCGTGAATTCCTTCCCCGTGATGTCGTGGGGGGGAGTGTTAAGGAGCTTGTCGTCGCACTCCTCCAGCACGAAGAGGTTTCGGTAGTCCAGACCCAGGTGGAACCTACCGAGGGGTGTCCAGCGGTTGAGGGCATCTATCAGCTCCGCGGCCTCCTCCCTAGTTATGTGCCCCGCCGAATAGTCCTCCAGAATCTCCCCCCGGACGGTGACGAGGTTGCACCTGAAGATCACCCTGCGGTCGAACGGAATCCCCAGTACGGCGGCCTCGAGGGGGCCCCTCCCGGTGTAGTACCTCCGGGGGTCATAGCCCAAAATTGACATGTTGGCAATATCAGAGCCGGGGTGCATCCCGTCCGGCACGGTTTTGAACACGCCCAGCTTCCCCTTGGAGGACATGTAGTCAAGGTTGGGCTTGTAGGCCACTTGGAAGGGGGTTTTCCCGCCAAGTTCTGGAAGGGGGTAGTCAGCCGCTCCGTCCGCGACCACGATGAAATATTTCATCAATTCCTCCCCTGAGCGGTAAAAGCTCGAGGTTAGGGGCTGTAGACCTGCTGGGGCTCGAACCTCTTTTTCCTGAATACCGCCCACTTCCCCCCACGCAATCGCCTGAAGAAGCAAGAGTAGTACCCCTTATGGCAGGCAGCCGTTTTCTGCTTCACCTCGTAAACCAGCGCGTCGCCGTCGCAATCGAGCAGAACTCCTTTGACCTCTTGGAAGTGCCCGGATGTCTCCCCCTTGAGCCAAAGCTTTCCCCTGCTTCTGCTCCAGTAGTGCATGAGTCCGGTGGTGAGGGTTCGGGTAACGGCCTCCTGATCTTGGTGGGCGACCATTAGGATTTCCTTGGTTCTCCAGTCCCTAACGACAGCCGTTACCGGCCCCTTGGAGAAGTCGAGTTCCTTCACCAGCCTCTCCGCCTGGGTTTCCTCCACCTTCATTTTCTTCCCGGACTCACGACAGCCTCTCCTTCACGCTTCTGGCGTGCCAGGGCAACCCCTCCATCCTCGCCATCTCTTCCACCATTCTCGAGATTTTCCTCAGCCCCTCCTTTGAGAGCTGGTGGTAGGGGAGGATCTTCAGAAAATCCAGAACCGTGAGCCCGGACCTGCTTTTGGTCTTTCCCCCCGTTGGCAGGATGTGACTCGGCCCCAGCACGAAATCGCCGGCTGCGACGGGGGAGTAGGGGCCCAAAAAAATCTCGCCGGCATTCCTCACCTCCCTCACCCATCTGTTGGGCTGCCGGATCATGAGGACGAGGTGCTCGGGGGCATAGGCATTCGCAAACTCTATCCCTTTTCTCAGGTTCCCCACCAGCACGATCCTGCTGTACCTAGAGAAGGAGAGCTTTATGGTTTCGGAGTCCATCCTTTCCTCCAGCATTTTCTTCACCTCCGTTGCCAGTCTTCCGGAGGGGGTCACGAGGACGGCGGAGGAGTTGGGGTCATGCTCCGCTTGGGCGAGGAGTTCCAAAGCCACGGACTTCGGCGGGGCTGAGTCGTCCGCCAGCACCATCACCTCGCTGGGCCCCGCCTCAAAATCCGTCTGGACGTCCGGGGAAACCAGTCTCTTGGCAGCCTGCACGTAGATGTTTCCCGGGCCAACTATCTTGTCCACCTTGGGGATGGTTTTGGTTCCGTAGGCCATGGCAGCAATCGCCTGCGCTCCTCCCACCTTGAAGACTGCGTCCACCCCCACGATATCCGCCGCCACCAGGACATGCGGGTTCACGGCGCCGTTCCTGGGGGGCGTGCACACAAAGATTTCCTCCACGCCGGCCACCCTGGCAGGTATGCCGCCCATGAGGACGGTGGAGGGGTAGCCCCTCTCCCCACCCGGCACGTAGAGCCCCACCCTTTGGATGGGTCTCATGAGAACTCCCGTTGTACTCCCGTTAAAGATCTCGATTTTCCACTCCTTCGTGAGCGTCTTCTCGTGGAACTTCTCGAGGAGTCTTGCCGCCCTCCGCAGGACCCTCACGGCGCTCTCCCCGATCTTCTCGTATGCCTCCACGATCTCCTTGTCGCTGACCCGCAGGGATTTCAGTTTGCTGTGGTCCAGTTCCCTCTCAAGCTGGAAGAGGGCCCTGTCCCCCTCCCTCTTCACTTTTTCCACTATTTTCCTCACGGCTGGGAGTACCGCCTCAATGTCCCTTTCCGACCTCGTGAGAAGGTTCTTGTAGTTGGCCTGCGTGAGACGAACTATCTCAACCATTTAAGGTACCCTTTGTGCTCGGGATTCCACCCCCGCGCAAGCTCCAGGCCCGGGACAGAGCGATCCCCAGCGCCTTGAAGGCGGCCTCGACTTTGTGGTGGTCCTCCCCCTCCTGCATGACCCAGACGTGAAGGGTGAGTCTCCCGCTCGAGGAGAGGGTCCTCAGGAGGTGCGGAATCATCCCCGTTTCCAGATCCTCGACCTTTTTCTGGGAAAATTTCAGATTGCTCGCGAAGTGCGGTCTCCCGCTCAAATCCAGTGCCACCAGAATCAGGACCTCGTCCATGGGCACCACCGCCTCGCCGAACCTAGAAATGTCGCTCTTCTCGCCCAGAGCCTTGAGCATCGCCTCCCCGAACGTGATAAATACGTCCTCCGCCACGTGATGCTTCAGATCCCCGCATGCCTTCACCTCCAGATCGAACCTCCCATGTCTGGCCATTGTTTCCAGCATGTGGTCGAGGAAGGAGATACCCGTGGAGATCTTGCTCCTCCCCAGCCCGTCAAGCTTCAACTTCACGCTCACGGAAGTTTCCCTCGTTTCCCTCGCGCACGAAGCCTCTCTCATCCCGCCACCTCCAAAGCCCCCTTTAAGGTGAATTTCCCCTCATAAAGGGCCATCCCCACCACCACGCCGGCCACACCCACTCGCTTGGCCGCCTGAATGTCTGCAAGGGTAGAAATCCCACCCGACAGGAACACTGGGGTCTTAAGCGCGGATGCCAGCTTTCCGGCGGTCTCCAGCCTCGGGCCCTCCATCCTTCCCTCGACCTCCACCTCGGTGTAGAGGAAGGAACCCACCCCCATTCTCTCAAACCTCAGCGCCAGCTCCAGGGGGTCGCACTCGGTTTTCTCCGTCCAGCCCCTCTTCACGACTTTTCCCCCCTTCGAGTCTAGGGCGACCATCACCTTTCCCCCACCGGCCAGCTTGACGAGCTTTTCCACCACTTCTGGCTCCTCCACTGCTGCAGTTCCTAGGATTACCCTCTCGGCCCCCAGCTCCAGAAGCTTGAGGGCCCGCTCAACGGTGCGTATTCCACCCCCGACCTGCGCATTTACATCCGTGCGGCGGAGGATCTCGGCGAGAGAGCGAAGGTTGTCGCCGATCCCCAGCGTGGCATCCAGATCCACGAGATGGAGCCAGGAGGCCCCCTCCTCCTGCCACTTGAGGGCGAATTCCACCGGATCCCCATAGACCTTCCCCGTTCCTGGCTTCCCGCCCACCCACTGGACGCACTTTCCCCGGTATATGTCGATGGAGGGGAGGACCAGCATCTAGGGAACTACTCGCTCGATGGGGAGCACGAGGATGTCCCTCGCCCCAGCCTGCTTGGAGAGCCTGATCACCTTGTACACCTCACCCTCCTCGACCACGGCTTGAACGGCCACCATGGGCACCGGTCCTTCCACCCTTGAGACGGTGGGGCCGGCCATCCCGGGCATGATGCGTTTGATTTCCTCCAGCTTCTCCTCGGGAACGTTCATCACGACCAGTTTCTTTCCCCTGGCCCGAACCACGCTTTCTAGGGCTAGCTTGATTCCCTCTATCTTTTCCCCCTTGGTCCTCAGACTCGTCCGGTTGGCGATGAGCCTGGCGGTGCTCTCGAGGATCACATCCACCACCTTCAGGCCGTGCACGCGCAGGGTGGACCCCGTTTCCACCACATCCGCGATGAGGTCTGCAACACCGATGAGGGGGGAGATTTCAGCCGCGCCCGTCACCCTTATGAGTTTCACTTCTATTCCCCTCTCCCTGAAGTATCCGAGGGCCAGGTTGGGGAATTCCGTGGCCACCCTGAGCCCCGGTCGGAGGTCGGCGGGGCTGGAGATCCCCGAGGAGGCGGGGGCCGCGAGAACCATGCGGGTACAGCCGAACTTGAGGTCGAGCAGCTCTACCACGTCGGCCTTCCTCTCGCAAACAAGATCGTGCCCGGTTATCCCCAGATCGGTGGAACCCCCCGCCACAAAATCTGGGATGTCCTCCGCCCTCACAAAGACCAGTTCAATCTCGGGATCGTTGGTTTTGGCGAACAGCTCCTTCCCCCCTCCCCCGATCACCCCGATTCCGGAGTCCTGCAGGAGTCGGATGCTCTCCCCCTCTAGGTGTCCCTTAGGAATGGCTATTCTCACACTCATCTCAAGATTTCCCTCAGGGTAGATAACAGCTTCAGATTTTGGCTTTTCGTCCCCACGGTTATCCTGACCCAGCTCTTCCCGGCCCCCCTGACCCCGCTGAGGCTTCGGATGAGGATCCCTTTCCTTTCGAGCTTGCTGCAGATTTCATCGGCATCGGCGAAGCCCCCAACCATGAGAAAATTGGCATCGGATTCCAGAACCCTGAGCTTCATGGACAGGAGCCCCTCCCTCATCCTCCCCCTCTCCCTCCTCACCTCCTCCACAACCTTCTCCATGTAGGGGAGGTCGTCTAGGGCCGCGGAGGCTGCCGCCAAGGCTAGGGAGTTCACGCTGAAGGGCAGTTTTATGCGCTGCATGGCTTCCGCCACTTCGGGGGAGGTCAGGGCGTAACCAATCCTGAGTCCGGCTAGACCAAAGGCTTTGGAGAAGGTCCTCAGGATCACCAGGTTCTCTTGTGTCCTAACGTGCTGGGCGAGGGAATAGCGGGCGAACTCGCAGTAGGCCTCATCCACCACCACGGTCTTTCCCTCCGAGAGTAGCTCTAGTATCGCCTCCTCAGATACCGAGTTTCCGGTGGGGTTGTTCGGCCTGCATACGAAGATCATCTTGGCCTTCCTCGCCGCCTGCAGGAACTCCGTCACCTTCCATTCGAGGTTGGGGAGGGGCCAGAACTCGGGTTTTGCACCGGCCAGCCTGATCGAGAGTTCGTAGAGGCTGAAGGTGGGAACGGGAACGAGCACCCTGTCCCCTGGGTTGAGGAAGAGCCTGCAGATCAGGTCCACAAGTTCGTCGGAGCCGTTACCCAGAATTACATTTTCGGCCCTGAGTTGGACATACTTCGCGATCTTCTCCCGGAGTTCGGGGGCCCAGGGGTCAGGATAGAGGTTGAGGCACCCTATCTTCTCTTCTATGGCCGACCGCACGCGGGGGGAGGGAGGAAAGGGCGACTCGTTCGAGGCTAGGTTGATGACTCTTTTCCCGTACTTTCCGGCGAAGGGATAGGAGGCGCCGGATTTCAGGAAATCCGAGACAATTCTGGAGAACTTCATTGATGTTTTCCCGTGATTTTAAAACTCGGTACCGGTGCTGGAACCTTTTTATTCGCTATTTTTATAGCGAGGTACACACGCTGATGGCGGAACAGGAAGTGAAGTTGGGGATAGTCGTCTCGGAGATGCACTGGGAGATCTGCGGGCCCATGTTGGGCTTCGCTAGACAGCATGCAGAGTTTCTGGGGGCGAAGATCGTCCAGGAGATTTCTGTTCCGGGGGTGTTCGATATGCCCCTCGCCGTCAAGAAGCTGCTGGAGAGGCCGGAGGTGGAGGCGGTGGCGACGCTGGGCGCGGTGATAGAGGGGGAGACGGAGCACGACAGGGTGATCATGAACCAGACCGTCAGGAAGCTCATCGACCTCTCCCTCCAGTACAACAAGCCCGTGTCGCTCGGAATTTCCGGACCGGCCATGACGAGGGTTCAGGGGCTCGAGAGGGTGAACGAGTATGCCCGGAGGGCGATTGAGAGCGCGGTCAAGCTCGCCAGAAAGTTGCGCTGACGTCGGGATTCTAGCGCTGGGTTCGCACCGGGAAAGACACGGGGCTCTTCCCGAGGACACCGATGCCAAGCTTGCCTCCCACGTGGCGCTGCAGGCTAGCCTGAGGACTGGTGCCAAATTCTTGGGGGTTGCATTCTCCTCACACGAGCTACCCGGCATCGAGACGGGGGAGCACCAACCGGAGAGGCAGGTTCTCAAGGAGATCGAGGGAAGGCTCAGAGAGGCCAAGAAGATCCTAGGAATAAAGGGGGCGGTGATAGTCAACGCCCACGGAGGTAATTCTCCCCTGCGTGAAAAGATGGAGGGGCTGGGGAGGAAGGTGGGGCTGAGGGTGGTCTGGAACTCAACGCTGGTGAAGGGGGCGCACGCGGGAACGGAGGAGTTTAGTATGGCATGCGCGCTCGGCATGGTCGACGGCTCCAAGTTGTCTGAGCACGTGAACTTTGAAAGGCACCCGGAGGTTGGATTCGTCGGCCTCTCCCAGGCGCTTGAACGGTATGACTGGGCGAGAAGGCTGGCCGGAGAAGTGAGGGAAAAAGGGGTGCGGGCCGATTCCAAACTCGGGAGGGAACTCTTGGAGAGGGCCGTGAAGGAGGTCGTGCGAGCCGTCAAAGGGTTGCGGGGTTCGCGTGGCACCGAGCGCAGCTGACTTACGAACGTTCGCAATACTCACACAAGAGTGCGCCCCTTAGGGGGTTCCGTTCAGGCCATGCCCTGTGAGGCGGGGAAGGTGGGCCGAGCAGAACATGCCCCTGCGGTGGTTATCGCCCCTGAGCCTGATTTACACTATCCTGCCCGCTATTGTATAGGTAGGTCGCGTGATCCAAAAGTCAGGCTGTTGTGATTCCTAGGTCGGCCAGCAAGTGGCAGGAGCGGCAAATTTCTCCCGCCGCCGGCTCCCCGCACAGCTTGCAGCTCTGGAGATTGAAGTCTTGGGGCAGGAGTTCCGTGAGTTTGGGCCTGATGCGGTCGAAGAACTTCAGAATCATGAGCTTGGAGTTGGGGTGGTGGGTTTCCAGCCTGTTCAGAAATCTCTCGATCTCGGCATGCATCCCCCTCCTGTGCGGGCAACTCCCCAGGTAGAAGTCCACCCTCCTGAGCATGGCGTAGAGGGCCATCTCCTTCTCCGGTATCTCCCTCAGGGGTTTTATTCTCGGGACGAAGCCCTCACGCGGCTCGTACTTGGGGCCGAGCCTGCAGAGTCGCTGGAGATCTCCCCTGATGTAATCTAGGAAGATGGCCTGCACCTCGTCGTCTAGGTTGTGGGCGGTGGCCAGCTTGTCCGCACCCAGCTCCTTGGCCCCCTCGTTCAGCAGCCTCCTCCTCAGAACCCCACAGTAGGTACACGGTCCGAGTCTGGGATTCCCCCGCAGCATTTCGTCTAGGGTCCTCCCGAACCTTTCCTTAAAGCTCAAGAGCTTCCACTCCACGCCGAGCTCCGCCACGGCACGCCTCGTCTTCTCCACTGATCGTTCCCTGTACCCATCGATTCCCTCGTCCACCGTTAGGGCCGAGAGCTCGAACCCCCAAGCATCCTCCCTGTCCGCCAGCAGGTATAGGAGGGAAAGGCTGTCCTTCCCGCCGGATACCGCCACGGTCACCCTCTCCCCTCTCTTGATTAACTCATGCTTGGAAACCGCGAGTCTGAACCTGTGCTCCACGCTCTTTATCAGGTGCCTGTCGCAGAGCAGAACTCCCGCGTACCTCCGCTCGTAAACCGCCCTCCTCCCACAAAAGCTACACTCCATTCAGCCACCCGTGACTATGGGGATGATCAGGACCTCATCGCCGGCGGAGAGCTTTTCCGACTCGGGGCAAATCCTCCCGTTCACCCTGACCACCACAGCTTCTCTATCGATTTCCATTCCTTCCAGCAGTTTCTCCACGGATGCGCCCTCCGGAAGCTCTCGCTCTTCCTCCCCCCTCCCCCAAACCTTCACCCTTATCTTCATCGTAACTCTTGGCTTTGGGGCAAAATCCTGCCAGCCCTATTGTATCTCACGGATGTTGGGGTTTCAAGGGGGATGGGAAAAATCAAGCTTTTCAGCTGGAAGCGCGGTTAACCTTTCTTAAGCGGGCTCCTGCACCAGATAAATTTTCGCAACTCGTTGTTGATATAATATCAATATCGG
>CAZWBJ010000004.1:0-63744 GCA_964632175.1 Hadarchaeota archaeon (SeqCode)
TGGATCCCGGCTTCAGGGTGTGCGTGGACGGGCCCGTTTTCGAGGGGGAGGAGATTGAGGGCACGGACTTTGGGAAGGCGAAGAGGGACGCCTCTGGGAGGAGGGAGGAGCTTGCTCGTTAGAGGGAGGCTGCTCACGCCCGCAGGGCTCGTGGAGGGAACCATAAGGGAGGAGGGTGGAAGGATAGTGGAGATCTCTAGGGAGGGGGACGGGGAGGCTCTGGACTTCAGCGGGCCCGGGCTGGTGATCCTCCCCGGGCTGATCGACATGCACGTCCACCTCAGGGACGAGCTCCTCTCCTACAAGGAGGACTTCACCTCTGGAACCTCCGCTGCTGCTGCAGGGGGGTTCGTCCTAGTCGGGGACATGCCCAACACGAGGCCCCCCGTCAACTCGCTGACGAGGCTGGAGGAAAGGGAGAGGCTGGCGGCGGGGAAGGCGCTGGTGGACTACGGGCTCTACGTGGGGGTGGGGCCACCTGAGGGAACGGAGAGACTCTCGCTCGGCCTAAAGGTATTCATGACCTCCGAGTACTACTCGGAGAGGAGGGGGGAAACCATCGGAGCGCTGGGGTATGCGGAGCGGAGAAAAAGGTTGGTGGTCGTCCACGCCGAGAACCCCAAGCTCTACCAGGAGGGTAGGCTCGGGATGGCAGGAACACCCGAGGCGGAGGCCGAGGCGGTGAGGGAGATATGCGCGCAGGGGTTGAGCAGGTTGCACCTCACGCACCTGTCCTCCAGGGCGGGACTGGAGGCCGTCAGGGGAGCCACCTGCGACACCTGTCCCCACTACCTCCTGCTGGGGGGCCAGGAGCTCGGGTCATTCGCCAAGGTACATCCCTCCATTAAGAAAAAAGAGGACTCGGATGCGCTACTTCAGGCCATCAGTGAGGGAAAGATCCAGGCGATAACCTCAGACCATGCCCCGCACCTGCCGGAGGAGAAGGGGGACCCGATCACCGCGCCCGGAGGCTTTCCCGGGCTGGAGACCACCCTGCCGCTCCTCCTGACGCTGGTGAACAAGGGGTTACTCTCGCTCGAGCAGCTGGTGAAGTTGTGCAGCACCAACCCCGCAAGAATCCTGGGTCTGGAGGGCTTCGGGTCCATCGAGCCGGGAAAGTTCTGCAGCCTGACCGTGGTCGACCTGAAGGCGGAGGGGGAGATAAAAGCCGAAAGGTTCCACAGCAAGAGCAAGTTTACTCCCTTCGAGGGATGGAGGGTGAAGGGAAAGCCGGTAGCCACCATTGTGAGGGGGAGGCTTGTGATGCACGGAGGGGAGATCCTGGAAAAACCCGGCTGGGGGAGGAATGTGAGGATGCTATGACGCTCTCCGTGAAGGTGGGGGGACTCAAGCTCCGGAATCCCTTCATCCTCGCCTCCGGGATCCTCTCGCACGGCTCCCTCCTGAAGCGGGCAGCGGGGGCGGGGGCGGGGGCTGTGGTAACCAAGAGCTTGACCCTTGAACCGAGGGAGGGATATCCCACGCCCGCGCTCGTGGCCTTTGAGGGGGGGTTCGTAAACGCCATGGGTTTGCCCAATCCTGGGTGTGAGGAGTACCTGCGAACCGACCTGCCCCTTGCCAAGGAGGGGAAGGTGCCGGTAATCGTGAGTCTCGCCGGCTCTCATGAGGGGGAGTTCGAGAGGATGGCCGTGCTGGCGGCGGATGCGGGGGCGGATGCCTTGGAGCTAAACCTCTCCTGCCCGCACGCAGAGAAGAGAGGGCTGGAGCTCGGCCAGGATCCCGCGATCGTGAGGAAAATCGTCCGGAGGGTCAGATCCTGCACCAGCCTTCCGATATGGGTCAAACTCGGGCTATGCGATTCGCTCATCGATTCGGCGCTGGCCTGCCAGCAGGAGGGGGCCCAGGCGGTGGTGGCCATCAACACCCTGAGATCCATGATCATCGATGTGGATGCAAGGAGGCCCACTCTCTCCAACCTCTTCGGCGGGCTTTCTGGTCCCGCCCTCCGGCCCGTAGCCGTCAGGTGCGTTTTTGAACTGTACGAGAAACTCTCCATCCCCATCATCGGGTCGGGGGGAGTGATGGGGTGGAGGGACGCGGTGGAGTTCATGCTTGCAGGTGCGGCTGCAGTGCAGGTCGGGTCGGCCGTGGCGATCAAGGGTTTGCAGATTTTCCGAGAGCTCTGCGACGGGCTGGGAGCTTATTTAAAGAAGGAGGGGTTTTCCTCCCCGACGAACCTCGTCGGCCTCGCCCATCGCTGACGGAATCTTCTCTCACCATCATGTGTTCAGCTTGGTGCCCAGACTCGCGGAAAGTCTTTCTTCAAAATATCGTCGAAATGCTGTGTTTCGTGGCGTTACTTAGTAACATGAATGGGATTTGTCCGTTACCATAGTAACGGAAAGAAAACCCGAACTCTTTTTACGCGGCTCTCACACATAAGATTTCGGTGAAGTATGTCGTCGTCACCGGCGGCGTGATAAGCGGGCTCGGGAAGGGGATAGCCACCGCCTCCCTCGGGAAGATTCTGCAGTCGAAGGGCATCAAGGTGACGGCGATCAAAATCGACCCCTATCTCAACGTGGATGCGGGGACCATGAACCCCTTCGAGCACGGGGAAATCTTCGTCACGGAGGACGGGGGGGAGATCGATCAGGACATGGGGCACTACGAGCGCTTCCTAAACCTGAACCTGACCAAGGAGCACAACATCACCACAGGCCAGATCTACAAACAGGTGATCGAGGCCGAGAGGAGGGGGGAATACCTGGGCAAGACCGTCCAGATCATCCCGCACGTCACCGACGCCATAAAGGAGCGCATAAGGAGGGTGGCCAAGCAGAGCGATGCCGAGGTCTGCCTGGTGGAGATAGGCGGCACGGTGGGAGACATAGAGGGAATGCCCTTCTTGGAGGCGGTCAGGCAACTGAGGCTGGAGGAGGGCCCAAACAACGTCGTCTTCGTCCATGTCACCTTGGTTCCCTCTCTGGAGGTGGTGGGGGAGCAGAAGACCAAACCCACCCAGCATTCCGTCAGGCTGATGATGGAGGCCGGGATAATGCCCGACCTCCTCCTGTGCAGGTGCAGGACCCCCCTCACACCGGAGGCAAGGAGAAAAATCTCGCTCTTCTGCAACGTCCCCGAGAGTGCCGTCTTCTCGGCCGTAGATGCCGAAACCATATACGAGGTCCCCCTGCTGCTCGAGCGGGAGGGCGTGGGGGAGAGGCTGCTTGAGAGGCTGGGACTCAGGGCGAGGGGAGGCGACCTGAGCGAGTGGGCGAGGCTGGTGGAGAGGGCAAAGCAGGCGAAGGAAAAGGTGCGGGTGGCGATGGTGGGTAAATACGTGAGGATCGCCGACACCTACCTGAGCGTCAACGAAGCCCTCAAGCATGCGGCCGCCTCCCTGGGGGTTTCGGTCGAGATAAATTGGATCGAGGCCGAGAACCTGGAGACGGGCGACGTTTCAGCCCTGAGGGGGTATCAGGGAATCGTGGTTCCAGGGGGCTTCGGGGCAAGGGGGGTGGAGGGGAAGATAAGGGCCATCCAGTTCGCGAGGGAGTGCGGGGTTCCCTTCCTCGGCCTGTGCTTTGGCTTCCAGCTCTCCGTGGTGGAGTTCGCCAGGAACGTGCTTGGGCTCAGGAGGGCGCACACTGCCGAGGTGGATCCCGAGACCCCCCATCCCGTGATCGACCTCCTCCCGGAACAGAAGAAGGTGAAGGAGCTGGGGGGCACCATGCGGCTGGGAGCGCACGAAATAGTCATCGCGCGCGGCACCAAGAGCTACTCCATCTACAAGACCACCCTCATCAGGGAGAGGCACAGGCACAGATACGAGGTGAACCCCAAGTACATCCCGAGGCTAAGGAAAGGGGGGCTGGTCTTCTCGGGGAAGTCCAGGGACGGGAGGAGGATGGAAATCTTGGAGCTGCCGGGACACCCCTTTTTCCTGGCCACCCAGTTCCACCCCGAGTTCACCTCCAGGCTCGAGCGTCCCTCCCCTCCCTTTCTGGCCTTTTTGGAAAGTGCGAGGGCCTTCAGAGCCTCTTCATGAACTCTAGGAAGTAGCTCTGCCCCGCCGCAACTACGGCTCCGTGCAGCCCCGCCTCCTCCCCAAGGCTAGAGAGCTCTATCTTGGGAAGAGCATTCACCGCATACTCACCTACCAACTTTCTCACGGGCCCCAAGATCTGCTCCTTGCCCGCCAGGGCTATCGCCCCGCCGACCGCTATCACCTCCGGATCATAGGAATTTATAACGTTGGCGAAACCGATGGCGTTCAGCCTCCCGATTTCCTCGAGCAGGGTTAGGGCCCGCTTCTCGCCCTTCCTAGCCTTCTCCAAGAGTTCCTCGGGAGTGAGCGGGTATCCCCTTAGCGCGGTGAAGTTTTTTATGCCCTCGCCCGAGCAGTACGCCTCCCAATGGCCCCTCCTCCCACAACTGCACTTGAGTTCCCCTTTCAGATCGATGGTATAGTGCCCGACCTCATGGGCGTTCCCGTCCTTCCCCAGTAGGAGCCTCCCATCCACGTACACCCCCGCCCCGACTCCCCCCCCCAAATTCACGAAGACAAAATTATCCACCCCTTTTCCTATTCCGAACTCATGTTCCCCCAGCACGGCGGCGACGCAATCGTTGATGAGGTAGACCGTGGTGCCCAGCTTTTTCTGAAGGGTGGGAACAACGGGCACCCTCTTGAAGGGAAGGTGCACGGGGTTGACCAGCTCCCCTTTCTTGTAGTCCATGGGACCGAAGGAGGCCACACAGAGGCTATCAAGCTCGGAGGGCTTTATCCCCTCCTTCTTGCAGAGAGTTTGGGAGAGAGAAACCAGCTGTCTCAAAAAGCCCTCCAGACTTTCACGGCTGGTGGGCTCCTTCACCTGATAGAGAATTTCCTTCCCGTCGGAAAGAGCCGCCCTAACCTTGACCGCTCCAACATCTATACCTAGGTAGATGCTCCCCCTCTAATTCTGGATGATAGAGATTATAAGCAGATTTGACCCGTGGGGGGATCCCCTCTGTACCTGCTCGCCCAAATACTCCCTCAACCCCTACACGGGCTGCCAGCACCGCTGTCTGTACTGCTACATCACCTCCTACATTCCCAGGGCGTTCGAGTGCAGACCGAAGAAGGACCTCCTTCAGAGGGTGCGGAGGGACCTGGGGAAGCTGGACCGGCGCCTCCCCATAAGCCTCTCCAACTCCAGCGACCCCTATCCCCCCCTAGAGCGCGAACTCGGGCTCACCAGGAAGTGTCTGGAGCTGATCGGGAGGGCTGGGCTCGCAGTTCAGATCATTACCAAATCCGATCTCGTCGCCAGGGATGTCGACCTTCTGAGCAGGATGCGCTCGGTGGTCAGCTTCACCATCACCACCCTGAACCCCAGGCTTGCCCGAAGGCTCGAACCGAACGCTCCCCCGCCCGAAAGGAGGCTGAGGGCGGTGGGGGTGATTTCGAAGAAGGGAATTCCCGCCACCGTGAGGCTCGATCCGCTCTTTCCGGGCCTGAACGAGGAGGAAATTGAGCGGGTGGTCAGGGCCGCGGCGGGGGCGGGGGCGGTTCACGTGACGGCCTCCACCTTCAAGCCTCGCCCCGACTGCTGGCAGAGGATGATGCTGGCCTTCCCGGAATTCTGCAAAAAGGCGAGGGAGCTGTATTTCGTGGAGGGGGAGAGGCACAAGACCGGGCGCTACCTTCCGGCGGCCATGCGGAGGGAACTGCTACTGAGGGTGAGGGAGGCCTGCGAAGCCTCCGGCCTAACCTTTTCCGTGTGCAGGGAGGGGATGCGAGAGCTGAACACCGCTCCCACCTGCGACGGGACTCACCTGCTACCGAGAGAATCCCGGAGCCTTTGAACCTCCTCCTCAAGCCATTCGTACTTTCCCAGCTGGGAGAGGAGCGAGAGGAGATATCTGTAATCCGAGTCCTTGCTCCCCCGCCGTGATACCACCTCCACCGCCTGCTTGAGGCTCACCTCCCCCGTGGACAGCCTCACGGGCATTTCCAAGATTCTCTTGATGGCCTCGATCCGTTGCGCGGGGGAGAGGAGGGCATCGATGACGTGGATCTCGATGGGCTTCCAAGCGGGGTTGGAAAGGAACTCGAGCACTTCGTCGCTGGCCTCCGGTGGAACTGCCACCACGCTTTTGCCCAGCTGAATGTGGGGGATTTTGGACAGGAGACCGGGGGTGAAGGCCTTGTAGGTTCTGCCACCCCGCCTTTTGATGTTGAAATACCCGAACAGCTTGCGGTAGAAGCGAACCTTCAGGGATCCCCTGGCACTTAGGTCAAAGCTTATCACCTTCGCCCAGACCCCCTTTTTTCCAGTGGAACTCTCCTTCATACTTAGCAGGTTTGTACGTTACTATAGTAACATCAATTAGGAAGAGAAATCAGAATACCCTCCAGTGGAAAGAAGGGGGTTACTCAAGGACGGAGAGGTAGGCCCGACCTTGGGGGGTTTCAAAATGCTGGCGCACTGGGGAAATCAACCTGTCAAGATAATCCACAAGGGCGAGCTTCAAATCGAGCGGATGGATCCTACCCTTCCGGAATTCCTCCTCGAGCTTGGGATACTGGTCAAAATGGAGCACCTCCCCCGATTTCAGCCTGACCTCAAACCCCCCAAAGGCCTCGAAGACCAAGAACCTGATGTAGTCCATCACGGGGTTTATCGGGTCGCGCTCGGGGCAGTAGGCCTTCCTTATTTTTCTTTCGATCTCTTCCCTTGAGTCGTGCACGAAGATGCAGGTTTCAGGCTTGCTCTTACTCATCTTCTCCTCCGGCGTTTTCCCCGAAAGGCTCATGAGCATGTGGTGGTGAACCGCCACCGGCTTCCTCCTCCCGAGCTTGGGCGCCACCTCCCTGGCCAGCATGTTGGCCCTGCGCTGATCCATCCCAAGCTGGCAGATCTCCACCCCAAGGTAGAAAATGTCGGCCACCTGCATGCTGGGGTAAAAAAGCCAGGCAGTGGGGTTCTCCAGGCTCTCCTCCCTCCCGGCGATGGTGAGGGCCCTCATCGCCCTCCTGACGTTGTGGTTCTTGGCCACCGAGAGGACGAGCTTCCAGTACTCGGGGTCGCGAACCAGATCGGAGGACCAGACGACCTCCACCTGATCCATGGGTACCCCCGCCGCCCTCCACACCTCGATGAAGTACTCCCCCACCTTCCTTATGCGCTCGAAATCCCCACCCATCTTTTCGTTTATCCAGGCGAACCAGTCGGCCAGAAGGAGCTTGAACCTGAGCCCAGCCTTCAGGAGCTTTTTCAGGGTGAGGGGGCGGTAGATTCCGAAGGGGAGGTGGGCCAGACCCGAGGGCTCGAAGCCGTCGTAGGCGAGAGGGTGCTCCTCCGTCTCCAGCAGGTCCCTGAGCTCCTCCTCGGTGACGATTTCTTCCGCGACCCCCTTTATCAGCTGAAGCCTAGTTTCAACGTCCACCCTTCAGCCTCCACGCCAGTTCTGTCACCTTTTTCCCCAGTCCGAAGCACTCTCTCCTCGCCTGCTCATCCGGGGGGCCGTTGGCTGCCGCCCCGTAGTGGCCACCCGTGGAGAGGGGATCCCCGCAGACGACCATTCCGTGGATGAGCATGGACTGAAGGATGGAGAGCATGGTGGTCTCTCTCCCCCCCGCCCTGTGTCTGGAGGAGCAAAAGGCGGCGCCAACCTTCCCCTCCAGCTTGCCCCTGACCCTTATGGACTCGTCGAGGAAGCGCTTGACTTCCGCCGCCGGCCCGCCGAAGTAGGAGGGACTCCCGATGATGATTCCATCGGCCTCCACAAGCTCTTCCACCCTCGCTCGCGTGATCTCCTCCAAGACGACCTCGCCCCCCGCCTCCTTGACCCCCGCCGCCACCTCTTCAGCCATGGCCTTGGTGTTGCCGCCGCGGGAGAAGTACAGAACGAGGATCTTTACCATCAGAACCTAGTCCCGGGGTAGATAATCTAGCAAAGTTTGCCCCACTGAAAGCGGCGTGTTCCCCGGTCAGGCGTAGTGGCGTTACTATGGTAACGGACAAGGTAACCGTCAAGCGTGTTCCAGTTGTGGCGTTACTATGGTAACGGACAAGATGTCAGGCTAGGCCGGCACTTGGATAGGAACAAGTTGGAGGGGCTGGGCCCACTTGATGACTTTCCGCGGGCAGACTTCCACGCACTTCCCGCAACCCGTGCACAGGACGGGGTCAATGGAGATCCTCTCACCAACGAACTTTATTGCCCCCGTCGGACAATTTTTCTCGCAGAGTCTGCACTTTATGCATCCCCTGGTGCAGGAGGCCACCACTACCTTTCCGGGCTCCGGGGAGTTGCA
The DNA here is from genome assembly GCA_964632175.1 of Hadarchaeota archaeon (SeqCode). Taxonomy (GTDB): domain Archaea; phylum Hadarchaeota; class Hadarchaeia; order Hadarchaeales; family JAWBSP01; genus JAWBSP01. The sequence goes on from CAZWBJ010000004.1 coordinate 8,270, forward strand.
GTCTACAAGCACCTTCGAGTTTCTGGGGATCAGCCTAAGCACTCCCCTCGGACAAACCCGGACGCATATCCCGCACCCCCGGCATTTCTTCCAGTTGATTTCTGGCAGCCCCCCGACCATTTTTATCGCCCCGAAAGGACAGGCCCTCTCGCAGTCCCCCAAACCTAGGCAGGCGTACCTGCAGACCGTCGGCCCGCCCTGAAGGAGGGAGGCGGCGAGGCAGCTCCTCTCCCCCTGATACCTGAAACGGGGCTTGGATCCGCCAGCGCAGGCCCTGGCCGCTACCGCCCACTCCACTTGTGGGGAAAGATGCACCTTGAGGTAGGAGGCCATCCTCGCTCTCTCCGGCGCGGTCAGGACCCGGCAGCGGTCGAGGAGTTCGGGGTTGGAGACGAGCGCCCGGGCGTAGTCCTCACATCCCTTGAACCCGCAGGCGCCGCAGTTTGAGCCGGGGAGCATCCCCCTCACCTCCTCCACCCTCTCGTCCACCTGAACCGCGAACCTGCGCGAGGCCCAAACCAGCAGGAGGGAAAAGCCGAAGCCCACCAGACCAAGGGAGAGGGATTCCCCTATCATCCCCCTATCCCCGCGAACCCCTGGAAGGAAAGCGCCAGGAGCCCCGCCGCTATGAAGGCGATGGGCGCCCCCTGCAGAGAGCGGGGCAGCTCCTCGTAGGCCAGCCTCTCCCTGATCCCGGCTAGCAGGACGATGGCCAGGGTGTAACCGAGGCCGGTTGCCAGGCCGTTGACGAGGGAGGCCGGGAGCGAGTACCCTTCCTCGAAGTTTATCAGGTTGACGGCTAGGATGGCGCAGTTGACGGTGATGAGGGGGAGATAGATCCCGAAGGCCGAGTAGAAGCGGGGCATGGTCTTCCGCATGATGATTTCCACCAGCTGGACGAAGGAGGCGATGACCAGGATGAAGGCCACGATGCGCATGTACTGGATGCCGAAGGGAGTGAGGAGGAAGTGGTTGATGAACCAGGTCACCGCCGAGGAGGAGACGGCCACGAAGGTCACGGCCATCCCCATCATGGCCGAGTTCCTGAGGTTGGAGGAGATGCCGAAGTAGGAGCAGAGGCCGATGAACCTAGTGAGCACAATGTTGTTTATCAGCAGGGTCACCAGGAAAATGGAAAGGAGGCCCAACTAGATCACCCCCAGCTTTTTCAGTAGGGCGAGCATCCCTCCCATCACCAGGAAACCGCCTGGGGAGAGGAGAAAGCCGGAGACCGGCTGGGAGAGGAGAACCAGGGAGCGGCCGAAAAGGGAGAGCCCTCCCGAGCCTAGGAGTTCCCGGATGAAGGAGATGGAGACGATGGCCAGACCGAAGCCCGCCGTCATCCCGCACGCATCCGCCAGGCTTTCGAGCACGGAGCGCTTGGAGGAGAAGGCCTCCACCCTCCCCAGCACGATGCAGTTGACGGTAATGAGGGGGAGGAAGATCCCAAGGTGCTCGCGGAGGGTGGGGGAATAGGCCCTGATGATCAGCTCGGTGACGGTGACAAAGCTGGAGATCACCACCACGAAGATGGGTATCCTGACGTTCTTGGGAATCCAGCGCCTGGAGAAGGAGGTGACGAGGCAGGAGCCCAGGAGGACGAACCCGAAGGCCAGGGTCATCCAGATGGCATCCTCCACCGACTTGGAGATGGCCAGGAAGGGGCAGAGGCCCAGCAGGATGACGAAGACGGGGTTCTTGCGCAGGATCCCCTTTTCCGCCTCCCACCTCAGGTTCGGCCTCTCCTCAGCCACGGGTAAGCGCCTCCCTCACTGCCTCCAGAATGGCCCGGGAGGTTATGGTGGCACCCGTCACTGCCTCCACCTTTCCCTGGGGCTTGAAGGCTAGATCCCCCCATCCCAGGTTCTCGAACTGGGAGAGGTAGGAGGGCTCGGTTGCCCTGGAGCCTATCCCCTTGGTTTCGCTGTGGGAGAGCACCCTTACCCCCCTCACCGTGTTGTCGGGATTTATCCCCACCAGCACCTTGATGGCTCCGCCGTAGCCCTTGGTCTCCACCTCCACCGCCCTCCCCACCAACTGGTTGTCGCGGAAACAGTAAAAGATGCCGTTCTCCTCCCGGAACTGGCACCCGGGGAAGATCTCCCCCACTTTCGCCTCCCTCTCCCTCCTCTCGGCCTCCTCTATCCTCGGCTCGGTCATCTTGTGCACGTAGCCGAGAATCAGCCCCCAAATCACGCAGGTGAGGGTGAGGGCGAGGACGGGCTTGAAGGCTTTCATCTCCCCTTTCCACGAACACATTTTAGGCCCATGTTACAGCGACGTGGGCGATTGGGGGTTAGCAACCGCACTTCAGTACGGGAATCCTAGGTGACATGGCGTTACTATGGTAACGCCAAAATTTTGAGGCTCCCGTTTTTTCGAGTCTTGATTATGCCCTGACTCTCACAGCAGCCGCCTTCATGGGGACAGTAACGCACCCCAGTTCTCGGTGGTGCGAATTTCTCCGGCAGAGGTCACGAAGAGCCCGTGGGCCCCCAGGTTTTCGAGGAGCTCTCCCCCGGCCGCGGGCCCTAGGACGAAGGTTGCCGTGCTCAGGGCATCCGCATCCACCCCCCTCCTCGCGACCACCGTCACGCTCTGGCACCCCGTGGCTGGCTCACCCGTTCGGGGGTCGATGATGTGGTGTATCCTCCGGCCGCCGAGGAAGTACACCCTCACGTAATCGCCCGAGGTCGAGACCGCCCCCTCCTTGAGCTCTATGGTCTGCAGGATCTCCTCCGGCTTCCGCGGGTGCTGGATTCCGATCCGCCAGCTCTTGCCGAAGACCCTTATCTCCCCCCCTATCTGCACCATCCCCGCCTCAATCCCAGAAGACCTGAGGATCTCACAGGCCCGGTCGGCGGCGTACCCCTTGGCTATCCCACCCAGCGTCACCTGCATTCCCACCCTCTCGAACCTCGCCCTTCCATTCTCCAGCGCGAGCCACTTCCAGTTGACCAGCGCTCTCGCCTCCTCCAGCTCCCCCGCCGAGGGCAGCTTTCCCGTCTCCTTCACCTTTTCCATCCAAAGGTCCACCAGCGGCTTGACGGTGGGGTCAAAGGCCCCCCCGCTGAGCTCGGCGTAGCGGAGGGCTTCTTGGAGCACTTGGAGGGTTTCGGGAGAGAGGTCCACCCAAGAGCTTGAGTGGTTGAGCCTCCAGATCTCCGTCCCCTCCTTTTCGCTTGAGAGGAGATCCTCCAGCCTGTGGATTTCCTGAAGGGCCCGCTCCACCGCCTCCCCCGCCCGCCCGAGGTTCTCGTCGAGGGCGGTCACCCGAACCAACGTGTCCATGGCGAGGTCCTCTGCCTTCACGTACCCGGCCCCGTACTCGAAGCGGGGAAGGGAAAGGGCGGTGAGCAGCAGGGGGAGGAGGAAGAGGAGGCAGGCCAGACCGATCACCGTTCTCCGGCCTTCGCCCTTCACTCTGGGGAGAAGAAGGAGGAGGGAGGCGAGGAGGGACTGGGTGAGGAGGAAGCTGAGGGAGAGGCCGAGGAGCCCGAACCTGCGCCCGAGCAAGATTAAGGAGAGGAGCTGGAAGGGGACGGCCGCTGCGTAGGCCGAGGAGGCCCCAGCTGGCTTCTGCTCGGAAAGGAGCTCGGCGCTGCACACCTGGGAAACGGTCGCCGGGACGAGGGAGAGCAGGATGATTCTCAGGGCGGTTGTGGAACCCGAGTAGTCGGGGAAGAGCTGGGGGACTAGGAGGGAAAGGGGGAAGGAGGCGATCAGCAGGAGGAGGGAGGATCTAAGGGCCAGAGAGCGCACCCCCTTGGAGCCGGTGGAGAGGGAGTAGAAGAAGAGGGTCTGGGGGAGGGCGGCGAGGAGGTAGAAGAACCTAGTGGAGAAGTGATACAACCCCAAGACCTCCATCCCCAGCAGCCTTCCCGCCACCGCTTTGTCCAGGAAACCGAGGGAGGCCGAGCCCAAGTCCGAGAGCAGGTAGCCCGCGATTTTGGGGCTGGGTTTTGGCGTTACCATAGTAACGGACAAACGCCGGAGGAGGAAGGGGACGGAGGGAAGGAAGTGGGAGAGGAAGAGGCCGAAGAAGATGAGCCAGGTCCTGCCTCCCCAGAGGTAGAGGAGGACGGGGAGGGGAAGGAGGGCGGAGCGGAAGAGCCAGAGGAGGAGGTACCCTCCGGGATCCTGCCGTGAGAGCTCGAGGTGGAAGGAAAGGGAGAAGAGAGAGAGGCCGAAGACGAGCAGGCCGGCCCAGGGGTTGAGGAGGGAAAGGGCAGCGCCAGCGACGGTGGAGGAGAGGAGGGTCAGGTAAAAGGAGAGCTGCGGGGAGGGGGACCTCGAGACCACCAGCGACTTCCCCAAGCCCAGGCAGGCAGCGGTTGAGACGAGCATGGAGAGGGAGTAGAGCCAGCCCACCTCCCCGAAGGCGAAGGGATGGAGGAGGAGGGCGAGGGTGAGCCAGAAGAGGGCGCCGGAAAGGGTGGCCAAGACCTGCGCCGCCGCCACCAGCTTTAGGTCCATCGTTTATCGCCGGACTCGAAATTTTAGTGGGCCCGTAGTCTAGCCTGGATAGGACACAGGCCTGCGGAGCCTGGAACTCGGGTTCAAATCCCGACGGGCCCGCTAACCCGAGGTGTGCGTGACCTGAATGGTGGAATGGAATGGACCGGTGAGCACTTCGATCCTCACCTGGTTCTCCCCCCTCCTCAGCAGAAGGAAAGCACTGAAGAGGTTCTCATCCTCTATCGCCCAGCCCTGGAGGGTCAGCGTCTGTCTGAACCAGTAGGCGAGGGTGGTGACGTTTCTCTCCGGGCTCCCGTAGGTGAGTTGGACCCGGTTTCCGGAGACGGAGTGGGAGAGCATGACTGAATCGGGATATCTGGGGATGGGCTCCCACCCACTTGCCTGATCCGAAGAGGGAAGGAGCTCCCACGGGGCTAGGCTCGAGGGCTCTCCCCTGGCAAGAAGATAGAAGGAGCCGTTCTCGTTCCCAGCCGCCCCCACTCCGACCCCCTCGTTTTCTCTTGCGAAGATGAACCAGCCGAGCTCGAGGGACCCCGTTGGCAACCCGATGGTCATCAGCCCCTGCATGCCTACCAGGGCGTAGCCCCTGTTTTTAAGAATCCCCCGGTACCACTCAAGCACCTCCCCCGCGGCCTTTTTCACCCAGAAAGAAGAGAGGTTCTCCACCCCTCCAAAGGGAAACTGAGAAGGGAGAAAGGAGGGCAGGTTTTCCGGAACGGAGCCGGGGTAGATTGGGATTTCCTTCTCCTCCCCAACATTTTCCCCCGCCTCCTTCCGGGTCTCCCCAGCTGATTTCAGGTGTAAGGCGAGATAGCCCGCGCCGACCACGACTAGGGCGAGAACTGCTAGGGCTGGGGCTTTCCTCATCTATTTTTCCCCGGCTAAGGTTTTGCCCTGCCTGGAGGATCGGGTGAGCAGGAAGGGGAAGACCAGCAGCCCCAGCATAAGCTCGCACAATCCCTGCACTTCCAGCCGAGAGGGAAAGGGACTCGCGGTGTTCCAGAGGGAATGCAGAAGGACCGCCGCCGAGTATGCTAGAACCCCCCAGCCTCTCCGCCTGCAGAAGAACCCCCAGTAGAGGCCAAGCCCGACGAGACCTGACCCGAGCGCATGGGAGAACAAGGCCAGGAACCTGAGCCCCCCGAACTCTCCGTATCCGAGGTTTTCCACCACGCCGAAGAGGAAGCCGCAGAGGTATCCAAGCGCGTACCAGCTCCCCCCCGCTTCCAGCCAAGGCATCTTCCTCACCCCGCGGCGGTAGGTGAGCGCCAGCATGAGGGGCCCGAGCACCTTCAGGAACTCCTCGACCAACGGGGCCTCCACACGCTGCCGGATGAGGGCGTCGTGGAAGAGGGAGTGGATTTCGGCCGCGAGAAGGGAGGCCGGTAGAACCGCCACCAAGACGGCGAGGAGAACGAGCAGGTTGAGAGCTTCTTCCTTCACCCTTCACCCCTCCCCCAGCCCGTCGTGTATCTCCGGAGGATCATTGAAATATTGTAGGAGTGGGAAGGACGGGCCAGCATGCGGCCTCCAGTGCGGGGTTCACCCTCTTCAGTCCCCTCTGGGCTTCTCAACTCCTGCAGGGAGCGTGCCGCCAGAAAGACGGTGCTCTTAAAGTTGACCAGCGCGGCCTTCTCGAGATTTTTCTCGGTGGGGAACTCCTCGAAGAAATCAATCCTCAAGTTGGTCACCACCAGCCCAGCCGCCCGTAAACGACCCTGAACACGACGAGGGAGACCATCCCCACCAGCACGGGCCCCGTGCTCAGCCACTCCATGCCCAGAACCCCCACCCCGTAGAGCGCCTCAAGTATCCCGTGGGAGAGCTGCATGAAGGTGAAGAAAGAGAGAAGGAGCTTGGCAACGATGTCCTCGATGGCGGCCCAGAGGGCTAGAAAAACGAGCCCCGCCCCAAATCCCCCCGCGGAGAAGATGAGGATAATGTGCAGCAGACTCTCGCAGGGGCGGTCGAGGTGAGTATAGCCGTAGACGTTCGGGAACTTCACCCCGTAGAACAGATCCGGGTTGTAGCCCAGAGCCCTAGCCGCGAGAAGGTGGGAGGTTTCGTGGACGATCAGTGAGAGGGCAAAGAAAACCAGGAAGAGCAACACCCCCCTCTTGACCTCTTCCAGCGGTCGTCTTCTCTTCCTCCTCCTCGGGATGAGCTTCAAGCAAGTTCAAGCCGTTCTCCTCTTTTGGGACAAATGATATTCTCGCCCCCCACGAACTTCTTGAAAAGCGCCGGACGGTTCGAGTGCACCACGACGACGCGCTTGGGATTCAGTCTCTCCACAACCTCCTTGAGTTCGAGGGAACTGGCGTGCCCCGAGGCGTGGACTTGGAACATGGAGAGGCCCAGAAACTCCAGCCAGTTCTCAAGCTTTCCGAACTCTATCTCCCCCTCCTCATCCCAAGGCTCGCTCTCGGAGTACACGTAAATGGAGCCCGGTTTTGGCTTGATGCCGAGTAGCTCCGTCATGTCGTAGTAGGTGGCGAAGAGCACGACTCTGTCCTGCTTCTGCGAAACCGAGGGGCCGTCCACGGTTTCAAACCGGTCGGCCAGTTTCCTCTCCCACTTGAACATGATCTCCTTTTCTCTCTGGTAAATCTCCACCTCGGGATCCCCGAGCTTGAAGATGTGCTTTATTCTGCCGCTTTCTATCTCCGGTCTGAGGAGCTCCATCAGGCAGGCCTGCCTCATGGAGATCACCAGCTTCCTGCCCGTCTCCCGCGCGATCTGATAGAAGGTTCTTAGTCTGTCGATGTCAACGGCCGAGAAGCTTGCCGCGAGCAGACCTTGATTTTTTTGTGCTTTTTGTGCAAGGTCTCTAACTTTGTGCCTCACTTCCTCTTCAGAGGAAACCTTCGACTCCAAGATATTGGTTCCCTCGATGAGGAGGACATCCACCCCCTCGGCGGCCCGGAGGAAGTCTTCCGACATCTCAGCTCGGGCTCCGTGGAATCTCAGGTCCCCGGTGTAGGCGATCGTCCCCTCCGGCCCCTCCACGAGGAAACCGTAAGAGCCCGGGGTGGAATGATCCACGTGGATGGGGGTAACCTCGAATTCTCCAACTTTGACTTTCTCCCCGGTCCTGAAGGAACTGGCGAGGGGCAACGTGCCAACGCAATCCAGCAGGCGGTCGCTCGGATCGCTGAGCTGAGCCAGTCTATACTCCTCCTTTCTCGGCGTGACGATCTCCCTAGCATAAATTATCCTCCAGGTGGTCTCCCCGGCCCAAACCGGAATGTCGCGCCTCACGTATCTGACATAGTCCATGTGGTCGAGGTGGGCATGGGAGAGGAAGATCCCATCAATGGGGGGTTCTCCTTCTTTCTCATACAGTGAGGGAAGCCCCGGTACCAGGCCGAGCAGGAGGAGATGCTCCACCTTGCGGGGCCTGAGGAAGGGCTCGGTGAAGAACTCTGATTCTCTTGAGAAGTTCCGTCCGAAATCGAGCATGATTTTCGATTCCTTGCCCTCCACCAGAATCTGATTTCCCCCTATCTCCCCGGCACCGCCGAAAACTGTTATTCTCACGAACTCCTCCCCCTCTGGGTTCTAATAGCCAGATACCGCCGGTTTGAGAATCAATTAAAGTTGGTCAGAATTTTAGATGGAGGCGAGACTCGTGGGCTTGGGTCTCCTCCTGCTTCTCGCAGGGACGTTTCTCATCCTGATGGGAATGCTGAAGGGTGGCGGCCCGGCGGAGGGCGGGGGCCTTATCCTCATCGGTCCCTTCCCTATAGCCTTCGGCACGACGGAGAAGATCGCCAAGACCATGCTTGCTCTGGGGGTGGCCATAGTCACGTTTTTCATCGTCCTTCACCTCCTCCTTGGATGAAGCTCAGGTACAGAAGAGTCGATCCTTGGGCGAGGATAGAGGGCCCGAAGCATGAGGGCGACGCGGGCGTGGACCTTTTCAGTTGCGAGGATGTGCTGGTGGAGCCGGGCGGGGGCAGATGGGTGCGAACCGGGATAGCGGTGGAGGTTCCGCGGGGACACGTGGGCCTTGTGAAGGAGAAGAGTGGGCTGGCTCACCGGTTCGGGCTGGGGGCGGGCGTGATAGATAGCTCCTACCGAGGGGAGATTAAAGTGCTGGTGAGGAACTTTAGCCCAGAACCGCTCAAGATTGAGAAGGGTCAGCCGCTCGCTCAGTTGCTCCTCCTCCCGTGTGCTGGGGTTGAGCTGGAGGAGGGAGAGCTCTCACCCACCACTAGGGGCGAGAAGGGGTTCGGCAGCACTTACTCGCGGGGGAGCCGGTAGGTTTCCTCCCAAAGGAGCCCCAGGTTTTTGATGAACTCCCCGAGCTCGCGCCTAAATTCCTCGCTCTCCATCATTCCCTTCAGCGTCCTGCCAGCCAGCATGCCCACGAAGGCCCCCAACGCCTGCAGTACCTGGGGATCGCCCGTGGAGAGCCCCTCGATTCCCTTCCTGACCTGGGGGGGCAGGGAGAGTTTTTCAAGGTCCCCCGGCTTCATGAACTGGGAGAGCCTCTCGTGCATGGCGCTCGAGAAATAGAGGTAGTTGGTGAGAAGCTTGGCGGTGAGGTCCGGTCCCAGCTGATCTGCGAGTTTGAGCAGCGCCCTGAGGGTACCAGGGTCGGTGGAGGAGAGGAACTTCCTGAGAGCGCGCTTGTCCACCCTGAAGAGGACCTTCGTCAGCGAGAAGGGAAGGGAGATCCAGCCAAGCAGGTTTCTGAGGCCGCCCATTCAGTCACCAAAGGTTTCCTTTACCCATCGCCTGAAAAGCTCCCTGTTCTGGGATGCCCTTTCGACAAAAACCTTATCGTGCCTCTTTATCCTCTCCCTTATTTCCTGTTCCCTCTCTTCCAGCCTTTCCATCTTCTCCACCAGCTGATCGTAGAGATTCGCTGGCATCTGCGGCGGGCTGACGGTGACGGGGATGTAGAAGTCCATGAGCTCGAGCTCCCTGAAGACCGCCTCAAGCCTGGAATCCGAGGAAATGGCGATCATGGGGACACCCGCGGAGGAGGAGAGGACGGAGGCATGGTATCGGGTGGTGATGAGGAAGCGCGATTCCACCAGCAGGGACTTGATGTCGTCCACGTTGTACTGGAAGGAAGGAATCCAGCGGGCCTCCTCCTTATGTTTCATGAGCTCCATAATCTCCTTGGCATTCTGACAGTCCCCCTCGAAGGCCGCCATCCCGATGAGGAGCACGTTGGTGTTGAATTTCTCCACCAAGTAATCGCAGAACCTGGCCATGTCACGCTTGAAGCGCTCGCTGAACTCCCTCCCCACCCGCCCCACCGCTAGCCAGTAATTGGGAAGGTAGACTTTGGAGCTTATGAGGGGGGCGTACCCGTACTCCCTCTTCCACATGGCCTCCAGCGTCTGGTATCCCTCTCTGGGGTAGAGCTTGGGCGTGATGGGAAGGAGGCCCCAGAACTCTTTGGGGGCGACGGCTATGGGAGGCTTCTTTATGTTCAGCTTTTCCAAGAGGGCCCGGCGGTATTCTTCCGGCGGAGTGGGGTAGAGGTAGGCACCGTCTGCCGTGACGTGTATCTCCTTGGTCACCCCGTACTCCATCATCCGCTTCTTGGCATCCGGGTTGCGCACCATGATGAGGTCGATACACCGGTTCAGGGTCCGGGCGGAGGCGGGGGCGTTGTAGAACTTCATGGGGCTGCAGTCGTTGGAGTAGGAGACGGTGTGGCGCCCGCGCAGGTGCTGTAGCCTGGCGGCGAGGAGGAAGAGCCAGAGGAAGCCGTCGTGGTAGGTGTCTAGGAAGGTCGAGCCCTCGCAGAGCAGGACGATATCATAAACGTCCCCCCAGATCAAGCGATAGAGGGATTCCAGTCCCCCTTCGAAGATCGGGAAGAGGGAGATGATCTCCACATCCGGGTCCTTCACGTACCTCCTCTCGTTTGAGGGACCCACCACCAGCACGTAGAGCTTGCCTAGCCGCTCGCCCAGAACTTCTTTCACGTCCCTGATGGTGACTAGGAGCTTCGCCTCCGAGCCCGTGTTGTCCACACCGTTCCACCCAAGCAGGAGAACGTTCAGCTTCCTCATTTTTTCGCCACCGCTATGGCAAGGAATTCCCTGAGCAGCCTGCTCCCGCTCACGAGAAGGTTGGCTAGGTACTCCCTGCACTTTTCGTTCTGGAGGAGGTCGGTGAGGACGGGGGAGGCCATCCCAGCAACGGCCGGGAGAACATCCAGCCACTCGCACATCTCCCTGTTGATACCGCCTAGGATCCGGAGGCTCTCCCTCACCCTCGGGTCGGAGAGAAACTGCTGGATTGCTTGGGAGAATTCGGGATCGTTTAGGGCAGCAGCTCTAGGACAAGCAAGCAGGGTTTCCTTCAGGGTTTGGAGGAGCCTCGGTAGTGCCAGCTCTTCCAGCACGCCCGCCATTAACACTTGTGTGCGGGCTAAAAAGAAGCGGGCTTTGAGGAGTTTTGAGGCCCATGCGGTTGCACCGGTCACCCCTTATTTAACCTTCCTCCAAGGAATCGATGCCCAGACCGAGAGCTCGTTCGATCTCCATCTGTTCCGGTAAGGGTGGCACGGGAAAGACCGTCCTGACGGCCAACTTGGGCATCGCGCTGGGCTCGCTGGGTAAAAGGGTGGTCATCATGGACGCCGACCTAGCCATGGCCAATCTCTCCATCGTGATGGGGATGCATCGGTGCGAGGTGACCCTCTTCGATGTCCTGAAAGGGAAGGCAACGCTGGACCAAGCTCTCTACAAGAACTATGGGGTGGAGGTCCTCCCGACGGGCTTCAGGTTTGAGGAGGTTCAGGAGATGCTGGGCGGCGTGAGAAGGGAGAAGGTGGAGGAGATAATTTCCGAGCTGCTGAACAGGGCGGAGATTCTCCTGCTAGATGCGGCGGCCGGGATTCAGGAGACCTCCCTCCTCCTGCTGGCTGCGGCTAGGGAGGCCTTGCCCGTGAGCACACCCTCCTACGCCAGCCTCGTGGACGTTTACAAGACCATCAGGATAGCCAACCTGCTCAGAGTGTGGACGAGGGGCTTGGTTCTGAATAGGATGGGCACCACAGACCTTACTCGGGAGGAGGTGCAGGCCTTCATGGGGAGGGCGGTGAAGGGGTTGCCCATCCTCGCGGAAATCCCGGAGGATCCGAGGGTGAGGGAGGCGGAGAGGGAGGGGGTACCCGTGCTGGTGTACGATCCCAGCTGCCCGGCTTCGGAGGCCATTCAGGGGCTGGCCAGGATAGTCGCGGGGGAGGAGCACCTGCCCTACATCCCTGTTGAGGAAAGGGAGATAAGGGAAACCTCTCGGAGGCTGCTGGCCGCCCTTCTTGGATAAGTTTCGGGAAATTCCGAAAAACCTGAAAAACTTAAAAAGATTTATATACGGTGTATAACAAAAATTATATGATGGTGAAAAGATGGACCCCCTCCCGACCGTCTGCAAGAGGTGCAGGCTTTTCTACCTCTACCCACAGGGCCTCGACTACTCGAGGAACCCGTGCCCGAGGTGCGGGTATGAGAACAACCACGGAACGTAAGAAGGTCTATTCCTGCCCGAGGTGCGGCTTCGTGATGGAGGATAGATACTCCTACAAGATGCACCTCACCAAGAGCTGCCCCAAACTGCAGTAGGCCGGTTTTTGTTCATTTCGTCCCATAAACTCTGGGCTTGGTGAATCTCTCGATGAGGGGCGAGAAGGCGTTCATGATGAGGATGGAGTAGGTGACCCCCTCCGGCAGGCTTCCGAACTTCCTGATCAACACCAGCAGGCACCCCGCCCCCACCCCGAAGATGAGCCTACCCTTCTTGGTGATGGGTGTGGTCACATAGTCCGTCGCCATGAAAAAGGCCCCCAGCAGCAACCCCCCGGCTAGCAGGTGGAAGAGGACGGGCTCTCCCAGTAGCCAGGTCAGGAGGGCGACGGTTCCGAGATATGACGCAGGAATTCTCCAATCGATTAGCCTGAGGATCAGGAGGGCGGCACCCCCCAGAAGGAGGGCGAAAGCCGAGATCTCTCCGATGCATCCTGGCCTGAAGCCCCAAAACATGCTCGAGAGCGAGGAGGTGGCATGCTGGTGCTTCCAGAGGTTGAGGGGGGTAGCGGAGGAGGTGGCTTCCAGCGGGACGGGCCAAGTAGGCGGGGCTATCAGGGCGGGCCAAGAGAGCATGAGAAAAGCCCTGCCCACGAGCGCTGGATTGAAGAGGTTGTTGCCAGTTCCCCCGAAGGCAATTTTGCCCGCGAAGATGGCGAAGGCTGAGCCCACGGCGGGAACCCAGAGTGGAACCGAGGGTGGAAGGCAGAGGGCAAGGAGGAGGCCCGTCACCGCCGCCGAAGATCCCGGTTGCTTTTTCAGCATCCGGCAGCCCAGGCATTCGGAGAAAAGGGCGGAGGCGATGGAGATCAGAACCACCGCTAGGGTCCTCCAACCAAAAGCGTATACTCCCCAGCCTGTGGCGGGGAGGAGGGAGAGGATCACCGCCAGCATGATGAGGTTGGAGGTGGTTCGAGCCCTCACATGGGGCGGCGGGGATACGGTGAGATTCTGCATCATCGCTTGACCAGCGCCGAGGCCTTGAGCTTCCCCTCCCTCATGAGGTGCACCAGCGGAATTCTGGAGGGGCAGATGTACGCGCAGCACCCGCACTCGTCGCAACTGAGGATGTTTCCCGACAGGCAGTCCTCATATCTCCCAGCCCTGACGAGCTTGGCCAGCAGAGTGGGCATGAGCCCCATCGGGCAAACCTCGAGGCAGCGGCCGCACCTTATGCAGGGGCTCTCCGGCTCCTCTTTCACCTCCCCCATCACCAGCACATTTCCTGTCGTCTTGGCAACGGGGGCGTCTCCCGAGAGGGCCACCCCCATCATGGGCCCGCCGGCTATGAGTTTTGCGGGCCCCTTGGTCGCCCCGCCGCACTGCTGGAGCAAGTCCGAAAAAAGCGTTCCCACCCTCACCATGAGGTTCTTGGGCTGAGCGACATCGCCGGTGACGGTTACCACCCTTTCAACTAGGGTCCTCCCCTTGAGGGCATCCGAGATGGCCTTGAGCGTGGCGACATTCTGCACCACCACGCCCACGTCGAAGGGAAGTCCGCCAGCCGGCACCTCCACCCCCAGCACGGATCTTATGAGATGCCTTTCGTCCCCCCTCGGGTATCTGGTCTTCAGTAGCTTTACTTCGGCGAATCCTCTCATGACTTCTCCCATTTTCTCGGCCGCGTCGGGTTTGTTATCCTCGACTGCTACAATCACCCTCCGGACTCCGAGAATTCTGGCTGCAATCTTGGTTCCCTCGGCTATCTCTTGGGGGAATTCCAGCATGAGTCTGTGGTCAGAGGTGATGTAGGGTTCGCACTCCACCCCGTTGACCAAAAGAGTGTGAACGGGTTTGGGCGGGTTCAGTTTGACGTGGGTTGGGAAGCCCGCCCCCCCCATCCCCACCACTCCCGCCTCCCTTATCCTCTCCAAAAGTGCCTCCTTGGGCGCGTCGGGGCTGAGGGGGGGAAGTTCTACTCGCTCGTCCTTTCCGTCCGAGGTGATGGTGATGCAGGTGATGAACTCTCCTGACGGGGAAAGCTCGCTTGAGATTCCGCTCACGGTTCCCGAGATAGAGGCATGCACCGGGGCCGAAACCTTGGCGGGGGAATCGCCGATCTTCTGTCCGGTCTTGACCACATCGCCCACCTTGACCAACGGCTCACAGGGTGCCCCTACGTGCTGGCGGAGTGGAATGACCACCTTTTCTGGGAGTCTAGCCTTCTCGATGGGTTTGGAGGCTGTGAGCTTGCGCTCCTTGGGGTGAACTCCTCCTCTGAATCTGGGCATTGAGAATCTCTGCGCGGGAGTTAAATCAGGAACGCGAGGGCTCTTTACTTCGAGAGCCTTACCTTTTAGGGAGAGCTTTCTCTGACCACCCAAGTAGCCTCGCGATGGATTCAATTCCGAGTTCCTTCAGGGCTGAGCTTACCGGTTTTCCACAGCACCCAGTTCTTTTCGAGAATGATGCGCTCGCCCGGAGGCAGGGGCCATCCCCTTTTAACGCCCTCCCTGATGAGTTTGCCGTACTCTTGGAGTTCACGAATTTCCTCCGCGGAGAGCCCGGCACCCGGCCCTTTTTCTGCGGGGGTGAAACACTCTTTTTTCCACTAACGCCCGAGCTGTGGTTTAAAGAGGAAGCACGCTGTGAGAAACGAACCGCTACCAGAGAAAGAAATTCTGGCTGAAAGCACTCTTCCTCTTGGCAGGTTCCTCAACCATCCTTGGTACCTGAGAAATGCAGGTCGCTTCCTTTGGTGATGTTTTGCTTGTTTGGTGCCTGAGGACTGGGCACGTGACTATTCGTACTCGGAACGGGAGTAGGCTTATAGCAAGGGAGGGATAGTTTTCAGCGCGATGAGGTGAAGGCTAGGCTGAAACTCATGATGAAGATTTTGAGTGCCGAGCGCCACCCTCTCCCTTCAGGTATTTGCGGATGAACTCAGGCCTGACTTTTTTGAGTTCGCTTTCGGGTAGCAGGTGCAGGAGCTCCCAGCCCAGATCGAGTGTGGTTTCGAGCGAGCGATTCTCGTACATCCCCTGGTTCACAAACTCCCTCTCGAACCGTTCAGCAAATTCTAGGTATCTCCGGTCTCTATCCGTCAGGGCTTCTTGCCCCACCACCGCCACCAGCGCTCTGAGATCCCTCCCCTCGGCATAGGCAGCATAAAGCTGGTTGGAGAGCTCCATGTGATCCTCTCTGGTCTTGCCCGGTCCTATTCCATCCTTCATGAGTCTGGAGAGAGAGGGGAGGACGTTCAGGGGCGGGTAGATCCCCTTGTGATGGAGTTCCCGATCTAGGATCAACTGCCCCTCACAGATGTACCCCGACAAATCCGGAACGGGATGGGTGATGTCGTCTCCGGGCATGGTGAGGATGGGCATCTGGGTGATGGATCCTTTTTTCCCCCGAACTCTCCCCGCCCTCTCGTAGATGGTGGCAAGATCGGTGTACAGGTATCCAGGGTATCCCCTCCTCCCCGGAACCTCGCTCCTAGCGGCCGAGATCTCCCTCAGGCTTTCAGCATAATTGGTCATGTTGGTGAGGATAACAAGGACGTGCATCCCCTGCTTGAAGGCCAGGTACTCCGCGGCGGTGAGGGCGAGCCTTGGAGTGAGGATGCGCTCGATGGCGGGGTCGTTGGCAAGATTGAGGAAGAGCACCGCCCTTTCCAGCGCGCCCGTTCTCTCGAACTCGGATCTGAAGAAGGAGGCCTCGGCGTAGGTGATTCCCATCCCCGCAAAGACCACCGCGAACTCCTCTCCTCTCCCAGGTATGGTGGCCTGCCTGGCGATCTGGGCTGCAAGCTCATTGTGGGGGAGACCGGACCCGGAGAAGATGGGGAGCTTCTGTCCCCTCACGAGCGTGTTCATGCCGTCGATGGCCGAAATACCAGTCTGGATGAATTCGCTTGGGTATTCCCTAGACGCGGGGTTCAGGGGGGCGCCGTACACGTCCCTCCTCTCCTCGGGGAGGGGCTTGGGTCCGCCGTCAATGGGATCCCCCCTCCCGTTGAAGATTCTCCCAAGCAGCTCCATCCCCACCCCGAACTTCACCGTTTCGCCCGTGAATCTGATCTTGGTTCCCTTCGTGTCGAGGCCGGAGGTCCCCTCGTATACCTGGACCACCGCCCTACCCTCGTGAGAGTCAAGCACATGCCCCCTCCTTCTCTCGCCATCGGGTCCCGTGACCTCAACCACTTCCCCGTATGCGGCGTCCTTCACCCCTTCAACTACGAGCAGGGGCCCGGCGATGCTTGAGATGGTCAGGTACTCCCTCGCCCTCATTTTGCCAGCTCCCTCAACGATTTCTGGATGAGCGATTCCAGCTCCTTCTCCTTTTCCAGAAACTCCTGCTCCGGCAGGCGCTTCATCTGGGCTATCTCCCCGAGCACGGGAAGGGACTTGATCTTGGAAAGAGGTACTCCGCTTTTGAGGGCTTCCGAGGCCATGGCATAGAAGTCAAGGATGATCTTGAGCATGCCGAGCTGCTTCCTGGGGGGGCAGTAGGTGTCCACGGGATCGAAGGCGGACTGCTGGAGGAAGTCCTCCCTTATCATCCTCGCCACCTCGAGCAATCCCCTGTCCGACTCGGGGAGCGCATCGGGGCCTACTAGTCTCACTATCTCAAGGAGCTCGGCCTCCCTCTGCAGAAGCTCCATTGCTTTCCCCCTCAGCTCGCTCCAGTTTCCGAGCCGGTTCCACCACTCCTTGAGCTGGTCGAGGTACAGGGAGTAACTGGTGAGCCAGTTCACGGAAGGGAAATGCCTTCTGTCGGCGAGGGAGCTGTCCAGCCCCCAGAAGACCTTCACTATCCTAAGGGTGTTTTGCGTCACGGGCTCCGAAAAATCGCCCCCCGGCGGGGATACCGCACCCAGGATGGTCAGAGAACCCTTCTGCCCACCGAGCGTCTCCACCGCCCCTGCTCTCTCATAAAACTCGGCCAGCCTAGAGGCGAGGTAAGCGGGGAAGCCCTCCTCCCCCGGCATCTCCTCCAGTCTTCCAGAGATTTCCCTCATGGCCTCCGCCCACCTGGAGGTGGAGTCCGCCATTAGGGCCACGTCGTATCCCATGTCCCTGAAGTACTCTCCAATGGTGACTCCCGTGTATATGCTTGCCTCCCTGGCGGCCACCGGCATGTTGGAGGTGTTGGCGATCAGCACGGTTCTCTCCATGAGGGGCCTCCCAGTTTTCGGATCTTTAAGCTCGGGGAGGTGGGTGAGCACATCACACATCTCGTTTCCCCTTTCCCCGCAGCCCACGTATACAATCACATTGGCGTCCGACCACTTGGTGGTCTGATGAAGAAAGACGGTTTTTCCCGTACCGAAGCCCCCCGGAATGGCCCCCGTCCCTCCCTTCGCCACGGGGAAGAGCACGTCGGTCACTCTCTGGCCTGTGATGAGGGGCTCGGAGGGGTCGAGCTTCTTTCGGTAGGGTCTGGGCTTTCTCACGGGCCAGACCTGCATCAGCCTCAGCTCAACCTTTCCCCCTTCCCCCTTCACCTCCCCCACGGCTTCCTCCACGTTGAACTTGCCCTCCTCAAGCTCGGTCAGCTTTCCGCGCACTTCGGGCGGAATCAGGATCCGGTGTTCGATGAGCTCTGTTTCCTTCACCGTTCCAAGAATTTCACCGCCCGAAACCTCTGTTCCCTTCTTAAGGGAGGGGACGAACTCCCATTTTCTGTTTCTGGGCAGGGCTGGGGGATAGACTCCCCTTTCGATAAAGTCCCCAGTTTTTTCCCTTATCTCGGGAAGAGGCCTCTGGATGCCGTCGAAGATGGAGCCCAGAAGCCCGGGCCCAAGCTCGACGGAGAGGGGCCTTCCGGTGGAGGCGACAGGTTCTCCTGGTCTCAGTCCAGTGGTTTCCTCGTACACTTGGATGATGGCCTGCTCCCCCCTCAGCCCTATTACCTCCCCTATCAAGCCCGCTTCACCCACCCGGACCATCTCATACATTCCCGTTCCCTTCATCCCTTCGGCCACCACCACCGGCCCAGTAACCCTAACTATCTTGCCCATCGCTCCCTTTCCGGCGAGTTTATTTAGTCGATTAGCTTTCCCCTTTCCCTCCGGGTGGATGATGGTGGAAACCCTCGTGTTGAAAGTGGATCCCCAGCTCCCCGACGCCAGAAAGATTTGTTTGGCTGCGGAAGTTCTGCGTGCCGGTGGCTTGGTGGCCTTCCCCACTGAAACGGTTTATGGCCTCGGGGCAAACGCTTTGGACGAGAGGGCCGTTCTGAGGATATTTGAGGCCAAGAAGAGGCCGGCAGACAACCCGCTTATCGTTCACATAGCTGATCTGGAGGATGTTCACCTTCTTGCGGAGCATCTGCCCCCCAGGTCTGAGGAGCTGATGGAGAGATTCTGGCCGGGTCCCCTCACTCTCCTTCTGCCCCGCTCGGAGCTCGTGCCCGATGTCACCACCGCTGGTCTCGACACGGTTGCAGTGCGGATGCCGAGCCATCCCGTGGCTAGGATGCTTATAAAGGAGGCGGATGTGCCCGTTGCCGCACCGAGCGCCAACCTCTCGGGAAGACCGAGCCCCACCACCGCGGCACATGTGCTTGAGGACCTCTCGGGGAGGGTGGAGGTGGTGATTGATGGGGGCGAGGTGGAGTTTGGTCTGGAGTCCACCATCCTGAGCCTCACCACCACTCCCCCAACCCTCCTGAGACCCGGACCCATCACGGTGGAGGAACTGCAGGAAATCTTGGGGGAGGTCAGAGTTCACCCCGCCGCGAGGGCTGAGTCCACGGAAGTGGCACTGGCACTAGCCCCGGGGATGAAGTACAGGCACTATGCTCCTAAGGCTAAAGTGGTGGTGGTCGAGGGGCCGGTGCAAGCTGTGAGAGCCAAGATCCGGGAGTTGGCGCAAAGGTACAGAGAGATGGGTAAGAAGGTGGGAATCATGGCAACCGCCGAGAACGCCTCCGAGTATGAAGGGCTTGTGGAAGTGGTGGGAGAGCGCCAGCGACCCAAGACGGTGGCGAAAAATCTGTTCAAGGTTCTAAGAAAGTTTGACGAGGAAGGTGTGGATGTGGTGATAGCCGAGGGGCTGGAGCCCGTCGGTGTGGGGCTCGCCATCATGAACAGATTGAGGAAAGCAGCAGGCCAGGAGGCAATCCGCGTTTAGAGTTTATAGTTTCCCTTCTCTTCCTTGATGAAGGAACTGGACGAAATTTTTGAGGCGGAGAGGAAAGCCGCGGAGATTTTGAAAAAGGCTCAGCAGGAGGCCGAGAGGATGAGAGAGGAGGCTAGGAGGAAGGCACAGGAGATCAGAGAAAACCTGAGGAGGGAGGGGGAAGAGGAGGCCAAGAGGGAGATGGAAAAGTGGAGGGAGAAGGCGGAGGAGGAGGCAGCGAAGCTAGAAAGCCAGACGGAGGAGGAGCTGAGGGAGCTGGAGCAGAAGGCCAGCAGAAATTTAGAGAAGGCCTGCACCCTCCTGCTTCAGGAGGTGCTGGGTCAATGCTGAGGAGCACTAGGATGCTGGAATTCAGAGCCCTGATTCCCCAGCGGCTTCAGGAGGAGGTCGTCGGTCGCCTACACAGTATTGGGATAGTTGAGTTCAGGGAAACCAAGCTTCCACAGCTCAAAAGGAGGGAGGTTCAGCTCCAGCCCATCTTGCATCTCCTTGCTAGGGCCGAGAGGATAGTAGGGGAACTGAAACCACGCCCAAGGGTTCTGGAGCTAACGAAGGAGCCGAAGATCGAGGAAGTCCTGAGGAGGGTGGAGGAAAAACTCTCACAACTGGAGTCCAAGCTGGATCCACTTTTGAGGGAGAAAGAGGAGCTCTCGGGCAAAAGGGAGAGGCTGAGCGAGGAGAGCGAGCTCGTGAAGGAGGTTCTCTCGCTCGGCATAAAGCCGGAGAGAGCGTTCGGGACGGAGAGAATCTCGGTTTGGCTCGGCAGGCTGGAGGAGGAGAAAATAGATTCCTTTCTGGGCTCCCTAAGGGAAGAGCTGGGGGGAGGGTTCTGGTTCGGGCGTTCGGCCAAGCGGGGAAAACCCCTGTTTCTCCTTGCCTCCCTGAGGGAGAATGCTCCGAAAGTCTCCTCCCTCCTTTACAGGTTCGGCGTGGAGGTGGTCCAGCCCCCGGAGGTCTTGGGGGAAAAGAATCCGCTCGAGAGGGTACGAGGGGAGCTGGAAGAAGTTTCGGAGAAGGAGAAAGAGGTGCAGGACGGGCTGCGGCGGCTCTCCAAGGAGGCGGAGGATCTTCCCGCCCTTCTCGAGCTTCTGAACCTCTACAAGGAGAGGATGGAGGCTTCCTCGCTCTTCGGTTACACCGAGGCCACGGTCATGCTGGAGGGGTGGGTGCCGAAGGAGAAGGTGGCGGAGCTCGAGAGAGCCCTTCGGGAATCCTCGGGCGGGAGGGTGATCTTCCGCGTCCAGGAGCCGCTGGCGGAGGTGGGGGAGGTGCCCACCCTGCTCAGGAATCCCCCGATTGTCAAGGATTTCGAGCTCTTCCCGGAGATTTATGGTCTTCCAAAGTACGATGAGGTCGATCCAACTCTCCTCCTCTCCTTCACCTTTCCCTTCTTCCTAGCCCTCTGCATTGGGGACGCGGGGTACGGGCTCCTCCTGGGAATCCTCGCCTTCTTCTCTCCCGGTCTATTCAAGGAGGTGATCACGGGGAGGCTGAGGAAAATCCTGCTAGTGGGGGCAGCGTTCAGCGTTCCCGTCGGCCTGCTTGTGGGCGGGGTTTTCGGCTTCGGTCCCCTGTGGGTTAACCCCATCAAGACTCCCATCCCCATCCTCAAGCTGGCAATCCTCATCGGCCTGACTCATGTGACGATCGGTTTTCTCCTCTCCTCGCTCAAGGGATGGTGGAGGAGGGACTGGAGGGAGGGGCTGGACGGTCTGGCCAAGGCGGTTGGGATTTTGGGATTTTTTGGTTTGTGTTTTTCCATCGTGGGCATCGGTCTGCACGAGTTTGGCATAAATTACCGCTTTCCCAAGGTCGGGCTCTCCGAGGCTCTTAATCCAACCCTAACCTCCGGCCCCTTCCTTTTTAGGATTCTCTTTTACTCCGGACTCCTCCTCTCGATTTTTCTCTCCATTCAGGCGGGCAGGGGATTGAGGAGGATTTTCGGCCCCATAAACACAGTCTACGGGGTGACGGGTTGGATTTCGGACGTCGCCTCCTACTCTAGGCTGATGGCCCTCTGCATGGCTACGGCGATCATCGGCTTCACCATCAACTATCTCTTGGGCATGGTTTACGGTTCGGTTTCCGGACTTCCCCTCTTTCTCCTCGGCCCCACTCTGCTCGCCTTGGGTATCGCTTTTGTCCTCCTTCACTTGGTGAACACCCTGCTGGGACTTCTGGGGGGGTTCGTCCACACCATGAGGCTTCACTTCGTAGAGTTTTTCAGCAAATTTTATGAGGGAGGGGGGAGGGGGTTTGCACCCTTCAAGGTTAAAATGGGTTTGGTGAGGTTTGGATGATAGCCGAGGGTGTGTGGGTTGCCCTAGCTGCGGCCCTGGCGGTCGGGATTCCGGGCATTTTTGCGGCCTTGGGGGTGGGAATAACGGGCGTGGCAGCCTCGGCAGTCGCAGCGGAGGATCCGAAGAAGGCCTACAAGGCCCTCTTCTACGTCATCATGCCAGGAACCCAAGGAATATACGGTTTTGTAGCTGCCTTTCTGATTGTCCTCACCACGGGTCTGAAGGTGGCACAGTCCGCGGGCGGGGGCCTTGAGATCCTTCTGAAATCCTCCATTGCCGGGATACCAAACATCGGGCTTCTGGTGCTCATGTGTGCCCTTCCCGCCATCCTTCAGGGAATAACCTCCTACTTCCAGGGAAAGGTTGCTTCAGCAGCGGTTTCCGCTTTCGGCAAGAAACCCGAGGTTTTTGCTGCAGGGACCATGTACGTGGTCGCCGTCGAGCTTTACGCCATCTTGGGTCTACTCTCCACCATCCTGATGCTTTCTCTCACTGGCATACTCTAGCTTGGAGGAGAGCAAGAGGGTAGTGGAGGTCATCCTAGCCGAAGCTGAGAGGAAGGCGGGGGAGATTCTGGAGTCCGCAAGGAGGGAGGCGGAAAGCCTCCTACAGGGGGCCAGGATTTCTGGAGCGGAGGAGAAGGAGAACATACTCCGGCAGGGAAGGATCAAAGCGCAGGAGCTCTTCAGGGAGAGGCTCATGGCAGCGAGGCTCGAGAACAGACGCCGGTTTCTCTTGAAGAGGGAGGAGCTCCTCCTGCGGGTCTGGGAGGAGGTGAGGAGGAGGCTGAAGGACTTCGCGGGGAGCAGGGAGTATGCCGATTGGATGGAGAGGGAGCTGGAGAGGGCGGGCGCCGAGCTTGGTGCCGAGCTGGAGGTGGAGGTGAGGGAGGAGGACCTTGGGCTTCTGGAAAGGTTGAGGGAGAACCTCAGAAGAAAGGGACTCAAGATAAGGGTAGGCGCTCCCACCCATTGCTCGGGCGGTTTCAGGGCGAGGACGCCGGACGGGAAATTGCTGGTGGACCAAACCTTCGAGCGGAGACTTGAGAGGCTGGGGGAGGAAACTAGGGCGAAAATTGCAAAGGCCATGTTCGGATGATTCTTCCTCTAATCTTCCTGCTCTTGGGCGCCCTTCTCCTGCTGGTCTTCCTAGATGCCCGGAGAACCTTTCCCTACGTTTACTGCAACGCCATGGTCAGCTCCTGGGAGGGCAGGATGCTGGACTCAAAGAGGGTGGCGGAACTCTCCGAAATGGATCCGGAGGGAATCCTCTCTGCCCTCTCCGGGACGGATTTCGAGGGCTTGGAGCTGGGAGAACCGGTGAAGGTGGAGGAGGAGATGAGGGAGAGGTGTGCGGCCAGGTACAGGGAGATATGCCAGAATCTCCCGGCCAAGGGGAGGAGATTTTTCGAGCTCCTCCTCGAGCGCTTCGAGCTCTACAACCTCAAGAGCCTCCTGACCTCCCTCCACACCGGCCTGCCACCTCAGTTCCTTCCTTCTCCCATCAGCAGCAGGGAGAGGCTTCAGCTCCTTTCACAGGTGAAGAGCGTGGAGAACCTCTTGGACTTCCTGAAGGGTACGGACTACGGAGAGGTGCTGCTCGAATCGCTTGAGGGATACAGAAAGAGGGGGCTCTCCTTCATGCTCCGCAGACTGGATCATCACTATTACCAGAAGCTCTGGAGGGAGGCCCAGAGGCAGAGAAAATCGGTGAGGGAGCTGGTGGGGGTGGAGATAGATCTCGCTAACCTCAAGCTGCTGGCTAGGCTGAAGAAGGAAGGGGTGCCCCCAGAGGAAATAAGGGAGCTCCTGATCAAACCTTCCCATCTCATCCCCGCCCACCTGCTAGATCGGATGGCCGAAGCCGAGGATCTTTCCTCTCTCCTGCAGATGCTTTCCGACACACCGTACGGCGAGGCGGTTTCGCGGGTTTCCCAGCAGGTGCAGGCCTCAGGCTCCCTCCTCCCGCTTGAAAAGGAATTAGAGGAAGGATTCCTCAGGCTCTGCAAGTGGTACTCGTCCGCCGATTTCTTCAGCCTTGCCCCGGCCGTTTGCTTCTTTTACATGAAGGAGGCGGAGCTCAGGAACCTGAGAATTCTCTTGAGGCTGAGGGCGAGAGGGGTTCAGTCAGTAGAAGTCCGGGAGATGGCAGTTTTCCATGAAGTGTAAAATCGCCGCGGTGGGGGACCTGGAAACGATCACGGGATTCGGGCTGGCGGGTGTCACTCACCTGCACCTCCATCGCGAGCGGGCCGAGACCCTGGAGAAAATAAAGGCCCTCCTCTCCGATCCGGAAGTTGGACTCATTCTCCTCACTGCAAGGGTCAAGGAGGAGCTCTCCGAAGAACTAGGGGAGCTTCTTAAATTCAAGGGACCCCTGCCGATGGTTCTGACAATTCCCGACAAGGAAGGGTACTACCCTCCCGCCGTTGATGAGCTGGAGAGGCTGGTGAGGAGGACGGCCGGAGTGGAGGTGGTGCTGGGATGACGAAGGCGGTTGCAACAATCTCGCCCACGAGGATGGAGCTCATAAGGCTGAGGAGGAGGATAGAACTCGCCCAGAAGGGGCATGATCTGCTGGAGCAGAAAATGGATGCTCTGATGATGGAATTCTTGGGCCTGGCGAGGAGGATCAGGGTGAAGAGAAAGGAGGCCTTTGGGAAGCTGCTGGAGGCTCACAGGAAACTCCTGCGCTGCATGGCTTGGATGGGAACGGCTGAAACAATCCAGGCAAGCCTTGAAACGGCAAGGGAGCTTGAGCTTGAGGTCTCCAGCCGCTCCATCATGGGGGTTAGAGTCCCCATGGTGGAGGAGGTCAGAGCCCGCAGGAAGCCCACGGAAAGGGGCTACTCGCTTCACACCGGATCGGCTCTCCTGGATGAGGCGGCCCTTCAGTTCGAGGAGACGCTTTCCGCTCTTTGTGGGCTGGCGGAGATGGAGGAGGCGGTTAGGCGGATAGGACGGGAACTGGAGAGAACGAGGAGGAGGGTGAACGCCTTGGAGTACGTGCTCCTCCCCCGTCTGAAGTCCATGGTGGCGTTCATCGCCTTCAGACTGGATGAGATGGAGAGAGATAACTTCGCTAGGCTCAAAAGGATAAAGGCGATGCTCGAGGGGAGGGAGTGGAGGAAATAGTTCTCCGCGAGCTGGTCAGGCTCAACGCGCACCTTCCCAAGAGGAGGGTGAGTCTGAAGGAGGCGCTGGAAAAACCGGTGGTGGAGCTCGCGGATGGCGGGACCCACCAGTTCAGGAGGTCCGAACTCGAGCTGCTAAAATCACTCCTGCCCGAGGAGGACTGGGACTCCCTCAAGATTCCCATTCTGATAGAAATGGACCCGAAGCTGGGGAGGGGGGCCGGAAGGATCAGGGGGAAGCTGGAGTGCAGAGTGGTCGCTAAGGTGCTGGGAAAACAGGAAAGGGAGGAGCTAGTCCTCTATCTCCCGGAACTTGCGGAGCTCAGGGGGAAGCTTCAGACCACCACCGAATACCTCTTCACGGCATGAGGAGATTGGTGGCCCTTTATCCGGTGGCGAACGTTCTCGCCCTCACCGGTTTTCTGGCTGCGGTCCTTCTCCTAATGGGTCTTGAGCCCCCCCTCACGGCTGCCCTTTCCCTCTGGTTCTGTTTTCTGGGGCTGTTTCTCGTCTACTCGATGGGGAGGAAGCCCCTGAAGAAGTTGGGCCTTCAAAGGTACGTGGCAGGTTTCCTGCTTCTTGTAGGTGTGCTTGCTCTCTCGCTCACCCTTTCCATCGTAAGATAAAGAATCTACCCAGAGCTTCCGGCTTTCTCGAGCCTCCGCCTGAAGATGTAATTTATGATTTCCCCGTAGGCTGGGCGGGTGATGAGCACCGCTATTAGAACCCCCAAGATGGTGACGATGGCGAATCCCTTCATGGCCCCGAAGCCGATGAAGAGGAGCATGAACATGGCTGCCACCGTCGTGAGGGCCGCGGTCAGGATGGTGAGGAAGGCCCTCCCGATCCTCCCCCTTATCCCCCTGGGCCGGTACTCCTGAATCCTTCCCTTGAGAACCTCATCGGTTATTATAATTTGGTGTTCCACCCCGGTCCCTATCACGGCAAGCACCCCGCCGATCTCCGCCATTCCCATCGTCTGTCTTATGGCCGCCGCCGCACCGACGGTGAGGATCAGCTCGCACCCCATGGTGGTCAGAATGAGGAGAGTTATGGCGGGGTCCCTGTATCTCACGAAAAGCACGGCCATGATGGCGATAACGGCGGCGAACGCAGCCCTCTTTATCTCCCTCGCGAACTCGCTCCCTAGCCTCGGGGGGATGAAGGTGGTGGAGACTATGGCGGTTTTAGTTGTCAGCCTCTGAGATAGGACATTCCTCAGCTCGTTTGCTTCCCTGGTTGCCTCAGCCTCGGTGCTCCGCGTACCGGTTATCTCAACCTCCCTCTCCTCTTTTCCAGCTATGCTTTCCATGATTCTAGGGGCGGACTGCATGCCGCATCCTTTGAAAATCCAATCGCTTATCTCCATGGTCCCCTGTGGAAGAAGCTCAACTCGGTTGTCGAACAAGTTGTCGAGGAGCTCTAGGGTCTGGGGAGAGAAGATCGAGTTGTCTCCCAGCACGATGCACCTGCTCTTCGTTTTTCTGAACTCTTGAATCAGCGAGATGTCGTTCTCTCCCGGGTTCCGCGGGTCAATGGGGAGGGCGTGCACGAGCAGGTAGAAGCCGTGGGTCTCGTCTATTTTTGCATAGAACTGCCTCCTACCCTCCGAGTAATCGGTCACGAGAGGATAGGGGGGGCCCGCTTTGGTCAGCCGTCCAAGCAACCCGCGGTCGAACACCAGCAGCGCATCCACGGGACGGTCGAGATATATCACGAGCGGGTAGCCTGCCTTTCCTTGGGAGCTCTCGGCGAACCTTCTTGCCCCATCTGCCGAAATGCGCAGCGGAACCTCATATTGATATCCCCTCTGTGTGGAGCTCACACGCACAGAGTAAATGATTTCAATATCCACTCCCCGGAGTACGAGGGTGTTCTCGATGAAGGCTTCCAGTTTTCCCTCCTTCTCTATGAGCGTTTTGGCTTTCTCCGGCTCCATGGCTGGGATTTCAAAGAGAAGCAGGTCAGTCCCGGCTGGCCTCGCTTGGACCCCCAGGAGACCCGTTGGGTCGATTCTGTTCAGGAGGGTGGTGGCCACCTCGTCCATGGTGGCTGAGCTGACCGCCCCCTTGGAGATGGAGAGAAGCTCGCCGAAGTTTTCAACCAGCCCCCCAAGTACCGTCTCGTTCACGGCAGTACCGATCTCTACTTTTACCTCGCGCGTGCCGGTGTTGACATCCAGAACTTTTACATCCGATAAGAGGGCATCGGCGAGGTGATCCCGCATCTCTTTGACCGAATTGAGCCGCTCATCAAAGGGCTGAGCGAACCGGATGATTGCCTGCGTGGCCTCCAGCCTGATCACGACTCTGGATCCCCCCGCGAGGTCAAGCCCCGTGGTGATCCCCCTGAATTCAAACGACAGGCCTCGCCAGGGTTGCCATATCCCAAGCAGGGCCAAGAGGGTGAGGGAGACCAAAAGGACGATCCTAGAGTTCCTATAGAGAGACATAGTACATCCTCTTCTTGGAAGCATGCCAGAGCAGTATGCTGGCGTTCAGGAACCAGGTGTTTAGTAGGTCGGCGGCCAGACCGAAGACGAGAACGGTGGAGAGCTGGTCGAGGGAGGGGTTGGTCACAAAGAGGTTGACGGCGAGCATGGTCAACAGGGTGGTCAGGGTTATGGTGAAGCCCGTCTTCATGGCCGAGGCCACCCTCTCCTCGGGTTCCCCCTCGAACCTTTTGAGGACATAGGTGGCGAGGAGCACGTTCGTGTCCACCCCGTACCCGAGCAGCAGGAGCAGGCCGGCAAGAGAGGCTAGGGAGAGAGGTGTTCGGGTGAGGCACATTCCGCCCACGGCGACCAGCAGGTCGAGAAGCACGCAGGGAACGGTTAGCAGGGTTACTTTTCTTCGATAGACGAAGAGAAGGCAGAGACCTATGGCGAGGGAGGCGATGAGGATACCTTCCACCGCCTGCCGCTTGTATATCCTCCCGAGCGCGGGCTCGTAGGGGAGGATACTGGGGTTTTCGAGTCCAAAGCTGGAGAGGAGTGCGAGTATCTGGTTTTCTTTCTCTTCATTCTCGTATACGAGAGCAGTGGTCTGAATGTCGAGCCCAAATTTTCCGGTGGCTGGGTCGGTAGTGACTTCGGCCTTCACCTCCTTCTGAAGCATCCCTCGCAACGAACGCTCTATGGAGGCGACGTCCGGTTTGTTTTCGAGTCCTTGATAGCTTATGAGGGTCCCGCTTGAGAACTCAAGGCTCATGGGAAGACCGAGAAGAAGGATGAAAAGGCACATGCAGGCCGCCAGCGCGAGGGGAGAAAGTACCATTCTGCGCCTGCCAAGTTTTCTGATGAACTCTAGGAGCATCTTTCTTTTGCCGTGCGGTTAAATGAGGATGCCTGCAGAGGGAGAGTGGGTACTGCTGCTGCACCGCACCGGTGACAAGTACCTGGTGAGGGTGGAGGATCGGGAGTTCCAGAGCAGCATGGGGGTCCTGAAGCTGGGGGAATTGAGAAAGCTTCAGTTCGGGCAGACCCTCAAATCCCATCTGGGGGAAGAGTTCCTGGTTCTCCCCCCCTCTCTCCCGGACTTCTTTGAGAAGCTGAAGAGGGCCCCTCAGGTGGTGCTTCCCAAGGACGCCGCGCAGGTGGTTGCCCACACAGGGGTGGGTCCGGGGGATGTGGTGGTGGATGGCGGGACGGGTTCTGGATGGTTGGCGATTTTTCTGGGGAACTTGGTCAGGCCAGACGGGAGGGTTTACACCTACGAGATAAGGGAAGAGTTCGCAAGGGTGGCTGAGGAAAATATACGGAAGGTAGGGCTGGAAAAAATCGTTACGGTGAAGAGGAGGGACATATATCAGGGGATCGACGAGATGGAGGTAGATCTAGTCTCCCTCGATGTCCCCGAGCCCCACCGGGTAGTCGCCCACGCGGAGAAGGCTCTCAAAGTGGGGGGATACCTTGTTGCCTTCACGCCCTGCGTCGAAACTCTGCAGCAGCTCTATCAGGCGCTGAGGGGAGGCAGGTTCGCCGAGCTGAAAACCATCGAGTGCCTGGTGAGGGAGATTCTGGTCAGGCCCGGCGCGACGAGGCCGAGCACGGAGATGATAGCCCACACGAGTTACTTGACCTTTGCTAGGAGGATTTGACGGGTCTCGCCTTATACCCGTAGCAGATGATTTCCCCCTCCTCGCTTATTTTCCTGAAGACCATCTCCACCTCCTCACCTATCTTCACCTCTTGTCCAGCCGTGTCGGTCAGCTGGGCAAGCACACGGCAGCCCTCCTCAAGCTCGATCAGTGCGATGATATACGGGACCTGTTTCTCAAATGCTGGCGCTGGGGAGTAAACCTCGGTGAAGGAGATTATTTTCCCCTTTCCCTTAACCTTATAGGGTTCAACGTTTCCCTTTCTTCCGCACTGGGGGCAGAGGTACCTCGGCGGGAAAAAGACCTTTCCGCAGTTCCTGCAGCGCGTCCCCAGAAGGTTATACCTGCTCGGTATCTCCCTCCAAAATCTGGGGGCCGCCATTATCCCATCCTCCGGAAGATGTGAACCACTGCGGTCCCCCCCGTTCCCCCAACGTTATGTGTCAGCCCTACTTGTGCACCCTCCACCTGTCTTTTGCCGGCCTCTCCCCTCAACTGGAGGACTATCTCCACGGCTTGGGCTATTCCAGTGGCCCCAACCGGATGCCCCTTCCCCTTCAGACCACCACTGGGATTTACCACTACTTTCCCTCCCAGATTCGTCTGTCCTTCTTCCGTCATCTTCCCACCCTCCCCCTTCTTGCAGAATCCCAGATCCTCGATGGCCATGATTTCGGCAATGGTGAAGCAGTCGTGAACCTCCGCCACCTGGACTTCGGAGGGAGTGAGGCCCGCCATACGGTACGCTTCCCTTGCTGCCTCGACGGTGGCGTCCAGTTGTACCAGAGACCTCCGGCTGTGTAGGGCGAGGGTGTCGGTCGCGTGCCCGCTGCCAGCTATCAGGATGGGGGTGTCGGTGTATCTTTTTGCCTCCTCGGCAGGGGCCAGAACCACACAGGCCGCTCCATCCGAGATGGGCGAACAATCCAGCAGTTTCAGGGGGGTGCACACCGGGGGGGAGCGGAGCACGTCCTCCACGCTTATCTTAGTGTGGTACTGGGCGCACGGGTTCCTAGCTGCAAAGGCGTGGTTCTTGACCGCCACAAGGGCCATCTGTTCTTCCGTGGTCCCAAACTCGTACATATGTCTCCTGGCCATCAGGGCGTATAGAGAGGGGAAGGTTGCCCCCACGAAGGCTTCCCACTCTTGGTCAGAGGCCGAGGCTAGAGCGCCCACCGCTCCCTCACCTATTACATCGCTCATCTTTTCCACTCCCGCCGCGACCACGATGTCGTGCATGCCGGAGGCAACGGCTATCATGGCCTGCCGCAAGGCCAGTCCCCCCGAAGCACAGGCAGCTTCCACCCGGGTGCAGGGGAGGGGGTTGAGGCCGGCGTGGTCGGCGATGAGGCAGGCGAGGTGTTCCTGTCTTATAAACTGCCCCCCCGACATGTTTCCCACGTATATGGCGTCTATATCGTCTCCACCTATTCCCGCGTCCTCCAAGGCCCTTATCCCGGCCTCCATGACGAGCTCCCTGAAAGAACTCCACCACAACTCGCCAAACTTGGTAGTTCCCACACCGATGATAGCCACCTTTCTCATCTAACCACCCAGATATTTCAACTTGGAGTAGATACCGTAATCCACCAGCACCCTCCGCTTCAGGTAATATTCCACGCTTGGAGCGAGGGGCTTTTTGCTCTCCAAGTTCTCTGTGGTTTTAATACTGAACGCATCGCTCCCCGCCCCCGAACCGTAAGAGACTAAGAGGATTCTCTGGTCGACCCTTGCCTGATCGAGCACGTAGGCCAGACCTATTAGGCTGGAGGCCGAGTAGGTGTTTCCGATGTGCTTGACTACGAGTCCGGGAAGGACTTTTTCTGGGGGGAAGCCCAGCTCGGTCGCGGCCTGAAGAGGATACTTGAAGTTGGGCTGGTGGAGAACGACATAGTCAAAGTCTTGGGGGGTGAGGTTGAGCTTCCTCATCAGACCCTGCGCCGCTGCCAGCACATGCTTGAAGTAGGCGGGTTTTCCCGTGAACCTTCCCCCATG
Organism: Hadarchaeota archaeon (SeqCode); assembly: GCA_964632175.1. Lineage (GTDB taxonomy): Archaea > Hadarchaeota > Hadarchaeia > Hadarchaeales > JAWBSP01 > JAWBSP01. The sequence continues at coordinate 38,913 of CAZWBJ010000004.1, forward strand.
GCTGGGGTAGGGTTTTCCCTCCCTCCTCCAGAAGTCGGGAGTGTCAGTGGTATAGGAATAGAAACCCTCGATGCTCGCCACCCATTCGTTGCTCGAGGATCCAACAATATAGCACGCCGCGCCCGCCGCGGCAGTGAACTCCAAGGGGTCTCCAGGTCTGCACTGGGCAGAGTCGGAACCTATGGCCATCCCGTACTTTATCTGACCTGAGGTGACGAGCCCCACGCAGGCTTGGAGGGCGGCGGTCCCGGCTTTGCAGGCGAACTCGTAATCGGCGGCAGTGGTTTCAGGCGTGGCCTCCACGGCCTCGGCAACGATGGTGGCCGTGGGCTTCACGGCGTAGGGTGGGGATTCGGAGCCCACGTACACCGCACCGATATCCTTGGGGTTAATCCCAGCTCTCTTGAGAGCGTTCCTTGCTGCTTCCACTGCCATGGTGGTAGTGTCCTCGTCAGGCCCCGCCACAGACTTCTCCTCTATTTCAACGTCTGGCTTCCTCCCCCACACCCTAGCCAGCTCGGCTATCTTTATCCTGTAGAGGGGGAGGTAGACCCCGTACCCTACGATTCCCGCGAGCATATTTTAGTCCTGCTATGCTGGTTAAACCCTATCACTTTAGGGTCCTGAGTTCCCGAATGATCTCTTCCACCTTGGGCAGGCGGGAGATGGCCACGGGCAGGTGCAGCTGCTCCGCGATTTTGGCAGCCAGCGGATCTATCTTATCGATTTTTCCGTGGAGCACCACGAGCCCGGGTGTCAAACCCACCACCTTTACCGCGACCAGAGGGGATCTACCCGTTCCCACCTCCGTGAAGACGAGCGCCCTCTCCTCCGTCATACCATAAAGTCTCCTGAGATCTTCCGAGGAGAGCGAGAGGATGGCCTTCAGACTGTCAATCACGGTGTAGCCGAAGATTTTTCTATCCTTGAGTTGCGGGCAGACCAGGATCTCCGCCTTGGCAAGCTCACAGAACCTCTCAACCGTCACCGCCTCCTCAAGCTCCCTGAGGTCCAACACCACCTCCGAGGGGAGTGGAGCCCCGAGCACGCGGGAAAGGGAGCCCAGCATCCTGCCGCCAGATCTTGAGTCGTGTTCGATGAGGGCCGCGACGATTTTCTTCACGGTCCTTATTCCTGGAGACTTCCTCCTTCCGCTCTCATAGTCGCTTATCACCGAGGGGGAGATCCCGAGTTCCACCGCGAGAGCCGTCTGGCTGGTGTTGAACATCTCCCTCCACCTCTTGAGAGCCACGCCTGGTCTTGGAGAGAGGACGATGTCCCCCGCAATCCACCTAGCAACCCTCTCCCTCAGCCCCTCCATCAGAAAAGGGGGGAGAGAAAATAACAAGGTAAAAAAGTAGCAGGGTAGAAAAGAATGAATCTGACGGTCGAGAGACTGCCGATTCCCCCCATTGAGGAAACGGACCTTGAAATAGTGGAGAGAAAGGGGCTTGGTCACCCGGACACCATCTGCGACATGGTTCTGGACAGAGTGTCAGTAGAGCTGAGTAAGGAGTACCTGAAAAGGTTTGGTACCGTTCTGCACCATAACACCGACAAGTCCCTGCTGGTGGCGGGGGAGGTTGAGACGAAGTTTGGCGGGGGAAGGGTAAAGCGGCCCATGTTGCTGGTCTTCGGGGATAGGGCCACCACTAGGGTGGGGGAAGAGGAGGTAGATGTCGAGAAAATAGCGGTTGGGACGGCGAAGGAATGGTTCAGGGAAAACCTGCGTTTTGTGGACCCCGACAGGCATGTAAGGTACCAGGTGGAACTCAAACCCGGCTCGGCAGCTCTGGTGGACATTTTCAAGAGGAAGAAGAAAGGAGGATTTCTGGGGGCCAACGATACCTCCGCCGCCGTGGGCTACGCCCCCCTGAGCAGGACGGAGAAGCTGGTTCTGGAGCTGGAGAGACACCTCAACTCTAGGGAGTTCAAGAAAAGCTTTCCTGAATCTGGTGAGGACGTGAAGGTGATGGGCGTAAGGAGGAAGAACAGAATCTCCCTCACGGTGGCCATGGCCTTCGTCGACAGGTTCGTGAAGAGCGAGCAGGACTACTTCAGAAAGAAGGAGGAAATCCTAGAAGAGATGAGAAACTTCCTCTCCGCCTATGGGTTCGAGAAGGTGGAGCTAACCCTCAATGCCCTAGATGCGAGGGGGAGGGGAGTGGATGGAGCGTACCTCACGGTGCTGGGGACGAGCGCGGATGGCGGTGACTCGGGGGAGGTGGGACGAGGGAACAGGCCCAACGGGGTGATCCCGCTGAACCGTCCCATCAGCTCGGAGGCGGCAGCCGGCAAGAATCCTGTGAGTCACATAGGGAAAATCTACAATCTCTTTTCCCACAGGCTGGCGAATGTTATTTACCAAAAGGTAGACGGCCTCAGGGAGGTTTACGTCTGGCTGGTGAGCCAGATAGGAAGGCCTATAAATGAACCCTCCCTCCTTCTCGTCAAGGCCATCTCCGACAGGAGGGGGTTTGAAAAGGAGGTGAGGAGGGAGGTGGCGGAGGAGTTCTCACGGCTGGGAGAATTTTGCGAGGCGCTCATCAGGGGCGAAATACCCCCCTGCTGAGGTTTTGAGTGGGAGTTTTTGAGATCTTTCAGAGAGATGCGGGTGGCAGGATAGGCAGGCTCAAAACCGCTCACGGAGTCATTTCCACCCCCTGTCTGCTCCCAGTGGTTAACCCGGTGAAGTTAGAGATTCCGGTGGAGGAAATGAGGAAGGCCGGCGTGGAGGCACTAATGACCAACGCATATATAATCTACCGCCACTGGCCGGAGCCCCCCAAGGTGCACGAACTTTTGGGATTTGAGGGCCCCATCGCCACGGATTCGGGGGGCTTCCAGATTCTGAGGTACGGGAAGGTGAAGGTCAATCCGGAGGAGATAGTCAGGTTTGAGGAGATGCTCTCCTCCGATATCGCTGTTATCCTTGACATCCCGACGGGAGCCTCAGACAGCCGCAGGCAGGCTGAAAAGAAGGTGGAGATAACCCTCAAGCGGGCGAGGGAGGCCGTCCGTCTGAGACAGAACCCTTCCATCCTGTGGGCGGCACCCGTGCAGGGTGGAAGATATCTAGATTTGGTGGAGAGGTGTGCCCGTGAACTGGGACAGCTGGATTATCCCGTTCATGCCATAGGCGGACCAGTGGAATATTTCGAGCGCTACCATTTTTCCAGGGTTGTGGATCTCGTCATGACCGCCAAGATGAACCTCCCCCTCGATCGCCCCGTCCATCTTTTCGGGGCCGGACATCCGATTCTATTTTCTCTTGCAGTCCTGATGGGCTGTGATCTCTTCGATTCCGCGGCCTACGCTCTCTTCGCGAAGGCTGGCAGGTACATGACGCCGGAGGGAACGATGCGGCTGGAGGAGATGCGGGAGTTCCCCTGCCCCTGCCCCGCCTGTCTAGGTCACTCTCCCCGTGAGGTGAGGAAAATGGCGGCTGAGGAGAGAACCAAGGTGCTCGCTCTGCACAACCTGTATGTTTCGCTTGTTGAGGTGAGGAGGATAAGACAGGCCATTGCGGAGGGAAGGCTGTGGGAGTACGCCCAGCGGAGGTGCTCTTCGCATCCACGGCTCTTAGATGCCTTCAGGAGGCTCGCGCGGTATTCTGACTGGCTCGAAAAGTTTGACCCCGTCACCAAACCTTCGGGCTTCCTGTATACAGGGCCGGAATCAGCCCATCGACCAGAGGTTATCAGGCATCGAAGGCGCATGGATCGCTACGCCCCCCCACCCTCCGAGATCCTCGTTATCGCACCTCTGGGCTGCAAGCCGGAACTTGAGGGACACGTGATAAGGGTCATCCCCCCTTTTGGTGTGATTCCAGAGGAACTCTCTGGATTTTACCCGCTGGGTCAGTACGAGATCCCCAAGAGTCTTTCTCGCGAAGAATGGCTCACCTCTCTTTCCTCGCTCGAAGAATACCTGAAGAAGTTTGGGGAGAAATACCAGAAAGTGATTCTCCTTTGGATCGAGGGTGTGGGAGAGGAGTTGGTGAAGGCCTGCCGGGTGGTGAAGGAAAAGCTTGAGATCCATCGAAAGGGAGAAAAGTGCGTGGTATGAGATGCTGGGGGAATGAAGGAGGTAAGGCTCGACGACAAGGACAGGAAGCTTCTGAAACTTCTGGCTAATAACTCTAGGACATCCCTCGAAAGGCTGGGGGCGGCAGTCGGTCTGGGCATTTCGGCCACACGCAAGAGGATCAAGCGGATGGAGAGGGATGGTGTGCTCCGGTACACCATCTCCGTGGACCCAGCACTTTTGGGCAGGGGGGTCTTGGCCTTCATGTTGGTGGGTTCGACGGTGAGCAAGGAGAAGGAGCTAGCGGAGACCCTCGCCGGCTGGCCGGAGGTATGTGAGATCCACGAGATCTCTTCCGAGGGGGGCGGTCTCCTTCTGAAGCTCAGGACTAGGGATCAGCGGGCGCTGGCGAAGCTCAAGGATAGGGTAAGGGAGAGAGTGCCTGAGGCCCAGGTACGGGTGCTCGAGGTTATCAGAACGCGCAAGGAGTCCCCGCTGGTGGTTTGATGGAGGAGATAGTCCAGAGGGTCTTTTCCTCCGTTCAGCCCTACCTGGTTTATCCCCAGGAACTGAAGATCCTGCTGGAAAAGAAGTCTGGAGGCACCCCCGAGCGTTTGGCGGAGGAGCTGAGGAAGGAGGCCTCAAACTTGGATGAGGTAAGGCGCACGGATATCCGCATCTTCCTCAACGAACTTGAGCGCTGGACTAGGGCCGGGGCGGGAGGAGTTTGAACACCTGATCCTTCTCCCTCACCCTCTCCTTCACTTTGAGCCCGATGGCATCCCCCGCTTTAGCCACTTCTACGTTTTTGTGCTCTATCTGCATGGATTCCACCACCTGCTGGAAGTTTGTGGTGACTCCCTCGATGGAGATGGTGTCGCCCACTCTGAGTTCGTCCACTAGCTCAACCACCCCTACCCCTATCTTTGGGAAGTAGTGGGTAACCCTCCCGACCAGCTTTTTTTCTGGAGGCTGCATCAGAAGTTGCATGTGGGGCTTAAAACATCTAATCCCAAAACTCTTCTGGAATACTACCCCCGGTAAAACCCTGAGATAAAATAGAGTCCATGAAATATGGGATGCTCGAACTCCTGAGGAGGCTCAACGGGCTGAAGTGCGTGCCGAGGGTGGGCTGGTCCCTCTGCTCGGTTCCTTCCTCCCTAATTGAGGACGTGGCTCAGCACACCTTCGAGGTGGCATCTCTCTCCCTTCTCCTTTCCGAGGGACTCAAGCTGGACGAGGCCAAAGTTTTCAAAATGGCTCTGATTCATGACTGGCCGGAGGCCCTCGTGGGAGACGTTTCCTACTCTGCCCTTCCCTACTTGGGCGGAAGGGAGGTCAAGGGGAGGATAGAGGAGAGAGCGCTCCAGCGTCTGCTCGGGGGGAAGAGGGAACTCGTTGAGCTCTGGAGAGAATTCCGGGAGGACCGTACTCCCGAGTCTAGGCTGGTACACTTCTGCGACTACCTCGCCATCCTTCTCCAAGCCCTTCACTATTTTGACCTAGGGAACCGATCTCCGGTCCTGAAAGAACTCTGCGACAACGTGAGTAAGGATCTGGAGCCCTACTTCTCCACCTTCCCGCAGTTCAAGCCACTTGTGGAGGAGATTCGCGCTGTTTTGAGGTTTTGAGCCTTCTCTCCAGCCTTTCCAGTTCTTTCTCTACCTCGGGAAGGGGTGGCCTGTACTCTCCCCTTATCCTCTTCGAGAAAGGGGAAAGCGCTCCTCCCACGATGCCGATGCAGAGCCCCAGCAGCAGGCAGGTCTCAGGGACCCCGAGCCCCAGCCATCCAGAGAGTAGAACGGGAGGCAGGGTGGAGGCGAGACCGGCACCCAGGCATCCCCCGAGCACAAGGCTCCTCCTTCTCCGGTAGAGGGCGAAAACCTTTCCCCCCAGCCCAAGGAACATGGCCTCCAAGCCGAAGGCGGGCATTCCCAGCAGCAGGAGGAGCATCCAGTTCATTCCCTTCTCGATGGGCAGCTCTTAATGGGACACAGCCTGCACCGCGGATTTCTGGGGAGGCAGATTTCCCTCCCGAAGAGAACCATCCCACGGTTTAGAAGGGTCCAGTCCTCTCTTTTAAAGATTTTTTGTAGCGCCTCCTGAACTTCCTCCACATCCGCCTCCTCCCGCACTAGGCCTAGTCTCTTGCTTATTCTGTTGACATGGGTGTCAACCGGTATGCACGGGTCTCCAAATCCGTAGCATCTGGTGACATCCGCGGTCTTGGGGCCCACTCCAGGTAGCTCCATCAAGCTCTCCCTCTCGCGCGGCACCCGGCCGTTGTACTTTTCTATAAGAATCCTGCAGACTTTCCTTATCCTCTCCGCCTTCTGTTTCGCGAACCCCACTCGCCTTATGAGCTTCTCCAGCTCGGCCGGAGGGAGTCTTAAGATCTGCTGGGGCGTGGAGGCGACGGAGAAGAGCTCCCTGGCGGCGGCCTCGGTGTTCTCCTCCCTCGTCCGCTGGGAAAGGATGCAACTTATCAGAACCCTGAAGGGATCTTCCCTCCCCCCAATTTCCTTTTTATATCTCTTCTCGAGAAAGGAGAGAAGTTCAGCGGCCGCGCTCATCTAGGATTTCAGCTATCTTCTTTGCCAGCACGTGATAGCACATGTCCACTCCAGCCTTTCCTGTCACCACGTTCAGGGCGTAATCCATGCAGTAGCAAAGCTCCCCGACAATCTCATACTCGTCCGTTTTTCCCTCCACCACCCAGAGCTTTCCCTTCCTCTTTACTCGTCCCCTCTTCACGGCTAAGAGGGCCTTCCTTCCCCTCTCCCCGTAAACCTCCACCACCGCCCGCTCGACCGCGGAGGAAAGTCCCTCCTTTCTGATGAGCCCAAAGAGTTCCTCACGCTTGGCAGGATCGAATTTTACTTCCATCGCTGAGAACTTTGGTGGAGATACTAAATCTCCTCCGGGACAGCGGGATTCGCCTCAGCAAGAGGGCTGGTCAGCACCTCATGGTGGATCAGGCCGTGCTGGAGAGGATGGTGGATTATGCTGAACTTTCACCGAGCGACACGGTTCTGGAGATAGGGGCGGGAGTGGGTAACTTAACCTCCCTGCTGGCCGAGAGGGCAGGAAAGGTGCTGGCGGTGGAGAAGGATCGCAGGCTCTTCCTGCTTGCTCAAAAAAGGCTGAGGAATTACAAGAACGTTGAGCTACGCTGCACGGACTTCCTGAAGATGGAGATCCCAAGCTTCGACAAGGTGGTCTCCAACCTTCCCTTTGGGATCTCCTCGCAGGCCACCTTCAGACTTCTCCAGAGCGGCCTGAAGCTCGGCGTTCTTACCTACCAAACGGAGTTCGCGAAGAGGCTGGTGGCGCAACCCGGTTCGGAGGATTACAGCAGGCTAACGGTTGCGGTTCGCATGAGGGCAGAGGTGGAGCTGCTGGAGGAGATCCCGCCCTCCTGTTTCCTTCCTCCCCCTAAGGTTTCAGCAACCGTCGTGAGGCTGAGACCTAGAGCCTTCCACCCCCAGCCCCGTGACTGGTCCAAGTTTGAGGAAGTGCTCAAGGCGCTCTTCCAGCACCGGAGGCAGCAGGTTAGGAATGCCCTTCTACACTCCCCACACCTCTGGCCGGGGACATCCAAATCTGAAAGGAGGATGGTCCTCCAACATCTCCCGGCGGAGCTTGCCGAGAAGAGGGTCTTGGACATGTCTCCAGAAGAAATCGTGAGGCTCTCGGACTTCCTCTCCAGTATGCAGGGCGGGGCTCGAATTTCGGAGAAAACTACTTCTCCATGAACTCCTCTGGCTTTGGAACTTCCGGCTTCAGTCCCTTCCTCTTCCTAGTCTCCTGAATTACCTCTTTTTCCAGCTCTGGAGGCAGGCGCTCGAACTTTTCAAACTGGGTGGACCATATGGCTCTCCCCTGCGTCTCCGATCTCATGTCAGTGGCAAGCCCGAAGGAGCTGGCGACCGGGAGGAGGGCAGTGATGATGGTTATGTCTCCTTCGTTCTCCATGTTCAGAATCTTTCCCCTCCTTCCCTGTATCACCTTCAGGGCCCCGCTCATGAACTCTTGAGGAACCCTCACCTCTAGCCTGAAAAGAGGCTCCAAGATGACGGGATCCGCCATCAGCAAGCATGCCTGGATGGGTCTCCTCACGGCAGGAATGATCTGGGCTGGTCCCCTGTGCACGGAGTCCTCGTGGAGCATGGCGAAGTTTATGAGCACCTTGAGGCCCCTGGTGGGTTCCCGCATGATGGGTCCCTCCTCCGCCACTTGAGTGAAGGCCTGGATGATGTAATCCTCCACCTCCCTCATGTACTGGGTGCCTTTCGTGACATCCACTATAACGTTGGCCCCAGCGATGGCGAGCACATTCTTGGCTGCATCCGCATCCCACCCAAGCTCCCTCAAAATTCTTGCCCTCTCCTTCTTGTCTTGGTGCATGCTGATTCTCTTTTCCTCTATGGCCTTGATTACCTCCGGCTCCAAAGGCTCCACCGAGATCAGGAAGCGGTTATGTTTGTTGGGGGACTTGCCCTCCACGGGACCAGCTGGCTTGGTGGGGCTCTCTCTGTAAACCACCAGCGGTTCGGAATACTTCACCTCCAGCCCCGCCTTCGCCAGCTTGTACTGGACGATTTCCAAGTGGACTTCCCCCATTCCCGAGATGAGGTACTCCCCCGTCTCCTCGTTGATTTTCACGCGGAGATTGGGGTCCTCCCTCGCCAGTCTGTTGAGGTGCTCCACGAGTTTTGGGAGGTCCTGGAAATTTTTGGGTTCCACGGCCACGGTCACCACTGGCTCGCTGATGTATTTCAGCTCCTCGAAGGGATATCCCTCCGCCCCTTCCTCCACCACGGTCTCCCCCACAAAGGCATCCTTCAGCCCGATGAGGGCAGCAATATTCCCCGCTGGTACCTTGTCCACCGTCACCCTGTCCGGCCCCATGTATATGCAGACCTGCTGGATTCTCGCCTCGCTCTTGGCCCCCAGCAGCCTGACGCTCTTGCCCTTTTCGAGGGTTCCCGAAAAAAGCCTTCCCGTGGCAATCACCCCCGCCTGCTCGTCCACCACGATATCCGTGACGACCATGCAGACCTTCCCGTTCGGGTCGCAAGAGATCATCTGCCTTCCCAGCTCGGAGTTTGGATCCCCCTCCCAAATGGTCCGGATCCTCTCCCCCTGCGCCTCCCTAGGGTTGGGGAGGTGGTTGACAACCATGTCAAGGATTACCTCCCAAACCGGAGAGAGCTTGGCGAGTTCCGCCTGCTGACCGTTTTTTACCATTTCCATGACCTGTTTGAAGGTTATGCCCTTCTTCTTCATCTGGGTCATGGAGATTCCCCACTTCTGTTTGGCGGAGCCAAACGCCACCGACCCCTCCTCCACGCTCACCTGCCATTTTTGGGCCAGTTCCTTGGGGGCGTATCTCGCGATGAGCTCATTGAACTTGGTGATGATCTTGGCGAAGCGTTGCTGGATGGCCTCTGGAGTGAGCTTGAGTTCTGTGATGAGCCTGTCGACCTTGTTTATATAAAGTACGGGCTTGGTGCGCTCCGAGAGGGCCTGCCTCACCACCGTTTCGGTCTGGGGCATCACCCCCTCCACCGCATCCACCACCACGACCACCCCGTCGATGGCCCTGAGGGCCCGCGTGACGTCCCCAGTGAAGTCCACGTGGCCAGGCGTGTCTAGGAGGTTGATCAGGTACTCCTTTCCATCCAAGGTGTGCACCAAGCTCACGGCAGAGGTCTGTATGGTTATCCCCCTCTGCTGCTCTATCTCCTCAAAGTCGGTGAAGAGCTGCTCCCCGGCTAGCTCGAAGCTTATGATTCCCGAGGCTGCCACCAGCGAGTCGGTTAGGGTGGTCTTCCCGTGGTCGACATGAGCAACTATCCCAATATTCCTTATGCTGCTTGGATCCTCCATGAGCTTCTGAACTTCCCCTATGTGTTTGTACCTGCGCATCTCGAGAATTCGCTTCCCTGCCTAAAACAGCCTGCCCGACTCTATGGCCCCCTTCTCCTCCACCGGCGGCGGGAACTCCTCCGGGAATTTCTCCTGCCCGATTCCTATGGTGTTGCCTATACCCGCCACGATGACGGTGTCCCCCGGTTTAGTCCTGCTCCTCACGGCCTGCTCCACCAGCTCGACAGCCCGGTCACAGGCCGAGGCCAGCCGGGAGTTCAGCGAGGTGATGGCCTCCCTGAAGGACTCCTTGATGATGAGGGCATCGAGGGGTATCTTGTACTTCACCGCCACCTGCTCTATCTTGTACTTCTCCGTGGGTGGCCCCCCTATGGCGGCCCCCACTCCCTCTATAACCTCTCCACTTCTCTCCCCTTCGAGCTTGAGGGCAGCGTCTATCATGATGATCCTCGCCGGTCTCCTCCTCTTCACCAGCCACTCCACCATCTCTCCAGGTTTTCCCACTCTCCCCCCTGGGCCCCGTGCCTTTATTAGAATTAACTTCCTTCCCTCGAACTCCTTCTCAGCGTAGACCATCTCTTCTATCCCCTCCTTCCATCTCGCCCCCCGTCCCATCCTAGCCACCACCAGCGGTCCCGCCCCGTCCCCTATGGGCTTGTTCTCAGCAAAAACCTTGGTGGCCTCAAGATAGGCCTTCCCGTATTCCCTCAGGAGAGGGGCCTGCATCTGGATGAGCATAGCCAGCTGGTAGCTCTTGGTCTTCTCCGCGAGCAGGAGGTAATGTCTAACCAGCCGGAAGAGGAAGTTGCTGGCTATCGCCGCCTCCATCACCATTTCAAGGGAAGCGGCTGTCTCTGGATCGGCCTTGGGGGCAAGGGTGGAGATCATCCCCTCGAACCTCTTCTTCCTAACATCTAGGAGGTGGTCGAGCCTCTGGAGGACTCCCGCCGGATCGTCGGAGACTGGTTCGATGGTGAAGAACTCCAAGAAGCTGTCGAAATCCCTTTCAAAATCCCTTTTAGGCCTGCCGTACTTGGAGAGGACGTTTAGCGAAATCCTCCTGCTCTCATCCGCCCACTCCTTCAGCCGCTCCAGCGTTTTCGCGGCTTCCCTTATACCTATTCTGGCCTGAAGAGTGAGGAGCTGGGGCGTGAAGAGAATCGAGACAAGGCTGAAAAGCAAAAGAACCACTATCCACATCAGGATGTTTTCGAAGCCCCACCCACCGGCGAGAATCAGTAGCCACATCTAAAAATTTGCGTGCGAAGGTTAATAGCGGGGGTTGCCAAGCCAGGTCAAAGGCGCGAGGTTCAGGACCTCGTCCCGTAGGGGTTCAGGGGTTCAAATCCCCTCCCCCGCACCATAAAGTCATGCTGGTAGTGGACATGGCACCGACTTCCTGGGGTAATTTCTCTTCCAAACCATTGGGAGGATTCTCATAGCGAATGCCCACCTATGTTTGCGTTCCAGCTCTTCAGGGTTAGAAAAACAGCATTGATGCAAAAAGTCGTATATTTTAAAACTTATCGGGGGATATGTACTCCCCGAGGCTCAGGGCGTCCGTCAACCTCCGTTCCTGCTGGTTCAGTATCTCAAAGACTTCGGGAGGAGCATCTGGAATGCCCTTCCAGAACTCGCGCACGCGCCGCACCTTCTCCAGATTTTCGCGAACTCTGAGGGTGAACTGCTTCTCATAATCCTCGCGGCGGTATTCCTTCCCAAGTACACGCTTAAAGAGGTCTTCCAAATCCTCATACTCCGGAATCAGTCCAGTGGGGATTTTTATGGCACCCACCTCGCCATGAACGCGGAGCTCCATCCACTTCACCCAGACATGTTTGTCCCGCTTGCTGTTCAGGAACTCCCCCGTTTGGAGATCCTTCAGAAAGTAGTTGACCCCAAAAATCAGGGGCACCTTTTTTAACCTTCGGCCGAACTCTAGGTAGTTTTTGAGGTACTGCCCGAGCGTTATGGAGAGAAAGTCCCTCATACTCATGGGATTTATCTCGAACTTGGGCGGTTCGGTAATGGTGAAGGTGGTCTCCGTTTCGAGTCCCGCCCCAAAGGTGACAATTCCGTGCTCCCAGCCAAAGCCCTCCTGAACGGGAACACTTGCCCGGTAATCCCTCCCTCCGAACATGATTCCCCCCAGTTCCACCCCTTCGGGGTTGTTAAGCTCGGGGTCGCAGTTGGGCAGGCGGTCCAGAGCCACGGCATACCTAGCGTTGGGATGGGAGGGTGGGACTTCCTCTCCATCTGGGCCCTTCTTGCCTTTCCACCACTCGCCCGAGAAGTTCACCCCCTCTGTCGGTAGCTCTCTTCCCATTCCCAGCCAGTAAGGTTTGCCGTCCTTTACGAGGACGTTGCTGAAGATGATTTCTCCGGGGCTCGTCAAAACTTGGTAGATTATCGGGTCGTCTTCTGGATTGACATCCTGAATTATTCCAAAGATTCCAGATTCCACATTCACGGCCCTCGCAACACCCCCCACATTCCTAACGTAAGCTAGGTCGTCGGCTAGAATGGTTTCCCCCGGCAACATGGCAGTGGAAGTCTTTCCGCATCCGCTGGGGAAAGCGCCAGCCAGATAGGTTTTCCTCCCACCCGGCCCCCGTACTCCCACCACCATGAAGTGCTCAGCTAGCCAGCCTTCCTTGTGGGCTTTGCGCACGGCAAGGCGGAGGGCGAGCTTCTTGAAGCCCAAGGAGTTCCCTGCATACTGGGTGTTCACGCTGTAGACCGTGTTCGCTATATAATCAATGTATATGCGCTTCTTTTCCACTTCCACGCTGTTTTTCCTTCCGTCCAGTCTTCCGGCAGAGTGCAGGGTTTTGAAGAGCTCCCCGGATGTCAGTCCGAGAAAGGTTGAATAGCCGGGACGATAAAGGAGGCTGGCCGAGTGTGCGACGTACCAAGAGTCCGTGCACTCCACACAGGGGATGGTGAAGGCGGAGTTGGGGGGACCTAGGATGAGAAACCTGACGATCATAGTTTTTCCAGCCATCGAGCCACGGAGGAGACCAAGGATCTCTTTTAGACCTTCTTCCCTTTCCATTTGGTTAAGCGGACCCAGCGATTCTCCCTTGGGCACCAAAAGCTTAGTAACAGCTCTGTCCCTCCCTTGGTCGTAATATCCGTCGAAGTGAAAGGTATGGCCTGGCGTTAGTAGGGAGCTCTCTTCCCCACTTGCAAGAGCCATCTGTCGGATATATTCAATCTCTTTCGGAGTGTCGCTGCAGATGAAAACCTGTTCAGGTTCGCAGAGTTCGATGCTCTCGGCAACAAATCGGCGGGCCTCGGGATGCGGTATGGCGACAAGTTTCGCGTATTCCTGTCCAGCCATCCTCCGTTTCAGGATTTCCTCCTCGCCCATTTCTGGACAAAATTTCGAAATTTATTAGATTAACGATTAACAAAATGTTAAGATGGAAGAACTCGATAAGAAAATTTTGCTGGAACTGGTGGAGGACAGCAGGAAGCCGATTTACCAGATAGCCAAGAAGGTTGGGGCGAGCAGGCAGACCGTGGCGAGGAGGATTGAAAAGCTTAGGCTCAGGGGAGTGAAGCTCACGGTAAGCGTGAACCCTCTGGAGTTCGGTCTCAGGGTGAAGGCGTACATCCTGATGCGGCTGGATCCCAGACCAGAGGTCAGGAAACATTTTGAAAAGAGGGTTAGGAAGCTACCGCAGATTGCCGAGCTCCACTACCTGCTGGGACCCAAGGATGCGGTGCTGGAGGTATTCGCTGAGAGCAACGAGGAAATCGGAGCCCTAGTGAAAAAGCTCCACAAACTGCCGGGGGTAAGGGAAACTGAAACTTTTGTGGTTCACAGCACTGTCAAGGAAGAGCGTCCGTTTCTAAAATTCCTGCACCGTGAAGGTTGAGTTCCGTGGGTTATTCCGACCGCATGTAGCGCCGGCGAGGTTCTCGATAAGCTCAGGATAGTCAGACCTGAGTCCCGACCGCTGTCATCAAGACACGTAGCTCTCCACCTAACCTGCTAGGTAGCGTAGTAAGAGGGCGGCTGAAAGGGGGATGCTCAGGTTATCCACACCTGAGGGGGAGAGAGATTCCACCAGGGCAACGCTCCCGGAGACCAGCAAAAGGCTGGGGAGGGAGAGGCGGAAGAGGGCCAGAACGCAGAGGCTCGCGGCGAGGAAGCAGAGTGATCCCTCCAAGGTTTTTCGGCGGTGGTATGGCAGCTCGTGGCGCCCAAATCTCCTACCCGCAAGTCCCGCCACTGGATCCGAGACCGAGAGGAGGAGCACCGAGGGCAGGGCGAATTCCGGTGCCAGGAGGACCGCACAGGCACAGCCCAGCAGGAAGAGGAAGCCCGGCAGGTAGATTCTCCACCTCCCCACCGTTGCCGGTTCCACCCACTCTCGGGCCACCCCGCTGACCACAGGTTTCGAGAGGGGCCTAGTTCTAGAGTACTCCGCCACAGCTAGGGCAGAAAAGCACAGGGATAGGAAGAGGAGGGCAGTATCCGTCCCCACCCAGATGAAATAGGCAGCGACCGTCCCCACCGCCGCCTGCCCCACGGCAACGTAGCGGTACTGATACCCGGAGGGGGGACCGAAGATCTTCCAGAACTGGACGTACTCCCTAGGGAGGGCCCGGTAGCAGACCGGCAGGAGCAGGCAGGCGGTCAGGACTCCCCCGAGGAGCTGTAGCAGCCTCTCCCGCATCTCGGTAAGAAGCCCCCTAGTTTCTTGGAGGTACAGCTGGGGGCTTAGATGATACAGGGGCAACACGCAAGGAACAGCCAAGAAGATGGAGAGGAGGATAGCCACCCAGCGCCCCACCCGCTTCCGGAGGAGGTGAAAGAAAACCAGCAGTGCCGCGGCGTAGCAGACCACCGCTAGGCTTGCTCTTACGGCCGCTTCCATCACAAGGTCGGTGTCCCGAATTTTCTAGGCATGCGCCCCGAATCTCAGGAGGGCAGCCATCCCCCCGAAGGCCTTCCAGAGTTGCTCTCCCTCATCGGTTTCCCTGGAGATCAGTTCAACCTTCGTTCCGAATCTCTCTGCAACCGAGAAGAGCTCTTGGATTAAATCCTGAGTTTCCACGATTTCCAGCTTTTTCTCCCCGCACTTGGGGCAGGTGGAGGAGGAGGTCTTCTTTTCCAGAAAGAGGAGGTCTTCCCCAGTCTCCGAGAATTCCAGCCCACATCCGGTACACTTTACTCTCACCCGGTATTTTCGGAGGGCCTCCGAAACCAGGAGGACGTCCACGGTGCCGTTCTCGAGCGCTCGCCTCACCTCCTCCTCCCCAGAGAGGGCCAAACCCCTTCCTTTTACCAGTTCGGAGAGGAAGCGCTGGACGACGGCCTTCTCTTTGGTCAGCTCCAGGTTGGTTAGAACCTCCCCAGCCTTGCTGGCCAGTTCCTTTATCCCGTACTCGTCGGTGTACCCGCAGTCCAGAACCGCCCCTATTTTTTTCCTCAAGGGCTCCTTCAGCATTTCGAGCTTCAGGAACTCCTCCTTGGTGGGTCCGGGTCCGCCCACTAGGAGGGTCTGGAGATCGGGGATCTGTAAAAAGACCTCGTTTACCTCCTCCGCCAATCTTTTCAGGTAGTCCTGTTCAGCGATCTCCCTCAGGCGCTCAAACCTCCGTGAGGATTGCCCCCCTTTCGAGTGCTTCCCCGGAACGCCCGAGGTTACCTTCTTCAGGATTTCCACATGCTTCCCTCGGAGGCTCCCCAAGGTGGCTTCCCTGCGATCCAAGGTGAGGAGACCTATAGTCCCCTTAATCTCCAGCATCTCCTCAAGGGGGGAGAGGACGAACTCCTGGTCACACCGATACATCCGTACGGTGATGGGCTCCGGGGGCTCAATCCACCACAGCTTAACGTCGACCTCCCCCTCCCTCTCGCTTACATTCCCGCAGAAGATAGCCAGACCGTGGGGAGGAGGGGTTCTGTGGGTTTCCGCGTAGGTCTTGAGGAACTGAAGAATGCGCTCGAGGGCGGCCAGGACGTTTTTCCTAGTACTCTTGGACTTTATGTTGGAGGCCGTCCCCTGCTCCTCCCTCAGTTGCTGCATCACCTTGGCCAGCTCAAAGTCCGGCGGGATGTAAACGGAGATTAGCTCGGTGCCACGCCCTTTCTTGGACTTTAGTTCCTCCAGCAGCCTTCTGAACCGGTACTTCTCGAGGGAATCCATTATACTCTAAGCGAGAGAAGCTGATGAGGATAACCCTCTGTTTCGGCGGATCCGTCCTTGTGCCGGATCGCCCCGACGCCAGCACCTTCGCGAAGGCGGCGGAAGTCATCAGGAGGCTTAGAGAAAAGCACGAGGTCCTAGTGGTCACGGGCGGCGGTGCGGTGGCTAGGGATTATATCGAGAGTGCGGGCAAGCTGGGGGTGGACGAGATAGGGCGTCACCAGCTGGGCATACAGGTGACGAGGCTGAATGCGGCCCTCCTTGCTCTTGCCTTAGGGTTGAAGGGACCCGAGGAAGATATGGGTAGGGCAGTGATGTCCTCCCTCCGCGGAGAGGTGCCCGTGATGGGCGGAACCACACCTGGGCAGACGACCGATGCCGTGGCGGCCGTGCTTGCGCAGATGAGTCGATCCGATTTGTTGGTGATTTTCTCCGATGTGGATGGGGTCTACACGGCCGACCCTAAACGTGACCCCACGGCGAAAAAGCTGGAGAAGATAAAGGCCGAGGACCTCGTCAAGCTGGTGGATGTGGCAGTGGTTCCGGGGATGAGAATGATCATAGACCCTATTGCGGCAAGGCTCATCCTACGCAACAAGATAAGAACGCTCTTCCTGGGAAAGGAGGAACTGGGGCGCCTGCCTGAGATCGTGGAAGGGGGTAAGCACAGCGGGACGGAAGTGATCTTCGAATAGCCGACATCCCTTTGTGGAGTGGAAGGAGACACTGGATATCTTGCTTGGACTGGGCGGAGGATTCTAGTTCCCCGGTTCGAAAATCACGAGGGTCAGGGAAAACTCTGGTAACTCCTCCACGCAGGCGGAAATCCCCTCCACCTTGGTTTCCTTGAGGAGCACGAGATCCTCTCCCGTGAGGGAAATCTCCTCCCCCTCCACCTGAAGGGAGATTTTCCCCTTTGTCTGGAGTTCCTTGGCAAGCTGAACAGGATCCGCTCTCGAGAGGATCTCCTGAATACTTTTTGTCTTCTTCCTAAAGGTGGGCCCTACCCTTGGCAGGTTCAGTTTTACTCCCAAAATTCTCTCTGACACAGGGGGTTTCCCCTCAAGGATTTCCAGCTTCTCCACCTGCATGGTTCCCTTCACATCTTCCGCCACTCCTTTGACCTCCTCTGGGTTTCGGCAGTATATCTGTACACAGGGGAGGGGCTGGTTGAGGGGCATGCCCCGATTCGACTTGAACTTTCTAAGAGAAGAGATGATAGAATTGAGCATTTCTCCCGCCTTCTCGACTTTTTCGTCTATAAACTCGCGTTCCACCTCCGGCCAAGCGGAGAGGTGAACGCTTCTCTCCCCTTCCCCAAGGGTCTGGTAGACCTCTTCGGCGAAATGGGGGAAGAAGGGGGCGAGCATCTTCACGGTTTTGACGATGACCTCTCTGAGGGCGAAAGCCGCCGCGCCAGAGGTTGGGCTTCCCCCGTAGAGCCTGTGCTTGACCTCCTCCAAGTACATGTCGCAGAAATCGTGCCAGATAAAAGTGTGGAGCGTCCTGAGGCCCTCGTTGAACTGGAAGTCCTCCAGGCATCTTGTCACCGCCTCTATGGTTCGGTTGAGCCGGCTCAGGATCCAGCGGTCTGGCACCAGCAGTTGGGAGGGCGCGGAGCGGGAGAGATGGGGGAGGGAGAAGCGCACGGCGTTCCAGAACTTGGTCATGAGGCGGCGGCAGAACTCCACCTCCTTCCAGCTGAAGGGTATGTCCGAGCCCGTCGAGGCTCCCAGAACGGCCCATCCCCTCAGCGCGTCGGCACCGTGCTTCTTTCTAGCGGTGCTCGTGTCCACATAGTTGCCCAGGGATTTGGACATCTTTCTACCGTCCTCCCCGCAGACCATCCCGTTTATGAGAACCACTCTGTACGGCACCTCCCCCAGGAGGGCGAGATGGCGGATCATGAGGTAGTAGTCCCAGGTCCTTATGATATCCGTCCCGTTTGGCTGGAGGTCGGCCGGGAAGAGGCGCCGGTCTAGGTTTGGCCATCCCGCGTGGCAGGCGATGGTTATGGAGCTGTCCATCCAGGTGTCCAGCACGTCCCTCTCCGGCGTGAAGGAGGTGCAGCCGCATTTGGGGCATCTCTCCACCGGGGGCTTGCTCTTCTCTGGGATGACCGGCACTTGATTCTCCTCTGCCACGACCACCTCTCCACAGGAGGAGCAGTACCAGGCGGGGATGGGGGTGGCAAAGATCCTCTGCCTGGATATCACCCAGTCCCACTCCATGGACTTGACCCAGTCCACGAATCTCTGTTTCATGTAAGGCGGGACCCACCTAACCTTCTCAGCTCCCTCTAGAGCCTTGGGGTTGAGTTCCGAAACCTTCAGGAACCACTGTGGCTTGCTCAGTATCTCAACCGGTGTGTTGCATCTCCAGCAAACTCCAACTTCCTGTGGGAGCTCCTCCTCTTTTTCCACGAGCCCGTTTTCCCTCATTTTTTGCACGATTCTCTCCCTTCCCTCTTCCACCCCTAACCCAGAGAATTCCCCAGCCCCCACCAGCCTTCCCTTCTCATCCATGCCTCTGATTACCGGAAGTCCATGGCGCTTCACCCAGCGCACGTCTGTTTTGTCCCCGAAGGTGCAAATCATCACCACCCCAGTCCCGAACTGCGGGTCCACCTCCGGGTCCTCGATGATTCTCACCCTCCGCTCGAAAAGCGGGACCACCAGCTCCCTCCCGACGTAGTTTTTGTACCTTGTATCTTCCGGGTGAACGGCAACCGTGACGCAGGCATGCAGGTACTCCGGTCTCGTGGTGGCGATGCTCAGGTACTCACCGCTGTCCGCCAGCCTGAACTTTATATAATAAAGCTTGGCGATTCTGGGCTCGTACTCCACCTCGGCATCGGCGATGGCCGTCTCGCATCTGGGGCACCAGTTCACCGGGTGTTCCCCCCGGTAGATCAACCCCTTCTTGTAGAGCAGGATGAAAGAGAGCTGGGTCCGCCCGAAGTAAGAGGGGTCCATGGTCTCATACTCGGTGGACCAGTCTATGGAGAAGCCGAGCGATTTCATTTCCTCCCTCATGTGGGCGATGTTCTCCTTGGTTAGATGGATGCAGAGTTCTCTGAACTTTTCAGGCGGGAGGTCACCTTTTTTAATCCCGTACCTCCTCTCCACCTGCACCTCCGTTGGAAGTCCGTGGCAGTCCCAGCCTTGGGGAAAGAAGACGTTGAAGCCCCTCATTCTCTTGTACCTTGCCACGATGTCGAAGTAGGTCCAGTTCAGTGCCGTCCCCATGTGGAACTCCCCGCTCGGGTAAGGCGGCGGCGTGTCGATCACATAGGTCGGTGATTTGTGGTCGTCCCATCTAAACCTGTAGATCCCCTGCTCCTCCCACTTCTTCTGCCACTTCTCCTCCACCTTGAGGGGGTCGTATTCCTTCGGAAGTTCGGGCATTCAGGTCTGCTTCAGGAAAAATTAACCGTTTGCGGGGCTCCTCTCTTTCCCAGAGACTAGGTCAGGAGCCAGGGATTTCCTATCCTCACCTTTTCCAGCCCTTCCTCCTCGCATATCCTCAGGTACTTCTCGGCATCCTCCCTCCTCGTCCTCGGAAGGTCGTCCATGAAATAGGTGGGATGGAAGGCGAGCAGCGAATAGGGAATGGTGGGGTCCAGCCGAGCAATGAAGGAGGCGAGGAGGCGGATTTCCTCCTCGTCGATATATCCCGGGACTAGAAGGGTGCTGGCACGCACAAAGGGCACCTCCGGCCTTTTCCTGTGGAGCTTGGCGAGCTTCTCAAAATTAACGTACGCGACCCTGTGCCTGACCCCGCTGAGCGCGTACAGGAGCTCCGTGGACCAGCACTTCAGGTCCGCCTTTATTCCCCCCCCGCTTTTTAGCGAAAGGGGGGCGAACCTCTCCAGATCCTCCCACCTCATGTTCAGGTTGGTCTCTAGGCAGATCCTCAGGAGCCTCCCTCCCGCCCGCTCGAGCATCTTCTCGGAGGAGGCTTGGACGAAGGGCATCTGGCTTGAGGGGTCCCCACCGAAGAAGCAGACGCACCCTACCCTTTCGTTCGCTTTTTCGGCCAGCTCGGAGGCGGTGTAGGTGGGCCTGCCCATCTCGGTGAGCTCCCTAAAGCTGAAGTTCTGACAAAAGAGGCAGCTGTAGGTGCAGCTCCCGAGGAAGACTGCGAGGTTGTAAAATCCTATATCTCCCCGTGGCGTCCTGCACCACTTGGGATATCCTGCCCCTCCCGATCCAGCGCAGAACTCAGCGGGGACGCAGTTGGTGGGCAGTGGGTCGTAATAGAACTGGAGTAGCCCCTTCTCGGGGGTCCCGAAGAGTCTCACCAGCTTTCCGCCCCGGTTCTCGACCAGACCGCAAAAGCCCCTTCCCCCTTCCGGGATTCTGCACCCGTTTCCGCACCCCATGCAGGGCGAGCCTTCAGGAGCCCCGGGAATCTCCGGCGGGAGACCGTACCCGGAGCGAACCCTCCTATGGGCTTCTTTGAGGTGGGGTTCGGCCTCTTCGAATCTCTCCCTGATGCATCTCCCGCAAACCCCTAGAACTCTAGATATCTCTCTAGCTTCCCCGCCGCAGACCCTACAGGCACCCAAGATTTACTTTATATTGATCTTTTCCCCACCCTTCTCCTCCGGCTGCCGCCTCAGGATGACATCCAGCACCCCGTTGGTGTAGCTCGCGTCCACGTTCTTGGGGTCGACCTTAGCCGGAAGCTCGATTTCCTTGTAGTATTTTCTTTCCCCGTGCTGGGCGGAGATAACCAGCTTGGTTTCGGTGGCTCTGAGATCGATGTCTTCCTTGCTCACCCCCGGGATCTCAGCCACCACCCTGATGATGTTGGGGGAGGGGATGACCTCCACAAATGGCTCCCTGCTCTCGGTGGGCTGCGGGATGGGTGTGGGCTTGAGGTTGCCGAACGTGCGAACCCGTGGCACGCCGTCAGGCCCTATGGTCATGGAATACCCATAGATGACCGGTCCGAAGCTCTTCACCACCGAGCCGTCCGGAAGCTTCCTCTCCTTGAAGAATTCCTTTGGAGCGAACTCCTGCATCTCCTTGAAGACCTCCTCGAAGAACTTGTCCATCTCCCTGAAAAGTCTGAAAAAGGGTTTCCGCCTGAAGGGCCACCATTCTTCAAACCAGTCGTCCATCACTTTTCTGGCCACCTGGTTTTTACCTTTATCCCCGAGAAGACTCCTACCGTTAAGGGCCCGAAAAACAGGGGGAAGGCCAGGGTCAGGCTAGCTAATGGGAAACTGGTGAACCAGCAAGTCTCGCGATGAATCAGGAAGTTCCTGCGAAAGCCGGGGTAGTTCACCTAAATTTTTTCTGCAACGTTTTGTAGAGTTCCTCCCCCATTCTTCTGAACTCCTTGGCTGAGGGGGAGCTGGGCTTATATTTTATCACCGGGACGCCCATGGCGGTCGCCTCCCTGACCTTTGGGTCGTCTGGAATCTTCGCGAGGATGGGCCACCCCAGGATCCTCTTTATTTCAGTGTCGGAGAGTTCATAGGGCTCCCCCCTGACCATGTTCAGCACCGCCCCTATCATGTGTGCGCCGCAGATCTCGGCGGCCTTGAAGGTCTTGAGGGTGGAGGCCACGGTGGGGGTGTCTGGGTTGGAGATGGCTATCACCTCATCCATAACTTTCATGGCCGCGAGGGCCTCACTCCCGATTCCGGGCGCGGTGTCTATGATGAGGAGGGAGCATCTCTTCTTCAGCCTCTCCACATGCTCGCAGATGTCGTAGGGATGGATCTCCTTCCCGTAGGCGAGCGAACCCGGGACGATGTTGACGCCCTGCAGCTTCACGATGGCCTTCTCGAGCGGGATTCGATTGGCCAGTACGTCGTGTATGGTATTCTTTGGGTTCAGCTCCCCGAAGTGCATAGCAAGGTTAGGGGCGGAGAGGTTGGCATCGAACAGGATCAGCTTGTCGCCGAGCTTCTCGTGAAAAAACATCCCCAGGTTTGCTGCCAGAGTAGTCTTCCCCACTCCCCCCTTGCAGGAGGAAAAGCCCAGAGCGATTCCCATATATAAAAAATCACAGTGTGTATAAAGCACGAGCAGGCTAGGAGGCGATCTTTACCCTCTCCTTCAGTAGCTCTTTGATCCTCCTAGGATCCGCCTTCCCCCCCGAAAGCGCGAGAGCCCTGCCCACTAGAAAGTCGAGGGCCTTTTCCTGCCCGGCGAGATAATCCTGCACCGCCTGCTGGTTTTCCCCCACCACTCTGTCGAGGATGCTCGAGAGCTCAGCCAGCTCCATGGGCACTAGACCCAGCCTTTGAAGGATTTCTCGCGGTTCGCAGGGCCTTACAGCGAGCTCCCTCAGCACCAGCTCTCCCTGTTCCGGTGTGATTTCCCCACGCTGGACCATTCCCAGGAGTTTGGAGAGCTGGGCCGGCGTACAGGGTAGATCCGAGGCCTTAAGGTGCAGGTAGTTGAGGACCTTTTTTAGCCTGGTTCTAAACCATTGGGCAGCGAGCCTTGGGTCCACCTCCTTGCAGACCTCTTCGTATAAATCGGCGAGCGCCTTCTCACTTACCAGAACGGAGGCTTCCCGCTTAGAAATCCCATACTGTTGCATGAGTCTCATTTCCCTGAGGTTGGGGGGTTCAGGTAGCTCTTTCTTCACCCGCTCCACAAGTCCCTCTTCGAGCAGCAGGGGGTAAAGATCGGGGTCGGGGATGTAGCGGTAGTCCTCCTCCGTCTCCTTCGTCCTCATGGTGGTGGTTATCATTTGGGATTCGAGGAAAGCTCTAGTCTCCCTCTCCACCTTCTCCCCCCTCCTGAGGCGCTCGGCCTGCCTCATGAGTTCAAACTTCAGGGCCCTGTAGACCCCCCTGACCGAGTTTATGTTTTTTATCTCCACCCTCGCCCCACCCTCTATGGAGACGTTGACATCCACCCTCATGGCCCCGCCGGCTTCCCCCCTAACCTTCCCGGAATACTCCAGCGTCCTTATAAGCTCCCTCAGGAAGGATCTGGCCTCCTCCGGGCTCCTCACGTCCGGCTCCGTGACAATCTCTATGAGTGGAATCCCGGATCGGTTGAAGTCCACGCTTCCGGAGGCAGGATCGTACTTGCCCGGGTCCTCTTCCAGATGGACCTCTCTTATCCTCACTCCCCCTAGCATGCCGCAGGTGGCGAGCGGTGTGCTGGTTCGCTGGTACCCGGAGGGGAGGTCGGGGTAATCGTAGTGCTTCCGCTGGATGTATATTTTCTGACCTACGACAGGTTTGCAGCCCAAGAGGAGGGAGATGGCTAGGGCGGCTTCCACTGCCGCTTCATTCGGTGGCATGGGTTTGGCTCCCGGCATCCCCGTGCAAATGGGGCAGATGTTGGTATTAGGTGGAACGGAGGCATAATCGGTGGGGCAGGAGCAATAAAGCTTCTGCTGGGTGGCGATCTGTAGGTGTATCTCAAAACCTATTTTGGCTTCCGGCATAATCCCACCATGTATACAAAGGAGCCGGAGGGTATAACATGTTATTCACCAGATCCCCCCTGTGTCTTTTCGAATAATAAAAAGTAAAAAAAAGGAAGTTTTACGTGTGAGTTAGCAAAAAGGGCTATTTCGCCGAGTTTCTCCCGAATTTCCCTCAAGATTATACTGGTTATAAGATATCCTCGGGGGATTTTTGTTTTGAACTGAGCTGAGGCTGGAACTGGGTTCCTTTACTCAAAACAGTCTTCTCTCGTCCCGTTATAGATGATAAGCATCGAGAGCAATGGTTCGGTGCTCCTCGGCCGGCAGTTCTGCTGTGATGCTCATTCTCCACGAGCTGTGAGGATCGTGACCCACGCCCACTGGGATCACGTGCTTGGACTGGAGGATAGCCTAAAGAGCTGCCAGGTGATCTACATGACAGCCGCCACCAAGGAACTCATTCAAGTCCTGAGGGGCCCGCTTCCAGAAGGAAAGGTCCGGGTGCTGGAATACGACAGGCCGGTCAGGGTGGGTGAGGAGGTTCTCACCCTTCTTCCGTCCGACCACATTCTCGGTTCCTGTCAGGTGAGGGTTCGGGATGGGGAAGGAAATACGCTCACGTACACGGGGGACTTCAGGCTCCCCCGCACTCCTGTTCCTGAGACGGAGGAGCTCGTGATAGAGGCAACATACGGGAATCCCCGAAACAGGAGGGCGTTCGGGCAGAGAGTGGAGGAAGAGGCGGAAGGGCTGGTGAGGCGGATGCTCGCCTCGGGGCCGGTTTACATCTTCGGCTACCACGGAAAGCTACAGGAGTTTATTGGCATCCTCCGCCAGAGGGACATCGACGCTCCAGTACTCATGCCCAAGAAAGTTTATGAGGTTTCTAAGGTTTGCGAGCGTTTTGGGATGAAGCTGGGGGAATTCCTGCTGGCAGAATCTGAGGAGGGCAAAGAGATCAGAAAGGGTGGGAGGTTCATCGGAGCCTATTCCATGGGGTTCGGAAGGTTCATAGGTGGTCGGGTCACCCGCATATACTTAAGCGGTTGGGAGTTCGAGCGACCAGTCAGGCAGGTTTCCCTTAACGAATACGTGGTGGCCTTCAGCGATCACGCGGATTTCGATGGGCTGATGGAGTATGTGAGGCTGAGCAAACCAAGATATGTGATCACTGATAACTTCAGGGTAGGTGACGCGCCGAGCTTGGCAAGGGAAATAAAGAAAAGATTCGGGATACGAGCCCAGCCCATGCCCAAATGACAGGCCCCGGAGCTGGGAAGCTCGAACTGAGGCCGAGGTCTTTCTAGAGCCGGGGCACTTCAAGCTGGAGGGGGCTTCGGTTT
>CAZWBJ010000005.1:0-8062 GCA_964632175.1 Hadarchaeota archaeon (SeqCode)
CCGGCCTCTCAGCCGCCGGCCAAGCCCACCCTGGAGATCCCAGAGCTCCCCAAGCCGGAGGAGGCCAAGCCCCTGACCAAGCCGAGGCCCTCCGAGCTCCCGTCTAGGAATTTCACCGTCCCACCAGTTCTTTCCTGGGAGCCCTGCGAGGGGGCGGAGGCCTACGAGCTCGAGCTCTCCCTCGACCCGTCCTTCAGCTCCACGGTTCTCAGCCTGAGGGTCTCCTCCCCAGTCGTGAACCTGGTCGCCTACTCCCTGGGTCCCGGCGAGTACCACTGGAGGGTTCGCTCGGTCCGCGGAAGTGCCTCGAGCAGCTGGAGCCTTGGCCAGAGCTTCACCCTTCAGTCGCCCCCCGCCCCGCAGCCACAACCGGCCCCGCAACCCACTCCACCCAGCGCCACTTGGGTTTACCTCTCCGCGCTGGGGGCGCTGGCGGGAATCGGGGCTGGATGGTTCCTCTACTCCAGGAGTCGCGGCGGGATTCTGGAGAGGGCCGAGAGGCAGAAAGTCGAGAGGGTGAAGGCTGAGCTGGAGGAGGCGGAGCGCAGGCTCAGAGAGAGGGTGGAGGGGAGGAGGGATGAGGCCCTCGCCACTCTGAGGAGGGAGATCATGGGGGACGGGGAGCTGCCGGGAAGGGTGGACGAGACCCTGCTCGCCCTCCCGATGGAAGAGGAGATAAAGAAACTGGAGAGGCTCAGGCGCAGGGTGGACTGAAACTCCGGCTGTAGGCCGACCACAAACATTGCCTCTGCGAGGGTTCCAGTTAGGTCGTTTGGAGAACTACGGGGGAGTGGGGTCTTTCCCAGTCCCCCACATGGGAGACGCAATCATTAGTTCAAAAATAGAACCAATAATTTAAATATAAGTTCCAAAAAAGAACTTTTAATGCGAGAAACGCTCGAGCTCCTGAACGAGTGGTGGTTTTCGGGGAATGTTTCCGAGCAAAAGGCCCCGCCCTACAAAAGGAAGCAATTCGAGCCCCTCTGGAAAGAAATGGAATACCGCCAGATGCTGATTCTAACAGGGCTGAGGAGGGTAGGGAAAACCACCCTCATGCACCAGATCATCCAAGGGCTCCTCCAGAGGGGTGTACCCCCGGCCCACATCCTCTACTTCAGCTTTGACGAGCGAACGGCGAGGATTCTGGAGTTGCTCCGCGAGTACCAGAAACTGACCGGTGTAGCTTGGAAGGAGGAGAGGGTTTATCTGTTCCTTGACGAAATCCATAAGCTCCCGGGATGGAGCGAGCAGGTCAAGATTTTGTACGACGCCCTCCCCAACGCCAAACTCTTTCTCTCCGGGTCCGCCAGCGTCCTGCTCCAGCGGGGGGCCGAATCCGATCTCGCGGGGAGGTACTTCTTGAAGGAAATCGGGGTGCTCTCGCTCAGGGAGTTCGCCGAGCTGTACACGGGGAGAGAGATCGATCGCCTAGAGCTGTGGAGGGGGGAGCTGGAGGCACTCCTGCCGAGCTACCTGAGGCGCCCCTTTCCCGAGATCGTGAGGTGGGAAGAGGAGGAAAAGGTGAGGGAGTACATTAGGGAGCTCGTGATTGGGAAGTGCCTGCGTGATATGGCTGGGATTTTCGGCCGTGTTCGAATCGGGATGCTCAACGGTTTGGTGGAGTTGTTCATGGGGTCCCCCGGATGCCTGCTGAACCTGACCTCCCTCTCCAAGGATCTAGGGGTGCACAAGCTCACCCTTCAGGAGCACCTCTTCTACCTCGAATTCGCGAAGCTCATTCGGGTGGTCAGGAACTTGCCCTTCCTCGGGGCGGAATCGAGGAAGCTAAAGAAGATCTACCCCAGCAACATCTCTCTTGCCTTCCCCTTTGCCCTGAGGCTAGATCCTGGCCCCGTTTACGAGACCGCCACGGCCTCGGCGCTGGGGCTCGAGCACTATTGGAGGAGGGGATACGCTGAGGTGGATTTCATCCGGAAAAACGCCGAGATTCTTCCCGTTGAAGTTACGAGCAGCGAGGAAGTTCCAGGTGAGAAAATCAGGAGGCTGTCGGGCTTCATGAAAAGGTACGGCCTCAAAACAGGGGTTCTCGTATACGGGGGGAGGGAGCGCAGGAAGGAGGAGGTGGACGGGAGAACGGTGGAACTCGTGCCGCTCCTCGACCTGCTCCTCGACTTCAAGCTGTAGCAACGATGCGACTCGGTTTTGTATTCTGCATGGTCATTTTCCCACCTCCACCGGATTAGATTCTTTCCGGGGCCTCGATCCCCAGAAGGTTCAGAGCATCCGCCAAAACCAGCCTGACCCCCTCCACCAGCTTCACCCTCGCTTCTCTCAATCCTTTCTCGGCCTTCAGGACGGGGGCTTTCTCGTAGAAGGAGTTGAAGACGGACGAAAGCTGGGCGGCGTGGGCGGCGAGCAGGTTGGGCCTCAGCCCCTCCCCCGCCAGCCGCAGGATCCTGGGATACTTGGCTATTAGCTTGACGAGTTCCCTCTCCTCCTCCAACTTCAGCTTTCTCCAGTCGGGGGATCCCCTCGCTTCCGCCTTCCTCAGGATGCTGCGGGCCCTAGCGTGCGAGTACTGGATGGCTGGCCCACTGTTCCTCTCGAAGTTTAGGGCCTCCTCCCATTTGAACACTATTTTCTTCTCGGGTGAGGTGGCCAGGAGCGAAAACCTAAGGGCGCCCAATCCCACCATCTTGGAGATTTTCTCCCTGAAGGCTTCGTTCGCTTGTGGCTCCCGCTCCCTGACGATCTCCCTGGCCCTGGCCACCGCCTCCTCTATCGCCTCGTCGAGGGAGTGACCAACCCAGGTCCCCTTCCTCCCGGAAAACTTCCCGGTGGGGAGCCAGACATGCTCGTAGGCCAGATGAAAGGAGTTCTCGTACTCCCTTTCATATCCCAAAATTTTCAGTGCAGCGAAGACCGAGCGCTGAGCATCCCTCTGCTCGGCCCCGATGACGTTTATCACCCTTTGGGCCCTCCCGAACCTTGTGCTGGGCCTCCCCTCGGGGTGAGTGGTGTGGGTGGAAAGCCAAGGCCTGAAGTAGAGCCTCGCTTTGGTTTTCCCGAACTTCCAGAGCTGGTAGGCGATATCCCTGGCCAGATAAACCGCCGTCCCGTCCGACCTGATGAGCACCTTGTCCTCCAGCCCGAAATCCCCCAGCTGCAGGAGCTTGGCCCCACCCTCCTCTCTCAACCTCCCGGAATTCCTTAAAAGATCCAGGGCCTCCTCCAGCACCCCCCTCCGGACGAGGTCGCTCTCCCACACCAGAAGGTCGTAGCGGATCCCCAGCTTCTCGGCGGTTGAAAGGTTCGCCCTGACGCAGGCCTCCGCAACCCTTCTCGCGGTTCTAGATACGGTCTTTTCTCCCCTCTCCAGCGCCCTCAGGGTTCTCCTGACTTCCTCTTCAAGCCCAGGCTGCTCCTTCAGGAGCTCTTGGAACTTCACGTACACCAGCCCCAGCGCGTGGTCGAACTTCGCCTTGGGGGGCCGGATTTTCTTCAGGGCCACGAGGGTTTCTGCCATCTGGAGGCCCAGGTCGTCGATGTAGTTGTGGACCTCCACGCGGTACCCCAGCTTCTTCAGAATCCTCGCCACCGTGTCCCCCAGTACGGCATTCCTCCCATGCCCGACGTGGAGGGGCTTGGTGGGGTTTATACTCGTATGCTCGACTATGATCTTTCCCCTCCTGTCAGAGGTTCCATACTTTTCTCCAAGCTTGTCCACGCAGGCCATCGTCAGCTCGGCCAGCTTGTGAAGGTTCACGAAGAAGTTGAGGTATCCCCTCACAGCCTCGATTTTCTCAATCATCCCCTCCGGCTTCATCTTGGCGAGCAGGAGGCTGGAAAGCTTTTCCGGGCTCTGTTTGGTGCTCTTCGCCAGTTCGAAGCACACATTGGAGGCTAGGTCCCCCAACTTCGGGTTGGGAGGCTCTTCGAGGGTGTCCCCCAGTGGTTTGGGGCTCTGCAGACCCGCGGAGGCTAGGGCGGTTTGGAGGCAGCCCAGCACCTGTTGCTCGAACTCTCCCCAGGGATCCATCAGAATTCCTGCGGAGCTCTTTGAACCTTTGTAGTCCGGGTTAGGGCTTGACGATGCGCTTCAGGGTTTCCACCACCTCGGGGTTGACGAGAGTGGTTACGTCCCCCACCGGCGAGCCCGTGAGGAGCGCTTTCAAGATCCTTCTCATGATCTTCCCGCTTCTCGTCTTGGGAAGGTCGGGAGCGAAAATCACCTGCTCGGGGGTGGCGGTGGGCCCTATTTTCTGCCTGACCACCTTTTTTATCTCCTCCTCAAGCTGGGGGGAGGGAACGGCCCCGGGTTTGAGCACGGCAAACACCACGGGGACTTCCCCTTTCACTTCGTGCGGTTTTGGGACCACCGCGCTCTCCGCCACGAGCGGGTGGGTGTTGACGGCGTCCTCCACCTCACCCGTCGCGAGCCTGTGCCCCGCCACCTTCATGACATCGTCCACCCTCCCCGTCACCCTGATGCATCCCAAGGGTGCCAGAAGGGCCCCGTCGTTGGTGAGGTAGTAGCGGTAGCCATACTTCTCCCAATAAGTCTCCCTGTACTTGTCGTCCGCCCTCCAGAGACCTCTGAGCATGCCGGGGGCGAGCGGGGGGACCTGCACCAGATAGCCCACTTCGGTTTCCTTTCCGTCTTCGTCTACGATGATGTGGGTGGTCCCGGGGAAGCTCTTGCCGGCGACGGTGGGCATGAAGGGCCCAATGCCTGGAAGGGACATAATGAGCGTCCCCCCCGTCTCCGTCTGCCACCAAGTGTCCGTGATGGGACACCTCCCTCCACCCACCACGTTGAAGTACCACATCCAAGCCTTCCGGTCGATGGGTTCCCCCACCGTGCCTAGGAGCCTTAGGCTGGAAAGGTCGTGTTTCTTGGGCCATTCGTCGCCGAGCTGCATGAGCATACGTATGAGGGTGGGGGCCGTGTAGAAAACCGTCACTCTGTGCTTCTCGATGATTTCCCAGATCCTGTCGGGGGTTGGGTAGTCCGGCGCACCCTCGTACACCAAGAAAGTAGCCCCGTTGAGGAGCGGCCCGTAGCAAGCGTAGGTGTGCCCGGTGATCCAGCCTATATCCGAGGTGCACCAGAAGATGTCGTCGTCGTGAAGATCGAAAACCCACTTTGTGGTCCAGTGGGCTTGCACAAGGTATCCACCGGTGGTGTGAACCACACCCTTCGGTCTCCCCGTGGTACCCGAGGTATAGAGAATAAAAAGCGTGTCTTCAGCATCCATTACCTCCGGCTCACAGTAAGACTCAGCCTTCTCCATCAGCTCATGCCACCAGTGATCCCTCCCCTCCTTCATGTTTACGGGATTGCCGGCCCGCCTGACGACGACAACCTTTTCCACCTTGGTTCCCTTTACCCCCTCGTCCGCGCTTGCTTTCAGGTCCACGAGCTTGCCCCGCCGGTAGTACCCGTCCGCCGTGATCAGCACCCTCGCCTCCGCATCCTCAAGCCTCACCCTCAGGGAATCGGCGGAGAAGGCAGAAAAAACCACCGTGTGGATGGCTCCGATTCTAGCACAGGCCAGGATCGCTGGGTAAAGCTCAGGGATGAGGGGGAGGTAAATCCCCACCCTGTCCCCGCGCTTCACCCCCAGGCTCTTGAGGACGTTGGCAAACTTGTTGGTCAGCTCATACAGCTCCCTGTAGGTGAACTTTCTGACCGGTTCATCCGGCGGCTCGGGAACCCAGATGAGGGCAACTTTCTCCCCCTTCCCGGCCTCCACATGCCTGTCGAGGGCGTTGTAGCAGGCGTTGAGCTTCCCCCCGATGAACCACTTTACATAGGGGGGCGTCCACTCGTAGGGCTTGTCCCAGGGCTTGTACCAGCGGATTCCCTCCCTCGCCCTCTCCTCCCAGAAGCCGATGGGATCGCGCGCCGCCTCCTCGTAAATCTTCGGGTCGGAAACCCACGCCCTCCTCTTCATCTCCTCGCTGGGCCAGAAGACGTCCTCTCTCTCCGGATCCTTGACCACCCACTGCTTTGCCATCTTACTCAACTCGCGCGGGTTTCAAATAGTTTCAAATACCCCACTCCCTACAGCTTTCATCCACGAACCTCTGAACCTCTGCTATCTCGTCCTCCGTCAGGTGCCTGAACCTGCCCTGCGCCTTCAGGTACTCCGAGACCGGCAGGCGCTTCTCGGGCCTGAAGGTGAGGTTCCTTCTGCCTTTTTCGACCTCGTAAAGGACCCACATACCCGTCATGACAGCCAGCCTGCCGATCTCGATGGTTTTGCCCGAATCGAACCTCCAGCCCGTCGGGCAGGGGCAGAGGACATGGAGGTAGGTGGGGCCCTTTATCGAGGCGGCCTTCCTGGTTTTTGCGAGGAAGTCGTCGGGGAAGGAGACGCAGGCCGTCGCGGCGTAGGGGATCCCATGTGCAACCATGATCGAAACCATATCCTTCTTCCACTCGAGCTTGCCCCTCCCCACCTTCCCGACGGGAGTGGTAGTGGTCCAGGCAAACTTGGGGGTGGTCCCGCTCCTTTGAATTCCGGTGTTGTGCACCACCATCCCATCGGCGATGAAGTTGTGGTTCTTTTCCACCCTGAGATCAACGGTCTGGTTTCTCCCCGCATACCTGATCTCCGTGATCCTTTCCATCTCGAAGAACTCGTTGCCAGCCAGGTAGTTCTTCCACCGACGGGAGGGGTCCTTCTCGACATCGTGTCTTCTCTTTCTGCTGAAGCAGATGTATCCAAATCCCGTGTCCCTAATCAGCCTCCTTTCCGCGCATTTCTCACCCTTCTTTCTCTCCTGCCAGTGGATTTTTCCGACCCTGTAGCCCAGGGTCTGGAGGAGAAGCCTCAGTCTCCGCAGGAGGTCACAGCTGGCCGAAACGTACCTGCAACTACCCCGGATGCCATATCCATCGGAAAGCATGAGTCCCTCCACGAAGGCCGTTCTCTGCTCGAGGGGAAGGGTAAAGATCCAGCTTGGCAGCGTTTTGTTTTTTGCCCCCCGCCCGAAGCCGAGGGAATCGATGAACCGGGCTAGGTTGAAGGACTTCAGGTAAAGGTACATGTCGTCTCCAGCAGGTTCGCTCCCAAAAACCTTTCGGGAGAGCTCGACTAACTCCCTCCTCCCCCTCTTCCCCCCGGGCAGGGCGAATCCGACCTCCCCCCTCTCGCTTCTCACCCAGCCGTTGCCCACCCATATCCCCAGGAACTTCATGAGCTCTGGGGAAGACTTCCGGGGTATCCTCACGGGGTTGAGATGGGTAACCCTCGGGTCGCCAACCTCCACTGGCTTGAAGCAGAATCGGTAGGATCCCCCGTAAGGAACCTTCTTCAGCACGACGACCTCATCGCCCACCCTGAGCTGGTCAAGGGTTTTCCAGACCAGCCTGTTCCTCCCCGTCCGCCCCCCTCCTTCCAGCGCGAGGAAGGGATGGTTGGGTGTTGCCCTGATGGTGTGACGGGGGGTGATGACCTCGTATATGTCGTGAACGCCGTTGAAAAACACCCCACTACATCTCCGAGCGACCAGGGTTTGCCTCTGGGGATCGAAGGAATAAAGGAGTTCGCCCACCTCCACTTCGGAGACCTTTTTCAGTCCCTCTTCAGTCAGCACGAGTGTGGAGGGATCCAGACAGTTCATGTAGGCCTCATTGTCGGTGCACATGTAGAGGACGTTGTGACCCCTCTCGGCCATACCGGAGAGGGCTTGCAGACCTATGTCGGCCGTCCCCCCGTCGCCCGCGATGGCCACCACCTTGATGTCTTCCCTCTTTTGCAGGCGGAGGGCGACCTCGATGCCGGACGCCACCGCGGCGGCGTTCTCGAAGGCCACGTGAATCCAAGGCACCCTCCAGGAGGTTTCCGGGTAGGGGGTGGTGACCACCTCCATGCAGCCTGTGGCGGACGCGACGACGACCTTGGGCCCCAACGCCTTCAGCAGGTATCGTATGGCCAGAATCTCCCCGCAGCCCGGGCAGGCCCTGTGTCCGGGCGCAAGCAGCTCCTCTTTCAGCTCCTTCATAGCCCCACCACCTTCTCCCTCAGTCCCAACCAGTTCACTTTCTTCACAGCCTCCCCGCGGGCCGCCGCGTGGCAGGTTTTGAGCGCCT
>CAZWBJ010000005.1:8162-61323 GCA_964632175.1 Hadarchaeota archaeon (SeqCode)
TTCACTTTCTTCACAGCCTCCCCGCGGGCCGCCGCGTGGCAGGTTTTGAGCGCCTGCCTGATATCTTCCTCCTTCACATCCCTCCCACCCAGCCCGCAGATGAAGTTTAGCGTGACGGGAGGGCGGTCCCCAAGAGCACCCGCTAGGTCGGCATAGAGGGGCCCGGTGGCGCCGGGTGAGAGGGCCTTCTCCACGACCCCTACCACCTTCTTCCCCGAGAGGATCTCCCTGAGCTCCCTGCTGGGGAAGGGGCGGAAAACCCTTATCTCCACCAGCCCCACCTTCTCACCCCCTCTCCTCAGGGCATCGATAACCTCTTTTATGGTTCCGCACACGGAGCCCATCGAGACCAGCACCACTCCGGCATCCTCAACCCTGTAGCCCTCCACCGGCCTGTATTTCCGGCCGAACCTCTCCCCAAAGAGCGCCATGGTTTCCTCTATTTCTTTACGGGCGTTCTCCATCGCCTCGTGCTGGGTGAACCTGAACTCCTCATAGTACTCCGGAACTCCCACCGGTCCGAGGGTGACGGGCTTCTCGGGGTCGAGCGGGTAGGGGTAGTGGTAGGGGGGCAGAAATTGATCCACCTCCTCCTGCTCCGGGACCTCCACCACCTCGGCCATGTGGGAGAGGATGTAGCCGTCGTAGCAGACCATCACGGGCAGGAGGGTTCTCTCCGCTATCCTGAAGGCCTGCAGGGTGAAGTCCAAGATCTCTTGGTTGTTCTCGCAGTATATCTGAATCCAGCCGGAATCCCTCACCGAGAGCGAATCCTGCTGGTCACACCAGATGGAGAGGGGGGCGGACAGGGAGCGGTTGACGTTCACCATGACCAAGGGCAGGCGCATGCCGGAGGCCACGAAGAGGATTTCTGACATGAGCATCAGGCCCTGGGAGGAGGTGGCGGTGAAGGTCCTCACGCCTGAAGCCGCCGCCCCGATGCAGGCACTGAGGGCACTGTGCTCGGACTCCACCCTTATCATCTCGGCCTCCAGCTCCCCGTTGGCTATGTACTCGGAGAGTTTCTCCACAACGGCTGTTTGGGGCGTTATGGGATAGGCGGCGATCACCTTCACCCTCGCAAGCTTCGCCGCCAGGGCCGCCGCCTCGTTTCCGCTGAGCAGGAGCTTCATCTCATCCCTCCGGAACCATGTCTATCACCTTTCTCGGGCACTCGGTCGCGCAGATGCTGCACCCCTTGCAGAAGTCGTAGTTTATCTCATATTCGCTGTCCTTCCTCTCCACCGCCATCTCGGGGCAGTAGAGCCAGCAGTTGTCGCACTGGTTGCAGATCCCACAGCTGAAGCACCTTTCCGCCTCCCCTTTAGCGGTTGCCGTGTCGAAGCCCTTCAAGGTTTCCTCGAAAGTTTTCAGGCGGGAGGAGGGGGGGAGGGAAGCAGGGGTGGCCCGCGGATAGTGTTTGAAGTATGCTAGGTTCAGCTCTTGGAAGGTCACCTTGGGCGGGGGCGCTTCCGTCGCAGGCTCTTTCCCCCTCAGGAAACAGTCGATGGCGATAGCAGCCCTCTTGCCGGAGGCGATGGCATCTGCCACCCTCTCTGGAATCCCGTAAACCGCGTCTCCCCCGGCGAACACGCCCTTGAGGGGGGTTCTGCCCCACTCGTCGCACACTATCTTCCCCTTCTTGAGGGGGATCTCGGGCGGTAGGAAGTCTAGGTTCGGCTCCTGCCCAATAGCCGCAATGATGGAGTCGGCAGCCAGATCGAACTCGGAGCCCTCAATGGGAATGGGCCTCGGTCTGCCAGATTCGTCGGGGGGGCCCAGTTTCATTCTCACGCAGCGCAGCCCCGTCACCTTTCCATCTTTCGTGAGAACCTCCTTCGGGGCGACCAGAAATTCGATTTTCACCCCTTCCACCAATGCCTCCTCCACCTCCTCGTCTGATGCTGGCATCTCCTCCCTCGACCGGCGGTAGAGGATGGTCACCTCAGCTCCCAGCCTTCTGGCGCACCTCGCGCAGTCAATCGCGGTGTTTCCCCCTCCCACAACCAAGCAGAACTTCCCCACCTTGGGGGTCTGTTTGAGTCGCAGGGCTTTCAGGAATTCTATCCCTTGGTACACCCCTTCCGCCTCCTCGCCGGGTATCCTAAGCCTAACCCCTTTTGTCGCTCCCACCCCTATAAAAACCGCCTTGAAGTCCTTGAGCTCGTTCAGACTTTTGATGGCCGTGTTGGTGACGAACTTCACTCCCATTTTCTCCAACCTTGAAACCTCCTTTTTGAGAACATCGCCCGGCAGTCTGTACTCGGGAATCCCCACCGCGAGCATTCCGCCAACCGTGGGATTCTCCTCGAAAACCACGGAACCCCTGCCCAGCCTGGCAAGGTGGTAGGCGCACGAGAGCCCTGCGGGCCCGGAGCCTATCACGGCTACCTCGGGTTCGCGGGAGGGAGGCGGATCTAGCTCTTGGGGGGCTAGGTCCCCAAGAAACCTCTCGAGGGATCGTATGGCGACCGCTTCATCGAACTCCCTCCTGTTGCACTCGTCCTCGCAGGGGTGGTAACACACTCTCCCGCACACGGCCGGGAGGGGATTGGTTTCCAGGAGCGTCCTTGCTGCCTCCTCTACTTTCCCCTCAGCGAGGAAGTGGAGGACTTTCGGGATTTGGTTGCCGATGGGGCACTTCGCCACGCAGGGGGACAGCTTCTCCCGCCTTTCTGGTCTAACGGCCCTCCAATCTCCCGTCCTGGTTTTCTGAGAGCTTCCCGGTTCGATTATCGCGGCGCCGGGTAGGATGGGCTTCATGGGGCCCCTGCCGTTTTCTCGTAGGCGACCCTGATGGCCTGAACGTTTTTGTCCGCAAGTTTTTCTGGGAAGTAGGAGCGAACGGCTTCACAGACACTTTCCAGCCTAACGAGGTTGGTCGCCCTCGCCACCGCACCGAGCATGGCGGTGTTGGTGATGGGTGCCTTCAGGATTTCCAAGGCAATGGCGCTGGCGTCGACATAGAAGACCTTTGCGTGGGGTATGGGGATGGGCTCCTTCAGGTTGAGGATGGCCGTTCCTCCCAGCTTCAAACCCGCCGCCACGTCCACCATCTTGGGCAGGGTGGGGTCTAGCACGACCACGATATCAGGGTCGTAGACTTGGCTGTGGATCCGGATGGGGGAATCGCTTATCCGGGTGAAGGCCACCACGGGCGCCCCCCTCCTCTCCGCCCCGAAGAAAGGAAAAGCCTGGACGTACTTACCCTCCCTGAAGGCGGCCTCGGCGAGGAGCCTGGCGGCCGTCACCGCCCCCTGACCCCCCCTTCCGTGCCACCTGATCTCAATCATAGAGCAATTAGTTGAAATTTGGCGGTTTAAATTCTTTAGGTTTTCCCCAACACTGGGGCCCCGATTTGCAACGTTCCGTCCCACCCAATCAATCTTACAGTGTTGGCCACCCCGCCGGTGAAGTAAGGAACCGGTGGATGGAAGCCGCAGCGATCCTAGCAGTCCCCATTGCCAGTATAACCGTGGCATCCCCGTGGACGATATCTCCTGCGGCCCAGACCCTGGGGAGGGAGGTCCTCCCCTCTTGGTCCACGATGATGGTACCCCACTCTGAGGTCTTCAGCCCGGGCGTGGTTCTGGGCACAAGAGGGTTGGGGCTCTGACCTATGGCCACCACCACCGTGTCGGTGTCCATCGGGAACTCGGATCCTTCTATCCTCACCGGTCTCCTCCTCCCCGACTCGTCTGGCTCGCCCAGCCTGAACCTCGTGCAGATCATCTGCCTCACCCACCCCCTTTCATCGCCCACGTACCTAACCGGAGCGGATAAGGTGTGAAATTCCACCCCCTCCTCCTTCGCCCGTTTGATCTCCTCCTTCCTCGCTGGCATCTCCTGCTCCGTTCTCCTGTAAACGATGATCGAGCGCTCGGCACCCAGCCTGAGGGCCGTGCGTGCGCAGTCCATGGAGACGTTTCCCGCCCCGATGGTTGCAACCGTCTTTCCTATCCTTATGGGGGTGTCATATTCGGGAAACTTGTAAGCCCGCATGAGGTTAACTCTCGTCAGGAACTCGTTGGCGGAGAAGATCCCGTTGAGGCTCTCCCCGGGAAGGTGCATGAAGTTTGGCAGGCCAGCCCCCGTCCCGATGAAGACCGCCCCAAATTCCCTGAGGAGTTCCTCCACGGTCAGAGTGAGCCCTACCGCCACATCGGTTTTTATCTCAACCCCCAGCTTCCGCACGTAGTCGACCTCGGCCCTCACGATGCGCTTCGGCAGTCTGAACTCAGGTATCCCGTACATAAGCACGCCGCCCGGTTCGTGCAGGGCCTCGAAAACGGTGACCGGATGGCCGAGTTTCGCTAGGTCAGCAGCAGCCGTCAGACCCGCGGGACCCGAGCCAACCACGGCGACGCTCTCCCCCCTGGGCTCCGGCAGTGGCGGGATCTCGAGCTTGGAATGTTCTCTTTCATAGTCCGCTGCAAATCTCTCGAGGAACCCTATCCCAACGGGTTCGTATTTTTTCCCGAGGATGCAGGCACCCTCGCACTGGTTCTCGTACGGGCAGACCCTTCCGCAGATGGCGGGGAGGGAGTTGGTCTCCTTTATGATACCGATGGCCTTCTCGAATTCCCCGCGCCTGATGGCGGCGATGAAGGCGGGAATGTTCACCCTGACGGGGCACCCCTCCACGCACGCCGGTTTCGGGCACTGCAGGCACCTAGAGGCCTCCTCCATGGCCATCTCTGGGGTGTAGCCTAAGGGAACCTCATCAAAGTTCCTGATGCGCCTCTCCACCGGCTGCTCAGGCATGGGGACTTTTTTCTCCCTAACCATGTAGGGTTGCTGAGAGCTTTTCCTCCTCCAGATACCTTTGGTTTCTCTTCAGCAGCAGGTCGAAGTCAACCTGGTGGGCGTCGAATTCGGGGCCGTCCACGCACGCGAACCTCATCCGTCCCCCCACCTCCACTCTGCAGGAGCCGCACATGCCTGTCCCATCTACCATGATGGGGTTCAGGCTGGCGAGGGTTTTTATTTGATACGGTTTCGTGACCTCAGCAATGGCCTTCATCATCAGCACGGGGCCAACGGCGTATACCAGGTTTGGTCGCCTCCCTTCTTCCAGCGCACGCTTCAGGAGCTCGTGGACGAGCCCCTTGTGCCCCCTAGAGCCGTCATCGGTGGACACGAGCAACTCGTCGCTCCACCGGCGGAGTTCTTGCTCGAAGATGAGGAGCTGGGCGGTCCTAGCGCCAATCATGGTGAGGATTTTGTTACCGGCCTGCTTCAGGCCCCTGACTACCGGATAGAGGCAAGCAACCCCAACCCCTCCGCCCACGCATGCCACTTCCCCATAAAGGTTGATTTCTGTCGGTCTGCCCAATGGCCCCACGCAGTTCAAGAGGGTTTGCCCCGGCTCTAGGGAGGAGAGGAGTTTGGTGGTTCTTCCTGCCTCGAGCACAACTATGCTCAGACTGCCGCGTTCGGGGTCGGTGTCCACGATTGTGAGCGGGATCCGCTCCCCCTTTTCTGTCACTCTGATGATCACAAACTGGCCCGGCAGGGCTTTCCTAGCTATCAGAGGGGCCTCGATTTCAAACCTCGTGATTCCTGGCGCCAGCGTTTCTTTGGAGAGAATGGTGTAACCCATCCACTTCAGGCAATCGAAATTAAAAGTATGCCTAAAGAAACTGAAACGAAAAAAGTAATGCGGCCGTAGTCTAGCCAGGTAGGACTCAGGCTCCCCGGGCCTGATGCGCGGGTTCAAATCCCGCCGGCCGCACCAATCACGGGATTTAAGTTACATATGTAACTAGTTACGGGTGTAACCATGCTTTTCGACCTGCGACCGAAGGAAAATCCCTCTGATCTCTTCGGCAGAGACAGGGAGCTTGAAGAGTTGCGAAGGCTGATCAATACAGAATGGATCGCGGTGGTGGGGGCTAGGATGACGGGGAAAACGAGTCTGGTCAAGACCTTTCTCAACGAGAGTTCAAGGAAGGGAAAGACCACTTTTTACGTCAATCTCATGGGGGCCAGTGGGCTCACCGAATTCCTCGAGAGGCTCGCTAGGGCGGCTGGGGAAAAGGTGGTGACAAGGGAGGTCTCGATAAAGCTACCCCTACTGGGCATCGGGAAAGCTTCAAGGTTTGTGGAGGATTTTTTCCACATGCTCAGAGATGGGGAAGTTATAGTGGGCTTAGATGAGGTTCAGGAAATGTACAGAAGTACCGGGCAATTTCTCAAAATACTCAAGCTCATCCACGACTCCTACCCCAACGTAAGATTCATTTTCACCGGATCGATGTTTGGGCTTATGCATACTTTACTGCAACCCAAGGTCTCCTCCCCTATGTACGGGAGGAAACCAGCCAGGGTAGAACTCCTCCCTTTCCCCCGAGAAGAGTCGGTGCGGTTTCTGAGGGCGGGGTTCGAGGAAGTAGGGATGCGGTCGGAGGAGGGGGAGATAGAAGAGGCCGTGGACATGCTGAACGGATATGTGGGGTGGCTCACCTACTACGGAAATCTCAGGTGTGTGAGGGGGATGGGGAGGGAGGCCTCTTTGCGGGGAGTGGTGGAGGAGGGAAAGAAGGTGGTGAAAGAGGAACTGGAGAACTTTTTGAAGGGGAGGGACAGGCAGGCTTATCTGACAGTGCTTAAAGCCGCTTCCCTCGGCGCCCGCTGGGCTGAGATCAGAAGGTCACTCGGGGCTGGGTTTAACAGTAAGAGGCTCTCAGACATCCTTAGGACTCTGACCGCATCCATGCTCGTAGAGAAGAGGGACCGTACGTACGTGGTATCAGACCCTATCCTGAGAAGGGCACTTTTGAGCTAGCTCGGAAGTTAGAACACCACCATCCGAAGGGCGATGGTGACCGCGAGGTATCCCAGGATCCCGACACCGATGGAGGGCAGGCCGATTCTCTCGGTGAGGTGGAAGACGATGAAGAGGTAGCAAAGCCAGCCCGGTAGGACGAGGAGTAGCCCCTTTATATATTCCGCTAGCGGGGTTCCTCCCCCCTCTAGGTAAATGCTGGTGAAGGTGAGAACGGTGACCGCGGGGAACATGGCCACGAAGGCCGCCAGCCAGCCCTTTCCGTGGGAGCCCAAGTAGGTCACGAGGGTTACCACCGTACCCCCCAGCAGAAAGTACAGCAGGTACCGCTCCCACATCACTAGCTCAGCCGACGGGTTCAAAAGTTGGAGGTGGAAGGTTTGGATGCCGGCCAACCTCCCCCCCGAGTACTTCAAGGTTGAGGAGAGGTACAGGCTGGCTAAAACGCCCGAGGAAAGGTTGAAGCTTACGGAGGAGCTGATAAGGCTGGCCCCCAAGCACAAGGGAACGGAGAAGCTCCTCAAGCTCCTGAAGCAGAGGGCGAAGAAGCTGAGGGCTGAAATCGAGAGGGAAAGAGCGAAAAAGGTGGGCGCGAGGATTTCCTTCGCCGTGAAAAAGGAGGGGGCGGGCCAGGTGGTTCTCTTGGGTCCCCCCAACTCGGGGAAGTCCACCCTCCTCGCCAGTCTGACCTCGGCAAAGCCGGAGATCAGCGAGCACCCCTTCACCACCACCCGCCCCTTCCCCGGGATGATGGAATTCGAGGATGTCCAAGTACAACTCGTGGAGGCGCCGGGCGTGGTGGAGGGATCCTGCGAGGGGAAGGGTCTTGGGGCGGCACCCCTGAGTCTTGCGAGATCTGCGGATGCCCTCCTTCTGGTTGTGGAGGCGAGCCGCGCGCAGGAGCAGCTCGGAATTCTCCTGAACGAGCTGAGAAAGGCGGGGATCAACCCGGACCCGAGTCGGACGGCAGTGGTGGTGACCAAGGTTGATGCCGGCGGGGAGGGGGAACTCCAATGTCCCTTCAAGGTTTTGAGGCCGGATACCCCCTCTCTGAGGGCCGAGATTTTTCGCCTGCTTCATGTGGTGAGAGTTTACACGAAGCGGCCCGGGGAGGAGCCGGCCGCTCGCCCGCTCATCCTTCCCGAGGGGTCCACGGTTTTTGAGGCCGCGAGGAGGGTACACAAGGATTTCGCGGAGAGGCTGGAGTTCGCGAGGGTCTGGGGGTCGACACGCTTCCCGGGGCAGAGGGTGCCGAGGGAATACGTGCTTTCCGATCGGGACGTGGTCGAGTTTCATTTGAAGTGATTTATGCTAGGGGACTTAGAAAGGGATGCCGCTGAGACCGGGTAGGTGTTACAGGCACTTCAGTGGCCCTCCCTACACTAGGAAGGACTACGTCAAGGACTTTCCAGCCATGCGCATCCAGACTTTCGACATGGGAACCCCCTCCGGCAACTTTCCCCTGCAGCTCTCCCTTTTGGTGATGGCGAGCGGCCAGATAAGGCACAACGCGTTGGAGGCGGGGAGGATGGCGGCCAACCGGTATCTGGAGACGAACGTGGGGAGGGAGAACTACCACCTCAAGATTAGGGTGTACCCCCACCACATCATCCGGGAGCACCTGCTTGCCGTGGGGGCTGGCGCGGACAGGGTCTCGGAGGGGATGAGGCTGTCGTTCGGCAGGGCGGGAGGCACGGCCGCTAGGGTGAAGGCCGGGCAGCCTGTGGCAACGGTTAGAACCTTCCCCCAGTTCGAGGCCCAGGCAAGGGAGTCCTTGAGGCGCCTTTCTCTCAAGCTGCCCCTTCCCTGTAAAATAAAGATCGATTCAGTCGGCCAGCGCTCCACTCCTTGACTTGAAATCTTCGGCCCATTTTCAAGTTTCCCCCTTGTGAGGGGTCAAGAAGCCGGGCTGCAAAAATCCCCAGTTTCAAATTTGGTAATTTTGGTAATCTAAAACCGACATATGAGCAGAATCTCCAGTGGAGAATATGTTGTTCCCTTAAGCGCCCGCTGAGGGTTGAACCCGTCACGCCTGCAATGTTCAAAGTAAATGGGCAAGAATCTCGTAAATCACCCTGGCGGCGGCGAAGGAGGCCCCCCCGTTATCAAAGGGCGGGCACACCTCCACCACGTCCACCCCGCACAGCTCGATACCTTTCAGTTCTCTCAAGAAGCTAAGCAAGTTGGAGGTGGAGATTCCTCCCGGTTCCGGACAGCTGACGCCGGATGCAAAGGCTGGATCCAAGAGGTCCATATCCACGCTCAGGTAGACCCTTCCAGAGGTCTCTTTCAAAACTTTGCGTGCCAGCTCTTCAGGGCGCTCGAGTTCCTCGGAAACATGCCACCTAAGCCCGCACTCCCGTCTGAATTCCTCTTCTTCCTTGGAGCAAGACCTAACGCCCACCTCTATCAGCCTAGGGGCCGGCAGAAAATCCAGAAGCCTCCTGGCCACGGTTGCGTGGCAGAGCCTCTGGCCGAGCCACTCCTCCCTGAGGTCTGCGTGGGCATCGAGGTACAGCATGCAGTCAGGTTTCAGCCCCCTGCAGGCGAAGTAGGTGAGGGTGTGTTCCCCGCCCAGGAGAAGGGGGAGCTTGCCCTCTCCGGAGACTCTTCGCACCTCCCCCTCTATCATCCTCCCGCTTTCCTCGAGGTTCGGGGGAAGGCAGAGATCCCCTAGGTCGGAGATACGGAGTTTTTCGAAAACGTCCACCCCCGCGGAAGGGATGTAAGTTTCCAGATTGAAGGAGGCTTCCCTTATCCTCTGGGGTCCGAACCTGCTGCCCGTTCTGTGCGAGGAGGTCAGATCCAATGGAACCCCCATCACCGCTACCTCTGCGGACTCGTACGGGCTCTCAAATCCCCCGAAAGGAGGCTTGATGGGAACCCACATACATGTCTCGGTTCTATATTATATGACTCAGACCGAACTCCACCGCTAGAGTGATGAAGCCCGCCGCTAACACGCCGAGGCCGATGGCTAGCGCTGATTTCTTCCAGTCCAAGCGCAGCAGGTAGGCGATAAGGGTGCCAGTATAGGCGCCGGTGAGCGGGAGGGGCACGGCGACAAAGAGGGTGAGAAACGGAAAAGTCCACTTCCTTCCCCTTGCTTTTTCCTCGGTGTATTGAACGAGCCTCTGTAGTAAGGAGATCCTCCTGCTCAGGGGGGGAAAGAGGAGATTCATGAAGCCGTAGACGGCCGGGATGGCTAGGAGGTTGAGGGCAACGCAGAGGAAATAGGCGGTAAGGGGGGCGAAGCCCGCTTTCGTCACCGAGAGCGGGATGGCGTATCTGGATTCGATGAAGGGGGCGAGGGAGAGGAGGGGGAGCAGTTCGTACCTGCCCGTCCAGTGGAGGAAGAGAAGGCAACAGCCAACGATGAGGAGGGACACCCCCAATAGATCCGCTGTCTTTCCCATCCTTCATAGCGGTGCGGGGGGCTTTACCACAGGGCTGGATAAAAGAATGGATACGACAAGATTTTGTGCAGTTCAGTTTGGTCCTCAATTCCGATCTCGTCGAGAGATTTCTGGGAAAACACTAACATGGACTTTAGCGTCAGCATGGAAGAAAACATGAAATTCAGGGTGATGTTGCCAGAAGTGTTCGCACGAATTGGGAACTCTCCCCAAACGTCTCTGTGTTGATCCTACTTCTTGCCCTCGGTATTTTCCCCATATTTTTTTCTTCTTTTAATCATACCGTGCGGGCACGTGTAGCACGAACTTTTATGAGAACGACCTCCATACAGCCTTCGAGTTTCGAACATTCGATGAACCCCAAAACTGGGCAGACCCCCAGTTTCAGTTTTTTCACACTTCCTGCAAGATTCTCCCTAGAACTCTCCAAAAATACTCATAGGGCATGTAATAGTGTGGTCAAACAAAATGTCGGGGCCGTGGGGTAGCCTGGTCTAGCCTACCAGCTTGGGGTGCTGGCGACCTGGGTTCAAATCCCGGCGGCCCCACCTCTCGCCCGGGGTTCCTTACACCCCCAACTTGGTCATATTCTTATAGAGTTAAAGAATGGGATGTCCATAAGCTTTGAGGCGGGCAGGACGGGGGCGATGTGGGTCTGGTTTAGCGGGTGCTTCCTCTTCTTCTTTCATCTCTTCCTGAAGAAAACGAGGAGGGAGGGGCTATCCGCCACGCTCTCGGCCCCCCTCGCCTTCCTGCTCGTTTTTCCCTTCTACCGCTTCAACCTCTCCTCCTACTTGGCAGATACTAGGGCCTTTCTGAATCTCTGTGCGGCCGAGAAGTACTGGCTTTTCTTGGGTATCTTCCTGTTGGCGGCGGAGTTCGCCACCTACTGGAAGCTCTCGGGAAGGATGAAGGGAGAGGGATACAGACACTTGGTTCATGCATTCGGGGCCCTCCTGATCGCCTACTTCGTGTGGGTGAACATCGACCTAGCCTTCATCTTCCTCTGCTTCTATCTTGCCGTCTTTAGCCTCGGAACTTACTTCAGGCACGCTCCCCTTTCCGGGGAGTACGTGGAAACCTTCCAACGCTGGCTCAACCAGTGGCTTTCGGCAGGGGAGAGAACGGCTGAGGAGAGCAAGCTTTTCATGGCCGCCTACTTTGGAATGGTGGGAATGGCCCTCCCCATCCTCCTCCTTTCCACTAGGGTGGCGCTGGCCAGCATTCTCACCCTCGCTATCGGCGATCCCACCGCGACCATGGTGGGCCTCAAATACGGTAAACACAAGTGGTCTCACAACCCCCACAAGAGCTTGGAGGGTTCGGCCGCCATGGGGCTGGTGCTTTTCTTCCTGCTCCTTTTCTTCGCCTCTCCCCCCGTTGCCGGTATAGTGGCCATTTCGGTGGGTCTTTTCGAGTCGATGCCGCTTGCCATGAGCGACAACTTGCTCGTCCCGGTGTTTGCCGGGATGATCCTGAGCGCCACGGGAGCATGAGGGGCCCCGCTCGTTTAAGTCTGTGCCCGGAAGGAATGTG
The DNA here is from genome assembly GCA_964632175.1 of Hadarchaeota archaeon (SeqCode). Taxonomy (GTDB): domain Archaea; phylum Hadarchaeota; class Hadarchaeia; order Hadarchaeales; family JAWBSP01; genus JAWBSP01. The sequence continues at coordinate 19,902 of CAZWBJ010000005.1, forward strand.
GGGGTGAGCGATTGAAGATAGCCATGGTCAGTGACTGGTTCCCCCCTAAGCTAGGTGGCGTACAGACCGCGGTTTACGAGCTATCCTCAGAGCTGGCATCAAGGAGGGGGATAGAAGTGGAGGTCATAACCGACAATTACAAGACCCTCACCTTCTCTGATCAGGTGGAGGAGGTAGATGGGTTTAAGGTGAGGAGACTGGCAGGGCTGGTTCTGCCCCGCTGGAAGGTGTACTTTCACCCGGAGTTGCCGTTCAAGGTGAAGGAGCTCTTCAAACGGGAGGACTACGATGTGGTGCACACCCATCACCTTTTCACGCCTCTTTCGGTTTTCGCGACAGGCATAGCGAAATTCATGTACCCACCACGGAAGTGCGTGGTGGCTACCAACCACAGCTACCATATATGGGCAGAGAGATCCTTTTTCAGGTTCTTCAGCCGGTTCACGGTTGGGAGCACCCAGCCGGATCGGGTCATAGCGATAAGCGAGGTCAGTGCGAGGATGGCGGAGAGACTGGGGGTGAACCCGGGCAGGATAAGACGGATCCCCCTAGGCGTGAACGTGGAGAAATTTAACCCAGCCAGGAGGTCGGAGGAGCTGAGGAGGGAGCTGGGAGCCGACTCCGGCGTTGTGATACTCTACTGTGGGAGGCTAGTGGAAAGGAAGGGGGTGCATTACCTTCTAATAGCCTTCCAGCAGGTTCTGAAGGAGATGAAGGAGGTGAAGCTCGTGATCTTGGGAGAGGGCCCTTGGAGAGGACGTCTGATGAAGCTGTCGCGGAGGCTGGGTCTGGACAAGGCGGTGGAGTTCTTGGGATACAAGCCGAGGGAAGAAGTTTGGAAGTACTGTGCCTCCTGCGATTTCATGGTGGCGCCATCCACCCATCACGAGTCTTTCGGCCTAGTGGTGGTGGAGGCGATGGCCTCGGGAAGGCCCATCATCGCAACGGATGTCACCGGTTTCAACGAGGTTTTTGTTGAGGGGACGGGATTTCTGGTTCCCCCACGGGATGTGGAGGCGCTGAAGGAGAAGATTTTGCTGCTGGCGCGTGACAGGAAGCTACGGGAAAGGATGGGGAGGAGGGCGAGGGAGGAGGCAGTTAAGAGATACGACTGGAAAAAGATTGCGGATCAGACCTTGGAGGTTTACAATGAAGTACTTTCCCAGGTATAGAATTTACTGCCTCCTAGGTTGGCTGACCCCCGCCCTCCTCTGCTACTATCTGCTGAGGCTTTTGGATTTCCACTGGGCGCTAAAGGTTTTTCTTTTCCTTTTACTGTACCCGATTCTACTGCTGTTTATCTTCGCGATGTGCATCAAGGTGGGAAAGGCCTGGAATGCCTACCAAAGGAGAAGAAGGGAATCTACAATCGCTCGGCCGCCGCGCGCGCTTTGGCCAAGGTACCCTTCCAGCTCCTCAATCCCAGATAGGAGGCAGCAAGGGCGCCGGCCAGGGTACTGAGCACATAGGAGATTCCACGCTCGATGAGGGTTGTCGACACGGCGAGGGGCAGGGGGAGGCCGCACCACACGAGGACGGCAGTCATGGTTGCCTCGACCGCCACCAGCCCCCCGGGCAGGAGCGGGAGGATACCCGCTATTATTGGAACTGTTACGGCCAAGAGCGGTGTCACAAAGGAGGAGCGGACACCTAAGGCGAGCAGAATTATCCACACCCTACATACACTCATGAGGTTGAGGAGGAAGGCGATGATAGAGATGAGAATAGCCCTCCTCTTGTCTTTCAGCACCACACTGGCGCTCTTATAAAAGCGTCTGAGGGACTTGACGATCTGGAGTTCTCCCCGCCCGGTCAGCCTTTTGATTATTTTTGGAATCAACTTTCTGCCCATTCTTTTCTCCACGAATTTGTAGCCCAGCAAGGTGAGTCCCCCGAAAAAGCAGGCGGTGGCGCCCAAGACCCCCGCTGTCACTAGGAGAGGGGAGGTCCTCATACGTAGAGCTAGCCCCACTAGGAGCAGGAGCAGGTAGGGGGGGATGCTCAGGATTCCCTCCCCCATGATGCTGGCGAACCCCACCGAATACGGAATCCCGTGATGTTTGTTCGCGAAGTACGCCCGAAAGGGCTCCCCTCCCGTTTTCGACGTGGGCGTGATGTTGGTAAAAAACATCCCCGCGTGGGAGATCAAGTACAGGCTCCCAAGGCCGACATCGTGTCCGACGGCTTGAAGGGCAATTTTCCACCGGCAGGCCCAAAAGGCGACCTCGAAAAAGTACAGTCCCGCTGCCAGGAGCACGAGCACCCGGTTGGCCGAGGTTATCGCATGGTAGATCTCGCTCAGGTTTTCCTTTCCCAGAGCCCATAACAGCCCCCCAATGACGGCGGCAATCAAGAGGATCGTTGCGGTTTTTCTTCCCCCCGAGCCGTGGCGACCCATCTAAAACTGCTTGGGAGTTTTACTATCGGCGGCTAAACGGTTTTGTAAAACGGGGGGAGTGGAGAATGGCCGAGATGGGGGAAATGATACGCCAGTCCGTCACCATTTTGGTGCTCTGTGCCCTAGTGGATCTACTGGCTGGTGGGGTGCTGGAGGGCATGAAGGAGAAGTTCAGCCTCCTTCCCGGGCTTCTTGTGATGCTTCCCCCGCTGGTGGATTTGAGGGGGAACATTGGCTCTGCTCTGGGTTCTAGGCTTGGGAGCGCCCTCCATCTGGGTACGGTGAAGCCGAAGCTGGTCATGACGGAGGTCCTCAAAGTGAACGTCCTCGCTTCTTTCGTGCTCAGCGTTCTGGCATCGGCCACTGTTGGTGTGATCTCTTGGGTCCTCTGTCTTCTCATGGACCTTGCAGGGGTTTCTCTCTCGTGTCTCCTCTTCATCGCCGTTTTCTCCGGGGTGCTTTCTGGTGTGGTGATAACTCTCCTCACCGTTCTAATCTCCATCGCCTCCTTCAAGGGCGGCTGGGATCCTGACAACGTCACCGGCCCAGTGACCACGACCTTGGGCGACATCGTTACCGTGCTTTCCATCCTGTTTGCGGTGGTGATCTGGTAATGGCGGCCTACACCGTGAGGAGAATCGTCCTTGAGTCCTACTTTATCCTTCTCATAGCCGCTGTCTTCTCTCTGCTGGCGGGCTTCCTCCTCCAGGAAAACCTCGAGAGAATTCTCAGGCTCGCCATGCTCATCGCCCTCGTACCTCCGATAAACGACATGGGTGGAAACATAGGCTGTATAGTGGGGGCTAGGCTGGCGACGGCCCTTCATCTCGGAATCATCGGGTCTGGAAGGGGCCGCAAGCATTTGAGGAGGAACATCTGGGGGAGTATGATCTCGGGGGTCCTCTCCTTTGGGGCTGCAGGAGCAGTACTCATACTTCTTGGGCCTCTGGGTTTCCCTGGCTGGGTAGCACCAGTTTTTTTCTTGGCAGGCATCTTCCAAACTATTATTGCGACACTTGTTTCCGTCTGGCTTGCTTTCGTCGCTTTCAGGGAAGGTCTGGACCCGGATAATGTGGTGGCACCAATAATAACGTCTGTTTGCGACGTGAGTGGTGTGGTCTCCCTTCTTCTCGCAGCTAAGATGCTCGGACTCTAAACGCCTCCGAACGGATTCTGCTCAGATGGTCAAACTCCGGCTTCAATTGGTAAAGAAAAGTACCACATCAGTTGGAATGGCTCAATTCTTAGCTTGCTGCAAGTTCTGGGATGCCACGTTTCAAGTGTCCCCTCATTTTAGCCCGATGCGAAGAATTTTGCGCTTGCTTCCAGCCCCATGCTTTCACGGCTTGCATTCTCCCGGTTTCTTCATAATCGGTTTCAGTTTCAGAGGAACTCGAACGGGAACCGGGCCGCGCACAGAACGTCCGCGAGAAAGGAATCGGTTGGACAAAAAGCTTAAATACTAGAGGAACACCAACCAAAATGACCGAAAGAGTGATGCGGAACTCATCGTATCTGAACGGACAATCCGTTACTGGGACCAGGACTCGGGTGAGGGACGTTAGCCCGACCAGCGGGATGTGCCCGATCTGCATAAAGGAGTGTCCTTTTCTCTGCGAGATCGGCCTCTCGGCTTTCAGGGGGCGTGAGGTCCTTTATCCTGAACCAGCCCAATATGGGACCAGCACATCGGGCTCGCTCAAGGACTACGGCCTAGACTGGTCTCACTTTAACATCCTTGCCAGGCTGAGGGGGGCCAAGGGCATCGCAGCGGATCCGGACCAGGCGCTCTTCCCAAATGTCGACATCAGCTCCGAACTCGGTGGGATCCCGCTCAAGATACCCTTAGCCATCGGAGCATTCGGTTCAACGGCGGTGGCAAAGAACAACTGGGATGCCCTGGCGATCGGGGCCGCGTTGTCTGGCATCAATCTGATCATAGGTGAGAACGTCTGTGGGATGGATCCGGAGGCAAGGTTCACCAACGGAAAAGTTGTACACTCGCCGGATATGGAATACAGGGTCAAAAAGTTCAGGGAATTCTGGGACGGCAAACACGGCGACCTCTCTGTTCAGACAAACGTTGAGGATCAGAGGCTTGGTGTTGACGTCTATGTGATCTCCAAGCTTGAGGTCAATATCGTCGAGAGGAAATGGGGGCAGGGGGCGAAGGCGATCGGTGGCGAGGTGAGGCTCGACTCGATAGAGCGGGCACTGACCCTTAAGAAAAGGGGGTATCTCGTCATCCCCGACCCCGAGGACAAATCAGTTCAGGAGGCGTTCAAGGCCGGCATGTTCAAGACCTTCGAAAGGCATAGCAGGGTTGGTATGCCGGCCGAGCGGGACTTCGTCGAGGATGTGGAGTGGCTGCGCGAACAGGGGGCCAAAAAGGTCACCCTCAAAACCGGGGCTTACAGCCCGGCCGATGTCGCGTGGACGATGAAGGTGGCGTCAGAGGCTAGGGTTGACTACATAACTTTCGACGGGGCCGGGGGTGGCACCGGCATGAGCCCAGTCCCAATGATGAACGAGATGGGTACTCCGACCGTTTATCTCGAGGCGCAGGTGCTGAAATGCGCACAGATCCTAAAGAAGAAGGGGCGTTATGTGCCTGACATAGCCATGGCCGGCGGCTTCATCAACGAGACGCAGATTTTCAAGAGCATCGCCATGAGCAATTTCGGCGACGGGCCATTCGTCAAGGCAATAACCATGGCGAGGGCACCACTTACGGCCGCTATGAAGGCCCAGTACTTCGTCGAGCTGGCCATCCAGAAAAAATTGCCTCGGGATTTTGCCTTGCAGTACGGTGAGGACCCGAACAAGTTCTTCGTGGCGATACCTGAGCTGAAGGAGAAGTACGGCCAGAGGTTCAAGGACATCCCGCTACCGGCAATAGGTGTTTACACATACCTGACTGACAGAATAGGAGTTGGGCTCAAGCAGTTGATGGCCGGAGCGCGGAAGTGGAAGCTGGAACTGATCGACAGAAGCGATCTGGCGGCGCTGGATAAGAGGGCCTCCGAAGTTACCGGGATACCGATGATTGACGAAGTTGAATCCGAACTTTTCGAACAAATCCTCGAGTAGTATCACGTTCTGGTCGGCTGCTTACCTTTGAGGTGCTTAGGCAAATGGCTAAGGATGTTGAGCTGCGCATACCGGCGATAAGATCGTCCGTGAGAAGTTCCTCCGATCAGTTTTGACAAAATCGTTTATCGCTCCTCATCTCTCTTTACGTCCAAGGTCAGGAAGGAGACATCTCAAACTTTTCTCATGGGTGCGGGGGAGGGGATTTGAACCCCTGAACCCCTACGGGACGAGGTCCTAAGCCTCGCACCTTTGACCAGGCTTGGCTACCCCCGCTATTTCCCCGCTATTTAAATTTGCGATTGTTACCAAATTTTTTTCGGAAGTTTTTTGGTGAGATAGTCACGTCTCGCCATCAGTTCAAACTGGGCGCTCTTCTTTGCCTGTTTGTAGCATCTCTTGCAGTAGCATCTCCCCAAGACCTTCTTGGCACATTCCCGGTGCAGGACGGCGGCGCAAGTAGAGCATCTGACACCTCGTTCCTTTATCTCCCCCCCGCACTCCACGCACGGCATTAGGCACTTACTCTCCTTCCTAGCCTGACGAAGAGCTCTCCCCCCAGCTGATAGACTAGGTCAGCCTGCTCCGTGTAGCACTCGCCGTCGAAGTAATTCGGATCGGCGTAGGCCTCCAGAACTTCCCCTACAAAGAGGGTGTGGTCGCCCAGCTCCACCTCTTTATGTAGCCTGCACTCTATATGAGCCACGCATTCCGAGATGATGGGGGTCTTCAGGTGCTTGGCGGGAGCCGGGGTGAGTCCGCACCTCGAGAACTTGTCCGTATCCCTCCCGCTGCAGGATCCCGTTTCCATGACCGCCTTCAGGAGCTGGAGGGTGGGGATGTTTATTACGAACTCCCCCGCTTTCCGTATGAGCTCGTGGGAATACCGCTTGGGTGAAAGTGAAATCCCGACGAGTGGGGGCTCGAAGGAGAGAGGTATAGACCAGGCGACGGGAACGATGTTGGCCCACCCCTCCCCCCTGCATGTCACCAGCACCACCTGTCTCGGGTACAGCAACCGGTAAATCCTCCTCCCAGAGACGGGACGTTTCATTGATAGGTTGGGAAAGGCGGATAAAGCACCATCGACCCTTCAAGTTGGATGAGATTACAGGTAACTGAACTCTCTCCCGGGGGTGAGGGGCTCTCCAGCTGGGAGGGGAAGAAGGTAAGGGTTCTGGGCTCCCTTCCCGGCGAGGAGGTGGAGGCGAAGGTGCTGAGGGAGGACAGGGAGGTGGTGGCGGTGGCAGAGGAGATTTTGACGCCCTCCCCTGAGAGGGTCAGCCCGTTATGTCCCTTGTTCCCCAGATGCACGGGCTGCCAGCTCCAGCATCTAAACTACTCCTCGCAGCTGGAGTTCAAGCGTTCAAAGGTGGAGCAGGCCCTGCAGGTGCGGGCGGAAAGACCCATCTCCTGCGGGGAGTGGGAGTACCGCAACCACGCGAGGCTGACGGCGGAGAGGGGCGAGATAGGTTTCGTCAACAAATACACGGAGGAGTTCATCAGGGTGGATCGCTGCCTTCTAATGGCCCCCCTCATAAATGATCTCCTTTCCCAGCTTCAGGGCAGGTGCGCGAGCACAATGGTCTCCATTAGGGCAGGGGTCAGGACGGGGGAGTATCTCGTCCAGCCCGAGCTTCCCCTCCCTTCCCCGGCCACGGGTCAGCCCTTCTACCATGAGATCCTGCTCGGCCGGAGGTTCAGGATTTCCTCCCCCTCATTTTTCCAGCCCAACACAGAGGGAGCGGAGACGATGATCCGAACTTTGAGGGAGTGGATAGGGAGCGCGGGCAGGGTTATGGATGCCTATGCGGGCGTGGGGACCTTCTCCGCTCTCCTCTCCGACCTCGCCTCGGAGGTGGTGGCGGTGGAGGAGTCCCCCTCTGCCGAGAGGGACGCCCGCTTCAATTTGAGGGGGTTGTCTAACGTGAGGTTCATAAGGAAGAAGGTGGAGGAGGTCCTCCCCGTAGAGGGGCTGGATGTTCTCATCTTGGATCCCCCTAGGCAAGGCTGCTCGAGAGAGGTGCTGGAGGCCATAGCCCGGGCACCGCCGCGGAAGGTGGTGTACATCTCCTGCAACCCATGGACGATGGGGAGGGATCTGAGGCAGCTGAAGGGGTTCACGATTGAGAGGGTGCAGCCCATCGATCTCTTCGCCCAGACCCAGCACATTGAGTGTATGGCACTGTTAACTAGGTGAAACTTGGGAGAGCGGACTCCACTCCCGATTTTGCTGGCCTCCAAGTCCCCGAGGAGGATAAGTCTCATGCGGAGCTTGGGTTTAGATTTCCAGATTGTCGAGCCTGAGGAGCCCGCACATCCCTCCCGCTCGGCGGATCCTGCCCGGCTTGCGGAGAGGCTGGCGGTCGCCAAGGCGCTCCAGTTCAGGGGGAAGGGGGTAGTAGTGGCGGCCGATACGCTGGTGGTTAGGGGGGAGAAAATATACCCCAAGCCATCCAGCGAGGAGGAGGCGCGGAATATTCTCCGAGAGCTGAGAGGTGGAGCGCATGAGGTGATCACGGGGGTGGCGGTCACATACCTCGATCGTCTTCTGGTGTCCAGCGAGCGAACCACGGTCGTGATGAGGAATCTCTCAGAGGGGGAGATTCTAGAGTACTTGGAATCTGGAGCACCCATGGACAAGGCGGGAGCTTACGGCATACAAGATGAGCTCAGGCCCGTTCAAAGCTTTGAGGGCTGCTACCAGAATGTGGTTGGTCTGCCGCTCTGCAGCCTCTCCAGGCTCCTGAAAGGCTTCGTCGAGGTGAAGGCCACGCTCCCAGAGGAGTGCATCCCCTGTCCAAGGGCAAGGGAGCTGGCAGGGGTTTAAAGCCGGAAATCAAAGAGGGATGAGAAAAGTATATATCCTCGCCGCGGCGGTGGTTTACGCAGCTATTTTTGGCTGGATCTTTATAAAAAACCTCGCCTCTGACACCGACTACCCCTACCACCTGCATGCCGTTTGGGCAGTGAACCAGGGCCATCTCCTCCGCGACCCCTTCCTCAATCGCGGGAACTCGTTTACCCTTGCCTACGGTGCCCCCGCCTATCTCTTGGGCGGTGTTCTCTATCCGCTTTCCGGCGTTTATACCGTTGCTCTTCTCCTGCTTCTCATCCTCCCCCTCCTCTGGCTAGGGTTGAGGCACCTGTTTGGTCCGGGTAAGGATGCTGATCTAATAGCTCTGGCATGCCTGCTCAACCCTCTTACTGTCTATTTCTTTCTCACCTCCAAGCTTCCCTTCCTCTGGGGGGCGTCGTTTGCCGCCTTTTCTCTATCCATGTACAAGAGGGGAAAGGGTTTCCAAGCTGCTCTGCTGGGGCTGCTCGCCGTGATCACTCATCCCCTTTCGCTCGTTTTTTTGGCCGCGGTTCTTCTGGTGAAGTTCGAGTTGCGCAAGTGGCTGGTTTTTTACTCGCCCGTCTGCTTGGTGGCCCTCCTCCAACTCCTCCTCCTTTTTGGTGCGGGTGGAGGGGGAGGTCCTTCCCGAATATCCCCGCACAACCTGCTGCTGCTGGCCGGTTCACTTTCCCTCCTTTTCGCCCTGAGGCCACAATCTAGGTTCCCTCTTCTGCTGGGGATTTCTCTCACGGGACTGGCGCTTGCCCTGGGCTTCCCTTCTTCCTACTACTTTGACAGGTTTGCTTGGGCCGTTCTAACGGTCTCCATGCCTTTCATCTTCCCCCTCCTCACAAAGCCCAAGTCTCCGCTCCCTTTTCTCCCCCCATTTTGCATATTACCCCTTTTGGTCGCGGGGGTCACCGCGGTCACGGCTTATCCGGACAACCCCGAAGTTTATGAGAACCTCATCGCGGATAACGGGGTGGTGGGAGAACTTAGGGAGGGATACGTCAGATACTCGGGCGACGGGTCGGCGCTCTATTTCCTTCCTCTCGCCGGCGTCAGGTTATCCAACTCGGGCGCGCTCCCCTTTGAGATGAGGTTGGAGAACGATCCTCTTCTCTTTTGTAAAAGAATGGTGGAGGAAAATGTTAGTTTCGTGTTGGTTTATTCCAAGTCGCCTGAGGAGAACTATCTCCTACAGTTGAATTTCCCCTTGTTCTACTCTCAGGAAAACCTCAGAATATACGAAGTCCCAGAGTGGGTGCGGGCAGAATACTAGAATGCTCCCAGGTGGGCCCGCTGGGATTCGAACCCAGGATCTTCGCCTCGTCAAGGCGACGTCTTAACCACTGGACCACGGGCCCTCTCAATTTTCCGCGGGGTAAAATATCAGTCTGTCTGAACTTTCTTCCCGCAGCTGGCGCAGAACTTCGCCCCCTCCACAAGTTTGCTCCCACAGAAGGGGCAGAACTGGGCACCTGCTAGGGCTTTTGGTTTCTCCTCTATCTTTTTGGCAATCCTCTTCAGGTAGGGGGCCTCTGCGTACTCCTCCTGGTACTTGAAGATGAGGTCTTTCACCGAAAAGGGATCCTTAACCCCATAGATACAGGTGGAAGGGGAGGCAACGGCTCGGACAGTGGTGGATACGGGTCCCCCCACTACGATGGGTCCAGGGATCCTCCCATAACCAGCTCCAGCATGCCAGCCTGTGGTTCCTAACCCCAATCCTGACTTGGTGACTGGAATCACGTTTCCAAATCCCACAATTCTCCCAACAATCCCCACATCCACCACCACATCGGAGAGGTCATCGTACTGAATCTGGCGGGTGGAAATGGTTATGAATTTTCGGTAAATCACGATGCGCTTGTTGGTCAGATAGTAGGTGAAGGCTCCGGAGTAGTAATAGGTTGCAAGCAGAAGGAGGGCACCGAGCAAAACTAGGAGGAGGAACCATCCGCTGAAGGAAAGAAGGAGCAGCCCGAGTGCTAGAACGAAAAGGGAGCCAATATAGTACCCAAGGAAGGCCCATGGGCGGACAGGTTTGAGGGTCTGCAAGATGTTTTCTTGGGGGAGAAGCGAGAAGGGGGCTGACATTCTTTTTTAACCTTCAACCAATTTATCCCTACTGGTATGAAGAAGCGCCCAAGCCCATATCAGGCACTCAAAGCTTTTTACCAAGTCTCCCCTTTTCCTGAAGTGCTCGGAGTCTTGGAGGTAAGCGAGGATGTTTTCCATTTCGGGCCTGTTTTTCAGCGGTTCCACTTTCTTCTCCAGCTTTTCGGTCCACTTCTCTATCTCCTCAAGAAGCTCCTCCTTCAGGCCCTTCACCTGGAGAGATTCTTGCTTCGCGAGGATCTCGGGAGGAACTCCAGCGAGGGTTTTGAGGGCCTCCGCCTCTAAGAAATGCAGCTTTCCTGGAACCACCAGAGCGTGAGGGGGAGGCCCGAAGTCTACTTCCGCCAATTTTTCAGCCCTATCCCCTCTCACTAGACAATCGTCTCCCCCGGCCCTCGCTACTATCACCGCTAGCCTTTTTCCGGTGAAGTAACCCCTTTGCCGCTGGTTTTCGAGCTGGAGGAGATAGCGGATCCCCTCGTTGGCAGTCATGTACCTGCTTTCCTCCGCCTTCACGTCCAAAAAGAGGAGAGTGTGGAGTCCCCTCTCCAAGTTCTCCCCCAGCACCTCGTATGGATGGGCGGAGGTCTGGTCGAGGGGGAGGGTGGCTGAGCGGCCAAACTTGTAGTTCTGGAGCCCCGTCAGCCCCGCCACCGCAGAGATTATCGAGGAGGAGTGAACGACCTTGGTTTGGATCCCCAGAGATATGGCTTTCAGCCGCAGGGCCACATGTGTGGTGGCAATCATGGGATCCCCCGGAACCAGCAGCACCACCCTCTTTACCGCTGAGGCTTTCAGAAGCTCTTCCCCTTCCTCTATCTCCCTGCGGTCGAGTACCTTTACTCTTTTTCCGATGATTTTCTCGAGGTTGGGGAGCTCGAGCTTGGGAAGGGGACTGGTGTAGAGTTCGGCGTAGACCTCGTCCGCCTGTTGGAGTTCCTTAAGCCCCTCTAGGGTCAGGCTCTCCTCCCCTCTTATCCCCAGTCCCACAAATGCAAGCATGCAAGATTTTAACCCGAATGCATAAGTATGAATTGGCGGTGCTTAAAATCGTCGCGGACACGAGCTTTCTCATGATTCCAGGCCTTTTCAGAGTAGACATTTTGGCCGAGCTGAACAGGATCCTGCAACGCAGGTACGAGATCTTGGTCCCCGAGCCGGTGGTGAGGGAGCTTGAATACCTTTCGCGGAGGGGAACTCCCTCAGAGCGTTCTGCCGCGAGGCTCGCCCTCTCTGCTCTCGATCAAATGAAGATCCTTCCCTCCTCCTCCGAGAGCGCCGATCTAACCATTCTCGAAATTGCCAAGAAGCACCCAGACTATCTGGTGGCCACGGCAGACTATCTCCTTCAGAAAAGGCTCCAAAAGCTTGGTGTTAACATCATCAGGCTGAGGCAGCGAACGCACCTGATGCTCGAGAGGGAGATAGAGTAGAATTTTAACAGGTGAATGAGTAACTAATGCAACTGCTGGAGGTTTTGGGTCTGGTGAGTGCAGGCGCGGCAGTCCTCACCGCTGTTCTCGCCGCCCGCTCGGTGCTGAAGAGGCCGGCCGGTAGCAAGCGGATGGTGGAGATCGGTGGGTACATAAGAGAAGGTTCGCAAGCCTTCCTGCGACGGCAGTACCTCACGGTGGGCGTCTTCGTCCTCGTTGTGTCCCTCCTCTTTCTCGTGAGCCCGCGTTTCGGCCCAACGGCCTCGCTGGCCTATCTGTGTGGCTCCCTCTCCTCCATGGCTGCCGGATACTTTGGCATGCAGATGGCGGTGAGGGCAAACACCAGAACCGCCCACTCGGCCCTCTCCGGTTTGGAGGAGGCGCTGAAGGTGGCTTTCAGGGGGGGTCTGGTCATGGGAATGCTAGTGGTAGGGTTGGGCATGTTTGCCCTCCTCGGCTTCACTCTCGGTTTTGGTTGGCTGCATGATCCGAATCGCCTCCTTCCCCTTTGCTTTGGGGCCAGTTCGGTGGCGATCTTCGGCAGGGTTGGAGGGGGCATCTACACCAAGACCGCAGACGTTGGCGCGGATCTGGTGGGCAAGGTAGAGAAGGGCATCCCCGAGGATGATCCTAGGAATCCAGCGGTGATAGCGGACAACGTAGGGGACAACGTCGGCGACGTCGCGGGCATGGGCTCGGACCTCTTTGAATCTTACCTAGCTTCAATTGTGGCGGCTATGATAGTGGGCGCCCCCCTAGGTGAAAAATACGTTCTCTTCCCGCTGGGCGTGGCCTCGGTGGGGATTCTCTCCTCGATCCTGGCTTCCTTTCTGGTCAGGGTGAGGAAGGGGAAGGATCCAAGCTACGTGCTCAATCTGGCGAGCTTCGCTTCCATGGGGTTCACGTCCGTGGGGACATTTCTTCTGATCCGTATGCTTTTTGGCTCGGGAATGTCGCTCCTAGCGTCTGTCATTCTAGGTTTGATCTCCGGTCTGACGGTGGGACTGGCGTCGGACTACTTCACCAACAGGTTGCACGGACCCGCCAAGTACGTGGCCCGCTCCGCCTCTTCTGGGGCGGCCATAAACATTCTCTCGGGCTTTTCAGTGGGACTTTTCAGCCTTTTCATCCCAGTCCTCGTGATTTCGGCCTCGGTGGTACTGTCTTACGCCCTGCAGAACATCTATGGGATTTGTCTTGCCGGGGTGGGGATGCTCTCCGTGACGGGAATGGTCGTCTCCGCGGATGCGTACGGCCCAGTGGCCGACAACGCGGGCGGAATCATAGAGCAGTGCGGGGAAGAGCGGGTCAGGGAGACCACGGATGCATTGGACTCTGTGGGGAACACCATGAAGGCCATCTGCAAGGGCTTCGCCATCGGTTCGGCGGCCCTGACGGCGGTGGCTCTTTTCGTTTCCTATTCTCAAGTGGCGAACCTCTCGTCCATCGACCTCCTCAGGCCGGAGGTGGTTGCGGGGGTGCTGGTGGGAGGGGCGGTGATCTCCCTGTTCTGTGCCTTGGTCATACTGGCGGTGAGTAGGAACGCCTTCAGGATGGTGGAGGAAGTGAGAAGGCAGTTCAGGGAGATACCCGGTCTGATGGAGGGGAGAGCCAAGCCGAATTACGGGCGCTGCGTGGGCATAGCCGCCGCGGGGGCTCTCAGGGAGCTGGTGCTTCCCGCTCTCTCGGTGATCCTCTCCCCCATCTTGGTGGGGTTCCTCCTGGGCCCCGCAGCCCTAGGTGGCATGTTGCTGGGGGCAATCCTTTTGGGTCTGGTTTTCGCGCTTCAGATGGCAAACTCGGGGGCAGCTTGGGACAACGCCAAGAAGTTTATTGAGCTGGGCAATCTGGGGGGGAAGGGCACGCCGGTCCATCAGGCAGCCGTGGTGGGCGACACCGTGGGTGATCCCTTCAAGGACGCGGCGGGTCCCTCTCTGAACATTGCCATAAAGCTCATGTCCATCGTGGCCCTTCTTATGGCCTTGGGGGGGTTGCTGTAATGGTGCACAAGATTTTGACCATCAGGGATACAGTGAGGGTTCCACCGGACAGGTTTGGGGAGCCTCTGGAGGAAGTGGTCTTGGATCTCCTCAGAAAGAGCTACGAGGGGGTGCTGGACCGGGACGCTGGGGTGGTTCTCGCCATTTCCGCGGTGAAAGAAATAGGTCCGGGACGGCTGATCATGGGTGATGGGGGGAGTTATCACGACGTGGTTTTCGAGGCCCTCACGTACAAGCCGGAAGTGAACGAGGTGGTGCTGGGGGAGGTGGTGGAGCTGACGGACTTCGGGGCCTTCGTGAGGATAGGGCCCCTGGACGGCCTCATCCACGTTTCTCAGGTGATGGATGACTTCGTCAGCTACAACAAGAACAAGGGCGTGCTACAGGGCAAGCAGACCAAGCGCACCCTCAAAGTTGGGGACAAGGTGAGGGCCAGAATAGTGACCGTAAGTATGAAGGGACGGGTCAGGGCGAAGGTCGGTCTGACCATGAGGCAGCCTGGACTGGGGAAGCTGGAGTGGATACCGGAGGACCTGAAGTAGATGCCCGCTCCCGCTTGCACCAAGTGCGGTCGGATTCTGCAGGAGAGGGCCAAGGCGTGCCCCTTCTGTGGGAGTACCTCCCTCTCTATGGATTGGGTGGGATACGTGGAGGTTCAAGCGCTGTGCGAGTGCGGTTATGTTCCCCATCCTGGAGAGAAAACCTGCCCCAGGTGTGGGGGAACCCCCTCCCTGAAGGTTTCCCAGGTGGCGAGTAGGCTGGGTTTCACGCAGGAAGGGAGGTACGCCCTGAAGGTGAGGGAGTAGTTCGGGTTCATCTTTTTTCTGCAGTCAGAACTGACGTGAAAGTGGGAGCTTGCAAAATCACAACCACTGAATTTTATGGAGGGGCACGACTTCTTTAATGAAGCCCGAATTCAGCATAGAACTTTGGCAGCCCAAGACTGAGATAGGGAGGGCCGTCAAGGAGGGGAAGATCACCAGCCTCTCGGAGATTCTGAGGGCGGGGCGCCCCATACTCGAACCCGAGATTGTGGATGCGCTGGTTCCAAACCTTCAGCAGGAGCTGTTGCACCTCAAGCTCGTTCAGAAGATGCACAAGTCCGGAAGGCGCTCCAAGTACTGGGCGCTGGTAGCGGTCGGGAACGGGGAGGGTCTTGTGGGGGTGGGGGACGACAAGAGCAGGGAGATAGCTACGGCCATTTCCAAGGCAACGAGGGCCGCCAAGCAGCACATCGTGGAGGTGGTGAGGGGGTGCGGAAGCTGGGAGTGCGGCTGCGGACGCCCGCACTCGGTGCCTTTCAGGGTCGCCGGTAAATCGGGAAGCGTGGAGATAACCCTGATACCCGCCCCTAGGGGGCTCGGACTGGTGGCGCCGGAAATCCCCCGGACCATTCTCCGCTTGGCGGGGATAAAGGACATTTGGATCGTCTCTCGGGGATCCACCAAGACCTCTGTGAATTCCGCCTACGCGACCCTTGAGGCCCTCCGGCAGACGGGGAGGATTTCCGTGCCGGAGCGCTATAGGAAATCCAAGGGTGAGGGAAGTGGTTAGTCTTGCGGTCGTGAGGCTAAGGGGGAGCGTAAAGAAAAGGAGGGAAGTTCTGGATACTCTCCGGATGCTGGGTCTCACCCGTGTGAACCATTGTGTGCTTTTGGAAGATACCCCCTCCTACAGGGGAATGCTCCAGAAGGTGAAGGACTTTGTCACTTGGGGGGAGGTGGAGCCATCTACAGTTGAGGTTCTTCTTCGCAAGCGCGGCGAGCTGGAGGGAGGCAAAACACTAACAGAGGACAGCGTGAAGGATTTGGGGTACCGCTCCATATCGGAGCTTGCGAGGGCCTTGTGTGAGGGAAAGAGCCGAGTGAAGGGGCTTAAGAAGGTGTTCCGGCTCCATCCCCCTAGGAAGGGTCTGATCTCCATCAAGCACCCCTTCGGGCACGGAGGGGATTTGGGATACCGGGGAAAGGCTATCAACGATCTTCTCCTGCGGATGGTCTGAAATGGTGGTTAGAAGGGAGAGGAAGGTGAGGAAGCAGAGGGGCTCCAGAACCTATGGCAGGGGCTGTGCCAAAAGGGGCAGGGGAAGCGGGGAGAAAGGGGGAAGGGGTATGGCCGGGGGGCACAAGCAGAAGTGGAGCTACATTCTGCGTTACATGCCTGACCATTTCGGAAAGCACGGGTTCGTCAGGCCAAACAGACCCGAAAGGAAGGAGACCATGAACGTGGGGGAGTTGGACGAGAGGATAGAGGATCTGCTGAGGGAGGGGGTTGCGACTAGGGAAGGGGAGAAGATCGTGGTGGATCTCCAGAAGCTCGGCGTTCAGCGGTTGCTGGGGGGAGGGCAGGTGAGGCACGCTCTCGTCGTGAGAGGGGCGGAGGTGGTTCCCTCCGCAAGAGAAAAGCTGGAGGGGGCTGGTGGAGGGGTTGGAGGGGGAGAAGCCTAAATCCAGGCTCTTCGCTCTCAAGCCGGTCCTCAAATTTCTTCCAGAGATTGAGGTGCCCAAGCGCCACGTTTCCTTCAAGGAGAGATTTCTTTGGACCTGCCTTGCTCTACTAGCCTTCCTCGCTATGACCCAGATTCCCCTTTACGGAGGTAAGTCGACGGTGGACATCTTCCAGAACCTCAGGTTCGTCTTCGCCAGCTACAGGGGGACGGTGGTGGAGCTGGGAATTGGTCCCATCGTGACGGCAGGCATCATCCTTCAGTTGCTGGTGGGGAGCAAAATCATCGGGCTCGATCTCAGCGAGGGCGAGGACAGGGCACTCTTCACCAGCCTCCAAAAGGGACTCGCGATCCTGATGGCGGTTTTTGAGGCAAGCATGCTGGTTTTGGGCGGTTGGTACGATCCCAGAAGGGTGGATCCCTCCGCGGCACCCCTCTCAACCTCCTGCATGCTCTTTCTTATACTCCAGCTCACTCTAGGGGCTGTGGTGGTTCTGTACTTGGATGAGCTGGTTTCGAAGTACGGGCTGGGAAGCGGGATTAGCCTCTTCATCCTTGCGGGGGTGGCGATGGAGATCTGCTGGCAGAGTTTCTCCCCCTTCTCTCAGGGGGGGCAGTACATCGGTGCGGTTCCGAACTTCATTCATGCCTCGGTGAGGGGAACGGGGATGGGGGATGCCTTTCTACGGGCGGGCCTGCCGAACATGCTGGGCTTCTTCACGAGCATCCTCCTCTTCCTCCTCGTCCTCTATCTGAACAACATCTCCGTGGGAATTCCCCTCGCTTACGAGAGGGCCGGTGGCATAAGGGGGAGGTATCCCATCAGCCTCCTCTACACCAACGTGATCCCGGTGATTCTAGCGATGGCCGTGTTTGCCAACCTGAGGCTCCTCGGATCCATCTTTCCCTCCTTGCAAGGACTCTCGAACCTCGTCACCCCACCCGGGAATCTTCCGGAGGTTATTAGCGAGCCCATCAGGGCCGTGATTTATCTCGCTATCTTCATCCCTCTGTGTGTGGGCTTCTCGTGGGTATGGATCTACCTTGCGGGAATGGGGCCTCGGGATATAGCAGAACAATTGAGGAATGCAGAGATGTTTATTCCTGGTTTCAGGAGGGATGTGAGGATGATGGAAGAGCACCTTTCTAGGTACCTGATCGGAGCCACCCTAATGAGCGGGGTGCTGGTGGCGTTGCTTTCGGCGTTTGGGGATTTCATGGGTTCGCTGGGAAGCGGGACGGGGATCCTCTTGGCGGTGGGGATCGCCCAGAACCTTCACCAGGAGATCTCGAGACAGAGGGTGGCCGAGATGTTTCCAGCCGTGAGGAGGCTACTTGGTGAGTAAATGAGGCTGCGAGTTCCTGTTGTTGCCTTCCTGCTCATTCTTGGGGCAGTCCTTTTTCTCATTTGGTGTGAACCGATACCGGAGAACTCGGCCGCAACTAAGGAGGTGGTCCAGAAGATTGACTCGGCCATTTGGTGTCTGCGCCACGGGGACAATTCTGGTGCCTCCTCGAACCTAGGGTCTGCAAAGGATAGCTATTCCAAGCTCGGGCTGGAGAACCTAGACAACGAGCTGGACAACTTCATAAAGGGGATGTTCGATAATGTGAGTCAGAATCCCAGTGAGGGGGGCTGCCACAGGCTTCGCAGGGAGGTTCTGCGGGCGGCCGGCCTCGCCGGGGGCCCCCTCCCCCTGATCTACCAGCACTCCCCATGTTTGATACTGCTCGTCGCCTTCCTGTGCGGTTTCCTCTATGCCGTGCTTCTCAAGGTCACCATAGACTGGAAGAGGGTGAAGGAGATTAGGGCCCAGATGAACGAGTGGAGAAGGAGGCTTAACGAGGCGAGGAAGAGGAAGGACTTTAAGGAAATGCACAAGCTCACACAGGAGTTCTCCAAGCTGGCTCCTCTCCAGTCTGAGCTCCTGATGGTTCAGTTCAAGCCCACTCTCTTCTTTTTCCTCTTCTACATCCCTCTTTTGTTCTTCTTAAACCATCCTTACTCCGGTTGGGTGGTGGTATGGCTCCCCTTTGGCCTCCGCCTCCCCTTCTACGGTTACTGGGCCTCGTGCGGGGTCCTCAGCTGGCTCATCCTTTCATTTGGGGCCACCAGCTCCTTGTGGAGAAAGCTTCTCATAGGAGAGTGATAGAGTGAGGAGGTCTAGGGCTCACGGAAGGCACTTCAGAAGGACCCCCGGTGGAAGGGTAGTGCTAAGGTTTTTGAAGAAGGGGGCTAGGATTCACAGATGTGCCAGATGCGGGCGCCCCTTGGGCGGGGTGGGGTTCGGCAAGTTGCCCAAGAGTTCCAAGAGACCCAACCGACCCTATGGCGGCTATCTCTGCCCCCGCTGCTCTAGGGAAGAGCTGAGGATGGAGGTGAGGGCTTGGCAGTGATTGCGGTCAGTGGCCTCCATGGAGCGGGCAAGACCACGGTGGCGAAGGAGGTGGCATGCAGGTTTGGGCTCAGGTACATCTGTGCAGGTGAACTCTTCAGGGGGATGGCGGCTGAAAGGGGAATGGGCCTAGAGGATTTCAACAGATACGCCGAGACCCACCCGGAGATCGACAGGGAGCTGGACAGGAGGACGGTAGAGGAAGCGGGAAAGGGCAACGCGGTGGTTGATGCTAGGCTTGCAGGATGGTTGGTGGATGCGGATTTCAAAATTCTGTTGATCGCCCCCTTCGAGGTTAGAGTAGAGAGGATTTCGAAGAGGGAGGGGAGGCAAAAAGAGGAGGTCCTGAGGGAAACTAAGGAGAGAGAGGAGAGCGAGGCGAGGAGGTTCCGGGAGCTTTACGGAATAGATGTGAACGATTTCTCGGTTTTCGATCTAGTTCTAAACACGGGGAGGCTCTCGGAGGAGCAGACGAAGCAGATAATAGTCTCCGCGGTCGAAAAAATTTTGAGATGATAGAGCCTGGGAGGGTGTGCGTGAAAGTGGCGGGAAGGGAGGCGGGGGAGAAGTGCGTGGTTTTGGAGGTCTTGGATCACAATTTCGTGGTGGTGGCAGGACCCAGGGTGAGGCGCCGGAGGTGCAATGTGGACCACCTCGAGCCCACCCCCCACAAGCTTGAGCTGAAGGACACCTCACCGGAAGGGATAAGAAAGATCTTTGAGGAAGCAAAGCTTTGAGGGAACTCATCACGTGTTCCGTGAAAACATGTTAGGTCCCAGCGACCGGGTTCTCGTTCGAGCAGAGGACATCACCGACCCAAATTACGGTTGTGAGCCGGAAAGACGCCCCCTCCTAGAGCATCTCAGGCTGGGATTTCTGAATTTGGACAAGCCTGTGGGCCCCACTTCCCACGAGGTGGTGGCATGGGTGAAAAGGCTGATGGACCTGAGCAAAGCCGGACACGCCGGGACCCTTGACCCTAAGGTCAGCGGAGTACTTCCTGTAGCCTTGGAAGATGCGACAAAGGCGCTGCAGGCCCTTTCAGGGGCGGACAAGGAATATATCTGTCTGATGCACCTGCATTCCGAGATCCCGGAGCAAAGGCTTCAGGAAGTTCTCTCCGAGTTCACGGGAGAAATTTATCAGAGGCCCCCCTTGAGGTCGGCAGTAAAGAGGCAGCTCAGGAGGCGAAGGATTTACTCGCTCCAGTTGCTGGAGAGGGAGGGAAAGGAGGCTCTCCTAAGGATCCATTGCGAGGCAGGAACCTACATAAGAAAACTGGTTTTCGATATAGGGGAGGCCTTGGGCTGTGGCGCCCACATGCTTGAGCTCAGAAGAAGCAGAAGCGGGCCGTTCGCGGAGGACGAGACCCTGGTGAGACTGCAGGACGTGGCCGATGCCTACGCGCTTTGGAAGGAGGAGGGCAGGGAAGACATGCTCAAGAAGGTCGTTCTCCCTGTCGAGGCCTCCGTTCGAGCTCTCCCAAAAATTGTGATAAGGGACGGGGCAGTGGATGCGGTGTGCCATGGAGCTTCGCTGGCCGCTCCCGGCGTGCTCAGGGTGGAGACCGGGATCTCCGTGGGAAGCTTGGTGGCAGTGATGAGTTTGAAGGGGGAGCTGGTGGCCCTCATGGAGTCCCTCATGACCTCTAGGCAAATAGTGGAGGCAGATAGGGGTCTCGTGGCCAAACCCGTGCGGGTAGTCATGAGGCCGGGGACCTATCCCCGGAAGTGGAAGTGATTATCAGAACTCCAGTCGGTGAGTACTCGTCGAAGCAATGCTCATACTTACTACCATCCAACCGTAATCGAAGGCTTCAGCGAATCTTGGTGAAAGAGAGCAGCGGGGCGAAGTGAGCTATTCGGGGCGGAGGATTTTGGTGCGGGCGAGACCGGGAGCTGCCTCGGCTACCGGATTGTTGCAAAATAAGCGAGGCGTTTGTAAGAGTTAGCCGGACCAGACGTGCATATTCTATGGCACTCGTCATTTAGAATCGCCTTCCAGTCCAGTGACGGACAGGAAGCGTAGGTAGGCATCTTCAATTTTTTCGCTGGCAGAGGGCTGGAAGGTTTCCAGCGGGAAGGAATTGCGTATGATCTCCCTTAAAGATTCGTGGGTCTGAAGCATTCCCATACCCACCGCCTGCACCAGGGCGTTCCCTGCGGCTGTGGCCTCGACGGGTCCGGCGACGACCTCTAGCCCCGTGCAGTCTGCCGTCAGCTGATTCAGGAGCCGGTTCCTTGAGCCCCCGCCGACCACGTGTATCCGGTGAATTCTCCTCCCGGTAAGGTCCTGAAGCCTCTCGAGCACGTACCTGTATTTGAAGGCCAAACTTTCGAGAATGAGCCTCGTCATCCCTCCAATCCCCACAGGTTTCTTCTGGCTGGTTTCCTCCAGGTACCCGCCGATTTCCTCCACCATGTTCAAGGGCGAAACGAACCTGGGAGCATCTGGATCGATGAAGGCTGTGAAGGGCTCGGCTTCGCTTGCCAGCCTCGTCAATTCCTCGTAGGTGTACTCCTTTCCCTCCTCCTTCCAGACCCTCCTGCATTCTTCCAGCAGCCACATCCCCTGAACATCGCGGAGGAGGCGGAACTTCCCAAAGGCCCCCCCTTCGTTGGTGAAGTTGTATTCGAGCGATTCCTTGTTGATCACAGGCTCCCTAACCTCCGCCCCCACAAGGGACCAAGTGCCCGAGCTGATGTATGCGCAGTCCTCCCCCGACAGAGGAGCCGCCGCTACAGCCGAGGCAGTGTCGTGAGAAGCCGTTGCCACCACTTTCAGTTTTTCGGATCTCAACTCGGCCGCCAGGTCTCCGGTAAGTTCGCCCAGCACGGCCCCTGGTTCCACTATCTCGGTGAGGAAGTGAGTGGGGATGCGGAGCATCTGGAGGAGTTCCTCATCCCAGCCCCTTTTGATGGGATTGTAGAACTGGGTGGTGGTTGCGTCGGTAAACTCACAGAGCGTCACCCCGGCGAGCCAGTGGGTGAAGAGATCGGGGATCATCAGTAGGTTTTGAGTGGCTTCCAGCAGGGGGCGGCGATCCCGGGCCAGCGAGTAGAGGTGGTAAAGGGTGTTTATGCGCATGAACTGGATGCCGGTTCTGAAGTATATCTCCTCCTTCGGCACGAGTCTGAAAACCTCCTCCATGATCCCCTCCGTCCGGGGATCCCTGTAGTGGTGGGGGTTCTCTAGGAGTCCCCCTGCCCGGTCGAGGAGGGCGAAGTCTATCCCCCAGCTGTCCACTGCCACGGAGCGGAGGTCGCTGAACCTGCGGCAGGCGAGGGAAATGCCCAGCTTCACCTCCCTCCAGAGGCTGAGGACGTCCCATAGGATACTCTTCCCCACTCTCACCGGAAGATTGGGAAATCTGTGAACTTCCTCCATTTCCAGCCCCTCCTCCCTCAGTCTGCAGGCGAAAACCCGACCCGCCGTCGCCCCCAGATCTATGGAGAGGAAAACCGGGGCGCCCATCCGGTTGTAGCCCGCTAAATTAATTACACAAAGCCCAAGGTGCTTTTTACCAGATCCATGAGCGCCTGCCCATTGACCAGAAGCGGAACCTGCACCCTAACCCCGCCGGGGTGCACCAGAACTTTCCCCCTTCTCTCCCCGAGGTCGATGGAGATGCTGTATGTCCGGACCTCAAAGAGTTGGGGGGCCAAAAGATAGCTTAAGGCCGTCACGTCGTGGAGATGGGTTTCCCCCAGCTTTTTGAGCTGATATTCCACAAGCCTTTCCGCCAGCTCGGCGGCGGGGGAGAGGGGACTCCCCAGACTTTTGGTAATCTTGAGAGAGGGATGTAACGTTGTGTCAAGGGGAACGAGCGTCAGAGGCACACCAGAGTGAAGAACAATATGAGCGGCCTCGGGATCCGTGTAGAAGTTGAACTCTGCATCTGGGGTCACGTTTCCCTTGGCCCATTCAGTCAGGCCCAGCACTCCCCCCATCACTATCAGCTCCTTGAGTCTCAGGTGCAGGTCCGGAATGGAAAGAAGGGCAACCGCAGCGTTGGTCAATGGCCCGGTGCACACGGCGATCGATCCCGTTGGGAGCTGGCGCCAGATCTCTAGGAAGTGGTTTACACCGGTGGACGGCTCCGGAAGCCCGCAGTTTCCCAGCCCGTCTTCCCCATGGATCTCCGGGCAGGTTCTGAGCTGCCTGACCAGTGGTCTGTCCATCCCTCTCCCCACGGGAATTTCTCCTCTTCCCATGAACTGCAAGATTCTGCGAGCGTTTGAACTCGTTTTCTCAACCTCCACGTTTCCTGCCACCGTCGTCACCCCGAAGACCCTAACCCCTGATTTCAGGGCCATCATCAGAGCCACGGCATCGTCTATACCCGGGTCCATATCCAGCAGGATCTCTGAGGTAGCTGTGGGGTTTGCTCGCATTCACTCTGTCTCAGGCAAGGCTAATTTTGTAGACCTCATGCGACCTGCAGCCAGGGGACATGATTCAGGGCTGGAAAGAGGGCAAGCAAAAACCTTGAGAATGGTGCGCTACAACCGGCGGAGTAGATCCTTCTCGTGCTCAGGTAGCTTTTGCCCGTACTTGGATATCAACCGGGAAAGTAGCCCGGAAGGGTGCTCGGGAAGCTGGGCTAGGGAAAGCGTGAGTTTCTGCAGGTATCTTTGCTCGGCCGGAGGGATGTGCAGCTGAGGAGTACTTCCCATGATTTCCAACGCCCTTGAACCCGCACGAATAATCCTTCTGTAAGGCTCCTTTTCCTCTACCACTTCCCTGGCTATCTGGAAGGCAGAGTGGGGCGAAAGGATGAAGGCCTGTGGATCCCTATGAGCATCGGAGGCAACGAGCAGATCCCTGAGTTCCCTCTTCACCCCCTTCTCCCCCGCTGTGTTCAGCAGTCTGGTGTCGTAGGTAAGGATCTCCAAGAAAGTGGCGGGGGCCGAACCCCCGTAGAGCCTCACTCCTTCCACTTGCTCGTTTGACCACAGGTCGCACACGGAGGCGGTGATGTTCCCCACGAGACTTGAGTGGGCGCAAGCCGAGCTCTTCCCTTCCATAGAGACGGGAAAGCCCGTGATGATCTTGACATAAACATTTTCGTAGGCGCAGTCCTTTCCAGGCCCCTTAGCCCCCTCCTCGAAGGATCGCAGAGTTCTTGGAAGAGTCATTGCCCGCACCGTCGCCGCAAGTACATGTGGTACCTGTCTTTTAACCACGCCCCCCGCCAAGATCATGGCAGTGTTTCCGAAACCGCAGGCCGAATCCCCGCCAGGCAAGCACCGGGAGCCGCAAATCCTAACGATCTCCCTCCACAATTCACCCACATCTAGGGTGGCGAGGAGCAGGGAGCCGACTATCCCTTCCAGATCTCCCCTTATCAGCGATTCGTTGAAGAGAACCTTTCCCCCTATGGACTCGATGGAGAGCACATTGGCCCCTCTTTCCGCGCAGACCTCAAAGCTCTCAAGCATCTTGGCGAGGGCTTCTTCGGTCGTTACCTTTTTGGCCCCCCTGATGTCGGCGACGGTCACCCTCAGTCCCAGCTTTATCCCATACCCGGAGTGATACTCCTCCATCAGTGCGGCATGTTGCTCCACCACCTCCCCGGCCAGTGTGGGATTCAAGGTGAGGTGGTAGCTCAGCTCGAGATCTAGCTGGAGTTCCTCCAGACCGAGGTTTACTCCCCTGTCGAGAGCCTCCCTCAGCAGAAGGGTGTAGAGCTCGGGTAATCTTTCCACCTCTTCCTCCTGCTCTCTGGGTAGCCAGTATTTCAGTTCCGGAATCACCCTTCCCGCCCCCACCTGCAGCCCCAGTCCGTACCGCAGCGGGTGGACAGCCTCCCCGAAGATCAGCTCATCAGGGGTGTTGTAGGCGAGCCTCAACTTCCGATCCTCCCGAATCTCTTTCTGGCTTGGAGGAAGGCAAAGAGGTTTTCGGGCGGCGTGTCGTTAACGATGGCGTTGGTGGGGGCGAGGATGAGGTGGGGGGTAGCGGTTTCTATGAGCTTTTTGGTGTACTCCAACACCTCCTCCGGACGGCAGAAGGGGTGCCTCTGAACATCGAAACCAGTACAGGCAGCAAACCTTCCCCGGTACCTCTCGATGGTCTGGAATGTGTCCATCGCTCCGGGCTGGAGGGGATGGATGGCGTCGAAGCCGCAGTCAACCAGCGAGTCTAGGAGCGGGGCAATGTTGCCGCAGGAGTGTAGGATGACGTAAAGCCCCCTCTTCTTTGCTACCTGCACCATGGTCCTCAACCTTGGGATAATGAGCTCCGAGTGGTGCTTGGGGGAAATCATCGGACCAATCTGGGTTCCATAATCGTCTCCGAGGATGATCCCGTCCATCCCCAGTCTGGCCGTTTCTTCGATAGCCTCGGTCCAAAAGTCGACGGAGAAATCCAGCAGCCTCTCCACGAAGGATCTGTTTTTGTAAATCGCCATTAGAAGCTCGCTCAGGGGGTAGAGGGCGTGGGCCGTTTCCCAGGGCCCGGTGATCCAGGCGAAGGAAGCTAGATCTCTAAACCTCCTCAAAAGGGGCGCCACCAGGATTTTTGGAAGGAAAGAATGGAAGTTCGGCTTTGCAAATTTCTCGAGATCCTCCTCGCTTTTTATGAGCCGAAAGGTCTCCTCCCTCTGATCCACGAAGTCCTTCATGATGTGCCGCGTGCCGAACCAGTCAGTGTAGCTTCCCCCTCGAAGGTCGGTGGACACATGTGGGGAGAGCGCCGGAAGCCAGAAGCTCAAGACATCGGTTCCCAGTTTGAGGCTGAGGAAGTGTGCGTCGTATCCCACGATGAAGGAGTGGAGGAGCAGCTGGCGGGTTGCAGGGGGAAGGGGGCGCGTGTACGCCCTCAGCATCGCCCAAAGGAGGAGGTTGGTTCTGGAGGTGCAATGGTATTCCCTTACCAGCCTGAAGTGGATTCCGGGTTGAAACCAGCTGTCCAAGTAGAGGGGAATCATGTCGGGGGTGTCCCCCTCCAGAACCGCCAGCACCCTGTCCCGTGGCTTCACAGACTCCTAGATCGGCAACTAAATAGGAGAATTATTGGAGCGCGTTCTAGCGCGAAAGAGCGGAGGATTCACCAGCCTTGGCATCTCCGGTCAACCTCGCGAGATCCTTCCACCCGTCCACCCGATGAAGAACCTGAACGCCCGAACCAAACTGGTCCCAGTCCGAAACGAGCTTCACCTCCCTCCCGTCATATCTGTAGATATTGGCGACCCCCTCGGGGGTCTCCCCGAAACCAGGCGCATCCCCACCGGTCCCGAAATAGAGGAACTTGCCATCAGTTTCCATGGAGATGATGGGCGCAGGTGCCTGATAGACGAGTTCCCCCCTTATGTTACCTTCCCCTCTCCATCGCCTGAGTTCCCCACATTGGTAACCCATGTAGAGCTCACCCCTGTAGACCTCCATTTCCCAAAGGTTTCCGTCGTAGTAATCTCCCACTATTTCCCAGTTCCGTCCATCGCCGGAGACCCATATCCTTCCCTGGTAGGCAGCGGCATAGAGCTGTCCCCTGTACTCCTCGAAGTCGTAGATGCAGGAACCCGTTTCATAGGGCTGGACGCGGTAGAGTTGCTTCCCATCCCAAAGCGCTATCAAGTCCCAAAAGGTATCCCCTATAACGAGATTTCCCTTGAAGATGGCAAGCGATCTCGTTCCATATCCTCCTCCATACATCCATCCCCACGGGTACCACTGCTCGTCCACCACGAGCTCCCAGCTTTTCCCTCCACGGTATCTGTAAACCCGCATGCCATTCAGTGAAGTTCCTGCATAAAGATCCCCCTTGTATACGATCAGGGCGTTCACATTGTGATCTAGGCCATCTCCGACCAAGCTCCATCCCCTCCCGTCGAACTTCCAAACTTGGCCAACCCCACTTCTAATCCCAAACCCGGTTGTAACCCCCACGTAAAGCTCTCCTCGATACTCCACCATGGAGAGAACCGAGTAACCAAGGACGGGTGAGATCGGAATCCACCTCCCTTCGTCATATAGGTAAACTCTTCCGGGATTGCTCGAACCGGCAAGTAACACGGGAGGCGAGTCAGCCGGAACCGGGGAAGCCAGCTCTAGCAGAAGAAGAACCGCTAGAACTGGCACGAGGGTTCTCACTGTTGATTTTTCCCTAACGTATAAATCTCTTTTGCAACAAGATGCCATCATGCATTTAGGGCCAGCAAGTTCAGCCAGCTGGATTTCCCAATCTCCGGCTAGAGGGGGATAGAGAGGAGCATTCCCGAGAGAATGGGAAGGAGTAGGTTGTCGCTCATCAGGAGCGGGAAGGATTCGAAGATCATCACCGAGCCCGCCACGAGGACGGCCAGCTCGGGCCGAAAACCGAAGGTAAGTACAATTAAAAGAGAGACGATGAAGGCCCCCAGTGATCCCTCTAGCGATTTGGAGGGGTTGTGGCTCCAGCGGTAGAGTCCAAATCTTCTCCCTATGGAGGCCGCGGTCGGGTCGGCGATGGCAAGGATGAAGAGGGAGGCGAGCGCCGCCTTGAAGGGGAGGGAGAGGAAAACCACCGTCACCCCCAGCAGGGCAAAGAAGCCAGCCGTGTAAAGTCTGATTTCCTCTCCCCTGGCGGCCGTTCCAATTCCCCGATGAACCAGCTGAATTAGGAACTCGGTCACCTTTCCCTCCCTGAGTAGGGCGAAGAGTCCGCGCACGTCGAGAAAGCTCTTCGGCGGTGGGTGAGTGGTCCTCACCACCTCCGAGAAGAGGAGGGAAATTATGACGAAGGAGAGGCAAAGGAACCCGAGGTCGGGATTGAGGAGGAAGGAGACCCCAATGAGGCAGAGTACAGAGGGGTGGTAGATCGACCGGTAGGTTTCCGGTCTGAGTCGGGAGGAGAGGTGGTAAGCGGAGGTGACGGCGGCGAAGGCTCCAAGGAAGATTCCGAGGAGGGAGGGGAGGTTGGAGAGGAGGAGTTCCATGAGCCAGCGCGTCTCCGACAAGTAGAGCTGGAAGTCGAAGCGGTAGAGGGAGAAGACCAAGAGAAGGGAAAGGAGGGGGGAAAGGATCCTCGCCCTTTTTGACCTTAGGCGCTTGAGGAGATAGTAAAGGGAGATCGCCAGGGCTACAAAGAAGATCCAGGCACCACCGATCTTGATAGCTAGGCGGGATATCATGCGAAACTCGCACCAACGATATTTAGCGCCGGGGAGGGGATTTGAACCCCTGCGGCCCAAAGGGCCACACGCTCTCCAGGCGTGCGCCTTACCAGGCTAGGCTACCCCGGCATAAAAAATTTCGCTTTGCAGGGGAAAACCGCAATCAGAGAACTCTCTCGATGGCCTTGAGGTTGTCGATGCATTCCTTGGCGTAAACATCGAAGAGCTCAGGGCAAACCTCCTTGGTCAGGGCATCATAGGGATCGGCAAGCGGGGGGAGAGGTTCCATGGCAAGATAGCGCTCATACCCGATTTCCTTCAACGACCTCATGATGGCCTTGAAGTCCGTGTGGCCTCTGCCCACGGACTGGCGGTTGCTGTCGGCCACGTGCATGTGGATGAGCATCCTTCCCGCCCTCCTGACGGCGGCGGCTGGATCGGCCTCCTCTATGTTCATGTGGAAGCAGTCCAGCATGATTTTAGTGTTCTCGACCGCGACCTCCTTCACGAATTCTAGCGCCTGTTCAGCGTTGTTGAGGAGATGAGTTTCGTACCTGTTTATGGGCTCCACCGCCACCTCTATCCCCTTTTGTAGGGCGTACTCCGCCACCCTTCTCACCGACTCCACCGCCCACTCCCACTCCTTCTGCCGTGTGGCTAGGGACTTGGTCTTTCCCACGGGAGAGGGGACCACCACCACGAGTGGCGCCCCAACCGCGGCAGCAAGGTCCGTACAACGATTAACGTACTTCACCGCTCTCTCCCTTGCACGCTCATCGGGGTTGGAGAGATCTCTCTCCTCGGTGGGCCAGGGATATATCCCGTCCACCGAGGCCACCTCCAGCTTGTACCTTTTTACGAGATCACGTACCCTCTTGGAATTGTACTGGTCTGGCTCCCCCTTCAGGGAGATTCCATCGTACCCCAGCCGGGAGAGGCGCTTTACGGTTTTTTCTAAGGGCTCCGTCCCGTAGATCCAGTTCATCACGCTGTACTTCATACTCTCCTACACAACTCTTCTTAAGTGGGTCTCATTCCGTGTACATTTCCAAGTAATCAGCTGGAGGGTGGGGGATTTCTCTCCGCGAGGGCCTTCCCTAGCTTGTTTGCAACAATCAGGGCGTATCTCTCTATCGCCTCTTCCGTTATCCATGCGACGTGGGGAAAGGAGAAGATTTGGCTCCCCCTGTGTAGGCGGCGAGCAGGGTGAGGTCTTCTCCGTGGGGGCTCCCCCATAGCACATCCGCGGCGTAACCGGCGATTTTCCCGCTCTTCAACCCCCTTAGGATGGCACGCTCGTCCACTATCGCCCCCCTAGCGGTGTTGACGATGTATACTCCTTCATTATTCTCTTGACGGCCTCAGAACCCACCATGCCCCTCGTTTCGTCCGTGAGACAGGGATTATGCCGATGAAGAGATGGCTTCCAGATAATCCCCTGTGAGCTCCGCCCGCATTCCATCGCCTTGTCAGGGTGCATGTAGGGGTCGTACCCGATGACCCTCATTCCAAGTCCCCTCCCTATCCTGCAAACCCGCAACCCGATTCTGCCCACCCCACCACGCAGAGCGTCCGACGAAGAATTCCTCCAAGCTCCCGGTTCATTCCAGTGGTGAGCTCTTCCCACGGGGGCTTGTTCTCCAAAACTGCCTTAGCGTACCAGTTCACCTTCTTACCAGAGCGGGCAGGAGTGCCCAGGCGAACTCCGCCACCGTGCAGGAGCTAGCGCACAGGCTGTCGGTCGCCGCTTCAAAATTCTTTATCCCCCCGATCCTCGGCAAGGTCTATGTGGTCGAAGCCCATGCTGGGAGTGACCAAGGCCTTGAGGCAGGGAAGGCGTTCCGAATCATCTTTCCCGTGACGGGGAGCCAGTGTGAGACCACCACGGCATCGTAGTCCCCACTCATCTCCTTGGTGAGCCCCCGCACGTCCGGGGGTTTCTTCACCACCTCAAACCTCCTGCCTAAGGCCTCTCGCATAAGTTTCACGGCGGGGTGTTTCACCGCCACGAGAATTCTGGATTTCATTTTCCCCCCCTCCCGGAGACCGAGCAGACGGGGCAACCTGCTCTCCTCTCCACCTTCACCTCCTCAAAATGCATGCTCTCTCCGTCGAGAATCAGGAGCCTGCCTATGAGGGGTTCCCCCAGACCTGTCAGTAGCTTGATGGTCTCCATGGCCTCCAAGCAACCCACCAGACCAGCAGTGGCTCCCAAAACAGGCGTGTTTTTCTTCTCAGGCGGGGGGCGAGGGAAGATGCACCGGAGGCAGGGTCCTCGGCTAGGGAGGATGGTGGTGACTTGCCCTAGAAATCCCTCCACCGCACCATGGACGAAGGGCTTGTGAGAACGCAAGCAGACCTCGTTAAGGAGGTATCTCGCGGCGTAGTTGTCGGTCCCGTCTACAACGATATCCACCTTTTCCACCAGTTTCACCAGATTCCTAGCTGTTATTTCCTCCTTCCTGGTCTCCACCACCAGCTGCGGGTTTAGGGCCAGCAATTTCTCGCCCGCGGACTCCGTCTTGGGTTTGCCCACATCCCGATCCCAGTGGAGCACCTGCCGGTTCAGGTTGCTGGGCTCGACTCTCTGTGGATCCACAAGCACGAGGCTTCCCACCCCAGCCGCTGCCAGGTAAAGGGAGGCGGAGCAGCCGAGACCTCCCAAGCCCACCACGAGCACACGCGACCGCTCCAGCCTGCGCTGACCCTCCCGTCCGAAGCCCCTTATGGTCATCTGTCTTTGGTAACGCTCCATCTAGCCACCAGCCACCGGAGAGAAGATGGCCACGGTGTCTCCGTCCCTGAGCTGGGTCTCCACCTCCTCTTGTTCTAGGATGGAGCGGTGATTCACGAAGATGCTCACGTACTTCCTGAGCCTCCCACCCTCGAAGAGGAGGTTTTTGAGCCTTCCGCATTCCTCGGCTAGTTTCTCGAGCAGCTCCCCCACGTTTTTAGCGTCCACCGATATCTCACTCACGCCCGCCGCCTCCCTGAACTCGCCGAACAGCCTAACCCTAACAGGCATTGGTTTGCGTGAGGTGCGATTCTCCCCAGCCATCCGTCAGCGGGGACTTGGCGGCCACCGTGAAGCGACTGGAGGTGGGCACGAAGGTTCCCGTGAGGGGCCCGGTCATGAACACTAGGGGGTTTTGGGGATCCAGCGGATCCACCCGGGGGTTCACCTCCTCGCAGACGAACTTGGTGGCCAGCCCAGCCCTACCGATGAACTCCTCCACCTCTTGGAGGGTGAGTTCTTCCTCCCTCACTCCGCTGGTCGAGAGATTAATTCTTAGAGTCTTCCCGGCATATCCCCCTACCTCTTTCCCTTCTATCTTCATTTTGTGCCTTACTTCCAGAAGAGTTTCTTGAAGAGCTCAATATTCTCCTCGGGAATAGGTTTTGGCTTCCTCCCTAGAAGATTGGAAAAAATTATAATTTTTGAAACATCCTCGGCAAGCTCCACTACTGCTCTCGCCTCCAGCAGATCGTATCCTATCCCCACGACCCCGTGGTTCTCCAAGATGATAAGTTTCGGGCCCCTCTTCGCCGCCTCCTCCACGGCGTTAGCAAGCTTGTCCGTCCCGGGGAAGAGGAAGGGGAGCACCTCTGGTTTCCCGAGGAGGATGCAAGCCTCTCCAGTAACGGGTTCGAGGGAAAGGCCGGCCGAGACGAGGGCTAGGGTGAGGGGGTTGTGGGCATGGATGACGGCGTTCGCTTCGGGCCTGACCCGGTAGACGCACGCATGCATGAGCTTCTCAACAGAGGGCTTCAGGACTCCCTCCACTAGGTTGCCCTCCAGATCGAGCTTCACGAGATCTTCTGTTTTGAGCTCAGACTTGCAGAGCTGGCTAGGAGTTATCCAAAACTCCTTCCCGCCTGGGATCCTTGCGCTGATGTTTCCACCTATAGCCGTGATGAGACCCTTCTCATACAGCACCCTACTCGTCTTCACTATCTCCTCCTTCAGCTTCTCTTCACTGTAGAGCTCTGGGGCTTTCAATCTTTCGGGAACCAGCCCTTCAGGATCTCCACACCCTTGACGGCGTCGTTGACGGCAGCGTCCGCGCCCAGCTTTTTCCCCAGCTCCTCGGTGAGGGGCGCGCCCCCGAGGATGACCTTGACCTTTTGTCTCAGCCCCCTCTTTTCCAACAGCTCCACGGTCTGGCGCATGGTTGGGAGGGCAGGGGTGATGAGACAGGAGAGGCCCAGAACCGCCGCTCCCTCTCTTTCCACCGCCTCCACGAACCTCTCCGGTGGGACGTCCACCCCCAGATCTATAACCTCGAAACCGGAGGCCCGCGCGAGCATGGCGAAGATGTTTTTCCCGATGTCGTGTATATCCCCCTGCACGGTTCCCAGCACGAGCTTAGCCCTCGCCCCTCCTTCCCCCTTCTCTAGGTAGGGCTGCAGGACCTCCATTCCCTCCTTCATGGTGTCTCCGGCGATCATGAGCTCGGGGAGGAAATACTCCCCCCTCTCGTACCTCCTGCCTACCTCTTCCATCCCTTTTCTCATCGCTTCCACCACCTCCATCGGTTTGTGCCCCTGTTTTAGGGCCTCCTCGCAGAGCTTCCGTATAGTGTCAAATTTGAGCTCGGCGACGGCGACGGTTATCTCTTCCAACATCAAATCTTAGCTTGTAAATTAAGGGGTTTTGAGAAATGGATGGATTATCAAAAACTGGGCTTGCGGGTGGGGTTTGAGATTCATCAGGAACTTGACACCCACAAGCTCTTCTGCTCCTGTCAGTCCACGCTTGAGGAGGAGATCCCGTCACGGACCGTGAGAAGAAGGCTCAGGCCTACCCAAAGCGAACTCGGCGAGGTTGACAGGGCAGCGATGGCGGAGGCCCTGAAGGGGAAGGATTTCCTGTATCAAATTCCAGAAGATGTCTGTCTGGTGGAGCTGGACGAGGAGCCACCGCATCCCCTGAACTTGGAGGCCCTGGAAACGGCCTTGAGGGTTGCCCTGGCGCTCAGGGCGGAGCCAGTGGACGAAATTCACGTCATGAGAAAGATAGTCATCGACGGGAGCAACACCACGGGCTTCCAGAGGACGGCCCTGGTGGCCACGGGGGGGGTGGTGGAGTTTGAGGGCCTCAAGTTCACCATACCCACCATCTGCCTGGAGGAGGATGCCGCGAGAAAGATGGGGGAGACCGACCGGGAGGTGGTCTACAGGCTGGACAGGCTCGGAATTCCCCTCATCGAGCTGGCCACGGGGGCGGATTTCTCCCACCCCCAGCAGGCAAGCAAGGCCGCTCTTTACCTAGGGCAAGTGCTGAGGATGACGGGAAAGGTCAAGCGCGGGATCGGAACCATCAGGCAGGATATAAATATCTCCATAGCTGGGGGCGCGAGGCAGGAAATAAAAGGGGTGCAGAAGCTCGAGCTCATCTCAACCGTGATCGAACGGGAGGTTCAGAGGCAGCTCGCGCTTCTAGAAATTAGGGAGGAACTCAGGAGAAGAGGAGCCAAGGTGGGTGAGAGAAAGGAAGTGAGCGATCTCTTCCTACACACCAACTGCAAGTTGCTGAGGAGGACCTTGGAAGGGGGCGGTGTGGTTCTGGGTATGAGGCTGGTGGGATACAAAGGTCTCCTCGGTCGGGAGGTGCAGCCCGGGAGGAGATTTGGAGCCGAGCTCTCGGATCATGCGAAGGCATGCGGGGTGGGGGGCATCCTGCATTCGGACGAGCTACCGGGCTACGGGATTTCTGTGGAGGAGGTGGAGAGGGTCAGGGAGGTTCTGGGGCTGGGGGAGCTGGATGCCTTCGTGCTGGTGGCTGGGGAAAGGGAAAAAGCGGAGGCGGCGCTGGAGGCGGTGGCGAAGAGGGCGGCTCAGGCAATGGTGGGAATTCCAGAGGAGACGAGAAGAGCCCTGCCGGATGGAAACACCGAGTACATGCGCCCCCTGCCTGGTGCGGGCAGAATGTATCCGGAGACGGATATTCCCCCCATCCCCATCGACAAGGAGTGGCTGAAAAAATTGCCCGTCCCCGAGAGACCCGAGGAAAGGGTGGAGAGGCTGATGGCGTTGGGGCTCGGGAGGGAAATGGCTTGGAGGCTGGCTCTCTCCGAGCGGCTGGGGCTCTTTGAGGAGCTCTGCCGGGTGGCCGACCCAAAGTTGGTGGCTTTCACCCTTGAGGAAACCTTGGTGAGCCTGAAAAGGGAGGGGTGCGAGGTGGAGAAGCTCGGCAAGGAGGTTTTCGTGGAGCTTTTCTCCATGCTGAGGGAGGGCGTCGCCAAGGAGGCCATTCCCGACCTTTTGAGGCTGGTGTGCGGGGGCCTCAGCGTCCGGCAGGCGGCAGGAAGGTTGGGTCTCAGACCCATGGAAAAAGATGAGCTCAGGGCTCTCGTGCGTCAGGTAATTCAAGAAAGGGAAAGCTTCGTCAGGGAAAGAAGAGAGGCTGCCCTGAAGCCTCTGATGGGAGTGGTGATGGAAAGGGTGAGGGGAAAGATCGATGGGAAAATCGTCTTTGAGGTGCTTCAGGAAGAGCTGAAAGATTTTCTCTCTCGCACGGGTTAAGTCCCCGCTCAACCGCGTTTCGTGGATGGGTTTAGACCAGCCCCCCGGCCGCCACAGCCACCGCACCGTACAGAACCACGTCCTCGCCGAGCGGGGTGATGGTGACTTTCGGTGCCCTGTTCAGGAGATACTCTTTCATGTGCCGCTTGATGGGTCCCATCACGAGTTCCTTGTTTTCGAACACCACACTCCCACCCAAGCTGACCAGAGAGGGGTCATAGGCGTTAACAGCATTGGCCACCCCCATGGCGTTCATCCTTCCTATCTCCTCCACCATTCGCCTGCAGAACTCGTCGCCCTTCCGGCACCCCTCAAACACGTCCTTAGCGGTTATCCTCTGGGGATCCCCCAGCTTCCCAAGCCAGCCTCGTTCGAACCCCCCGAGTTGGGAGAGCCTCATCCTCACGTAATTTGGAATGTTCCTCCCCGAGCAGTAGGCCTCCCAGTGGCCCCTCGCTCCGCATCCGCACGGGAGTCTTCCCTCCAGATCGATCACGGTGTGCCCGATCTCGTGAGCGTTCCCGTCCTTCCCCATCAGCACATGCCCGTCCACCACCACGCCCGCCCCTATCCCCGTGCTTATGCTTATGTAGACGAGGTTGTCGAGACCCTTTCCAGCGCCGGACTTCCACTCTCCGATGGACCCCGCCACGCAGTCGTTCACCAAGATCACCTTGACTCCCAGCTCCTCTTGCACGGGCCTCACAAGCGGGATGAAGGAGAAGCCAAGATTGGGGGAGTTCACGACGGCGCCCCTCTTCAGGTCCAGCGGTCCAGCGGAGGCTATCCCCACCCCTTCCAACTTCACCGAGTGCCCTTTCAGCAAGGAGCGGATCATCTCCACGATCTGGGCGGCGATCGCATCCCGGCTCTCCCTCGCGGTGGGTTCCTTTTTTCTCGCCAGAAACTTTCCGTCCCTGCTCAGGACGCATCTCACGTAGGTGGCCCCCAAGTCGACCCCCGCTATCAGCATCTAATAATTCTCGCCTTATTTTACACTACAATGGAGCTGCGCTGGGATCCCCTTCGGGGAGAATGGATAATCGTCTCCGGCAAGAGGGGGGAAAGGCCCACGCTTAAAGTTCCCAAGTGCCCCTTCTGCCCGGGCTCGGAAGAGGTTCCGGATGCCAATTGGAGGGTGAAGGTCCTCCCCAACAGATTCCCCACCCTCTCCCCCGAGGCCCCCCTTCCACCACCGCGTGATTTTTACCGCACCGGTTCCGCTAGGGGCGTTTGCGAGGTGCTGCTTTACACACCAGACCATCACTCGACCCTGACTCAGCTGCCCGTGGATCACATCAAGGAGCTTGTCGATCTCTGGGCCCACCGATATGAAGAGCTGAGCAAGCTGGACTTCGTGAAGTACATCTTCATCTTTGAGAACAAGGGGAGAGAAATCGGGGTGACTCTGGATCACCCCCACGGACAGCTTTACGCCTTCCCCTTTATTCCCCCCGTCATCGAGCGGGAACTGGAGAACTCCCGTGCGTACGCCGGGAGGGGGGGTGGATGCCTTCTGTGCGACATTTGGAGGAGGGAGAAGGAGGAGGGTGTGAGGGTGGTTGACGAGAATGAGCACTTCCTCACCTTCCTTCCCTTCTTCGCCAGGCTGCCTTACGGGGTTCACCTCTACCCCAAGCGTCACGTCCAGGCCCTGCACGAGCTGGGGGAGGAAGAGAGGTTTGCCCTGGCCGATGCGCTCAAGGAGATCCTGACCAAGTTCGACAACCTCTTCGGCTTCAGCTTCCCGTACATGATGGTTCTCCACCAGAGGCCGACGGATGGCGATTACCCCTACTACCACTTCCACATCGAATTCTACCCACCCTACAGGGAGAGGGACAAGCTGAAGTTCTTCGCCAGCGTGGAGACGGGGTCAGGAGCCATCACCTTTGACTACTCACCCGAGGAGAAGGCGGCCGAACTCAGGAGTGCGAGGGGTTACAGGAAGACATCTTAAGCAAAAGCAGGGAAAGGGACACGGTAGTCGGTGTGAGTAAAAACTTCCCCATCTCATCGAGAGATGCCAGATCTTAACCTTCTCAGCATACCAGTGCTCCTCCTAGTTGGGCTGGGTCTCCAGAGAGTGCGCGGATCCAAGAGAGTGCTTGAAACTTTCGTCATCTTCCTCACCTATCCTGTTCTCATGCTGACCGAGGCCATGAGACTCGAGCTCAGGCTGGCTTCCGTCTCCCTTTTCTCCTTAGTTTACCTCTCCGGCTGCTTTCTCTGGAGCCGGCTGACCTCGAAGGGGCTCTCCAAGGCTGAGACCAAGACAGTGGTTTTCAACTCCACTTTTCTCAACTCTCTCTTCCTACCTTTCCCCCTCATCTACGCCTTCTACGGGGATCTCTCGGCCGCCGTCCTCTTCAGCCTTCCCGTGATGGTGATTCACAACACCCTCGGTC
Source organism: Hadarchaeota archaeon (SeqCode) (assembly GCA_964632175.1). Classification (GTDB taxonomy): domain Archaea; phylum Hadarchaeota; class Hadarchaeia; order Hadarchaeales; family JAWBSP01; genus JAWBSP01. Next base: position 56,652 of record CAZWBJ010000005.1, read on the forward strand.
TCCTGTACCTCTCCACCGGCGGAGGCAGGAAAACGCTCAAAAAGGTGGTGGGCTTTCCCCCCCTTTTGGCCTTTCTCTTCGGTCTGGTCCTGCACCCCCTCGACTGGAGCGGGAGATCCTTTGAGATGCTGCACGGGTTCGGGAAGCTCACCGTTTACCTCAGTCTCCTGCTCGTGGGTCTCTATCTCCCCCTCTCCCGACGCTCTCTTTTCTTCTTTTCCAGCCGCGTGACCCGGACGATCTTCCTCAACCGGATGGTCTTCTCCCCCCTCTTCGTTCTGGCCTTCCTGCCGTTTTTCTCGGATCAGCTCCAGCGTCACACTCTGCTAATAAACTCTTTGATGCCCCCGGCCATCACCAACGCGGTCCTCATCTCCAGCTTTGGTCTCGACACCGAGTCCACCTCCCAGAGTCTCTTCCTACCCACCTTCCTCAGCCTCGGGGCGGTGCTCGCTTTGAGGGCGCTCGGCTTTCTCTGAGCCCCTCCCATTCAACCGATAAAAACTGGAAACTGTTGCTTTCCCGCTTTTGTAAGCGCTACTCGGTCTCCAAGCGGGGCGCTAGGATGAAGACGAGAGAGCCCTCCTTTTTCTCCTTCTTCTCCCCCACGGCGAGTTCCAACCTGATGGGCATGTCCTGTCCCATCCTCACCCTCACCCAGTCGTCAGGGTCCGCGGCTTTCAGGATGTTGCTCAGGTACTCGATGGCAAAGGTGGCCCTGACCGCTGGCGGGGATTCTCCGAGTTCGATGACCTTCTCCTTTCCCCCTTTCTCCTCCTTTATGAGAACCTCTGAGCTTCCCTTCTCACCCTTTGCCGAGAGCGTCAATCCATTGGGCTCCAACTGGAACCTCACGCTGTCCCCCACTAGCTGGGCATCCTTCAGTCCCTCTTCTAGGACGTCGGCACGGACGTCGAAGGCGGCGGGTAGCTCAAGCTTCCCAGGCTCTGGGACCTCCGGCTCGCTCACGTCTATCAGGGGGATGCCAAATTTCCTGGTCGAGACCCCCTTCAGGGTCAGGATCAGCCTGTTTTGTTCCTCGTCCAGCTCGAACCTTATCTCCTCGTCCCCCCTAGCCCTGGAGAGAAACTCGTCCAGCCTGCTCACGCTCAATCCCACTATCCTCTCTTCCTTCACCTTGTACTCTTCGAACATCTTAGCGGGAAACTCGAGCTGGACGAGAGAGACGTGGGTGGGGTCCATGGCCCTGAGCCTCACCCCTTCGGGCGTGAACCTGAAGGCCGCCTCCGCGATGAGGGAGGAGATGGCCGAAATGCAGCTCTTCCAGACCCTGCAGCTGGACATCCTCGCCGAGATCATGTCAGACCCACCATCCTCCTCAGCTTCTCCATCTCCCTCCTCGCCTCCTGGTAAAGCGTTAGGTTCAGCCCATCCATCTTCTGCACGATTTCCGCCCTTATCTCCCTCCTCTCCCCCTGCAGGAGCGGGGTCCCGAAGATTCTTACCCTAGATCCCTCCCTTATCTCGGAGAGGAGCTCAGGGTCGTCGGCGAAAACCGTTATCCTCGCCCCATCCTCGTCCTCCAGCACCACCTCAGTTTCCCTCTTCGCCACCACCTTCCCCAGAATTCTCACAAAGGTGTCCTCAGGCGTGATCTCGCCTATCCTCCTCTCCTTGGCCGGTACCCTCAAGCGTACTCCCTCCAGGTCTTCCCGCACTTGGTGCACCTGTAAAACCTCGTGGGGGGCTCGTCGGCGCTCCTCGTCTGAAGGATCCACCAATAGGCCGTGGAATTCCCGCACGCCGGACAGGTGGCTCTGGTGGTGGGGAGGGGCTTTCTCTCCTCCTCTATCACGTCCACTCCCCTTTTCTCCTCCACCCTTTTCGTTAGGGTGTACTCCTCCGGTCTCTCCACCTTCTCCGAGTACCCGCAGTTCTCGCAAACGAGCAACCCCTCCTTCGGGAGGAGGAGGCTACCGCACTTGGAACAGAACTTCATCCTTCCCTCACTCCAGCGTCTTTTAGGATGCGCGCGTGGTCGAAGGCTAGCTGGCCCCAAGGGATTTTCTTGAAGAACTTGGCATCGCTCGCGTCGCTTCCCCCCCTCAGCCTTCCCCCCACGGGTCTGGCCAGAAAGCAGATGCTCACCACGTGCCCGCGGGGATCCCTGCGCGGGTCGGAGTAAACCCCCACCAGCCTCTCCAGCTCCACCTCCAGCCCCGTCTCCTCCCTGCACTCCCTTTTGGCCGCCTCCTCCACCCTCTCCCCATATTTCACGAATCCTCCCACTAGGGCCCACTTCCCCTTGAAGGGCTCATTTTTCCTCTTGATGAGCAGAACTTCCTTCCCCCTCTTGACTATCACATCCACGGTCAGTGCTGGCTGCCTTCGGGACCTCATGCGCCCCTCCACCAGATGGAGAGCCACCCCAGCTTCGGGATGACCGCAATCACCTTTCCTACCACCGCCTCGGCTTGAATGGGGGTATCGGCATGTGGGTTGGCGTCCCCCTTGGTCTGAAAGATGAGATTTTCCCCCTCGTCGGACCATATCTTCAAGACCCTGTGAACGATCAGGCCTCTGGATCCCTCGTAAACCACCACATCCCCCACACGAATTTCCGCTGGATCCACCCCCCTTATTAGGAGGAGATCCCCTTTCGCGAAACCATCTTGTAGCGGGAAGTTGGAGGTGGAGATTCCTCGTCGCTCAAACTCCATGCGCCACCATCTGTTGTCGCCGTGGTGATTCATGCTGTCGGAGTAAACGCTCCTGAGCGGGCTGTCGGTCATGAGAAGGACCATCAAGCCGCCCATTATCCCTAGGTACAGGACCCCCAAGACAAGGAGGAAGGAGAGGAACTCGTAGAGCACCTCGTTCCTGACGATCCACCTGCCTGCGGAAAAGAAGGTTGCCTCCACTTTCCTCCAAGCCCCTCTCCTTCTACCTCGAACCCTCCTGAGAGCGCTACCGCACTGCCCGCAGAACTCCGCGCTTGGGGGGTTGGGGGCTTCGCGCCTAGGACAATAAACCGGAACGGAGGCCTGGGTCTCCTCTTCTCTCATGCGGCGCTGTCGCCCCTCACTATTCCCGTGGCAATTAGGTGGGCTACTCTAAGGGGCTCGGGCAGGAGACCGTGGGTCACCGTGACTCGAACGATCTCCCCCGCTTCTTTCACCCCCAGCCCTGCGAGCTGGAGATAAAGCTTCCCCGTCCCCAGATCCAGCGGGTAGATCCTTCCCGCTTTCTTTATCAGTCTCCATCGCTCGCGGAAGTCCGGAAACTTCTGCAACGCGGTCCTGACCTTCCTCATATTCGGCCGCTCCCTCGTGACGGCGATCACGGGCAGGCCCGTTCTCCTGCACACCTCTTGGATGTCCATCAGGTTGAAGCCTCCAAAGGTCACGCTCTCGCTCATGATCACCCTGAGCTGGCCCGCGTGCCTGCTGGACGTCACCATCTCCACGATCTTCTCGGTGGAATCCCTTCCGTCCACCTCTATCCACCTGCTGAGGACCCCATCCAGCTGGATCCCACCTCTGAAGACCGCCCCAACCAAAATGGTTTTCCTGTCCCCGCGCCTGAAGGGGCCGTCGTCGAGCCCGAGAACCCTCAGCTCCGGTTTCACTTCCCAGAAGCCTTGAGCTGTTTGAGCAGATCTTCGCATGCCGCGACCACTCTCTGGGCGGCCTTGAGGAGGGCATCCGTCGGCTTCCCTTTCGTCCTCACCCCGATTTCATAAGGGGTGAGAAGCGGGTGTTCCTTCCGGAAGGCGGCGAACTCCACCTCCTCTAGGGAATGGAGGGTCCGGACGAGGAGGTTGCAGAGCGTTGCGTCCTCCCCCGGTACCCTAAGCAGGAGCTCCCTTTCCCCCTTTCTGACCGCTTCCAGCTCCATATTCTCCTCCATACTCACTTGAGATCTTCCTGGTCTCCGTGTTCCCGCACCACCTGCAGTAAAGCCTGTTCTTCACCCTTTCCAAGATCCCCCTGCACCTAGAGCAGTAGGCCAGCACCACCCCCAGCTCCGGCCCGTCGGTGGTGAGGAGGATGGTTCCGTTCTTCACGTCCAGCACCCTCGCCTTCACCAGATCACCCTCCCTCAGCTCCTTCTCCAGCTGGGAGACGAACCCCTTCCTCACGTTGGAAATCCTGAGAATCCCACTGGTGGGGTACGGGAGGCTCTTCTCGGATCCAGCGAGGAAGTGCACCGTGATTCCCGCCGCCTGCTTCTTTATTTCCTCCACCACTCCCACCACTACATCTCCCCTCTTGAGCTGTGGGGGCCCGGTCTTGGAGACCACCGAGATCTTCTTCCCCTTCACGTCCACTAGAACTATCCCAGCGCGGGAGGAGTAAATTTTTCCCCCCTCCTTGTAGGTTCCCTCCCCACACATGAATTCCTCCACGGTGGCGAGGAAGGTGCCGGGTACCACAAAGGTGCCGGTTCTTATCTCCTCCATGTGATTCTATTCTTCCCGCTTCTTAAGAGCGCACCCTAGGCAAGTACGGCCAATGAGTGCCAGCTCGGGCAAAACTCCAGAGCACCTCACCGCAGCCTTTTACGCCTACTTCTGCATGACTTCTCGCACAAAGAAGCAAATTCGAGGTAATGGGTTCATGTCTGTTACTATAGTAGCGGACAATCACTTCGTAGGAAGCCAGGGAAGCTTCGAAAGGGGTGAAAAGCCGTAGCCGGAGACCGTTTTTTT
>CAZWBJ010000006.1:0-55036 GCA_964632175.1 Hadarchaeota archaeon (SeqCode)
GGTGAGTATGGAGAAGAAGGCCGAGAGGGAATCCATGTATACTTCAAAGTTCAGGCCGAGTTCCTTGGCCCAGGAATAAACCCGGTGGACGTTCTCCCCCCCGAGCACTGGAAGGGAAGCCCAGACGAGGGAGAGCAGGGTGAGGAAGAGCACGGATGCGGTGAAATGCGGTTTATATTTTCCTGTGAGGGGAACGAGGAAGGCCCCAACGAGCGGCAGAAAAGATAGGAGTACAGGATCGATCATTTTCTAAACCTTTTCGCGAAAGGCGAGTACTCATCCACCACACTTTTTTCCCACTGCTTCACCCCCCAGAGATATCCTGCTCTTCCTATAGCGTGGGAGGCGACCGGGGCTGTCAGAAGGGTGAAAACAATTATGAGGAGGGCTTTAGCAGACAGGGGGGAAGGTATGCTGGCTATCATCACCCCGAAGGCGATGCTCAACATCCCCAAGGTACAGAGGGTGCTCGCCTGAATTCTTGTATAAAGGTCGGGAAATCTTACGATACCGAGCGCCCCGATCAGGGATAGGAATCCGCCGAGAACCATGAAAAATTGGGAAAAGATCTCAACCAGCAATTTTGATCCTCCCCTCCAGATATCTGCAAACCATGAGCACGCTAACGATGGCCAACAGCACAAGCGGGATGGCAACGTCTATAAAGAGCTCATGAACGTACCTCGCCAGCATCAAGAGCATTCCCACTCCCAGCGTTCCGAGCACGTTGAGAGCGAGTAGCATGTCCCCCGGCGAGGGTCCTCTGAGCAGTCTCCAAACCACAAGGGCGAAGGAGACCGAAAGCAGGCCCATCACGAGAGGATATACCTCTATCATTCTATCCTCCTCAAGAGTTGCTCGAATTTACCCGAAACCGCCCTGACGATGGATTCTCTCTCCTTCTCTGTCACGTTGACCCAGTGTACGTACAGGTCGCGCCCGCGCTCGTCTACGTCCACAACGAACGTCCCTGGAGTCATGGTGATGGTGTTAGATAGTATCATTATTGCCCACTCTTTCCTCAGAAGGGTGGGGACCCTTACCATTCCCGGCCTTATCCTCAACCGAGGTCGGAGAATTTCAAGGGTAAGGACGACCGAGGCTTTGATTGCCGCCGCGCAGTAGAGGAGGAAATAGACAAACATGGATGCCCAGATCTTCGGGTTGAGCGGATCCCTTCCCGTGCCCCTAACCGAGAATTCGCTCCAAAGTGTCGCTCCGACCAAGGAGATGAGTGCCGAGGCTATCAGGATCTGAAGGTCCAAGGAGAAGAACAGGAGCAGACAAGTCAGGAATAAGCAGAGGAAAACTGCGGCGAATCTTGCACTCATGGACCCACCCCCAACACTGTTTGCGTGTACAAGGTCCTACTGAGCATCTGCTCCGCCGCTTTTTGTGTGAAATCCAGGGGCATGCCGGGGAAAATCCCGATGAGAAGCGTAAGAACGCACAGGGCGACCACGGGGGCTAGCATGAGCTTCGGAATTCCGGCCGTGCGAGGGGTGCCCCTCCCAAGGAAGATGAGTTTGAAGGCTCTCAGGTAGATCGCCAGGAAGAGAAGGCTGGTACCTATGGCGATGGCGAGCGGGAGGTACATGCCGGATTCGTAAAGCCCTATGTATATGAGGAGCTTGCTCCAAAAGCCGTTAAGAGGAGGGACACCGGACACTGCCAGCCCCCCCAGCAGAAAGGCGGTTGCTTCGATCGGTGCCTCTCCCATCAGCCCACCCATTTTTCTCATGTCCCTCGTTCCCAATCTGTGGATCAAACAGCCTGCGACCAGGAAGAGCATGGCCTTCGCGAGAGCATGGTTGATCACGTGGAAAGTTGACCCCTGAATCCCCATCGTAGTCCCCGAGCCGATCCCGGCAAGGATGAATCCCATGGAACCGATGGTGGAGTAGGCAAGGAGCCTTTTTATATCCGTTTGGACCAGAGCAAGGAAGGCGCCAGTCAGCATGGTCAGGAGCCCCAAAGCCACGAGCAGCGGACCGAGCACTTTTGAAAATGTCAGCCCATAAACCGTGCAAACGATCCTGGCCATGCTGTACGCACTGACCTTGACGACTAGGCCGGAGAGCACGGCACTCATGGGCGATGGTGCGGCGGGGTGGGCATCTGGGAGCCAGGTGTGCAGGGGGGCCACCGCGGAGTTGACCAAGAGCCCCGCCATTATGCATATTAGGGCATAGGAAAGCACGACGGAGTTTGCGGTTCCAGCTTGGATGATCCTCCCCGCGTCTGCCATGTTCAGGGTTCCGGTGGAGTTGTAGAGGAAGCCCACACCCAGCAGGAAGAAGGACATCCCGACCATGCTCAAAAACGCGTACTTGAGGCCTGCCCTTAGCTCAGTCGAACCGCATCGAAAGGCCACCAAGGGGTAGGAGCAGATGGAGACGATCTCCAAGAAGACATACATGTTAAAAACGTCCCCCGTCACAACCACCCCGTTCATCCCTGCCACGAGGAACATGAAAAGGGAGTCATACAAATGAACTCCTGTTTCCCCTTTCAGGTAGGAAATGGAATAAACGACACAGAGAAGGGAGACAAACGAGATGACGAGGAGCAGCAGTGCGCTCATGGTGTCAACTGCCAGACAAATTCCGGTGGGCGGAGGCCAGCCACCCAGCCTGTACGAAAGGACCTCCCCCCCGAAAGTGATGCGCAGGATGATCGACGCAATTCCAATCAACAGAAGCGAGGAGCCGATGGAAATCCCATATCTCAGCCTGTCGGAAAACTTCCCGATCAGTGCGTTGAGCGCACCAGCGAAAAGGGGGATAACCACCGGTAGAACGAGAAGCTCACTCATTTATTGACGTCGCCACCAAATTTCCATCTGTGCTCTTCTCAATCTGGAACAACCGAATCACCATGCAGATCATCAGCATCACGATGGCAAACTCAATGACGATAGCCGTCAGGATGAGGGCCTGCACGAGCGGGTCGACCGCTACTACGATCGGGTGGCCGGCCGTTTCGATGGGAACCGAGCCCCCCTCCACGAAGCCCAAGAGCACCAAGAAGATGTTGGTGGAGTACCCGATGAGGCAGATGCCGAAAATCATCTTGAAGAGGTCTTTCTTCACGAGGATGCCGTACACCCCGAGGGCAAAGAAGATTATTCCGAACAGGAAGGGATAGTTTGCCGTCATTCTCCCCCGGGCCTCCTTTCGAAAAGGTAATATACTATAAGAGAGGTCTCGTAACCGACTATGACTCCTATGCAAACGTACAGCGGAACTATCAGTCCCGCCATGCTAAATGGGCCGCCGACCTTGGGTGGGAAGTTTCTCAGGAAGAATCCGGTGATTAGTAGCCCCATCGTGCCGAGCGCAAGGAGACAGAGGAGACCCAGCACTCTCCCTATGTGGGCGGTGGTTGGATTGATCCTTTCCTCGGAGATTCCGACCTCGAAAGCGGAGGTGAGGAGGGCAACGATCAGTCCCACCACGACCCCTCCGGCGAATCCCCCTCCTGGGGAGAGGTGCCCTGTCAACACAAGACAGATGGCGTAGGCGAAGGCGGGGATTGCAATCCACCTGGCGGCAGTCCTACTTATCAAAGACATTCCGAAACCCTCCTTTTCGGCAACTTCCGGAGAACCACAGAGATGCCGAGAACGGCCGTGAAAAGAACGACAACCTCTCCCAGTGTATCGTAGCCGCGGTAGTCTAGGACCACGCTTGTAACGAGGCTTTTAGACCCCGTCTCCCCTATCCCGTTCTCAACATAGTGGCCGTAGACCTTGGGGGAAAAACCGGGATGCCCAAAGGGAGTCATGAGGGGGACGACAACTAGGAAGAGTATGAACGAGAACCCTAGGAGGGCACCAAGGGCAAGGGTGGTGCGAGGGGATTCCGGCTCTGTAGATCTGCGGTGGGTTCTGGCTATGGCCACCACCAATACTGCCGTCATGAGCGTTTCAACGAGGAACTGAACTAGGGCAAGGTCGGGTGCCATCCAGAGGGCGAAGAGGATGCCGACAAGGAAGCCGGAGGCCCCTAGGGCGAGGGCGGCAGCGAGCAGATCCCTCAATTCCAGTGCAGCGATGGCGCACACCGTCGAAAGTACAAAGATGGGGAGGAAAAGCTCCATTCTATTTCAGGAGGGAGAGGGCCTTGACCACCCCATCAATTATTGCCTGGGGTCTTGGGGGGCACCCGGCGACATAGACATCCACAGGTATGACCTTGTCTAGAGGACCCGCGAAATGATACCCCTCCCTGAAAATCCCCCCAGAGACCGCGCAAGTCCCAACCGCTATCACTGCCTTGGGGTCTGGGGTCTGCTCATAGATTCTTCTGACTCTCGGGGCTGTCTGCTTGTTTACGGGTCCCGTGACCAGCAGGACATCAGCGTGTCTTGGGCTTCCCTGGAGCAGGATTCCGAACCTCTCCACGTCGAACCTGGGGGTGAGGGCGTCCACGATCTCTATGTCGCAGTTGTTGCAGGACCCGGTGTTGACATGGAAGACCCAAGGGGATTTCTTCAACCCCCAGAGGGCGAGCCTTCGGACTAGAGGGTTTGGCATCACATTTATCCCTCGATTTTAAAAAGGGGTTAGGTCCCTGGATGAGCAATTACCTTGCAGAGAAGAGGGCGACCCGGCGATTCTTACCTTCAGTCACTTTCAGGAATGCGTGTGGACCCTTGTGAGTTCCGCGGCGGCGAGGAGAGCCTGTCCGACCGAGATTCCACCGTCGCCCGGTGGCACGCTTTCGTGCATCCAGAAGCGCAGGCCATTCCTTTCCACCTCCTCCCTTGCAGCTCGGGTGAGGAAATCGTTGTAGAAAGCGCCCCCAGATACCCCGATATTCTTTATCCCCCTCTCTAGCGCCTGTTCAACGGCCAAGCTCGCAAGGGCTTTCCCGAGCACGGTTTGGAACCAAGCCGCCAAGTGTCTCTTCCCGATTCTACTCCGAATGCCATCGAGCAGGGAAAGAAGCAGGGCGGAGGTGTCCACCAAATGGCCCCGCACGAATTTGGAGGGCTCGTCGGGCAGGCAGCGGGGATCCCCACCCCGGGCCGCCGCCTCCAGCTTCATCGCCGGCTCCCCTTCGTAGGTCCTGAGGTCGCAGATTCCTAGGAGGCAGGAGGCCGCATCCAGAACCCTCCCGCAGCTTGAAGTGAGGGGCGTGTTGAGGCCGGTTTCGAGCTGGCGGAAGATCATTTCAATCTCCTCGCTTGACAGCCCACAGCTGGCCAAAATTTCCTCCAACCCGTCGGCGCCCCAGAGGATTCCAGCCACCATTCTAGCCGGGCGAAGGGTCGCGAGGTCTCCACCGGGCATGGGCTTGGGTTCCAGCCAGGCGAGCCTTTCGTGTCTCCCCTCCTCCAGTAGCAGAACTTCCCCTCCCCACACCGTCCCATCCTCCCCATACCCCACCCCGTCGGCCGCTATCCCCACCAAGCTATCCAACCCCTTCTCCGCCATCAGCCCCGCGAGATGCGCCGCGTGGTGCTGCACCCTCACCAGCCTGCACCCGAGCTCACCAGCAAGCCTCTCCGCCTCAAGGGTTGAGAGGAGCTGGGGATGGAGGTCGCAGGCCACGGCGTCAAAGCTCTCGACCCTCAGAAGCCTCCTCCACTTTCCCATGGCCTCCCTCAGGTACAGAAGGACCTCATACTTGTTGAGGTCGCCTATGTGTTGGCTGGTGAAGCAGTAACCGCCCTTAACGATCGAAAAGGTCAAATTCAGCTCCGCACCGAGGGCCAGAATTCTCAGGTCTTTGTTTGCGTTGAGTTTGAGGGGAACCGGAACATATCCGCGAGATCTCCTGAGGAAAACGGGTTTCCCGTCCGTCAGCCTGATCACCGAGTCGTCGCACCTGTTCTCTATTTTCCGATTGTGTAGGAGGAAGTAGTCCGCCTTCAACCTGAGGGCATCCGAGTTCCGAATGGCCATGGGAAGGCCGGGCAGGTTTCCGCTCGTCATGACGTACGCGGGATCCTTTCCGTAGCCCAGCAAGAGGAAGTGCAGGGGGGAGTATGGGAGCATGACCCCTATTGTGTCAAGGCCGGGGGAGAGGAGTGGGGAGAGGAAAAAGCTGGAGGATTTTTTGAGGCAGACTATCGGTTTGGCGCGGGAGAGCAGGAGTTTTTCCTCGACCTCCCCCACCTCGGCGAACTCCCTAACCTTCTCTAGGTTGGGGGACATGACGGCGAAGGGTTGCTGGGGTCTATGGTAAAGTTCCCTCAGCCTCCTGATGGGTTCGTCCTCCGTGGTTTTCACTGCTAGATGAGTCCCCCCGATTCCCTTCACTGCCAGTATGTGCCCCTCGTCCAGGAGCTTCGCGGCCTCGGCCAGGGGGTTCTCAACTGGGAGGGGTGTTCCATCGGGCAGAAAGAGTCTGACCACGGGACCGCAGGAAGGGCAACACACGGGCTCGGCCCTGAACCTCCTGTCGGTGGGGTTCAGATACTCCTCCTTGCACCTCTCGCAGAGAGGGAACTCGCGCATGGTGGTGAGCTCCCTGTCGTAGGGAAGGCCGAGCAGGATGGTGAACCTGGGCCCGCAGTTCATGCAGGTGATGAAGGGATGGAGATACCTTCTGTTGGAGGGATCTTTCAGCTCTCGCAGGCACTCGGGACAGACATCTAGGTCGGGCGGTGGGGGGGAGAGAGATCCCCCGCTCTCGGAGCTTTCGAGGACACGGAAGTCAGTGCGCTGCTCTGGTGTGGCTTCCTCCACTTCCACCCCCCAGACCTGGATGGGCGGGGGGAGATTCCTGAGCCCTTCGATGAACTCCTCCACTTTTTCCCCTTCCACGAAGATCTCCACGCTCGCATCCCCCAGATTTCTGACATAACCGGCCAGGTCCAGCTCCTTCGCGAGCCGGTAGCAGGCCGGTCTGAAACCAACTCCCTGGACTATCCCTCTGACTAAGAGCCTTGTCGCCCGCCTCACTTTTCTCTGGCCACCGCGTGTTCTACGAGGGAAAGCAGGACGCTCTTTCCCCTGCCCTCCCTGAGACCGGAGAGCGAGCGTTTGGCCCTCTCCGCGAAATCCTTGGCAATTTCGGTGCACTCCTCCAAGATTCCCGCCCGTTCCATATGCTTCTTTATTTCCTCAATCTCGGACGCCGTCAGATCCCTCTTGCCGATTTTTAAGAAAACGCCCCCTGCCTTGACCGCCTTGAGTATGGGCAGGCTAGGCTTGCCCAGCCTTATGTCGGAATCCGTTGATTTTCCGACCTGACCGATAATCCCCAGACTCAGAACATCATCCCTTATCTGGAAGGAGATCCCGAGCAACCTGCCGTATTTTGAGAGCGCCTTCACCTCCTCGGGCTTCCCCTCCCCCATCATCGCACCGATTTGCACGGCGGCCGCCATAAGAGAGCCTGTTTTTTTCTCCACCATTTTCAGGTATTCTGCCTCGGTAACGGAGGAAAGCCTTCGGGACATCAGAACATCCATGGCTTGCCCCTCGCACACCTCCTGGATGGAGGAGGCTAAAATGGTTGAGGCAGGGGAGCCCGAACCCAGCATTTCGAAGGCTCGGGCGAGGAGAAAATCCCCAGCCGTTATGGCTATGGGTATCCCCCAAACCGTGTGGACGGTCTTGAGCCCCCTCCTCTCCTCCGATTCATCCATGATATCATCGTGGATGAGAGTGAAGAGGTGAACGATCTCGACCGCAGCAGCGGCCCTCAGGGCCCTTAGGGGTTTGCCCCCCACCGCTTCACACGAGGCCAAGACCAGCAGGGGTCTGAGGAGCTTGCCCCCCTTCGTCAAATGTAGGCATGCCTCCTTGAGCTCCGGCGGCTGGATGCGGGACAGGCCTTTGGAGATTTCCTCCCTTATCCTCCTCTCATATCTTGAGAGGTATTCCTGGACATCCATTCCTCCCTCGGCTTTCAATTCTAATAATCGGGAAGTCTTTCTTTGGATGGCCCTTACTAGGATAAGCCTGACCCTACCGGAGGAGCTCCTGAAGCAGCTTGATTCTTACCTGAGCCGCACCGGGTATCCCAGCAGGTCAGAAGCGGTCAGGGATGCTCTTCTGGCGTTTCTCTCCGAGCAGAGGGAGCTGAGAAGCATGAGAGGCGAGGGTGTGGGGGTACTCGTACTCGTCTATGATCACGAAACGCGGGGACTGGTTGACCAGCTGATAGACCTTCAGCATGAGTGCAGGGAGCTGATAATCTCGAGCCAGCATGTGCATTTGGATGCTAGAACGTGCCTAGAGATCTTGGTTCTGAGAGGACGGGGCGAGAAGATTGCGCAGAGCGTTGAAAGGCTGGGTTCACTGAGAGGGGTGAAAATGGCTAGGCTGGTTAAGATTTAGCCACTATCGGGAGGTAATATTTAAATAGGAAAAAGTAATACCAAAATGGCATGCTTTCTCGTTCCCATGGGTCTCGCCCTTGTGACTACCGCCCTGAGGAAGAGGTTCCCCGAGAACCTGCAGATAAGTTGGCTGAACGCCCTCCTTTGGGGTGCAGTGCTCATGCTGGCGGTGGAACACCTAGCGCACGGAGAGGTCGTGCCCTATCCTCCCTTTCTTACCAAGGGGATCTCTGAGGTGTTGCCCGAGATGCTCCAGGTGGGGTTCCCGATGACGCTTTCGATGGTGGGAGTATGGGGGGGCATGCTCGCGGTCGACCGCCGCTTCAGAATAACAGATAGGATAAGGGCAATAGGCCCTCGGACAGGTGTTATCGGGCGCTGATGTGGCTCATAACAACTCTGGGGCTGGCGGTCGTCGCATCTCTCGCCACTATTGTCTTCAGGTGGAGATATCGTCTTTCACTGTTGGCTCTCATGTTTTGGGGCGCCACGGTCGCGATTTTTGTGGATCATCTAATTGGGTGGTGGGAGGAGGGTGGCAGTTTCCTTCAGGCTCGGACGGAGGGATGGGTTGGGAGCGGGCCCCTCCTTGGCCTCCTCATGGCCGTCCCAGTCTTGGTTGTGTGGATCGCTCTTGTGATCCGGCGGTAGCAGCTCAAGCCCATCTCTAACTGATATTTCCCCCCAAGCGATGACTTGAGAATCGGATGCAGGGGGAGAGGATAACTTGGGTGCAGGGGGCGGGAGGGAGGCTCATGGCCGAACTCATTCGCCGGACCGTTCTGCAGGAGTTCTCCCTCCGGAGGGCCGGAAAAGTTGGGCTGGATGAACTGGAGGACGGTGCCACGGTGGATGTAGACGGGAAAACTCTCGTATTCACCACCGATTCCTACACCGTCAGACCACCGATCTTCCCGGGAGGGGACATTGGAAGTCTCTCCATTTCGGGAACGATAAACGATCTAGCCGTGATGGGTGCCCAACCTCTCGCCATCGCCTGCTCGGTAGTCTTGCCTGAGGGGATGGGGGTAGAAGAATTCCGACAAATCCTGCGTTCAGCGAATGAGGTCTCCAGAGAGGTGGGCGTCCCCATAATAACCGGGGATCTGAAGGTGACCGAGAAAGGGGCCCTGGACGGTCCAATCATAACTACGGCAGGGGTCGGTTTGGCGCACAGGCTTGTCAGAAACTCGGGCCTCCAACCGGGGGATAAAATTCTGGTCAGCGGAAGCGTGGGCGAGCACGGGGCCTGTATCCTTGCATGCCGGCACGGGATGGGAACCATCTCCTCCGATGCCGCCCCCGTTCTCCCCGTCGTTAGGGCGGCCATGGCTTCAGGCGAGGTAACGGCCATGAAGGATCCAACGAGGGGGGGTTTGGCAGCGGCCCTCAACGAGCTGGCGGAAAAATCAGGGGTTGGAATAGAGCTGGAGGAGGGGGCCATCCCAGTTTCCGAGCCTGTCAGGGGGCTCTGCGACCTGCTGGGTTTGGATGTGCTCGGCCTCGCCTGCGAGGGGAGAGTGGTGATGGGAGTGAGGGGGGAGGACAGCGAAAACGTGCTGAGGGAAATCAGACGGGTAAAGGGCGGCGAGGGGGCGGCGATAATAGGGGAGGCGGTGCGGGAGCATCCCGGAATGGTGGTTATGAGGACGTGTGTAGGGGGGAGAAGGGTGATCCCAATGCCGGCAGGGGATCCCGTACCGAGGATATGCTAGGGGAAGTGGTGAAGCCCTTCAGAGACAATCCGGAGCTAGCCAAATCTCTGTGCTCTAGGATCCGCTTGCTTGCCTCCCGGGTCGGTCATGTAAAGTTCATGAACTTTTGCGGGACCCACGAGTGGACCACGGTTCACTTCGGGATAAGGAGTCTCCTTCCCCCCAACGTAGAGCTGGTGGCCGGCCCAGGCTGCCCGGTCTGCGTTACACCCTCTTACTTTGTCGAACAGGCCATCCGTCTGGCCTTGGAGGGCGTGACTGTTTACACTTACGGGGACTCTTACAGACTGCCAGCCCTGAGGGCGGTTGATGGCTGTCGGTCGCTCGAGGAGGCCAGAGCCCTAGGTGGAAAGGTGAGGCTCGTCTACAGCTTCCTGGAGTCCGCAAAGGAGGCAAGGGAAGAATCTCTCTTTTTTGGTATAGGCTTCGAAACCCTAGCTCCTATCTATTCCTCCCTTCTGGTAAGCGGAAAGGTCCCGAGGAATTTAAAGCTGCTGAGTCTGGTAAAACTCACCCCACCCGCAGCCAGGTTTGCCATAAAATACCACATGGATAGAGGGCTCCTTCCCCTCAGCGGCGTGATCGCACCGGGTCACGTCTCAACGGTAATAGGCGCCAGTTCTTGGGAGTTTCTCCCCAAGGAGTTCGGTCTCCCCACGGTGGTTGCGGGTTTTGAGCCCATTGACGTCTTGGCCGCCGTCCTGCTCCTGCTCGAGATGCTCGTGGAAAAAAAACCGCGGGTGGTGACAGAGTACAGGAGGGCGGTGCGGTGGGAGGGAAACCTTCCGGCCAAGGAGAGCATGGGGGAGGTCTTCGAAAGTTCCGATTCGTCCTGGAGGGGGATTGGGGTGATCCCGAAGAGCGGATTGTTTCTGAAGGAGGAATTTTCAGATTTCGATGCCTACAGGCATTTTAACCTGGAGAAGGTGCCGCGCTCCGAAAGGGATCTGGAGCCGGGTTGCAGATGCGGCGAGATAATCGTGGGGGCGGCCAGACCGACCGATTGCCCCCTGTTCGGAAAGAAATGCACTCCGGGCTCTCCGGTGGGCCCATGTATGGTCTCAGTGGAGGGCCCCTGCAATATTTGGGCGAGATTTGGTGGTGGGGATGTGCCTGGGAACGGTAGGTAGGGTACAGAAGGTGGAAGGGGGGGAGATCCTTGTGGACTTTGGGGGAATCCAGCGGCGCGTGGTCTGTTTAGAGGAGGTGAGGGAGGGCGAGCTGGTCGTGGTACACGCCGGGCTCGTTATAGGAAAGATGAGAGAGGAGGATTACAGAAGAAACATCGAGGAGATTCAACTCTTGCTTGGGGAGACAGGAAAATAGGTAGTGGAATTTTTTAGGCGAGCCTAAATTCAGGATGAGGGAGCGGATCGAGGAGTACTTGGAGGCGATGGTGCGGCTGAAAGAAGTGGGCAGAGAGCTCACCACCACCAATCTCGCCAAGCTGTTGAAAGTGGCACCCGCCACCGTTACTGAGATGTTGAGAAAGCTCGCTAAGGGTGGGTATGTCTCCTACTCTCCCTACCGGGAGATCTCGCTCACCGCGAAGGGCGAGGCCGCTGGGAAGAAGGTCCTGAGGAAGCACAGGGTGGCGGAGGGCTTCCTGAGACAGATGGGGATTCCGGAAGAAAGGGTTCACGAGCATGCCTGCGGGCTGGAGCACCACCTCTCGGACGAGCTAGAGGAGGCGATCCACCGCAGGGTTGAGAGGGAAAGGTTGGGTGCGCCCGAAAACATGCTCCCCTTAACCGCCTTGCTGGAGGGGGAGGAAGGAGCGGTAGAGAAGATTATGGGGGGAAGGAGCGCCTGCCAGAGGCTTTCCGCAATGGGCCTGACTCCCGGTACCCGCGTTAAAGTTGTCAAATCCTCACTCTTCGGCGGGCCGATGCTGATTTCCGTGCGGGGAACGACTCTTGCGCTCGGAAGGGGGATAGCGGAGAAGGTCCTGGTCAGGAGGGACTGATGGGGGGGATTCTCCGAGTCGCTCTCGCTGGTCAGCCCAATGTGGGAAAATCGGTGATTTTCAATCAACTGACGGGTCTCCACCAGCACATCGGGAACTGGCCTGGTAAGACGGTGGAAAAGGCTGAAGGGACCCTCCACTTCGGGGGATATACCGTGGATATCATCGACCTCCCCGGTACCTACTCCCTCAGTGCTTTCACCATCGAGGAGAGAATCGCCCGTGACTACATCGCGCTGGAAAGGCCGGACGTGGTGGTCAACGTTGTCGATGCCTCCTCCCTCGAGAGGAACCTTTTCTTGACCCTGCAGGTTCTTGAGCTTGAGGCCCCAACAGTGGTGGCGCTTAACCAGTGGGACGTGGCCAAAAAGAGGGGTTTACAAATCGACGTCCGAAAGCTGGAGGAAAGCCTAGGAGTCCCTGTCGTCCCCACGGTTGCGGTCACCGGGTCGGGTCTCCACCGTCTGCTGGAGAGGGTAATAGAGCAAAGGGGCAAGAAATCCAGCTTTCCGAGGTACGGCAGGGAGGTGGAGAAAAAGGTCAGGATTTTGGAAAAGTGGCTGGGAGGGTTGGAGTACCCGCCGAGATGGCTGGCCCTGAAACTGCTGGAGGAGGATGAGGAGGTTGAAGAGCTTGTGGGGGAGGCAAGACCAGAGGTGTTGTCCCACGTGAGGAAAATGAGAAGGGAGCTAGAGAAAACCCACGGTGAACGTCCCACGGTGGTTGTAGCAGCCGAGCGGTATTCCCTTGCGGGAAGGATCGCCCGTGAAGTCCAGACAGCCGTTCCGGCGGGGGAGAGGCTTTCGGACAGGCTAGACAGGATTACTACCAGCCCCCTCACCGCCTACCCCATTCTAGCCTTGGTGATGCTCTCGCTCTTCCTCGTGGTTTTTCAGGTGGGCGGCAGGTTCACCTGGTTTTTTGACTCTTTGGCCGGGCGGTTGGAGGGTCTGCACTGGTTGCCCAGAAGTGCCCTCGGGGGGATCCTTGCGGCAGCCTCTGTCGCCCTCCCTTACATCATCCCTTTCTATCTTCTCCTCCATCTTCTGGAGGATTCGGGCTACCTCCCGCGTGCCGCCTTCGCGATGGACGCCATTATGCACAAGATGGGCCTGCACGGGAAGGCTTTCATTCCCGCCGTGCTCGGCTTCGGGTGCGATGTTCCCGCCTGCCTGGGGTGCAGGATCATGGAAACAGAGAGGGAGAAGACTCTAGCCGCCATAGTGGTTACCATGATCCCCTGTGCGGCAACCACCGCCGTGATTCTGGGGCTGGTTGGGAAATTTGTGGGTGTGCCAGCCGCAGTGGCGCTCTACGTCCTTCATTTCAGCATCGTCCTAGCGCTCGGCAGGCTTCTGTTCAAACTCCTGCCTGGGGAACCGGTGGGGCTGATAATGGAGATGCCCTCCTACAGGATCCCCCATCTTCCGACCGTGCTCAAGGAGACCTGGGGGAGGACGATGGAATTCCTGAAGATCGCTCTCCCCCTGGTGGTGCTGGGAAACGTGGCACTGTCAGCCCTGTATGAGACCGGAGCGACAGGCGCGCTGAACACTGTGCTCTCTCCCCTTACGGTGGGGTGGCTGGGTCTCCCCGCCATGGCCGGTACCGTGCTCTTGTTGGGGATTCTCAGGAAGGAAATGATTCTGATCCTACTCGCCACTACTCTGGGAACCGCCAACTTTTCCTCCGTACTGAGTACTCCCCAGATGATGGTTTTGGGCATGGTGTCCATGCTCTACCTGCCCTGCATCTCGACCTTTGTGGCCTTGGGGAAGGAAGTGGGCTGGCGGAGGGCAGTTTATGTGGCTTTCCTGAGGGTACTCCTCGCCATTTTCATCGGGGGGCTCCTGTACCGGGCGCTGTCGCTTTAGCTTCACCGCCACTATAGGTTAAATGGTGGAGGTCAAGCAGATCGACGAAGTCAGATGGGAGATCCCGCTCGGCTACAAGCCCTGGATGAAGGTGCCCGCCAGAATCTACGCGGACTCCAAGATGATTGCCGAAATGCAGAAGGATCTCACGCTTCAGCAGGGGGTGAACGTCACCTCGCTGGGAGGGATTTACAAATATTCCATAACCCTTCCGGATGGTCATCAGGGATATGGATTCCCAATCGGCGGTGTGGCGGCAACCGATGCCGAAACTGGTGTAATAAGTCCGGGTGGAATCGGTTATGACCAAAATTGCGGGGTGCGTCTCCTTGCCACGAACATGACAGAGACCGACGTTCGGCCGGTTCTTAACGAGCTCGTTTCTACTCTTTTCCGAAACGTCCCCTCGGGCCTCGGCAGCACGGGGCACATCAGGCTTTCCCTTCAGCAACTCGACGAGGTCTTGAAGCACGGAGCGAGGTGGGCAGTCGAGAATGGGTTCGGCTGGGAAAGAGACCTCGAGCGGACGGAAGAGGGCGGTTGTATGGCTGCGGCCGACCCGTCCTGCGTGAGCGTGGAGGCAAAGAGAAGGGGATTTCCGCAGCTCGGGAGTCTGGGGAGCGGAAATCATTTCCTGGAGGTCCAGAAGGTGGAAAAGATATACGAGCCGGAGATCGCAAAGGCTTTCGGAATAACCCACGAGGGTCAGGTCACCGTCATGATTCACACGGGATCTCGCGGACTGGGACACCAGGTATGCTCGGATTACCTCAGGACCATGGAAAGGGTTATCCATCGGTACAACATCTACTTGCCGGATCGAGAACTTGTCAATGTGCCCTTCAGCTCCCCCGAGGGTCAAGCCTTCTTCAAGGCCATGTGCTGCTCGGCAAACTACGCCTGGGCGAACAGGCAGATGATAACCCACTGGGTGAGGCAGTCCTTCGAGCAGGTCTTCCATAAGGATGCGGAGGCCCTTGGGCTTGAGATGGTGTACGATGTGGCGCACAATATAGCGAAGGTTGAGACTCACCGAGTAAACGGTGAAAAAAAGACTGTGGTGGTTCACAGGAAGGGGGCGACCAGGGCCTTCCCGGCTGGACATCCCGATCTTCCACCCGTTTACAAGGGGGTTGGGCAGCCCGTTCTAATCCCGGGGGACATGGGAAGAGCGAGTTACGTGCTGGTGGGCACGGATCGGGCCATGGAAGAGACCTTCGGCTCCACGGCTCACGGGTCGGGGAGGCATCTGAGCCGAGCGGCCGCGCTCCGGCAGTTTTCCGGGCACGAGGTCAGGCGCAGGCTGGAACAAAGAGGGATCGTGGTGAGGGCCGCGAGCGTTTCCGTGATTGCGGAGGAAACCCCGGAGGCATACAAGTGCGTGGACGATGTTGTCGAGGTGACCCATCGGGCGGGGATTTCCAGAAAGGTCGCTAGGCTCGTGCCGATGGGGGTTGCGAAGGGATGAGGCTCTCTGTCCTGCTCCCCGGATCGCTGGTGTCAGACGCACCCGGGCTCCTCCAAAAAACGGTGAAGGTAGGTTGGGTGGGCAGGACGCTGGCGGTCTTCAGGGTGAACAGGGTGATAGTTTACGGCGACAGCCACACACGCTCCAAGGAGGATCTCGATCTCATCTGCACGCTTCTCCAGTACATGGAGACCCCCCAGTACCTCCGGAAGCTCCTTTTCCCCTCCCTCCCCCTCCTCCGGTACGCGGGGACCCTTCCACCCCTCCGAACCCCTCACCATCCCCTGCGCGGGGAAAGAGAGGAGGTCGGGGACATGAGGGAGGCGGTCGTGGTGAAGGTTGAGAAAGAGGGGAGCATTTTGGAACTTGGGATGTCCCAAAAGGGTTACCTACCCGAAAAGGCCAAGGTGGGGGAGAGGATGACGGTCAGGCTGGTGGAGAAGAAAAAGGATAGAATCATCGTGTCAAGGTCGTCCCCTTCCGAATACTGGGGGTTCAGGGTGGAGAAAAGGGCGGATCTACGGGAGGCGCTCGAAGCGGTTAAGGGTGACTTGAGGGTGGGAACCTCCAGGTACGGGAAGCCCCTCTCCGAGGTTCAGTCCAGGTTGGTGGAGGAGGCGAGGAAGAGGGGAGGGATGGCGGTGGCCTTCGGGGGGCCCTATGCGGGGCTCTTTGAGGTATGCTCTGCTCAGTCCCTCGACCCCTCCTGCTTCGATTTCATGGTGAACACCATACCCCAACAAGGAACCTCCACCGTGAGAACGGAGGAGGCCCTTTCGGCCACCCTTGCTATTTTCAATGTCCTTCTGAGTTAGGAATGCCAAGGGCACACCGTCCGAGAAGGGGATCTCTAGCCTACAGTCCTAGGGTGAGGGCGGCGGCTCCCATCCCGCACGTGAGGGGATGGCCTAGCGTGCCCTCTCCATGTTTGCTCGGGACGGCAGGCTACAAGGTGGGCATGACCCATGTGCTCATGATAGATGACAGAAAGACGAGTCTAACCTCAGGGCAGAACCTCGCGGTCCCCGTGACAGTGGTGGAGGCCCCACCGGTTTTTGTTTTCGGGCTTCGCCTCTACACCAAAGGGGAAAGAGGGCTCAGGGTGATGAAGGAGGTGTGGGCGAAGGATTTGCCCAAGTACTTGGACAGGGTTCTCAACCTCCCCAAGCAGAAGGATCCTAGTGAGGGACTTGCAGAGGCAGATAAGCTGGTACAGGGGGGAAAGGTGAGCGAGGTGAGGGTCCTCTGCTGTACCCAACCCCATCTGATCAAGCTCAAGAAGACTCCCGAGGTTTTTGAAATCCCCCTCGGCGGGAGCACCGCGGCGGAGAAGTTAGAGTTTGCAAAGAGAATACTGGGGAAGGAGGTGCGTGTTTCAGAGGTTTTCAAGGCTGGGGAATACATCGATGTCGTCTCCATCACCAAGGGGAAGGGGTTTCAGGGACCAGTTAAGCGTTGGGGAGTAAAAATTCTCCCTAGGAAGACGGAAGGTGGAACGAGGCAGGTGGGAACGCTGGGCCCGTGGAAGCCTTCCAAGGTGATGTGGTCCGTTCCCCAGGCTGGCCAGATGGGGTATCACCAGAGGACGGAATATAACAAGAGGATTCTGAAGTTGGGTGAGAATGGAGCGGAGGTCACGGTGGAGGGAGGTTTCCTGAGGTACGGTCCGGTGAGGGGAGATTATGTGCTGATTTCCGGGTCGATCCCAGGCCCTTCCAAGCGCTTTGTTTTGCTGAAGAAGGCCTCCCGCATGCCATCCCAGTCCCCCGTTGCTCCCACCCTCACCTATATTTCTCTCTCTTCCAAGCAGGGGAAGTGATGGTGGGAGTTTACTCGTTGGAAGGGGAAAAGGTGCGAGAGCTCCTACTGCCGCCTATCTTCGGGGTGGAGCCCAGGTCAGACCTTGTGCGGAGGGCTTTCCTGTTCGAGGTTTCCAGAAGACTCCAGCCCAAGGGAGTGGATCCGATGGCAGGGAAGAGAACCTCGGCTGAGACCTGGGGAAAGGGTTTTGGAGTGGCTAGAGTCAGGCGGGTGAAGGGAAGCAGGTATCCGGCCGCCGGCAGGGGTGCCTTCGCTCCCTTCACGGTTGGCGGCAGGAGAGCCCATCCTCCAAAGACGGAGAAGAAGCTAGTGGAGAAGATGAACAGGAAGGAGTATCTTTCCGCGTTGAAGTCGGCAATCGCCTCCACGGCCAGGGAGAAACTCGTGGCTGACAGGGGGCACAAGTTTGAGGTCAAGGAGCTTCCCGTAGTGGTGGTTGGGGAACTTGAAGGGCTGAAAAAGACCAAAGAGGTAAGGGAAGTTTTTCAGAAGCTGGGTGTTTTACAAGATGTGGAGCGGGCAAAGAGCGGGAGGAAAATCAGAGCGGGGAAGGGGAAGAGGAGGGGGAGGAAGTACAGGCAGCCCAAGGGTCCACTGGTGGTGGTGGCGGAGGATCGAGGCATAGGTCTAGCCTCTAGGAATCTGCCAGGTGTGGATGTGGTGAGGGTGGAGGAGCTCTCGGTGGAGAAGCTGGCTCCCGGGGGCGTGCCAGGGAGGCTCACTATCTGGTCCGAGCCGGCTATCCGCAGGCTGGAGGAGGTATTATGAAGGATCCACAGAAGGTCATCCTGTTTCCGCTCACCTCGGAGAAGGCCGTGGCGATGGTTGAATCCCTGAACACTATCACCTTTGTGGTCGCGGCGGACGCCGGCAAACAGGATATCAAGAGGGCGGTGGAGGCCCTGTATGGGGTGAAGGTTAAAGAAGTACGAACTCTAAAAACCCCTGATGGGAGGAAGAAGGCCTATGTCAGGCTCGCGGAGGGGTTTTCAGCAGATGAACTGGCAGCGAAGCTTGGGGTGATCTGATGGGAAAGCGCATAAGAGCAACCAGGATTGGGAGGGGGTCGATGACCTACCGGGCCAAGTCCTGGAGGAGGTTGGGAAGGGCACGGTTTCCTCCTTCTGGGGGAACCCTCCAGGGAGAGGTCCTAGAGCTTCTCCACAATCCCGGGCTCTCCACCCCGTACGCTAGGGTTAGGTTGAAAGACGGTACTACTTTTTACCTTCCCGCCTGCGAGGGGATGAAGGTTGGGCAGACTGTGGTTTTGGGGCCAGATGCGCCGGTGGCTCCCGGGAATATCCTCCCCCTTTCCCGGTTACCCGAGGGGACGAAGGTTTACATGATCGAGTCCAAGCCCGGGGACGGTGGGAAATTCGTGAGGGCCACCGGAGCCTCAGCCACCGTGGTGGGGAGGGAGGGGAACAATGTGGTGGTTCAGCTCCCATCCGGCAAGGTCCGTGCTTTCCATCCCGATTGCAGAGCAGTAGTGGGGGTAGTGGGAGGAAGAGGGAGGAAGGAGAAGCCTTTCGTGAAGGCTGGGACCAGATATCTTCGCATGAAGGCGCGCGGTAAGCCCTATCCGCGGGTGAGAGGGGTGGCCATGAACATCGTGGATCATCCCTTTGGGGGAGGGAGGAGAAAGCATGCCGGCAGGCCGAAGATAGTGCGGAGAGGGGCTCCGCCAGGTCAGAAGGTGGGACTGATAGCAGCTAGAAGAACGGGGACTAGGAAGGGGTAGATGCCGAAGAAGTTCACCTACAGGGGGTATACTCTAGAGGAGCTCCAGAAGATGCCGTTAGAAAAGGTTGCGGAGCTCCTTCCCTCAAGACAGCGGAGGAGCTTGTTGAGGGGTCTCACGCCGGAAGAGAAGAAGCTGCTGGAGAAAATCAGAGAGTACAAGGAGAAAAAGATGGAGAGCCCCATAAAGACCCACTGCAGGGACATGATCATCCTCCCAGAGATGGTGGGCGTCAAGGTGGCAGTTCACAACGGCAAGGAGTTCACGGTTTTTGAAATCCTCCCGGAAATGATCGGGCACAGGTTGGGGGAGTTCTCCCAGACGAGGAAGAAGGTGACGCATGGCACGCCTGGTATCGGAGCCACGAGGAGCTCCATGTTCATCCCCCTGAAGTAATGCCTCACCACCGCTATTCGTTCAAAGTTGAAGGTCCCTGTGCCAGAGCCTATGGCAGGGAGCTGAGGATTTCCCGCAAGCATGCTGAGGAGCTCTGCAGGGCCATAAAAGGTATGGGTTTGGAGGAGTCCAAGAGGTTTCTGGAGGGGGTAGCTTCAGGGGAGATCCCGGTGCCCTTTAGGCGGCACAGCAAGAAGCTTGGTCATAGGAGGGGATGCGGGGGGGCGGGCAGGTTTCCGAGAAAGGCAGCCAAAGAATTTTTGAAGCTCCTGCGGAACGCGGAAGCCAACGCGGTCTATAAGGGACTGGCGGTGGAAAGGCTCCGGATCGTTCACGCCTGTGCCAAGAAGGGGATGGTGATTCCAGGCTACCTGCCCCGCGCCTTCGCCAGGGCCACCCCCTTCCATCAGGAGCTGACCAATGTGGAGATGGTGTTGAAAGAGGTGAGCTGATGCCCTCTTCCTCGGAACTCTGGTTTGTCAGTTACGGCTTTGAGAGAGCCAAGCTGGAGGAGTTCCTGGCGAGAAAGCTGGAAAGAGCAGGTTATGGCGGGGTTGAGATTCAGAGGACACCCACAGGAACCAAGCTCACGCTCTATGTGGAGAGGCCGGGGATCGTCATCGGGAAGGGAGGGGAGAGCATAAGGGAACTTGAGGAAATCTTGCAAAAGACGTACAGGATAGAGAAGCCGCAGGTGGAGGTCCTGGAGCTGAAGAATCCGGATCTGTGCGCCCCCATCATGGCTAGGAGGATAGCCTCCGCCTTGGAGCGCGGGGTGAGCGTTAGGCGGATAGGGCACATCTATATGAAAAGAATTATGGCAGCGGGGGCTAGGGGGGTGGAGATAAGGATCTCTGGGAAGATTGCTGGGGATAGAGCGAGGAGCGAGAGGTTCTTCCAGGGCTACCTCAGCAAAGCGGGAGAGTATTCGGAGAAGTTCGTGAGCACCGGTTATGCTCAGGCAATGCTGAGGCCCGGGGTGGTTGGGGTGAAGGTGAAAATCATGCTGCCGCAGGAACCGACTTTATCTGGGGTAGGGAAGGAGGAGGCGGAGGAAGTTGGCGAGGCTGAGAGCTGACGAACTGAGGGGGATGGGGATAGGGGAGTTGAGGGAGAAGCTAAGGGAATTAAGGACCGAGCTGGCGAGGGAAAGGGCCGCAGCGGCAGCTGGTACTTCTGCGGAGAACCCCATGAGGATTAGGGAGCTCAGGAGGGCGATAGCAAGGGTGCTCACAGTTATAAAAGAGGAGCAGTTGAGAAAAGAGAGAAGGAGCTGATGCCTGAAGTCTGCAAGATCTGCGGTCTCCCCAAAGAGCTCTGCATTTGCGAGGGGATAGCTAGGGAGCAGCAGAGAATAAACATCTACACAGAGGAAAGGAAGTTCGGGAAAAAGGTGGTCATCGTGGAGGGGCTCGATCCGAAATCGATAGACCTCAAGAGCCTGCTGAAGGAACTCAAGTCCAGACTCGCCTGCGGTGGAACCTTCAAAAACAACCTGCTGGAACTCCAGGGTGGGAACAAGGAGAAGGTGAGGGAGCTGCTGCTGGAGATGGGATTTCCAGAGGGATCCATAAACGTAAGGTAGGTGGTTCCATCCCCATCACCAGATCGAACCTGTTGAGGCACGAGTGGATAGGCTTGAGAGTAGAGGTCGTGCGAAGTGCCGACCCCGGGCTCACAGGGAGAGGTGGGGTGGTGGTGGACGAAACTCAGAAGATGCTTGTGCTGGAGGAGGAGGGAAGGGTGGTGAAGATTCCCAAGGCACTATGTGTCCTCCGCTTCACCCTTCCCAACGGGGAGAAGGTGGAGGTGGATGGGAGGAAAACCGTTATGAGACCGGAGGAGAGGATTAAAATATATGAAAGACATCGGGCTGAACGTTAGAGCACCCGAGGGCACCTGCACCGACCCCCGTTGCCCCTTTCACGGGGGGCTTAAGGTGAGGGGGAGGATACTGGAGGGGGTGGTGGTGAGTGATAGGATGCATAGAACGGTGACGGTGGCCGTGGAGAGGTTGCATTTCGTGAGGAAGTACGAGAGGTACGAGAGGAGGACCGCGAAGCTCCACGCCCATAACCCACCCTGCATCGGGGCGAAGGCAGGGGACAAGGTGAAGATAGCCGAATGCAGAAGGCTGAGTAAAACCAAGTCCTTTGTGGTGGTGGAGAAGGGGGGATGAGGAGTGGGTAAGAAGGGAGCAGGTGAAGCCTTTGGAATTTCTCCTGTTACCCCCGTCCGCGTGCTTCCTGTGGGGGCGAGGCTTTTCTGTGCCGATAACACTGGGGTCAAGGAGCTGCAGATAGTTTCGGTGGTGGGGTATAAGGGCTCAAGGCGCAGGATGGGGAAAGCGGGGGTGGGGGATCAGGTGGTGGGCGCGGTGAAGAAGGGGACGCCGGAGTTCAAGAAAAAGCTGGTGAGGGCGGTGATAGTGAGGCAGAAGAAAGAATACAGGAGGACCGATGGGATAAGGATAAAGTTTGAGGACAATGCCGCGGTGCTGATCAACCCGGACGGCAGCCCGCGCGGAACGCAGGTGAGGGGGGCCGTCGCTAGGGAGGCGGCCGAGAGGTGGCCAAAGATAGCGGGAATCTCTTCCATAGTGGTCTGATGGTCAGCGCCCAACCTCGAAAGCAGAGGCTTCTTCATTACCGGGCTCCTCTTCACCGGAGGGGGAAATTTTTGGGCGCCCACTTGAGCAAGGAGTTGAGAGAAAGACTCGGGAAGAGGCACCTGAGGGTAAGAAGGGGGGACAGGGTTAGAATACTCAGGGGGGACTTCAAAGGGCTTGAGGGAGAGGTGCTTTCGGTTGATACTAAGCGCGAGAGAGTGTACGTACAGGGTGCCTCCATAAGGAAAGCCGATGGAACGGAGGTGCCGATGGGTATCCATCCCTCCAACCTTCTCATCCTCAAGCTGGCGGAAGACAAGAGACGGGTGAAACGGAAGAAAGAGGGATGAGGAGATGGATATCCATTCTGCTTGTGGTGGTTTTCTTGGTGCAGATTTTGGCTATGGGGATATTATACAGAAGGGAGGAGGTGGTCTGGGTGCCTGGGAAAAAGGTTCTGATGGTGGTGGCGCCTGAGAATTTTAGGGACGAGGAACTCTTCGACACACGGAGGGAGCTGGAAAAAGCCGGGATCGAGGTAGGGGTAGCTAGTGCTAAGAAGGGGACGATTCGGGGAATGCTCGGCGGCACGGTGAGGCCCGATTTCACCTTGGAGGAGGTTGAGGTGGAGGACTGGGATGCCATAGTATTCGTGGGGGGAACGGGTTGCCAGGTTTACTTTGAGAACGAGAAGGTCTTGTCTCTGGCTAAAGCGGCGGCGGAGCGGGGGAAGAAGGTTTGCGCCATTTGCATCGCGCCCGTGATCTTGGCTAATGCGGGCCTGCTTGAAAACAGGAAAGCCACGGTGTGGGATGGGGAGTTCAGAGAGATGCTCGAGAACAAGGGGGCCCACTACGTGAGCAAATCAGTGGTAGTGGACGGAAACTTCATCACCGCGAACGGGCCGGCGGCGGCCGGAGAGTTCGGGCGCACCATCGCCAAGCAGCTTAAGTGATGGATCTCCTGATTCGGGGGGGCCTTGTTCTAACGCCCAGGTTTGAGGCGGTTAGGGCAGACGTGGCCATCGAGGGAAACAGGATAGTGGCTGTGGGCGAGGTCAAGGGCACCGCCGATGTAGTTCTTGAGGCGAGGAAGAAGCTGGTCATGCCCGGGCTGGTAAATGCCCACACGCACCTCTCCATGTGCCTGCTGAGGGGTCAGGCAGAGGATCTTCCTCTTAGGCGGTGGCTGGAGGAGAAGATATGGCCGGTGGAGCGCAGGCTGAAGCCCGAGCACGTGTACGCCGGGGCGCTGCTGGGTTGCCTTGAAATGATAAGGTCCGGCACCACCTGCTTTTCCGACATGTACTTCCACATGGAGGAAGTGGCGAGAGCGGTTAGGGAGTCGGGGCTCAGAGCTTCCCTCTCTTACGGTATCATCGAACTCGGGGATCCGGGACGGAGGAAGGCTGAGCTAAGGAAGGCGGTGGAACTTTTGGCGGAGAGAAATGACAGAATAGAGGTCATGCTTGGTCCCCACGCACCCTATACTTGTTCGGATGAGTGTCTTCTAGAGGTCAAGGAGTTGTCGGAGAAGCACGGGCTGGGGATTCACATCCATCTCTCGGAAACGAGGGAAGAGGTCACGGAATCGATTAAAAGGACGGGAAAGCCCCCCGTTCTCCACTTAGAGGAGATAGGTTTTCTTGGCCCTAGACTTCTGGCGGCTCACTGCGTCCATGTGAGCAGGGAAGAGGTCAAGACTCTGGCGAAGCATGGGGCGAAGGTGGTGCACAACCCGGCGAGCAACCTCAAGCTGGCATCGGGCGTGGCGCCGGTGAGGGAGATGCTGGACGAAGGAGTGGAGGTGGCCCTAGGCACGGACGGCCCAGCGAGCAACAACAGTTTGGACATGTTCAGGGAGATGAGGCTCTGTGCTCTGCTTCAGAAATGGAGGACGGGGGATCCCTCCCGTATGAAGGCAGAGGAAGTCCTTAGGATGGCGACACTCGGCGGGGCAAGAGCGCTGGGAATCGAAGGGGTGGGGACAGTCGAACCGGGCAGGAAGGCAGACTTGATTCTAGTCGATCTCACCTCTCCTCACTTGGTTCCTCCTCCCAAGACCATCTCCAACATAATTTACTCGGCAGTGGGGGCCGACGTGGACACCGTGATCGTTGACGGGAAAATTCTGATGCAGAACAGGAAGGTCCTAACCCTTTCGGAAGAAGAGGTGATGAGGCGGGCAGAGAAGGCGTCCGAGGAGCTTGGAGGCGATGTCGCGGGTTAGGGATTTAAGCTTGGCCCCCGCGGGCAGGGCGCGGATAGAGTGGGCTTCCCATCACATGCCAGTCCTCGCCCAGATACGGGAGGAATTTGGGAGGGAGAAACCGCTGAAGGGGCTGAGAATTGGGATGGCTCTCCACGTGGAGGCCAAAACCGCGGTGTTGGCGAGGACGTTGAGGGAAGGGGGGGCGAAAGTCGCGATAGCAGGATGCAATCCTCTCTCCACCAAGGACGAATGCGCGGCAGCCCTAGCCGAGGAGGGATTCGAGGTCTTTGCTTGGAGGGGTGAAACGGAGGAGGAATATTTTTCCAACCTGCGGAGCGTCCTAGAGACGAATCCCAACCTGCTGGTGGATGACGGGGGCGACCTGGTTTCCCTGGCTCACCAGCTGGGGGTAGAGGGCGTTCTGGGGGCCTGCGAGGAGACCACCACCGGGGTGAACAGGCTCAGGAGAATGGAGGAGGAGCACATTCTGAGGTTCCCGGTCATTGCCGTGAACGACTCGCCCTCCAAGAGGCTCTTCGACAACCGCTTTGGAACTGCCGAGTCCACTCTCCAGGCCCTCATGGGTCTCACCAACCTCCAAGTCTCCGGGAAGAAGGTGGTGGTAGTGGGATACGGTTACGTGGGCAGGGGCATCGCTTCCAGGTTGAAGGGGATGGGCGCCGTAGTCAGTGTTGTTGAGACGGACCCTGTCAGGGCCCTCGAGGCGGCGATGGATGGGTTTCAGGTTGCGGACATGCAGGAGGCTGCCAGCAGAGGGGAGGTTTTCATAACCTGCACGGGCAGCATACGGGTGATCAGGGGGGAGCACTTCGAGCGGATGCGCGACGGGGTGATTCTAGCAAATGCGGGGCACTTCGATGTTGAAATAGACCTACCTTCTTTGGAGGCTCTCTCAGCGTCTAGAAGGGAAATTCTCCCAGATGTGGAGGAGTTCAAGCTCAAAGACGGGAGGAGGATTTTTCTGCTCTGCCGGGGGAGGCTCGTGAACTTGGCAGGCGAGCGCTCACTGGGTCACCCGGCGGAGATCATGGACATGAGCTTCTCTCTCCAGGCCCTCTCCCTCCGGTACTTGGCACGGCACGCGGGCGAAATGCGGCCGGGTGTCTACCGGGTCCCGGAGGAGATTGATAGGAGGGTGGCCGAGCTGAAACTCCGCTCTCTCGGCGGAAAGCTCGAAAGGGAAACGGAGGAGCAGGTGAGGTACAGGTCACACTGGCGTCCCGGGGTCTAGCACCCAGCTGAACTTTCTCAGCAGACTCCGGGTGTATATCTTTCTGATGTCCAGCTCCACCTCTTTTGCCCATTTTGCATAAATCTCAGGGTTGATGTAACTCCTGAGGGAGGTTCCGAGGTTGTAATTCTTGACGCTTTTCATCAGCTCCAGCCTTCGCCTCTGCTCCCTGAGTTTCTCCCTCAATTTTTTCAACCTCTCCCTCTGTTTCTTGGTTTTTGCCTCCTGTTGGAGTAGCCGGATTTTTTCCTTCAATAGCTTTATCTTTTCCTCCCGCTTTTCTAGTCTCTCCTTCCAGTTCTTCGGCGGGGTCTTCTTGTGGTTCAGAATTTGTGCAGCCCTCAGGTTGGCGATCTTGGCCGCGAAAACCTTTTCGAACTCCGCATCATCCCTGCCAACCCCGGCCTCCTTCAGAGCCTTTTCAACCTCTGCGCTGGCGGAGTAGGTTCGGAAGACCTTGGCGGTTATCCCAGGAACGATTCTCCCTAGGAACTCGTTTACCTGCTCGCACCTTATCTCAGGGAACAGCCTGTCAGTGGAATTGTTCATGAACTCCCTCAGGTTCTTGACTACCTGTGGGTGAACTTCGATGGTCTTGTGGAACCTGACCGCCCCCTTTCCGAGGAAGTCGAACTCAACCTTGTTTTCCCCGACGATTTTGACGTTGGATTTTCGGAGAGTGGTCGCTCCAATGGTGTCAAGTTCATCGGGGTCCTTTTCATCCCCCACCCTTATCTTCAGGAGGTCGATGAGGTAGGCGACGGTGGCGATTTTCCTCAGGAGGGGGTCGGGGGAGCTGAGCCCCTTCTCCACATGTCTCTTTATTTCAGGCAGTTTCTGGCCTAGTTTCTTCGCCAGTTCAAATTTTTGTCTCTCCCGCTCCTGTTTGAGGGGGGCAGTGTCGGAGATCCAGACGTATTTCATTTTTTCCGTCAGCTTATCCCTCCACCGGGCAATCCAAAGGGAATCCGGATCCCAGACTCTTCCCCCCCACGCTGTTCCATCCGGTACCGGCGGGGTGGGGGCGTCGG
This sequence comes from Hadarchaeota archaeon (SeqCode), assembly GCA_964632175.1. GTDB lineage: Archaea > Hadarchaeota > Hadarchaeia > Hadarchaeales > JAWBSP01 > JAWBSP01. Next base: position 26,382 of record CAZWBJ010000006.1, read on the forward strand.
GAGAGAGATTCAGGGTGATATCGGAGTAGTTTATCCTGGGTTTCCATCTCCCCCTGAGCGGGTGCCTCCCACGCCCCACAAAGATGCAGGGAGGTTCCACCATGAAGTTCACCTCAACCTTCTGCCCGTCGATGATGGCAAACCCGTATTTTTCCCGCCTCTCCTCCCTCTCCCGCTTGCGGGCCTCGGAGAGGAGCTTCTTTTCCTCACGGCTCATGGTCTCCTTCTTGAGTTTCTCCTCTTCGAGCCATCTCCGGATCTCGCTGAAGTCAAAATCCTCCAGCTTTCCCTCCACTCCTAGTGCCGAGCAGAAGTCTCTCAGGAAGTTTCTGACGAAGACGGGATCCTGCAGGCGCTCGGGTGGGCACTTGCATAGGGCCACCGCCATTTCCTCCTGCTCGGGGGTTAGGGCGAGCACCTGTCCGCGATACCTGATTTTGAAACCCTTTGGCTGGTAGGGCGGGATGAAAACCCCGTTGTGAATGAGCTGCTTCATTCTACAACTGATTCGGTAAGCGTTTTAGGCCACTTTAACGTACCTGAGGGTTTGTCCTGTGGGCTTCCAAGCGATGCTGATGACACTCCCAAACGAGAGCGACTTGGGAAGTTGCACCTGCAGGTAGTCCCCCGGCTCGAAGTCGCTCTTCAGCTCGCCGCCGTTGAGTATGAGGGACTTGGGGGTTTTACCGTCGATTCTTATAATCAAATTTTTCAGCGTTATGGCCCCCCCCGTCGTCGTAAAGGCGTCGCGTAGGTTATCCCCCGTCGAGAAGTAGACCGTTATAAATTCGTTGTCCGCCTGGCCAGCGTAGTAGTTCTCCACCGTCAAATCCGCAAAAACAGGGGGGGTGATCCTCCCCACCATTCCCATGGCGACAACAGCCACCACGCTGACGAGCAGGACGGTAACCACTATAAGCAAAACTGTCGCAATTACTGGCGATACCCCCTTAACCTCCATCAAACCTTATTTTGTTTAAAGGATTTTATTCACAGCACCGTAAGTGCTGAGAGGTTGCCGAGGGAGGAAGGGTTGGTGATACCAACGGGGGTGAAGTCTATCGATTTGTTAGCCGGAGGTGGAATCGCTGCCGGTTCTCTCATCCTGCTCTATGGCCCCGCTCAGACCTTCAAGTCGGAGTTCCTCGCCACGACCGCCTTTGTCAATGCCGCACTCAGGGAAGGCCATCTCACCCCTCCGAGAAGAGTGAAGGTGCCAAAGGAGACATGGTATGTGAGCTTTTCCAAAACCCCGCAGGAGATCCTCTCCTCCGTCAGAGCCACCTTCAGCAAGAGGTTTTTCGAGATTTTCAAGAGGAACGTGAAGTTTCTTGATCAGAGTAAAGAGTATCTCTCCTTGGTGGGGTCCATGTGGGAGAAAAAGAAGATCCCGGACACGAGGAAGTTTCTCCTGCAGCTCGTGAATTCGCTCAAAAAAATTGGACCAGATTCACAGATTTTCCTTTACACCCTCACCGACATCGCCAGACTTCTCCAAGATAAGCCCTTGGAGTTTCTCTCCTTCATGGAGGGCCTTCGCAGCGCCTCTCACGGCTGGAAGGGCCTAGTCGCCGGTATTCTGAGAAAGGGTGTCCTACCCCCCGCGCTGGAGGAAGACATCCTCTCCGCTTCGGATGGCACCTTCTATTTTGATGTGGAGAGGGTTGGAGGAGCCGACAGGTACACCTTAACGGTTCTGGCACTTGCAGGGGTTCCCGCCTCCGCGCTGGGTCAGGTTTTTGAAGTCTCGGTGGGCCCAGATGGGTTCCATGCGGAGGCCGTAAAGTCTGTCCTCGGGATTTAGGACGGTTCGATTTCTCTTGAGTTGCAGAAGGGGCAGAGGAGGAGTTTCTCTCCCTTCTCTAGGAAGAGGGCGGGCTCAGAGAAGATGTAGGAGCAGTTCTTGCACCTGAATTCTTTCTTCTTCTCCTTCCCTGCCATCGATTCCTAGACGGTGGATAAATTACTTACAGTAAACACCACACAAGTTGGTGACTTGTCGGACACTTTGAGTTCAGTGGGTAACTACCCAGTTAGGGCTGCATGTTTGTATAAGAGCGGGTGCCAAAAAAGTGATGATTTATGCCATCCTCTCAGGGAAGGGGGGCGTGGGCAAGACCACCCTCACCGCCAACCTGGGCATCTTGGCATCGCGGTTGGGTAAGAGAACCCTTCTCGTAGACGCTGATCTCGCCTCCGGTAATCTCGCCCTCTATCTGGGGGTTAAAGAACCAAGGAAGACTCTCCATGAACTCCTCGCTGGGGGGAAGGATTTCAATTCCTGCATCTACAGCCTCAGCGAAAAGCTGGACCTCCTCCCCTCCGGTCTCTCGCTTAAGGGATTTCTGAAAGCGGAGGTGGGTGACCTTCCCAAGGTGCTGAAAAAAGTCTCGAAGGGTTACGAGGTAGTTTTTCTGGATACTCCCCCAGGCATCAGTAGGAACACCATCATTCCCCTGCGGTGCGCGGAGAGCGTGATCCTCGTCACCACTCCTGATACCCCCTCCGTCACCGTGACACTCAAGGCGAAGGCTATTGCCTCCATGCTGGACAAGAACATTGCTGGGGCAGTGGTGAATAGAGTACGAAGGGGGCTTTTTGGGGAGAGGGATCAGCCCCTGCAGACCGCCAAGCAACTCGGAACGGAGATATTGGGGGTTCTGCCCGAGGAGCCCAAAATGAGGGATTTGGTGGAGAGGGGCAAGCCCATAGTGCTCGCGGATCCCAAATCGCCCGCCTCGAGGGCGCTCAGGGAGATATCCCTCAAGCTGCTGGGTGCGAAGAAAGGCGGCTGAAGCGGTTCGGTTAGAGAAGATAATAGTTTTCGGAGCTATTCTTAGATGGCCAAAAAGCTTGGCCCGGTGCTGGAAGAAGATGAGGAGCTGAAAAAATTGAGGGAGGAATATGGAGAGAAAATAATGGGGGAGGGTTCCCAGGCACCTCCCTCTCAAGTGTACGACCCCGTTAAATTCGGTCCCCTGGTCTCCTTCCAGGTACCCGAGGGCTACCGGGAGGTGGAGAGATACTGGCTTCACTCACCCTACGCTTTTGCCGTGGTGCTGGAGGATATAGCCACGGGAAAGCTACTCTACCAGGTGGTGGAACCACAGCTTACCCCCTTCGAACGAGCCCTCTTGGCGAAAATAAGGGATGAGTTGTCCGACAGCTTGCCCTACCAAGGGGGGGAGGAGCCGGAAAAAGTTCTGGAGAAAGAATTTGAAAGGCTATCCCACCAGCTGAAGGTGAATGACTGGAGGATGTATCACAAGCTACTTTACTTTCTGAAGCGGGAGATCCTGGGCTTCGGTAAGCTCGATCCGATCTTTAGAGACCAGCAAGTGGAGGACATCTCCTGCGATGCCCCCCACGTCCCCGTTTTCCTGTATCATAGGAAGTACTATAACCTGGAGACCAACCTCTCCTTCGAGGAAGGGGAGCTAAGCACCTATGTGATGAGACTGGTGGAGCGGAGCGGGAAGCACATCTCCCTCTCCAAGCCTATAGTGGATGCGACTCTCCCCGGTGGGCACAGGCTGGAGGCCACCTTCGAAACGGAAATCAGCAGCAAGGGCAGTTCCCTCTCCATAAGAAAGTTCATGGGGGGAACCTTCACGCCTGTGGATCTCATTAAGTACGGGACCTTCAGCCCCAAGATGCTTTCCTACCTCTGGATTGCGGCAGAGAACAGGAAGAGCATAATGGTGATTGGGGGCACGGCGGCCGGCAAGACCTCCACCCTGAACGCCCTCGCCTTCTTCATCCCCCCGGATGCAAAAATAGTCTCCATTGAGGACACGCGGGAGCTCTCGCTCTACCAGAAAAACTGGATACCGATGGTCACGAGAGAGGCCCCAGGCACCCTGAGCATCGACATGCATGAGCTCGTGAGACAGGCCGTCCGGCAAAGACCAGAGTGCATCATCGTGGGGGAGGTGAGGGGGAAGGAGGCCATGGCCATGTTCCAGGCTCTTTCCATCGGTCACACAGCCTACTCCACCATGCACGCCGGCACCATTCAGGAAGCTATCCTCAGGCTGGAGAGCGATCCCATGAACGTACCTCACACCATGATTTCAGCACTGGACACGGTTTGCGTGCAGACCCTCACTTATCTAGGCAGAAAGAGGGTCAGGAGGAATCTCTTGATCGCAGAAATTGTAGGGGTGAGCCCACATACTAGGGAGGTGAAGTTAGTGGAACTCTTCTCGTGGGATCCGAGCACCGATTCCTTCAGGGAGCTGGCTGAACCCCCAAGCTGGAGGGAGATATGCAAGATGAGAAACATGGATAGACTTCAGCTGGAGAAGGAGTACGAGAGAAGAGCCAGGTTCCTCCAGCTCATGGCAGCTCGCGGAGTAACCGACTACGGTGAGGTTTCGAGACTTATCAACTTGTACTTCTATAATCCAGAAAGGGCGTTCCAAGAGCTCAAGAGAAGTGCCCAGAAGGAAGACTGAGAGTCGATGCTTCCCCCCAGTCCCGAAAAGTATCCCGATCTTCGCCTGACCCTTAAGAAGCTCAGAAAGCCTATCTCGGTACGCCAGTACCTTTCACGAGCTTCTGTAGTTTCCGTCTTAGCCGGGGTTCTTGAGTTCGTGGTTGGATTCCTCCTTTTGACCCTAGCGGGGGCAGGATGGTGGCCCAGGCTTTTGCTCGTTCCTCTCTCCCCTCTAACCACCTACATGGTGTGGAGGCTTTTTTTGTGGTACCCGTGGAGCGCCGCAAAGGGGAGGGAGGCGAAAATTGATGCGATGCTGCCTTCTGCTGTATCTTTCATGTACGCCCTCAGCAAGGGGGGACTGGGCGTGGTCGAGATCTTCAGGGCGCTAGCTCAAGAGAAGGAGGACTATGGGGAGGTCGCTTCTGAGGCCGCCGCGTTCATCCGGGAGATAGAGTACCTCGGAAATGATCCCCTCACCGCTCTCAGGAACTTGGCCAAGACCACGCCCTCTGAAAAATTTAGGAGGCTCATCGAGTTTCTCATCCCAGTCGTCCAGACGGGGGCGAGCCTTCCAGACTACTTCTCCCAGAAATGTAGGGAACTCTACCAAGCAGCCGAGGTGGATCAGAGGAAGTATTTGGACTCTCTGGCCTTCTTCGCCGAGTTTTACGTAATTCTGATGTTGTTCGCGCCTCTCATCCTCATGGTAACTTTCATGGCCGTGAGAGCCTTCTACGGGGCATCCATGCTTATCCTTTACATTCTGGCGTACCTCCTGATTCCCCTCGGCTCCATCTTCTTCATAGTGCTCCTGAGCATGAGGAGTCTTGGAACGGTGGCAAGTAAAAAAGTGGAGAGGAGGAGGTACTTCACCAAGATTAGGCCAACAACTCCACAGGAGAAGAAAATGCTGCGCTCGCTCCTCACTAGGGAGGTCATGCCGGAGCTCTTTAGGAACCCCCTTCGCTCCTTGAGGGATCAGCCCTATCAAGTGGCATACTTCAGCGGGGGGGCCTCCTTGATTTTTCTTGTTCTCCACCTCGGGTCCTTGAGCCTACAGATTCTTTTCTTTGCCTTCCTCATTCTTTGCGTTCCCTTGGCCGTCACTTACTGGTTTTGGGAAAGGAGGCTGGAGAAAACGCTGGATGCGATGCCCGAGTTCCTTCACTCCTTTTCCAGCTCGGTATCTTCGGGGCTTACCCCAGCCCATGCCATCAAGCTCATCCCTCTAAGGGAATTGGGCCCCCTGAGTGAGGAAGTGGAGCGGCTGGTGAGAACGGTGAGCTGGGGGGAGCCGGTGGCTTCGGGGTTTTCGAAGGTCGAGAGGGAGTGCGGGAACAGCTATCTCTCCAGAACCATGTCGGTGGTGAGGAGGGCATGCATGGCTAGGGACGACGTGGGGGACGTGCTGCAAATACTGGCGGCCGATGCCACCCAGCTCAGAAACTTGAAGAGGGAGAGGTGGGCGTCGATGTTCTCCTATGCCCTGATCGTTTACATCTCCTTCGTCGTTTTCCTCTTCTGCATGGTGATGTTGACGAGATTTTCTTCAATGGGCGTACTGGGAGGGGTCTCGACCGAAGTTCCTGGTCTGCCCGTCCTTCAGTACCAAGCAGGCGTGCCCTCAGTGGTTTGGCATGCCACCCTTCTCCAGGCATTCTTTTCTGGCTTGATAGCGGGGCAGTTCTCAACCGGGCGCCTCCTGTCAGGGCTGAAGCACTCAATAATAATGATGGTAGTTGCGTTCTGTGTTCTTTCTTTTCTCGCCTAAGTCACCATTTCCTGTGAGATTCTTCGCCTGAGGATGAGGATGATCGCGAGTATCGCTACAACTAGCCCCACCGCAACCAAAATCATGTTGATCCTCCCAACTCCTTCCTCCTTTGGCGGCAGCGGGGCGGCTTGGAAGAAATACACCTTGTGCTCGGTATCGGATCTGGAGGTGCAGGCGATCATATACTGACCAGCGTCGGAGAGGTCCACGCACTCGATGTTTCCATCCCATCCCTTTACCACCTTGCACCTCCAGATGAGCTGATCATTCTCGAAGAAATAAACGTTCTGGGCATCGGCGGCAAACACCCTCAGGCCATCGGAACTTATGCTCACGGCCGAAGCGGGGAGATCGGTTTCCGCGAGCACCGACGGCTCACCCTCCAGCGCGCATTTGAGGATCTTTCCGGTCTGCTCTCCAATGGCCGCGACGAGGTATCGACCGTCCGAACTCATATCGAGGGACCATATGCACCTTTCTAAGGAGAGGTCCTCTCTTTTCGTCTGCCCCGATGGATCTAGAATCCGGAGCTTCCCCTCCCGGTTCCCCACCGCAATTACAGATCCGTCATCGGAGATCGCCGTTGCGGTGGTGAATCCTGTTCGGCTGGAGAAAATTCTGCCCGTGCTATCGAAGACAAAGGCCCCGTTGTCGGTCGCCGCCACCACGTACCTCCCGTTTCTCGAGATGGAGACGGAGATGACCTGCCGCCCGCATTTTTCCATCCAGACGGGCGTGCTGTTATCCTTTGAGAAGAGAGCAACTTCTCCGCTCGCCATCCCCACCGCCACCCAAGATCCATCTCCCGAGATCGCAACAGCCCTAGGATAGGGTGAGACTTTCTCCCTCCCGCTGTATGTCCAAACAAGCTCTGCAGTCCCCGCCTTCCACTGGTAAAGGGCCACCCTGCCGTCGTTGCAGCCCACCGCGAAATACAACCCGTCGCTGGAAATGGCAAGCGAATTGATGTAGGAATACTCCTCCCCTATCCTGCTCCTCCAAGCTGGCTCCCCGGTATCATTTCTGAAGACCCAAACGTACCTTTCAAACCCCCCCGCAATTGCCAATTTCCCATCGCCCGAGATGGATACTGAGTTTATCCCGTCCTCGGCCCTGTAGGTCCACACCGGAGAGGATTTCTGCTCGGCTGAAAGGATGGGTGATAGAGGCAGAAAGACGACTAAGAAGGCAACGATCCACTCTCGCATCATATGGATTGTCGAGAAATATAAAACTCCAGACAGCGTGGCGGGATTTCCTACAGGGGACACCAGCGTGGTTTTCCCGTGTGAGTGAGGGAAAAGTAACCCCCGGCGAGCAAGAGGAGTGCGGCGGGAGCGTACAGAAGGAGTGCGGTTGCAGCCCCACCTACTGCACTTACGATCATGAACTTGCCAGCGGTTCTTGGATTGTCTAGTGAGGCGGCCCCAGCCACGATTCCCAGCAGAGCGAAGAGCACACCCAGAGCCGGAAAGACGATGTGTTTGGGGACGAGCAGGGAGACGTATTTCTCTGGGATCAGGCCACTTTCCCCAACCATATAGGTCACGAAGCCACCCAGCGCCCCCACTATCCCGAAAAGGCCCCCGAGCACTCCTAAAATACAGCCAATGGTTCTTCTCCTTTCATTCTGCTCGGAAGGAGGCACTTTAGTTGGCGCCACGGGAGGCTTTGCCCCCGGGCTGGGCATTCGTGGCATTCTGTTTTTTCCCCCGGGGTTTAAAAGCCCAGTCACGGTTCAGAGCTTACTTGTACCTCCTGCTGGGTGACCTTACCTAAAAGCGGAGAGAGTGATGGGAAATGAACTCGTCGCACCAGAATTCCAAGCTATTGCGGAGGGGACCTCTTCCATGGTCAAGAACCTGCTTCTCACAGGAAGACCGGGATCTGGGAAGAGCACCGTAATCCGTGAGGTGGTGAATGAGCTGAGCTCTCAAGGAGTGAAGGTGGGGGGGCTTCACTGTCCCGAGATAAGAGGCCCGCTGGGCAGGCTGGGCTTCAAGATAGTTGAGCTGGCGACTGGCGAGGAGAAGATTTTGGCGCGCGTCGGTCATGCTGGGCCGAGGGTGAGCAGGTACGGGGTGGATCTCACCAATTTGGGAGAAATGAGCAAAAAAGCCCTTGAGGTTCTTCCCTCGGTGGATGTAGTGGTTATCGACGAAATCGGCCCCATGGAGGTGATGAGTCCCGTTTTTCGGGAATTTGTCCTGCAGGCACTAGAGTCACCCAAGCCCGTTCTCGCAGCGGTTCACAAGAAGACGGAGGGCGGCTTCATAGGAGGGATAAAAAAGCGACCCGATGTGGCAATTTTCGAAGTGGTTTCTGAGAACCGGGAGAGACTTCTGGTGGAGGTGAAGGAGAGGATGAAAGCTCTTTTGGGCATTGGGAAAAGATAAAGATGAAAATACCACCAACCCTCAGGACCTACTGTCCCCACTGCAGAAAGCATACCGAGCATGAGGTCTCAACCCAGAAAAAGAGACCCGCCCGTGCCCTGAGTCTAGGGCAGAGGCAGTTCGCCAGGATAATGAGGGGGTACGGAAGTCAGCCCCGCTCGGAGCAGCGGGAATTCTCCAAAACCTCCAAGAAGGTCGCTCTACTTCTCAAGTGTAAGGAGTGTAAAAAGTCTCACCAGCGGAAGGGGTTCAGGTCGAAGAAGTTTGAGATTAAAGTCTGATGACCGGTAAGTTCCTTCTCGTCAAGTGCGAGTGCGGGAACGAGCAGAGAATCTTCAGCCACGCGTCCACTGAAGTGAAATGTCAGGTTTGTGGCAGGCTTCTGGCCACCCCAACGGGCGGCAAGGCAACTATCTGGGGTGTGGTGAAGTGGTAAGAAAGGAGGCAGAGTTCCCCTCCCCCAATGAACTCGTGGTGGGCACAGTTGTGAAGGTCTTTGATCAGGGGGCGTTCGTCAGCCTAGAGGAGTACGGTGGGAAGGAGGGGATGGTTTATCTCAAGGAGGTGGCTTCGGGCTGGATAAAGAACATTAGGGATCACGTTAAGGAGAACCAGCGGGTGGTTTGTAAGGTTTTGGCCGTGGACAAACAGAAGGGTTCCATCGATCTCTCTCTCCGAAGGGTGACGGTGGGGGAGAGGAAGCAAAAACTGGCAGAGTTCGAAGCCGAGAGGAGGGCGGAGAAGCTTCTCCTGCTTGTGGCGAAGAAGCTTAAAAGGGGGGAGGAAAAGGCCTACGAGGAAGCGGGGTTTCCCCTTTTGAGGAAGTTCGGCTCTTTGCACCGGGCCTTCAGCGAGATAGCAAGAGAGGGCCCCGCCTGCCTGGAGGACTTGGAACTGGGGAAGAGCTGGGTGAAGGCCCTCTGCTCCGCATCTCAGGCGCTGGTAAAGCAGAAGGTTTGCACCGTGGAGGGATATCTCTCGCTAGTTTGCCCCGTTTCCAACGGTGTGGAAATCATACGAAACTCGATGGTGTCGGCTAAAGAGGCGATGGCTTCGAAGGTGAGGTTCTACTCAGCGGGTTCACCTCTCTACCGTGTGGTGGTCACCGGATCCTCCTACAAGGAGGCAGAGGATCTCTTGGAGAAGGCGGCGAAAATGGTGATAGAGAAGGTGGAGGAGGCTGGGGGAAAGGGGGAGTTCCTCCGCAAAAGATGAGGCTTAGGAAGTGCAGGGGGTGCGGTGTTTACACCCTCCGAGAGGAATGCCCGAACTGCGGGAAAAAGACGAGCTCTCCCCACCCCCCGAGGTTTTCCCCCGAGGACCGCTATGGAAAGTATCGAAGGCTTATGAGGATGGAGGCTGGAGAATAGATGGACTCGGAGGTTAGGTTCCTCTTCAAACCGGAGGTGAAGGATCCCGTTCTCATCGGGGGTCTGCCAGGGGTGGGTCAGGTGGGGAAATTGGCTTCCGAGTTCCTTATTTCAAAGCTATCTGCCAAGAAAATCGCGGAGCAGCTCTCCCCCCACTTTCCGCACTATACCATTCTGGGGGAAGACGGGATTCTTAGACCGGCGAAGCATGAGTTTTACTGGGCCAGGGCGGGAGGCAGGGATCTGGTGATTTTGACGGGTGACTGCCCCGTCACCACCCCCGAGGGGCATTACGAGGTGGTTTCAAAAATCCTAGATGCCATGGAGGGCTTGGGAGTAAAGGAGATTTACATGATCGGGGGATTTCTCTCTTCCCAACCCCGGGGCTCGAAGGTGGTAGTGATCCCCAACCAGCCTGGGCTCCCATACAAGCCTTCGAAGATTGAAACCGGTCCTATTGTGGGTGTTACAGGTCTGCTGGTTTCGCTGGCCAGGTTGAGGGGCATCGGGGGGGCCTGCCTGCTTGCCGAAGCGGGAGATCCTGGGGTAGACAGCCACTCCGCCAAGATGGCTCTAGAACTTCTCTCAGAGCAACTTGGGCTGAAGCTCGATCTGAGCGCGCTGGAGGAGCAGGCCGCGGCCCTCAAAGAGTGGGTGGAAAGAATGAAGAAAGAGATGAAGCGGAGGGAGCCCCCCCAGCCCGAGGAAACCTGGTACATCGGATGATCAGGGCACCAGCCGGTGGCGATCCCTGGGGAAGAGCACGCACTCGCGTATGTTCTCCTGGCCGGTGAGGACCATAAGCAGGCGCTCCAAGCCTAGGCCCCATCCAGCGTGGGGAGGGACGAGTCCCCACCTGAAGTGTCTGAGGTGTGGCTCGAAGCTCTCGGGATTCAGTCCCTTGGCACGGAGCCTCTCTTCAAGTAGTTCGGGCTGGTGAATTCTCGTTCCCCCGGAGGCGAGTTCCAGATCTTTCCACATAAGATCAAAGGTTTCGGTGCAGGAGGGGTCGTGTTGGCATGGCATGGCGTAGAAAGGTTTGCACTCGGCTGGCCAATGGGTTATAAAGTAAAACCCCCTTCCTTCCCCGAGTATCCTCTCGGCTGGCGTGGGGAGGTCGCTTCCCCACGGGATCTTGTATCCTTTCTTCTCGAGGGCTTCCAACACCTCTGCGTAGGTCAATCTCTCAAAAGGAGGTCGCGGGGTCAGCTGCTCGAGGAGTGGCAGCTCCTTCCCCATCTTCTCCTTCAGAGACCCGACGATGTTGTCGATGAGCTCCTCCAAGAGTTTCATGACGTCCTCGCAATCGGCAAATGCCACCTCGATGTCGACGGAGATGGCCTCGTTCAGGTGTTTGGGCGTGTTGAATTCCTCCGCCCTGAAGATCGGCCCGATTTCAAGGACCTTTTGGAAGCAGCCGGTCAGTACTTCCTTGTAGAGCTGGGGACTCTGACTGAGAAAGGCCTCTTTCTCAAAATAGGCCACTGGGAAGAGCGCGGAACCGCTCTCCGTGGCCGTGGCGACGATTTTTGGTGTGTGCACCTCCAGAAAGCCCCTGGATGAGAAAAACTCCCTGATGGAATTCAGAACCATGTGCCGCACCTTGAAGATGGTCCTCCTCTGGGCATGCCTGAGATCCAGCACCCTGGCGTTCAGTCTGGTCTCGAGGGTTGACTTGATTCTTCCCGTGGGGTCGAGCGGGAGGGGAACGGCCGCGCGACTCAGCACCTCCACCGCTTTCGGTAGAACCTCCACACCTCCCGGCGCCTGTTCCGCCACTTTCACGGTGCCCTTTACCAGAACTGCGCTCTCTGGCGTGAGGGAAGGGAGCAGGGCGAACACCTCAGGGGGAGTGAGGGATCTGGGAGCCGTGATCTGAACCTCTCCCCAAACGTCGTACAGCAGAAAGAACCTTATCCCTCCAAGATCCCTCACGTTTTTGACGAATCCGGCCAGAATGACTTCTCTTCCTTCTAGGGCAGGGGTAATTTCACCGCACGAGTGCGTGATGCTAACCCTTTCTCCCTTTAGCCGCATCACTCCAGGCGAGTAGCGACAGAAAAGCCTGGCGTTACTTGGCCTTTGCCAGCGTGATCTCTATCGTGGAGACGTTCAGCTTGCTCCCGTCCTCCGCCTGCACCGTTTCTGTTCCTATGGAGATGTTCTTGACCACCGTATCCGGTAGGAATCTCTGTCTCACCACCTCGGCCGTATCCACGGCACGGCTTATCGCTTTTCCCCTGGCTTTGATGCACACCTCTGGTGCCCCTTCGTTGAACTGCGTTATCACTGCCAGCACGTAGTTCATCACGGGCTTCGTCCCCACGAAGACCGCGTTCTCCTGCCTAGGTTTTTGTTGTTCCGCTGCCATTTATTACCTCCGAGACCTCTTTAAATACCCGTTCCGCCCCAGCTGGCCTGGCGTTAACGGCATAACCCCTATAACAAAAGAGCGAACGGGAGGTAAACCGCTAGGAGTTCGTCATCCACCGAGTCAATTCGGGCAAATTTCCGAACCGTTCAGTCTCCCTCTTCAAGGTTCATGCATGGACGTTTAACCGAAAAGGCTAAAAGGGAAAATCACAATAAGTCGACGATATGGCAGTGGCGCAACTCGGCGGGAGGCCAATTTTGGTGCTCCCGGAAGGGTCTAGGCGACTGGTGGGAAGGGACGCGAGGAGGATGAACATCATGGCTGCAAGGGTGGTAGCGGAGGCCGTCAGGAGTACCCTCGGTCCCAAGGGAATGGACAAAATGATGGTGGACAATCTCGGCGATGTGGTGATCACCAACGACGGTGCGACCATCCTCAAGGAGATGGAGGTGGAACACCCGGCCGCCAAGATGATGGTTGAGGTCGCCAAGACCCAAGATGATGAAGTGGGGGATGGAACCACCACTGCAGTGGTGCTTGCCGGAGAACTCTTGAAGGAAGCGGAGAATCTTCTGGATCAAGGAATTCATCCCACCATCGTCGCTAAGGGCTACCGCCTCGCCGCAGGAAAGGCCCAAGAACTCCTCCAGCAGATGGCCGACCCAGTCTCCTTCGAAGACGATGCCCTGCTGAAGAAGGTGGCCGTCACTTCCATGACGGGCAAGAAGGCGGAGGCGGGCAGGGAGTTCCTGGCAGAACTGGTGGTTAAGGCCGTGAAGAGAATCGCCGATCGAGTGGATGGGGGATACAAGGTGGACATTGACTACATCGGTGTGGAGAAGAGGCCCGGCGGCGGCCTCATGAACACCGAGCTGATCGAGGGCGTGATAATCGACAAGGAGGTGGTTAGACCGGGAATGCCAAAATCGGTGAGGGACGCCAAGATAGCTCTGCTTGACTGTGCGCTGGAGATAAAGAAAACCGAGACCGATGCGGAGATCAGAGTGGCGAGGCCCGAGCAGCTCCGAAGCTTCCTAGAGGAGGAGGAGAGAATACTCAAGAGCATGGTGGACAAAATCGCGGCCACCGGTGCCAACGTGGTCTTCTGCCAGAAGGGAATCGACGATGTGGCCCAGTACTACCTCGCCAAAGCAGGCATCCTAGCAGCCAGAAGGGTGAAAAAGTCAGACATGGAGAAGCTTGCAAGAGCCACAGGAGGGAAAATCGTAACCTCCCTCGACGATCTCACCCCCGCCGAGCTGGGATATGCAGGCCTCGTGGAGGAGAGAAAGGTGGGGGAGGAGAAGCTCATCTTTGTAACCCAGTGCAAGGACCCCAAGGCGGTCGGTCTTCTCCTGAGGGGAGGTTCCGAGCACGTGGTGGATGAAATAGAAAGGGCAGTCCATGATGCGCTGTGCGTGGTAGCTAGGTGCCTGGAGGACGGGAAGGTGGTTCCTGGAGGCGGGGCGATGGAGATTGAGCTCGCCAAGCATCTGAGGAAGTATTCGGAAACGGTGGGTGGGAGGGAAGCGCTAGCCGTTCGGGCCTTCGCCAACGCACTGGAAATCATACCCCAGTCGCTTGCAGAAAATGCGGGGATGGACGCTGTGGATACCCTAGTAGAGCTGAGAGCTGCCCATGCTAGGCCAGAAGGGAAGTACATGGGGGTGGACGTTTTCGGCGGAAAGGTGGGAGACATGAGAGAACTTTCCGTCTACGAGCCGCTGCGGGTGAAGCTCCAAGCCATAAAATCGGCGAGCGAGGCCGCCATCATGATCCTGAGAATTGACGATGTGATAGCCGCAGCCAAGAAGGAATTGAAGGGCCCGCCTGAGAAGAAAGAGGAAGAAGAGGGCGAGACCAGCACAGAAGATTAGGTTTTGCCGTTAGGCAATTCAGTACCGCTGTAGTGTGGTTCGACAAAAGGAAAGGTTAGTACCCGATAAAACGCTACGGTAGGAAGACCACCGCGGCGAGGGCGGCACCGTGGGTTTTCACGATATGGCCCGCCGAGATAGACAGAACCCTTTTAGGAACAAGCCCACGGTTTTCCATCATGTATTTCACCATGGCTTCAACGGTTTTGGCGGCGGTTCTTTCGGTGACCCCGATATCGTGGTACTCCGAGATCATCCCGTGAGAGTTCTCACCGATGGCGATTCCAAGGGCAGCAGCAATTTTTTGCCCGGGTGTTGAGCTTGAGATTTTTGCCATCACCACCGGCACCACTGTTCCCGGCTCGATGTAGGGCAGCTGGGAGTTTTCAATGATTTCACAGTTTTGCGGCAGGATGCTCGAGACTTGGACCAAGTTCAACTCTGCAATTCCCGCTTTTCTCAGGGCATTGTCGAAAGCAACGAGCTCGAAGGGCCCCTCAGCGGAGGCGGCCACAAGGACGGCCTTTCTGGGGGTTGACCAGAAGGGAGCGCTCATTCCTCTCTCAGTGTTTTCCACAATGGAATGTTAGTTACCTTTTTTAACTTTAACTCTCGAGTCCAGAGCTTCGGGGAAGATTTTTGACCGTGGCACGCTTGAGCTGCGAGACGAAATCCTCCAGATATTTGAGCATCCGGTGGGGGGAATGGAGGTTCTTTGCCATGCACTCGATCAGCGAGCTCCCCACAACTACTCCGTCCGCTCCCCACGCGAGGATTTCCCTGACGTGTTGCGGTCGAGAAACGCCAAACCCCACAGCCACGGGAACTTTCGAGAAGCTTTTGATCCTTCGGATTAGTCCCCTGAGTCCCTTTGAGAGCTTCTCCCTTGCCCCAGTTACACCCAGAACCGAAACCAGGTATACAAAACCTCTGGAGCTCTCACAGATCTTCCGCAGTCTGGGTGCGGGGCTGGTGGGCGCGGCGAGGAGCACAAGGTCAAGATTCAGGAAGGAGAGGGTTTCCGAGAGTTCGCCTGCCTCCTCCACCGGAAGGTCGGGGACGATGAGCCCGTCCCCACCCGCCCTTGACAGTTCCTCCGCGAACCTCTTTGGGCCGAACCGGAGAACAGGATTATAGTAGGAGAGGACTAGAAGTGGTGTTTCCTTCCCCTTCCTAAACTCCTTGATGATTTTGAAGAGGAGTGCGGTGTTCATGCCCCCCTCGAGCGCTTTCTGGCTTGAGGCCTGGATGGTGGGTCCGTCGGCGATGGGGTCTGAAAAGGGCAGTCCTAGCTCAAGAATATCGGCATGCTTTGAAAGGACGCGGAGTACTGGCAACGTGAGGTCTGGGCGAGGGTATCCGGCCGTAGTGAAGCAGATGAGGGCTCCTTCTCCCCTCCGCCTTAGCTCCTCGAACTTTTCGGCTATCCTCCCCATTTTCCCCCCAGATAGTTGGCCACGACTTCTACGTCCTTGTCCCCCCTCCCAGAGAGGTTGACCACCACTAGGGCACCCTCCCCCAATCTTCTCTTGATCTCCGGGAGGTAGGCCAAGGCGTGTGCGCTCTCCAACGCCGGGAGAATCCCTTCGGTCCTCGCCAGCAGGAGGAAGGCCTCTACGGCTTCCCGGTCGGTCACGGCCGAAACCTTAATCCTCCCCCTCTCTTTCAAGAACGCCAGCTCCGGCCCCACTCCTGGGTAGTCCAGTCCCGCGGCAATACTGTGGGTCTCCAAGATCTGCCCGAACCTGTCCTGAAGTACGTAGCTCATACAGCCGTGGAGCACACCCTCTGAGCCCGCCACCAGAGAGGCGGCATGTCTTCCTGTGCGCAGACCCAGACCCCCAGCCTCCACCCCGAAGAGCTCAACGTCCTCGTCTAGGAATTCGTAAAAAATCCCCATGGCGTTGCTGCCTCCCCCCACGCAGGCAACGATGGCATCGGGCAGCCTGCCTTCTCGCCTCAGCAGTTGTTCCCTCGTTTCCTCCCCGATGATCCTCTGAAAATCCCGGACCATCATGGGGTAGGGGTGTGGGCCCACCACCGAGCCGAGCAGGTAGTGGGTGGTCAGGACGTTCGTGGTCCAGTCTCGGAGGGCCTCGTTGATGGCATCCTTCAGGGTTTGTGATCCGGAGGAAACTTTTCTAACCTCCGCTCCCAGCAGTCTCATCCGGAAAACGTTCAGCCTCTGCCTCTCCATGTCTCTTTTCCCCATGTAGATGGTGCACTCCAGACCGAAGCTAGCGGCAGCGGAGGCGGTGGCCACGCCGTGCTGGCCGGCCCCTGTTTCGGCGATGATTCGCTTTTTCCTCATGAACTTCGCCAGCAGGCACTGACCCACCGCATTGTTCACCTTGTGGGCTCCCCCGAAGGCCAGATCCTCCCTCTTCAGGTAGATCCTCAGCCCTAGTTTTTCGGAGAGTCTCCCGGCGAAGGTGAGGGGGGTGGGCCTTCCGGCATCGTGCAAAATCCCTCGGAGCTCCTTTTGGAGCTTTTGATTCCTCTTAAACCTGAGATAGGCCTCTTCAAGCTCTTGGAGGGCGGGCATCAGGGTCTCCGGGACGTACTGTCCTCCGAATCTGCCGAATCTTCCATCTCTCGGATACTGGTCTTTATACATGCCCAACGGCCTCGAGAAAGCGCTTCATTTTCTCCACACTCTTCCTCCCCGGGGCAACCTCTATCCCCGTTGAGACGTCCACCCCGTCTGGGTTCACGATCTCTATGGCTTCCCTCACGTTCTCGGGGTTTAGCCCCCCGGCCAGGAACACCGGCTTTCGGAGGGACTTCCTTATCTCCCTGCTGATCCTCCAATCGTGTGGGACTCCTGTACCCCCTCCCGTCGGTCCTTTCGTGTCCAGCAGCACGATGTCGGCAACCTCCTCGTACAGCTTGATTGAGCTTACGATGTCTTCAGCGCCCCGGCACTCGGGGGGGATGGAGAACACAAGGATCAATCCAGCGTGGGGTTTCAGCCTCCGCATTTCTTCCGGGGATAGATCCGGATGCAGTTGCAGGTAATCGGGATGTAAGGTCTCCGTCAGCCTGAGTACCCCGTTCAGATCCCTCGCCCGCGTGACGCAAACGCGCTGTATGGTTCGCGGAACTCTTTGCAGGAGCTCGGCAGCTTTGCTCGCGTCTAGGTTTCTGGGTGACTGCGGTATGCCCACAATCACACCCAGCAGATCGGGATGGAGGTGGCAGGCTGCCTCGACATCTGATGCCAGAGTGAAGCCGCAGAACTTAACCCTTACCAATCCTCACCATCTCCTCCACCGCTTTCTTCACGTCTGGGGAGCGCATGATGGCGGTGCCGACGAGCACGGCATCGGCCCCCGCTTCCAGCATTCTTTTAGCGTCGGAGGAAGAAGAAATTCCACTTTCGCTTATCACCGTCACGTTCTCCGGAACCAGCGGTGCCAGCTCTATCGTGTGATTCAGGTCGACTTGAAGAGTTCTTAGATCCCGATTGTTGATCCCGAGCACCTCGGCACCGGCCTCAATGGCTAGTTCGAGTTCAGGCTTGTTGCATACCTCAACCACCGGCGTCATCCCCAAGTCTCTTGCCAGCTCAATGAAGGCCTTCAGTTTGTCTCCCAAGGCGGCCGCAATGAGGAGAACGGCGTCGGCCTTTAGCTCAGAAGACTCGTAAAGCTGGCTTTCGTATACGATAAAATCCTTCCGCAATACTGGGACCCCAGTACGTCGTCTGACAAGGGGAATGAAGGAGGGATGACCCCCGAAGTACTTTTCTTCCGTGAGTACGGAGAGGGCAATGGCGCCGCCGCTGACCATTTGCTCTGCCAGCGCTCCTGGGTCGGTTGGCTCCCTCAGCACCCCGGAAGGGGATCGGAACTTGATCTCGGCGATCAGCGGTATCCTATCTCGAGTGGATAGTATGGCTTTCCGGAGATCCCTTGCCCGAAAAGGCGAGGGTTTTGCCTGCTGGGGTGGCCTGATTTCGCTTATAATCCTTTCCAAGAAATTCATGGGGTCAATCTCCGCGCCACGCTCGCGTCGCCACCCGTGGCTTCGATAAAGTCGATCAGTTTTCGGTAGGCTGCACCGGAGTCAATCGCCTCCCCTGCCGCTTCCAATGCATCTTTCATGTCATGAGAAATCCCGCCCACGACTATGGCGGCAGCAGCATTCAGCAGAACGATATCTCTCCTTGGGCCCTCCTTCCCCTTCAGGACCTCCAGCAGGAGCTTGGCGTTCTCCTCCAGATTCCCCCCGAGCAGATCCCCCGCTTTCGCCCTAGGGATCCCGAATTGCTCCGGTGTCAGTTCGAAGGTCTCCACATGGGAATCCTTCAGTTCGGAGACCTTGGTGGCCCCTAAGGTTGAGATTTCGTCTAGACCATCCATACCGTGGACGACCATTACCCTTTCCGAGCCAAGCCTCTTCAGAACCTGGCAGAGGGTCTCGGTGAGGGAAGGGTCGAACACACCCAGCAGCTGGGCTTTGGCTCCGGCCGGGTTGGTGAGCGGGCCTAGGATGTTGAAGACAGTTCTTATTCCCATCTCTCTTCTCGGCTGGAGCGCGTGCTTCATGCTTGGGTGGAAAACCGGTGCGAACATGAAGCCTATCCCCACCTCCTCTATGCAGCGCTCCACCTCCGCTGGTCCCAGATCTATCCTCGCGCCTAGGAACTCTAGGACATCCGCGCTTCCAGCTTTGCTGGTGACCGACCGATTCCCGTGCTTCGCCACCCGCACGTTGGCCGCCGCCGCCACGAACATGGCCGCGGTGCTTATGTTAAAGGTCTTGATTCGGTCTCCCCCCGTTCCGCACGTGTCCACCAGCCTGCCCCCGACCCTAGGATTCACCTTCAGGCAGAACTCCCGCATGACGCTCGCGAGGGAGGTGATTTCCTCCACGGTCTCCCCCTTCATTCTGAGGCCCGTGAGGAAGGAAGCAACTTGGGCGGGGGTGGCTGAACCGCTCATGATGTCCCGCATGGCCTCCCCTGCTTCCTCCGGAGTGAGGTCTTGGAACTCCACCAGTTTCCTTATGGCTTCCTGGATTCCCACCTTTCCACCACCTCCAAAAAGTTCCTGAGAATCGTGCCCCCGCAGGCGGTGAGGATGGATTCGGGGTGAAATTGGAGGCCAAAAATGGGCTTCGTCCGGTGTCTCAGCCCCATGATCTCCCCGTCCTCGCTCTCCGCGCTGATCAGCAGGCAGCTCGGCAGGCTCTTCCCGTCCACGACCAAGGAATGATATCTAGTGGCCTGGAAGGGGTTTGGAACCCCCTTGAACAGCTCGCTCCCGTCGTGTTTGATGGTGGAGGTTTTTCCATGGACGAGCCTTTTTGCTTGGATGATCCTTCCCCCGAACGCGTAGGCAATGCTCTGGTGTCCGAGGCACACGCCCAGAATTGGAATTCTACCGCTGAATCTCCTGACGGCCTCCACCGAGATCCCTGCCTCGGCGGGGGTCTTCGGGCCGGGGGAGATGACGAGGGCTTCCGGCATACTTTCCACCACTCTCTCCAGCGGCACGTCGTTTCTGAAGACCAACGGCTCGGCACCTAGCTCGCCCAACATCTGTACCAGATTGTAGACGAAGCTGTCGTAGTTGTCAATAACCGCGACCCTCATCCCCTATCCCCGCGGCCTCTAGGAGGGCAGCAGCTTTGTTTTTGGTTTCCAGATACTCCTTCCACGGTACCGAGTCCGCGACCACTCCCGCCCCCACTTGGAGGTGAGCGCCCGAGTCCTGCGCCACGAGCGTGCGGATGGTGATGGCAAGGTTGAGCTCGCCACGGTAGCCTATGAACCCCACCCCGCCGGCGTAGATCCCCCTCCTTGTTGGCTCTAGTTCTTCGATTATCTCCATCGCCCTGAACTTGGGGGCCCCGGTCACGGTCCCGGCTGGGAAGGTTGCACGAATCACATCAAAGACATCCTTGCCCGCCTGCAGCCTGCCCGTGACATCGCTCACGAGGTGCTGGACGTGACTGTATTTCTCAACCTTCATGAACTCCCCGACCCTCACGGAGCCGAAGCTACACACCCGCCCCAGGTCGTTCCTGGCGAGATCCACCAGCATCACATGCTCCGCCCTCTCCTTCTCGTCACGGCTCAGCTCCTCCTCCAGCCTCCGGTCCTCCTCTTCGGTTTTCCCCCTTCTCCTCGTGCCCGCGATGGGCCGGGTGAGAACTTCCCTTCCGTTAACTTGGACCAGCATCTCCGGGCTGGAACCCACGATGGCCTTTCCAGGGAGATCCAGAAAGTACATGTAGGGGGAGGGGTTGATTTTCCTCAAACGGAGATAGAACGCCTCAAGCGGGGGGCATGGGCTGAGGGAAATTCTCCTCGAAAGCACGACCTGAATGATGTCCCCTTTCCTGATGTACCCCTTGGCCCTCTCGACCGCTGTCTCAAAGGATCGTCTCGTCATATTGGAGGTCACTCGGGAGGGGTGGCCGATTTTGGGTTTGCCCCCCTCCGGAGGCGGACTCCCCGCGCCTTCAAGGCTGTGTCTGCACCTGATCACCTGGTTGGAGTAGTGATCGAAGACGAGGAGATTTCTGGGGAGGAAGAACTCCACCACTGGGTGATGGAGATCGTCTCTGGCCTTACTTTCAAGGGCGTGCAGGTGGCGCACGTAGTCGTATCCTATATAGCCAAAGACGCCTGCCACGTAAGGCGGCAGCTCGTCCTGGAATTTAAGCGTGTCCAGTTCCAGCTCTTTTCTCATCCTCTGGAGCGGGTCCTCCTCGGTCCCCTCATCACGAAAATAGAGAAGGGGGTCCCACCCAACTATGGAATATCTCCCAGACCTTCCCTTTTCCGCCGATTCCAGCAGAAAAGAAGCTCTAGCCCTCTTTCGCACCCTAAAGAAAATTCGCGCCGGGTCTGCGATAAGTTTTGAAACCTCGATTTTCGTTTCTACCTGCATCAGTTTTTAGTGCTTTTGACAATTAAATACCTTAATGTACAAAAATGTTCAATAAATCAGAACCGAGTAAACCGAGGGGAGTTTGCGGATTTCCTCGATTACCTTGCCGGGGATGGGTCGGTCGGTGATGATGGTGAGTTTGGGCTGCGTGGTGAGATGCGGGTCATCGGCCACCGCCTGCCGGATGTTTATTCCCCTGCTCGAGATGGCTCCCACAAGCTCTTTCAGAACTCCCGGCCGGCTGGCGTCTTTGGGGATTATCTCCAAGACTCCCCATCCCAGCTCTTTCCCCACGTCCCGGAGGTAGGGCAGGGGGCGGAGGTTGGTGAACACGGTACGTAGCTTTTCATCGCCTAGGATCCTCTTGACGGTCGCTGCCACCGTTCTCCTGTCCGTCCCGGCCGCCTTGGCGAGGGAAAGGGAGGTAATGCGCATATCCCCGCACTTTATCCTTCCCCTTTCATCGACCCTCAGCCCGTGGAGGAAGAGGGTCCTCGCCACTGCCAGCTCCCCCGGGTAACCCTTGAAGGCCTCCTCGATCTGGCTCCAGAACCTCACCCCCCCAATTCTTTTCGTTTCCTCCCCCAAACCTCCGCTGATGACCACCCTCATGAAGGTCTCCACAAAGTTTGGGTCGAGCCCCAGCCTCCCGCCCTCGATCCTGGCCCTCCTCAGCACCTCCCTCTCCCTTCTTTCGTCCCTCAGCTCTTTTCCGAGTTTTTTCTTGAGGCGTGCCGTTTCCCCCGCCAGCTTCACCCGTTCCGCCAGTAATTGTAGAAGTTCCCCGTCAATCTCGTCAATCCGCTTTCTTATCCTCACCAGCGTCTCCTCACTCAATCCTGGCACCCCCCCTCGACGGGCACGTGACGATGATTCTCCCTTCTCTTTTGCCCCACACCTCTTTTATCTCCTCCACATCTCGGGGGTGGGCGATGGCGGCAACGGCCGGCCCCTTTCCCGTGAGTCCAGCCGCGACTGCCCCCTTTGAAATGGCTTCTAGGGCGATCCTATGATCCTGGTTGAGGGCGTGTGAGTAGAGCAAGCCGTTGAGGGTCATGGCCCCGAAAATGTTTCCAAGAAGGGCCTGTTTGTGGGCCACCTCCACCAGGTCTGCTATGCTCCGGAAGGAAGAGGGGCGCACCTTGGAGGTGTAGAGCTTCGAGGGAGGGACGAAGATCACCACCCTGTAGGAGGGCGGAAGCTCGAATCTCCTGAGGATCCTCCTCCTAAGGTTGTCGGTGATCACCCCGCAGCCCAGCAAGGAGGCGGCGGCGTCATCGAAGGCGCCCGTGAGGGTCACACCCGCCTCGAAGGATGCCTCAATCCCGAGCCTCAGGACCTCCCTCCATTCAGGCTCCACGCCCAAACTCGCCAGCGTGGCCAGAACCGCCGCGTTCGCCGCCGCGCTGCTGCTGGAGAGCCCAACCGCAACTGGAATTTCGGAGTAGGTCCTAATTCTTGCCCCGCACCTCTTCCCGTACTTCTGGAGGACTTTCCTGACGCACAGCTCCACGAGCTTCGGGCTCTCTCGATGTCCCACCACCTCTCCTCTAACCTTGGTACCGGTGGGGTCGAGTTCAACCTCTGCTCTCAGCCTGAGCTCCACGCCGAAGGCTGCGCCCTTGCCCGTTGCCATGGCGTTAACGACGGTGACGGAGGCGCAGGAGGAAGCGGTTCCCTTCAAGCGAAGCGGTCAGGGTTTACCTTTCCAGCCCTCAGCAGGTGATCCGCAAGCACCAGGGCCAGCATGGCCTCTGCGACCGGCACGATTCTGGGGCAAAGGTTGGGGTCGAAGCGTCCCTTCAGCCTTATCTCCGTCTCCTTCATGGTGGACAGGTCCACCGTCCGCTGGGGCAGTGAGATGGATGGGGTGGGCTTGACGGCCAGCCTGACCCTGATGGGGCCGCCCACGCTTATCCCGCCGAGAATTCCTCCCGCCCGGTTTCCCCCAAGGGCGGGTTTACCCCCCACGAGGACGATGGGGTCGTTCGCCTGGGACCCCCGCATGCGGGCGACGGAGAACCCGGCCCCTATCTCCACACCCTTCACCCCCCCGATGGACATCATGGCCTTCGCAATGTCGGCGTCGAGCTTGTCGAAAACCGGCTCCCCCAGTCCGGGCGGAACGTTTACGGCTACGACCTCCACAATTCCTCCCGTGCTGTCCCCCTCCTTCCAAGCCTTTAGAACCTCCTCCTCCATTTTTTTTGCCACCTCCGGGTCGGCACACCTCATAGGGTTGGTTTCCGCGTTTCTCCGGATCTCCTCCCAGCTCACCTCCCTGCCAACCGAGATTCCCGCGGCCTCAACAGTGTGGGCGGCGATCTCCACCCCTTGGCTGACGAGGAGTTTCTTCGCCACGGCACCGGCGGCAACCCTCCCAACCGTCTCTCTCCCCGCTGCCCTCCCCCCGCCCCGGTAGTCCACGTGACCGTACTTCAGCCAGTAGGAGAGGTCGGCGTGTCCCGGTCTCGGCTTATACTTGAACTTTTCGTAGTCCTCCGACCTCGCCTCCACGTTCTCCACCACCATGCAGATGGGGGTTCCAAGGGTTCTTCCCTCAAAGACGCCAGACAGTATCCTCACACGGTCCGGTTCCCTCCTCGGGCTCGTTACCTTCGACTGCCCCGGTCTCCTCCTGTCCAGCTCCCTTTGAATCTCCTCCTCGCTCAGGGGCATCCCTGCTGGGACTCCTTCGACTACCACCCCAACGGCTGGACCATGGGACTCCCCAAAGGTTGTGACGCGAAACACCTTCCCAAAGGAGCTTCCCATCTCAAAATCCACCAGAGCTATAACCTGTTTTTTCTGAAATTCGCCGGACAGATCAGTTTTCTCCTTTATAAGCGGGCTCCCACCAAGAGACGGGATGCAAAGGTACGATATCGTGGTGGTGGGGGCGGGTCCCGCTGGCCTCTCCTTCGCTCGAGCAGCGTCGGCCGAGGCGAGGGTTCTTGTGTGCGAGATGCAGGCCTCGGTTGGCGGAAACACTTTCTCCACTTGGCTGCCGAGGGACGCCCTGCCGGGGGAACTGGCGAGGGCGGTGGTTCAGAGGACCAAGGAGGTCAAAGTGAGGGGACCGAAATCCGAACTGGCTTCTAGGGTGGAGGGTGTGGTTCTGGACTGGAAGTGGGTGGTCAGGCTCCTCGCGCTCGAGGCGAGAAGGAGGGGGGCGGAGATATGGACAAGCAGCCCCGCCAAGGAGCTCCTCCTGAAGGAGGGGAAGGCGGTGGGGGTGCGGCTGGAGGCAGGCTCGTGGAGGGAGGAGGTCAGGAGCGAGGTCGTGGTGGACGCGAGCGGCTGCTCCAGCGAATGGTCGGGCCTCTTCCCCCGGCTGCTCGGGAGAAAGCCCAAGCCGGAGGAAACGGTCTTCTCGGGGGAGCACCTCCTAGCAGGCGCCGACCCTGAGGACTCGGTGGAGTTCCACTTCGGTTCCTACCTCGCGCCGCTGGGGAACGGCTGGGTTCACCCTTTTGGCAGCGGCTTCGCTGTTGCAGGAATTCAGGGCCTGAGAATTCACCCCGAAGCCTCGCTGGACGAGTTTGTCGCCAAGGTCCGGAGGCTCGGCCGGGCGGCACCCGTTGCCTCCACTAGGGGCATGGCGGTGGATGTCTCCTTGGAGAGTTTCTGCTCGGACGGGATCTTGGCGATTGGGGGGGCAGGCTGGCAGGTGCTGGCCCTATCCCGCGGCGGTCTCCTTCAGGCCATGAAGGCGGGGGAGATGGCCGCAAAGGTGGTCTTGGAGGCGCTGACCGAGGGAGATGTTTCCAAGGAGGGTCTCTCGGAGTACGAGAGGCTCTGGAGGAGGGAGCTCGGTCCGGACTTCGAGCTTGAGAGGGCGCTTTACTCCGCCCTGTCGCGGTCTTGGGATCAGAACGTGGAGAGGCTGCTGGAAGGGATGGAGAGGGAGCCGGCTCTCCTCAGGGACTTTGCAGCGCTTCTCGCAGGGGTGGAGCCGGGAAGGGCAGCGAAGAAGCTTCTAGAAGTGCTGGGCTGAGAGGATGCGGTGCCCCTCCTGCGGGTCGTCCGCAATCTTCCGCGATCTTGTCAGGGGGGAGGAGGTCTGCACGAGGTGCGGTCTGGTGATCTTGGAGAAGCTCCCCGAGGCCAGGAGGGAGTTCCACGAGGTCAACCTCTGTGCAGATATCGGCATGGGGGAGGATCCCTCCGTTCACGATTTCGGTCTCGGGAGCCAGTTCAGCATCCCCAGAGAGCTGCCCCCCAGCACGAGGGCTAGGCTGAGAAGGATGAAGGGCCTTCAGTCCAGGCTGAGGGCCCCAACCTGGGAGGAGAGGACGCTCAGGGGCTCCCTGATCGTCATCAACCGCCTCTGCAAGGAACTCGGCCTACCCGGGGAGATGAAGAGGGAGGTCTGCTACCTCTACCGGAAGGCTAGGTCGAAGGGGCTTACCGTAGGCAGGAACCATCTCGTGCTCTCCCTCGCCCTCTGCCACATCGTCTGCAGGCTCAGGGGCTTCCCGAGGAGGGAGCGGGACATGCTCGAATTCTTGGTTCAGAAGGGGATGGAGGAGAAGAGGGCACGCTGGACTTTTAGGAGGACCTTGAAAGCCCTGTGCACCGGCTTGGAGGTGAAGCTCCCCCGTTCTGTTGCATCCGAGTATGTGGACAGGTATGCCTCCCTCCTCAACCTTCCGCTGGAGGTCGCGGGCAGGGCGAGGCAGATATGCTCGAGGACGAGGCTGACCAGATCCCCCCACGTGCTGGCCTGCGCCGCCATCTATAGGGCAGCCCGGGAAATGAACTATAAGCTGACCCTGCGCGAGCTGGAACAGCGGGTGGGGGTGAGTATTTCCAACCTCTCCCAGGCTGTAACGCTGCTTGAAGGTTGATTAACCTGGCCTAGGCAAGCGTGCCCCGAACTGCGGGATGACGATGTTTCCTACCTTTCTAGTTTTTCCCTCCAGCCAGAGCTTTCCCGTGAAGGCCGCGAGGGCCGCGTCGATTTCGTGCTCGCACGGGTTCTCCAGCGGGTATCCCGCCTCCCGTAGTTCCTCCACCCACCTCTCCCTCTCGCCGGTTCCGAAAAGAATGAGGCCCGAGGTCCGCGGGTGAACCTCGATGACCTTTGTCTTTTTCCTGAGCCGAGCCGCCAGTCTCATCCCCCTGCGCGTGAGGAGCCTCATTCCGGAGAAGAGCGGGGGAAAGACCCTGAAGCCTATTTGGATGAGTTCCCTGTCCCCCTTCCGGAGCTTTCCCTTCCTGGGGAGGCTCAGCGGGGCATCGATGGCCACGAGTTCGGCCCCCTCGCAGGCGCGAAGGATTTCCTCGTCGGTGAAGAGGAGGCGGGCGCGAAGGGTGGGTCCCAAAAGGGCTATTCCGGTCGGTCTCTTCTCGTCTCCCGCCAGGTCTATGCCCACGATCAATAAACTCGACCCATCCTGATGAGCGGCTTCGAGAGGTGTCTGCGAGCCCGCGGCGGTACCTCGTAGAGGCCGGCGGAGAGCTTCCTTTCCACCTCCACGAGTTCCTGCGAGCCGGCCCCGGCCTTCTCCCCGCACCTCGGGCAGGAGTAGCCTTTGTCCTTCCCCTCCGACTTCATCCTCTTCCCGCAACGGGGGCACCTGGGGTTAAGCTTCTTGAAAGCGGGGGAGAGCTGGAGGATCTCAAGCTTCTCGAGATTCACGGTCAGGGGAAGGCCGGCCCTCTGCTTGGCCGCCCCGTACACCCTCACCCTGTCCCCCACCCTGAGCGAGGAGGCAACGAACCTGAAATCCCTAGTGGGCTCGTAAGCCGCACAGTCTACCTCCGCCGTCCCGTCGGAGATGGAGAAGATCACATGGCCGCCGGGGAGGATGCGGGGAGGGCGGGAGACGATCCCCTCGGCCACGACGGAGAGGAGGGGCTTGATCTCTCTGAGGTTCGGAATCCTGACAAGGTGCTCGTCCGTGGCCTGATTGGTCTGGTAGATCTGGTAGAAATCCACCGGCTCCAGCGCCCTCACCATGGAGTGGGCCTCCAGCACCGCCTCCGGGCTTTCCCCCCTTATCCCGTAGAGAACGGGGCAGGGGGTATGGGGCGTGATCCTGATCTCGCCTGTGGTGGGGTCCAAGTTGTCGAAGGTCCGGGGGGAGGTTCTTTTGTCGATTTCGACCACGGAAGAAGGATCCACCTTCCTCGGCTTCCCCCAGAACTCGGGCCTCCTGTAGGCGAGGAGCTCGAAGGTGAAATCCTTGAGGGGATGTCCAACCGCGGCCAGCGCCCCGATGATTCCCCTGCCCAGCTTGAACCTGTGGATCTCGGCTCCCACCCTCTCCGCCAGCTCCTCGGCCTCCTCCAGCGTCACCACCTCCTGCACGGTCTTTCTTGAGAATGCCTGGAGCTCGGGCGGGACTTCACCCCTGTAGAAGACCACGCCGGGGTTGGTGGATTCTACCTCCAGTTCGGCAAGCTCCTCTACGGTCTGAAGTGCGATTTCCTCGGCCGCCGGCGTGTCCTCGCAGAGGAGGCATATGGAGCAGTTTCCTCTCGTCTTCCAAGGTATGTTGGGGTTGAGGCGAATGAGACGGGGAAAACCGAAAACTGGGATGCCCCTCTCCCTCAGCCTTCTGACAATCACCGCCCCAACATAAGTGGTGCACATGCCCTTGCGCGAATCCGTGTCGTCCAAGCCGATTCTGAGGACCCCCATCCCCTTTTTCTGCGTGGTGCGGAAAGGTCGTTTTTAACAGGAGGCAAAGTACTTCGACGAGGCGCCCGAGAGCAGGCTGGAGGACATATACGATTTCGAGGGGCGGGTGAGACAGCTTCGGGCCGCGATAAAAGGGGGGAACAGGTTCATGGTGATCCGAGGATTGAGGAGGAGAGGAAAAACCTCTCTCCTCCAATCCTGCCTGAACACGGAGGGAATCCCCTATCTGCTGGTCACGAAAGGGTCTTTGCTGGGCGCCCCGTGATCACCAGGAGGAGCTCCTACGCCAGTTCGAGGTCTCTGAACGATGGGCTCTCCCGGGCAAGCCTCCCGAAGAAGCTTTTGGGCGCCTTAAAGGGTCCAAAGGGGGTCGAGATCTTCGTGGCTCATCTGAGGGTCTCATTGAGGTGGGCGCCCTCCTCCCAAGCCGCGAGTCCCCTGGAGATAGTCGAATCCCTTGGCAGAAGGCAGGCTCATCCTCGCCATCGATGAGGCGCAGGAGTTCAGGAAGCCCGCCGGCTACGATCTCACGGGCCTCCTTCCACATTTACGATTGTGCGCCGAACGTCCAGGTCATCGTCACGGGTTCCAAGATTGGCCTGCTGAGGGACTTGGAGAGGAAAACCCCCAGGCCCACCTTTATGGAGGTTCAAGGTGGAGATCGAGCTTCCTTACCTCGATGAAATTCTAGGGAATTTCTGGAAAAGGGGGCGGAGCAGGCCGGGCTGAGGATCCCCAAGGATCTGCAGAGAAGGTGGTACGGGAAATGGACAGCATCATCGGGTGGCTAACCTTCTTCGGCGAAGTACAGAGCTCTGGGGAGGGCTGACGAGCGGGTGCTCCAGCGCGCGGTGAGGGAGGGGGCGAGGATG
>CAZWBJ010000007.1:0-222 GCA_964632175.1 Hadarchaeota archaeon (SeqCode)
CATAGCGGCGGGGAAACACCCGGTCCCGTCAGATCCCGGAAGTTAAGCCCGCCGGCGATCCGGATGGTACTGCGGTGCGCGAGCCCGCGGGAAGTCCGGACAGCTGCCAGCCACCCTTAAATTGCCTTGAACTTTTTAACGACCTTGGGCCTTACCTTCATGAAGAGCTTTCCCCTGCAGTGTGTGCAGCTCATGCGCTCGGGAAGTTTTTCGTAGAGCTTT
>CAZWBJ010000007.1:232-51611 GCA_964632175.1 Hadarchaeota archaeon (SeqCode)
CACATCAGGATCCCACCCTCCTCTCCTTCTGAAGAATTTAAAGGTTTGAGGTGGAGAGTTTAAACGGGCCCTGGTGGTGTAGCCGGGACTAACATGCAGGCCTGTCGAGCCTGCGCCCCGGGTTCAAATCCCGGCCAGGGCGCTTGGGCCCGTAGCGCAGTCTGGTAGCGCGTCGGCCTTTTAAGCCGGTGGTCGTGGGTTCGAATCCCACCGGGCCCGCCAATAAGCGAGGGAGCGGATCCGACTTCGTTCTCCTCTTGCTCGAGCTGTACTCGTCCCTTGAGGAAGCACTCCCAGGCTGGCTATAGGCCTTAGGCAAAACTCGCTATACAAAATGTTAAATCGGGGTTGGGGAAAAGAAATCTATATGGAGGGAATCCGTGAGGTTCCTGCGGGCCTGAGGGAGTGGGAGAGGATTGCTGCCCACTCGCACATCCTGGGTCTGGGGCTCGAGGGGCTCAAGGCGAAACCGGTCGCGGGTGGGATGGTGGGGCAGGTTGAGGCCAGGGAAGCGGCTGGGATTGTGGTTCAGATGATAAGGAAGGGAAAGTTCGCTGGCAGGGCAATCCTGCTGGCCGGACCGCCGGGAACCGGGAAGACGGCCATCGCCGTGGCCATAGCAAAGGAGCTGGGGAGGGATGTTCCCTTCGTTCCCATCACCGCTTCGGAAATCTATTCGGCCGAGATAAAGAAGACAGAGTTCCTAACCCAGACCCTGAGAAAGGCGATAGGGTTGAGGGTTCACGAGATGCGCAGGATCTATGAGGGGGAGGTCAAGGAGCTCAGGATAGACCAGCAGCCCCACCCGTACAACCCGTACATGAAAATCCCTGTGGGGGGTGTCATCAAATTGGCGACCAAGGATTCCAGCCAGACGCTGAAGATGGATCAGGGCTTCGCCATTTCGTTGCTCAGGCAGGGAGTGGAGACGGGAGACGTCATCCAGATAGACGCCGATTCGGGTCGTGTGGCGAAGTTGGGGAGGTCGAGAGAGGCCGCGGAGAGGGAGAAGGCAGATCTTGCGAGCGTCCCGGTGGTGGAGGTCCCCGAAGGCCCAGTTTTGAAAAACAAGGAGTTCGTCTATCCCCTGACCCTCCACGATCTAGATGTCGCGCAGTCTAGGGCGGGGGTCAGTGTTTTCAGCCTTTTCTTCGGCGGGGAGGAGCGGAAGGAGATCTCGGGCGAAACTAGGGCGGAGGTGGATGAGATGGTCAAGGGATGGGTGGAGGGGGGGAGGGCGGAGATCCTTCCGGGAGTGGTTTTCATAGACGAGTGCTCCATGCTGGATGTGGAAACGTTTTCCTTCTTGGGGAGGGGAATGGAGCAGGAACTCTCCCCCATAGTGATTTTTGCGACCAACCGCGGCATAACCACAGTGAGGGGGACGGATTTCTCGGCCCCCCACGGGATGCCCTTGGACCTCTTGGACAGGCTTCTCATCATCCCCACCAGACCCTACACCCGCGAGGAGATACTGGAGATTCTCAAGATCAGGGCAAGGGCGGAGAAGATAGCCATCGAGGAGGAGGCAATCGAGTTTCTGGCGGATGTGGGGGCCCAGAGCTCCCTGAGGTATGCGGTGCAACTGCTCGCCCCGGCGGCGGAGGTTGCAGCAGCGGAGAAGTCGAAGAAGGTCACGAAGGAGCACATCCAGAGGGTCAGTAACCTTTTCGTGGATGTCAAGCGCTCGGTGGGATACCTGCGGGAATTCGAGGAGAAGATGCTCAAGTGAGTTACCGATTAAAAGGGAAGGGCGGAGAGGACGATGGAGGAGACGGGGGAGACCGAGAAGAAGCCGAGCTTTAACGTTCTGGAGCATGTTTTGGTTCCCAAGCACGAGCTCCTGTCGGAGGAGGAGAAGCAGGAGGTTTTAAAGCGCCTGGGCCTCAAGCCGGAGGAGCTCCCCATCCTCCTCGTCACCGATCCCGCCGCCCAAGCCATAGGCGCCAAGCCTGGGGACTTGGTGAGGATAATCAGGGAAAGCCCCACGGCAGGAAAGGCAATCGTTTATAGGTTGGTGGCAGAGGAAATCTGAATGGAACTTGGCAATACTTGGGCCCTAGTGGAGGCCTTCATCGCCGAGAGGGGTGTGGTAAGGCAGCACTTGGACTCCTACAACGACTTCGTCGAGAACCGCCTTCAGAAGATCGTGGATGAAATAGGTGGGATCGATCTTAATGTCCCGGAGAACATCAGGATAAAGTTCGGGAAGGTGAGGCTGGGGGAGCCCGTCTGGAAGGAGGCAGACACCGCGAGGGTCCCGCTTACCCCGCAGCTGGCTAGGTTGAGGAACCTCACGTATCAAGCCCCCCTGATTTTGGAGATGTCGGTGGTGAGGGATGGCTCGGAATCCTTGCCCGAGGAGGTCACGGTGGGCTACCTCCCGCTCATGGTCAAATCCAAATTCTGCGTTCTCCACGGGAAGTCACCCGAGGAGTTGGTGAAGATGGGGGAGGACCCGCTGGATCCGGGCGGGTACTTCATCGTGAACGGGACGGAGAGGGTCATCGTGGCACAGGAGGATCTGGTTCCCAACAAGATCCTCACCGAGAGGAATGAGCGGACGGGCACGGAGGTGGCAAAGGTTTTCTCCACCTACAGGGGGTTCCGATCCATGACCACGGTGGAACGCAGGAGGGACGGGATCATGTACGTGCACTATCCCGCCGTTCCCGGCCCCATCCCCTTGGTGGTCATGATGAGGGCTCTGGGTCTGATCTCGGACAGGGAGATAGTGGAAGCCATCTCGAAGGATCCGGAAATCGTCAGAGAGCTTTATGAGAACCTTCAGCAGGCCGCGGGGATCAAGAGTAGGGAGGATGCTCTGGACGTGATTGGAAGGAGGGTGGCCGTGGGTCAGCCCAAGGCCTACAGGTTGCAGAGGGCTGAGGAGGTGCTGGACAAGTACTTCCTCCCCCATCTGGGGACCACACCGGACAAGAGGAGGTGCAAGGCCTATTACCTCGGGATAATGGCC
This sequence comes from Hadarchaeota archaeon (SeqCode), assembly GCA_964632175.1. GTDB lineage: Archaea > Hadarchaeota > Hadarchaeia > Hadarchaeales > JAWBSP01 > JAWBSP01. The sequence continues at coordinate 3,210 of CAZWBJ010000007.1, forward strand.
CAGCGGGCGATAGAGCTGGCCCTCAAGAGAAGGGGTCTGGACGACAAAGACAACTATGCAAACAAAAGGCTCAGGCTCGCCGGGGATCTGCTGGAGGCCATCTTCAGGCTTGCCTTCGCGAACCTACTCAAGGATATCCAGTTCCAGCTCGAGCGCTCCTACTCTAGGGGAAGGCAGTTGATGCTGGGAACCTCGGTGCGGACGGACGTGCTGACCGAGAGGCTGCTTCATTCCTTGGCGACGGGGAACTGGCCCGGAGGCAGAACGGGGATAAGCCAGCTCCTGGACAGGACATGTTACATCTCCACCCTTTCCCATTTGAGGAGGGTGGTTTCCCCCCTGAGCAGGAGCCAGCCGCACTTTGAGGCGAGGGACCTTCATCCCACTCACTGGGGGAGGATCTGCCCCGTGGAGACGCCCGAGGGCCCCAACTGCGGCCTTGTGAAAAACCTTGCTCTCCTCGTAGAGATTACCACAGGTTCGGATCCCGCGGAGGTCATCAGGATCTTGCCCGAGTACGGGGTGAAGCTGATCGAGAAGGGAAGTGAGCATCTGGGCAAAATCCCGGTATACGTGAACGGCAGCTTGGTGGGTGCGGTGGAGGACGGAGAAAAGCTGGCGGCGGAACTGAGGAGGGCAAGGAGAAGCGGTAAGCTCAGCCAGCAGGTGAGCATATCCTACAGACTGGACACGAGGGAGGTTTCCATCACCACCGACGAGGGGAGGGTGAGGAGGCCGCTGATAGTGGTGGAGAACGGCAAGCCGAGGCTGACCCCAGAGCTCCTGAAGAAGGTGGAGGCGGGGGAGCTGGGGTGGAGCCAGCTGGTGGAGGCGGGAGTGATAGAATACTTGGATCCCGAGGAGGAGGAGAACGCCAACATAGCGGTCAAGGCCGACGAGATCACCCCTGAGACCACCCACCTCGAACTCCACCCGACCGTTCTCTTCGGGGTGAGCGCCTGTCTGATACCCTACCCCGAGCACAACCAGTCGCCGAGGAACGTTTATGCCGCCAACATGGCCAAGCAGGCAATCGGGGTGGGTCAGGTTTCCTTCCACTGCAGAGTGGACACTAGGGGTCACCTCCTGAACTATCCCCAGATCCCGCTGGTTCAAACCAAGGCGCTGAACGTCGTCGGGTACAACAGACGCCCGGCGGGGCAAAACTTGGTGGTGGCGATTGCCTGCTACGGTGGCTACAACATGGAGGACGCCATCATAGCCAACCGCGACTCCATTCAGAGGGGGATGGGGAGAAGCACCTGCACTAGGCTCTACGAGACGGAGGCCATCCGGTATCCTGGGGGGCAGATGGACAGAATAGAGGTGCCCAGCGAGGAGATAAAAGGTTTCGCCGATCCCGTGCACTACGCCAACCTCGGGCAACTGGATGGCCTGGCGGAGTTGGAAACGGAGGTCAAGGGGGAGGGGGTGCTTGTCGGGAAAACCAGCCCGCCAAGGTTCTTCGGGGAGATGGACGAGTTCGGGATAAAGGGTCAGACGGAGAAGCGTGAGACCTCCGTGAGGCTGAGGCCCAGTGAGGAGGGGATAGTGGATCAGGTTTTCCTGACGGTGAGCGGGGAGGGGAACAAGCTGGCGAGGGTTCGAGTCAGGGAGATGAGGATGCCGGAGTTGGGGGACAAGTTCGCCTCGAGGCATGGGCAGAAGGGTGTGATAGGCATCCTCTTGGACGGGGCGGACATGCCCTTCACCGAGGACGGGGTGGTGCCGGATATCATCATCAATCCCCACGCCATTCCCTCTAGGATGTCGCTCGGCCAGCTGATTGAGATGATAGGGGGAAAAGCCGGTGCTTTGAGAGGCAGGTTCGTGGACGGAACCCCCTTCGATAAGGTCGAGGAATCGGAGTTAAGAAACTGGCTTAGGGAACTCGGGTTCAACCCCTCCGGCAAGGAGATTCTGTATGATGGGGTCAGCGGGGAGATGATACCCGTGGAGATTTTCATAGGCCCGTGCTACTATCAGAAGCTGCACCACATGGCGGCGGACAAGATTCACTCCCGCTCTAGGGGTCCGGTGCAGATTCTCACGCACCAGCCCACGGAGGGGAGGGCGAGGGAGGGAGGTCTCAGATTTGGGGAGATGGAGAGGGACTGCTTGCTGGGGCATGGTGCGGCCATGTTGCTGAAGGATAGGCTGCTGTATGGATCAGATAGGTACACGGCCTACGTATGCGGGAAGTGCGGGAACTTTGTAGCGTACAATTCCAGAAAGGACGCTTACATATGTCCCATGTGCGGGGAGGAGCCTGAGGTGTATTCCATAGAGATACCGTATACCTTTAAAATACTCTTAGATGAACTTCGCGCCCTTGCCTTGAACCCCAGGGTGAGGCTTAAGGAGAGGGTGGCATGAGGCCGCCGCTCAGAGCCGTTGCTTTTATAGAGCTCGGGCTCCTCTCCCCCGATCAGATACACAAGATGTCAGTGGTGAAGGTGGTCACTCCAGACACCTACGACGAGAGCGGCTACCCCATCGACAGGGGATTGATGGACAGGCGCCTAGGCGTGGTGGATCCTGGTCTGAGGTGCAGAACCTGCGGGGAAAAGGCCGGAAGGTGTCCCGGTCATTTCGGTCACATTGAGCTCACGCGACCGGTGATTCATATCGGTTACGTGAAGGAGATTCACGAAATCCTACAGGTGACGTGCAGGGCCTGCGGAAGGATACTGCTTCCGGAGGAAACCTTGGAGAACTTCCGGAAAAAAATGCAGCAGATGGAGGAGTGGTGGCAAATCGCCGAGAAGGTTAAAGCGAGGGCTCTGGGAGTGAAGGAATGTCCCCACTGCGGGGAGCACCAGGTGGAGATCAAGCTCGAGAAGCCGTACACCTTCATCGAGGGCAAGGAGAGGAGGACGCCCTCGGATCTAAGGGAGAGACTGGAGTGGATAACCGATTCGGATGCGATGCTTCTGGGCATCGACCCCAAAAACGCGAGGCCGGAATGGATGATTCTCACGGTCCTGCCCGTTCCACCTCCCACCATGAGGCCGAGCATGGTTTTGGAAACGGGGATAAGATCAGAGGACGACCTCACCCACAAGCTGGTGGACATCATAAGGATCAATGAGAGACTGGCCGACAACATCCAAGCTGGTGCGCCCCATCTCATCGTGGAGGATCTGTGGGAGTTGCTCCAGTACCATGTGGCGACTTACTTCTCCAATGAGATCTCCGGTGTCCCCCCCGCTAGGCACCGCTCAGGCAGGGTGCTCACCACGCTGGCCCAGCGCCTGAAGGGAAAGGAGGGCAGATTCAGGGGCTACCTCTGTGGGAAGAGGGTCGATTTTTCGGCCAGGGCGGTAATTTCACCCGATCCCTCCCTTAGCATCAACGAGGTGGGGGTGCCGGAGTATGTGGCAAAAGACCTCACCGTTCCGATGAGGGTTACCCTTTTCAACCTAGAGGAAGCGAGAAACTTCGTCAGGAGGGGGCCGGACATTCACCCTGGAGCGAGATGGGTGATAACCCCTGAGGGAAAGAGGTACGACCTGCGCTTCGCCGACCGTGAGGAGCTAGCGAAGAGCTTGGATGTGGGCTGGACGGTGGAGAGACATCTCATGGACGGTGATCTGGTCCTCTTCAACAGGCAACCCTCCCTGCACAGGATGTCCATCATGGCCCACAGGGTCAGGGTCATGCCCGGAAAGACGTTCAGGCTCAATCTTTCTGTCTGCCCTCCCTTCAACGCCGACTTCGATGGGGATGAAATGAACTTGCACGTTCTGCAGGGGGAGGAGGCAAGAGCTGAGGCACGGATACTCCTCTATGTACAGGAGCACATCTTGTCCCCGAGGTTCGGGGGGCCCATCATCGGCGGAATACAGGAGCACATAACGGGGGCTTACCTCCTCACGAGGAGAGAAACCCTACTCACCCGGGAACAGGCGCAACAGTTGCTGTTTGAGGCTGGGATAAGTACAGAGCTACCCCCGCCGGCAGTAAAGAAGGAGGGCAAGGAGTACTGGACGGGTAAGCAGATTTTCAGCCTCTTGCTCCCAAAAGAGCTTACTATCACCTTCAGGGCAAAAATATGCCAGAACCACTCCGAGTGCAAGGGGATGGACTGTCCGGTTGATGCCTACGTGGTGATAAAGAATGGGGAGCTCCTCAGCGGTGTTATCGATGCGAACGCCATCAAGGCTCTGGATAAATGTACGCTTCTGAACAGGATAGCCAAGGATTTCGGTTCTACCGCCGCTGCGGAGTTCTTGGACAAGGTGACCAGGCTTTCTATTGCCACCGCGAAGATGTTGGGCTTCACGACGGCGCTAGGTGATGTGGAGATACCCCCTGCCGCCTTGGAGAGAATCGAGGAACTCATGGAGGAGAAAAAGAAGGAAGTGAACAAGCTGATTGAAATCTACAATAGAGGGGAGTTGGAGCCGCTGCCCGGGAGGAGTTTGGAGGAGACTTTGGAAATGAGGATAATGGAGGTTTTAGCGGAGGCCAGAGACGGGGCGGGGGACATAGCCGAGAAGCACTTGGGATTGGCTAATCATTCGGTGATCATGGCCAGAACTGGAGCTAGGGGGAGTATGCTAAATCTCACCCAGATGGCGGCGTGTGTTGGCCAGCAGTCTGTGAGGGGCGAAAGACCTAAGCGGGGATACTTCCAGAGGGTTCTTCCCCACTTCCGTCGGGAGGATCTGGGAGCGGAGGCTAGGGGGTTTATTTCCTCAAGTTACAAGAGAGGGCTAAATCCTATAGAATTCTTTTTCCATGCTATGGGGGGAAGGGAAGGTTTGGTAGATACCGCTGTGAGGACCTCCCAGAGTGGATACCTTCAGAGGAGGCTGATAAACGCCCTACAGGACCTGAGGGTTATGGAGGATGGGACGGTGAGAGGAATCAGGGGTAGGGTGGTACAGTTTTTGTATGGAGAGGACGGGGTAGACCCGATGAAAAGTGACAGGGGCAGGGGGGTGGATGTGGAGAAGGTGATTGAGAAGGTGTTGATGTAATGCCGGGGGTATCTCCAGAAACCATAAAAGAGAGGGTGCGGGAGCTGGCGGGGGATCTACCTCCCTCGATCCTCGATGAACTTGAGAGAGAGCTGGTGAAGAAGGCGAAGGAGAGGAGCATTACCCATGAGAAGCTGAATCAAGTATTTGAGGAGGTGAAGAAGGTATATAGAAACAGCTGGGTGGAGCCTGGGGAACCCGTGGGCATCGTGGCTGCTCAGTCCATTGGTGAACCCGGAACCCAGATGACCCTGAGGACCTTCCACTATGCGGGGGTGGCCGAGCTCAACGTTACGCTGGGCCTCCCTAGACTTATAGAAATTCTTGATGTGAGAAGAACCCCGACCACACCCCTCATGACCATCTACTTACAGAAAAAATTTGCTAAGGAAAGGGAACGTGCCGTGGAAATCGCCCAGCGCATCGAGATGACGGTGATTGAAGACTTGGTTTCGCAGTTTGAGATCGACCTGATCAACCGGCAGCTCATTCTCTCCCTCAACAGGGTGCGCCTCAGGCAAAAGGGGGTGAAGGCAGAAGAGATTGCACAGAAAATTCGAGATGAGCTACACGTGGAGGCTGTACTCGATGACAGCAAGATAAAGGTGAGGCCTAAAGAGGGGGGAATGAGCGCTCTCAGGGAGCTGCAAGGCAAGATTCGTAGTATTCCTCTTCGTGGCGTGGAAGGGATCACAAGGGTGGTGGTGAAAAAGGAGGGGGACGAATATGTCATTTATACGGAGGGCTCAAACCTGAAGAAGATTCTTGAAATGGAGGAAGTAGACAAGCGCAGGACGGTTACCAACGACATCGTGGAAATAGAAAGGATTCTGGGAATCGAGGCGGCCAGAAGGGCGATTATCGAGGAGGCGGTTAAGACCCTTCAGGAGCAGGGGCTCGAGGTTGATGTCAGACATCTCATGCTGGTGGCTGACATGATGACCTGTACCGGCAGGATTAGACAGGTGGGGAGACACGGAATAAGTGGCGAGAAACCCAGCTTCCTTGCTAGGGCGGCCTTTGAGACCACCGTTCAGCACCTGCTGGACGCCTCTCTCAGAGGAGAAAGGGATGAGTTAAAAGGAGTTATAGAGAGCGTTATTGCTGGGCAGACAGTCCCGCTTGGAACTGGAACGGTTGATTTGATGATGGGGGAAAACCGTGGACGTAGAGGAGGAAATCCGCAGGGCAGTTGAAACGGGCAGCGTGATTCTTGGGAGCAGGCAGACCCTGAGATTCTTGAAGCTAGGCAGAGGGCAGCTTGTCATCGTGGCATCCAATTGTCCCAGGGAGCTGAGAGAGGCGGCGGAGTACTACTGCAGGCTGACGGGGATTAAACTGTATTCTTATCCGAAGGGCAGCGTTGAGCTTGGGGTGGCAGCGGGAAAACCATACCCAATAAATTTGATGACCGTTTTGGAACCGGGGGACTCGCGCGTTCTGTCTCTAGTCGGGTAATGGAGGGAATAAAGCTTGGGCCGGAGGAGATAAAATTCATAACCCTTTTCGAGAGCCTTACGGGCAGCAAGATCAAAGATTGCCTGATTGAGGAGAATGGTGGGATAACCTTTGTGGTTGAAGAGAAAGAACTGGGGAGGTGCCTGGGCAAGGGAGGAAGAAACGTAAAAAGGTTCAGAGACCTCACGGGAAAATCTGTACATGTGGTGGGTTATTCAAGCGATCTCTCCCAGTTCGTGAGAAATATCTTTTCGCCGGCGGAGGTTGCCAAGGTACTTCTCAGTGGGGATGGAAAGACGGTGACGGTGGAGGTAAAGCCTGGTTTCAAGGGGATGGCTTTGGGTGAAGGCAAAAGGAGACTTGCCAGGGCTAGGAAACTGGTGGGCAGGTTTTATGGGGTGAAGGATATAGTTGTAAAAACCTCTGCATCTTGAATGCCCGGGGAATTCGCTGCCAAGAAATTGAAAAGAGATCGGCAGAGATTCAGGTGGAAGGATGAAGGGTTCCGGAGGAGGGCCCTAAGGCTCAAGGAGAAGCACGACCCGCTAGAGGGTGCTCCCAGAGCCAGGGGCATCGTTTTGGAAAAGGTGGGTGTGGAGGCCAAGCAGCCCAACTCTGCGATCCGGAAGTGCGTAAGGGTTCAGCTTGTAAAGAATGGGAAGGTAGTTACTGCGTTCTGTCCTGGGGATGGAGCGATCAACTTCATCGATGAGCATGATGAGGTGGAGATTGAGGGCATTGGGGGTGCCAAGGGGAGGGCTAAGGGGGACATTCCTGGAGTCAGGTACAAGGTGGTATCAGTAAATGGGGTATCGCTAGAGGAGGTGAGGACCGGCAGAAAGGAGAAGCCGAAGAGGTGAGGTATGGAATTTAGCTACTTTGGAAGGTGGTCCACCGAGGGGGTGGAAATCAAGGACAAGGCACTCTCCAAGTACATTAAGCTGGATGCCACTCCTGTGTTGAGGTCCGGTGGAGTGCAAGCTAAAAGACCTTTCCTCAAAGCAGAAGTGAGCATTGTGGAGAGACTCATCAACAAGGTGATGCGCTCCGGACCGGGGGCTGGGAAAATAGGGGGGAGGGTAATAAGGGGGGCGGGTGCGTGCGGTAAGAAGTATAAAGCTTACAACATTGTCAGGAAGGCCTTCGAGATTATTGAGCAGAGAACGAAGAAGAACCCCGTTCAGGTGCTGGTCGATGCCGTGGTGAATTCTGCACCACGTGAGGAAACGACGAGGATAAGCTACGGGGGGATAACCTACCACGTAGCGGTGGATGTCTCCCCCAGCAGGAGAGTGGACATAGCACTTAGGAACTTGGCCGCTGGCGCCTTTTCCTCCTCCTTCAGGAGCAAAAAAAGCATCTGGGAGTGTTTGGCCGAGGAAATCATTCTAGCGGCTAACGGGGACCCAAGGAGTTACGCTTTCGCGAGGAAGGAAGAGATAGAGAGGATTGCCAAGGGGGCACGGTGAAAATATAACTACTGATTTCCAAATTACAGGAGGGCCCGTGGCTTAGTCTGGGAGAGCGACCGGCTCTTAACCGGTAGGTCGAGGGTTCGAATCCCTCCGGGCCCGCTAAAATAGCTTCTGGTAAAGCCTATCGAACTGCCGCGCTATCTTCTCCCAAGAGAAGTAGGTGCAGACGTACCTCCTCCCATCTTTCCCCATCTTCTCCAGTTTTTCCGCAGCCCTCGCGAGGGCCTCGGCAAGGGGCTCCGGCTGCCTGCAGTCCACCCTGATTCCAACCTTGCCGTTCACCCTGTCTGGAATAATCTCCTTTAACCCACCCACATCCCCCACGACCACGGGCTTTCCAGAAGCCATCGCCTCCAAGGCCACAATCCCGAAGGCCTCAACTAGGGAGGGGAAGCAACAGATGGAGGCAGACCGGTAGAGGAGGGGAAGGTCTCCCCTGACGTCCTCGTTGCGGATTACTATTTTTTTCCTCAAGGGCTCGGGCAGGGCGTCTCTGGTTTTTAGGAGTTCCTCGTAGGTATACCCCCCGAAGCCCAGAATGGCAAGGGAGTAGTTGGGATGATCCTTTGCAAAGAGCGTGAAGGCCTTCAGCAGGGTCTTGTGGTTCTTCTCGGCCACGAAGCGCCCCGTGGAGAGGATGAAGGGTCTGCTGATGCCGTACTTCCTCGCCACGGCCTCAAGTTCTTTCTCCTCACCCTCCTCTGGTGGACGGTAAAGTTGCGTGTCCACACCGTTGTAGATAACCTTGAGTTTCCCCCGCGGCAGACCGTAGGCGGCTCTCACGGACTCGGCCGTTGCTTTGGAAACGCAGTGCACCAGCTCGGCTTCTTCGCAACCCCTCGCCTCTAAAAGTAGCCTTCTGTCCAATCTCCCCATCTCCTTTTTGAGTTCGGGAGACATCCCCTCTCTCTCCGCCCTCCTCAAGAGGCCCAGATAATCGACCCCCACAGGTCTCTGAACGCTCATGTGTACGGAGAAAACCGAGGGGAAATCGAAGATTTCCTTCATATACTCGATGGCCTTGGCGTTCATCCAGTCGTGGGCATGCACGATGGTTTGATTTCTTCGAAGAAAAGTAGAGAGAGGCAAAATCCTCTCGTGGACCACGGAGGAGACAAAATCTAGGGCTTGGATGATGTCCTGGTTCCCCTCCGCCATCCAGTAGCTACTGGGGTCTAGGGATCTCCAAGGCTCCACTGGAACGGCATTCACCCTCACATTCTCCGCGTGTCTGAAGGAGATGGTTCTCGGAGAGTTGGTTGCCCTCACGAAGATCAGGGTTTGGTAGGGCAGGAGGGGATAGAGGTAGGTCACCACAATGTCCAGCCCGCCAGTGTACAGCACATTCGCCACTTGGGTTTGGAAACCCAGCCCGAAGACTATGAGGCGCTTCATGTTTGAAATCTCGGCTTCCCCCTTAAAATACCGAGGCGTCAAGGGTAAATCTCGCAAAACCTAAAATTTTGGAAGCCCCGTGGTGTAGCGGTCAAGCATCCGGGCCTTTGGAGCCCGTGACGCCGGTTCGAATCCGGCCGGGGCTACTCAAAAATTATATCCTCCGAGGAGGAAGAGTGTTGGGTAGCCCCGTGGGGTAGACCCTTATGGGGCCCAACGGTCAAGCCTAACGGGCTCTGGACCCGTTGACCCCGGTTCGAATCCGGGCGGGGCTACCTCGCGTAGCAGATTTCCTCGATTATACTTCCACTACAATCGCCGTGTTAGTGTCCACTACTCCCTTGATCCTGTGGATGTCCTTCACCACCACTCCGGTTAGGGAGGGCAAGTCCTCTGCTTCCACGAACGCGATGATGTCGTAGGCGCCCGTGACCACGTGAACCGACTTCACACTCTTAAGCTTCCTCATTTCGTCCGCCACCTTCTTCACCTTTCCTATCGCCACCGTTATGAGGATGTATGCCTGCACCATCTAACCATCTCAAGAGGAATAAAAAGGCATCTCCCACTCCATCCTAGACCCCCAAGTCCCCAGGGCCCGAACGAGCCCCTGGAGGTGACCGGCACCTACCACGCAGACCATCTTTCCGCCGGCCGAGAGCCCCAGAATTCTGGTGACCATGTATTCGTCCCTCTCCTCCACCAAGACCCGGTAAAAGCCCGGACACATCTTTTTGAAGTTGTGGAGCAGCCTGGACATGCCCTCTTCCCCCTTGAGTTCCGGCTTCACCTTGGGCGAGAGAAAGAGCCCTGCCGCCAGCCAAGCCAAGAACTTCAATTTCTCTCCGATTCCCAGATTGAGGAGTTCTTGGAGGGTGACGGTTATGTCCCTGTCGAGGAACTCCAATCTAGCCCCGACTTCCCTAGCGGCCTCCGCGGCCTCCAGCATCTCCCTCCCAGCCTCCACTCCCATCCTCTTGGAGAAGAATTCCTGTATCAAGTATAGAATCAGGGCTATGGGGCTGGAAGGTGCGGAGGCGAAACCGCTTGTTAAGGCCTCATACCTCTGGGGGCAGAGTTCCACTCCCACGATATCCGGTTTCTCGGCTAGGATGACCTTCCTTACCATTTCAACGCTCTCCGGAAAAACGTGGGCCGTACCAATCAGAATCAGCCTATCGCTGAGGCGCTTCACAATCATTTTGGTCTATAGACGAGCAGCAGATCTTTTCCAACCTTCCTCTTTTGCACGAGCACAAGCTGGAGTCCCTCCTCCACTTTCCTGAAGCCTTCACCCCCCACGAGCGACTTGGCTTTTTCCCCGCCGAGGATTACGGGACAGACCGAAATCCGCAGCTCGTCCACGAGGCGGTTCTTCAGCATGTTCCAGTTGAGGGTGGAGCCACCTTCTAGCAGGAGCTTCCTTATCCCCAGCCTATGGAGCTGTTCGAGCAGCTTGGGGAGGTCTACCCAGTGCTCGCCCACCACAAGGACGGTGGCCTTCTTCTTCAGCTTCTCTATTCTCGCTCTCGGTGCCCTTCTGCTCACCGCCACGATGGTTCTGGCCGATCCATCTAAGACCTTCGAGTCCAAGGGGGTGGAGGCCATGCTGTCTACCACTACCCTGACGGGATTTTTTCCCCTCACCAGCCTCACGGTGAGGGATGGGTTGTCCTTAAGAACGGTTCCTACCCCCACCATTACGGCATCAACACGCGAGCGTAGGAAGTGGAGCCTCCTCAGATCCTCCGGGCAAGAGAGCCTGCTGTCTCCTTCCACTGTGGCGATTTTGCCGTCCACGCTCATGGCCATGTTGAGGATTACCCTGGGTCGCGGCATCTCTACTTCCTATACACCAAAATTGGCTCCATTGGTCCCTTCTAGGTGCCAGAATGCCGCCGGCTCTGACGAGGTGGCGAGTGGAGGACCCCGTTTTTAACCCCAAAGCGGACAACTTGGATGATAAGGGGCTCCAAGATCATCGGGATGGAGATCTACAACGACAAGGCTAGAAGAGTGGGAGAGGTAAAGGATCTAGTTCTGGATGAAAAGAGAGGGGTCTTAACTGGCTTCACCTTAGAGTCGAGGGGTCCGGTTGCCCTCTGTGTTCCCTTCGAAACGGTGAAGGCGATAGGTGATATAGTGCTGGTCGCGACGAAGGAGCAGCAGCAGGGGCGGGCATAACCTCTTTAAACCAGCCGAAAAAAAGGGACGATGGCGGTCAAGGTTAAAGTCCAGAATATTGTTTGTTCGGTGATCTACGAAGGGGTGACCTTTCCGTTGGAGAAGCTGGTGAAGGTGCTGGACAATGCGAGGTATGACCCCGAGGTCTTTCCCGGCATCGCCTACAAGTCCGAGAACCCACCGGCCTCTTTCCTGATCTTCTCCTCCGGTAAGATGAACTGCGTGGGGGCGAGGAGCCTGAAGGATGCCCTCTTGGCCGTGAAGAAGCTCACCGCCAAACTCAGGAAATGTGGGGTGAAGGTCAGAAAGCCGCCTAGGGTGGAGGTTCAAAACATTGTTGCTTCCCTAGACTTCGGGCGGACGTTTGATCTGGAGTACATCGCCAAAACCTTCGAGAACACAGAATACGAGCCCGAGGTCTTTCCGGGGCTGGTGATGAGGCTTGAGGAACCCAGGGCGGTCGTCCTGCTCTTCGTCTCCGGAAAGGGTGTGTGTGCGGGATCCAGGAAGTACGCCGATATAAAAAAGGCGGCAGAGATGGTCGACAAGCTCATCCCTCCTGCCTTTTCGGAGCGCTGAATGCGTGTGGTGGTAGGGCGGGTGGAAGGGATTAGTGGGGAACTTATTCCGCCCCCCTCCAAATTCTTCACCCAATTCTCCGTGGCCTTGGCGGCGGTTTGTGAGGGGAGAAGCGAGATACGATCGCCGCTCTCGGTGGGGGATACCACATGTCTCTTATCTTCTGTGGAGAGGCTGGGCGGAACTGCTAGGAAAAGCGAGGGCAAGTGGGTGGTTTGGGGAACGGCTGGGCGACCTTCCCCCGCCGGCGGCGTGCTGGACGCTAAGAACTCCGCCACTTCCCTCTCCCTCCTTTCCTCCATTTCAGCGCTTGCGGGGAGGACGATGGTGGTGACTGGCGACCTTCAGTTGCGCTCCCGCTCCTTCCCGGAGCTCCTGCTAGGCCTGCGCAGGATTGGCGTGAGCGTTTTCTCCACGAAGGAGAACGACTCCCCCCCCTTCGTCATCATGGGGGCGGACTTAAAGGGGGGAAAAGCGTGGCTTGGGGTGCCGGACAAGTACCTCCCTTCCCTGATTCTGCCCTGTCTCTTTGGCGAGGGGGAATACCACCTGATAGCCAAAGGCGGGGAGAGGCTTCAGAAGGCTGAGGAGCTCTTGAAGAAGGCTGGGGTGGGAATCCGGCGGAGGAGGGGTCTGATAATCCGAAAGCAGATGCCGGAGGGCTTTAAGGTAACAGTTCCACGGGATCCCGACCTGCTTGCCCCTTTCGCTGTTCTGGCCACACTGACCGATTCAAGGGTACAGATTAGGGGGGAGGGGAGGTTCTTCTCCCTCTTGAAGCGCCTCGGTGTAGCTGTTAAGGTTGGTGGGGGGAAAGCCAAGCTGGAGGGACCACAACAGCCCAAGCCAGTGAAGATGGACCTCTCGGAGATCCCGGAGTTCTTTCCCCTCCTGTGCGTGATGGCGTGTTTCGCCAAGGGCACCAGCGTTTTCTCCAATCTCTCTCCCGCGAGAAAGGCCAAGAGCGACAGGGTATCGGTTATGGTCAGCTCCCTCCAAAAGATGGGGGCAAAAATCGAGGAGAGAAGGAGCGAGGTCCTAATCAGAGGCCCCTGCTCCTTGAGGGGGTGCGAGGTGGACGCGGGAGGGGATCCCTGCACGGCGGCCGCCCTAATAGTGGCCGGAGCGCTGGCTGAGGGGAAGACCGCAGTGAAGGGGATCGAATCCCTTAGGGTGACCTATCCCAACTTCCTAGGCTCGTTGAGGAAGCTCGGAGTGGAAACGATTTTGGGATCGTGAAACGCGACCACCTCATTGAGCAGATACAGCTTCATATTTCTAGAAGGCGTAAGTTGAGTTGGATTATATACCTTTAAGAAAAAAGTTTAAAATCGGATGCCGACTTTCGAACCAACTGGGGAAAAAGAGGTGACTAAAGCGATAGTAGGCGAATTCATGAAGGACTTCCAGCGGTACGCGGAGTGTGACGTGATCGTCGTTGGAGGTGGTCCAAGTGGTTTGATGGCGGCGAAAGGACTTGCTGAACGGGGGGTCAAGGTGCTTGTTATAGAAAGGAACAATTATCTCGGTGGGGGGTTTTGGATCGGGGGTTATCTGATGAACAAGATAACCGTCAGGGCCCCGGCTCAAAAGGTATTGGATGAATTGGGTGTTCCTTATTTCGAGTCATCGAAAGGTCTTTACGTTGCGGATGCTCCCCACGCTTGCTCGAGGCTCATAGCAGCAGCATGTGACGCTGGAGCGAAGATCTTGAACATGACCTTGATCGAGGACATAGTACTGCATGAAAATCGTGTTAGTGGAGTGGTGGTGAATTGGACTCCCATAACTTCACTTCCTAGGGAGCTGACCTGTGTCGATCCGGTTGGGCTTGAGGCGAAGTTCGTGGTGGACGCCACCGGCCACGAGGCGGCCGTGGTTAGACTGCTCGAAAGGAGGGGTTTGATCAAAGTTCCCGGATATGGGGCGATGTGGGTCGAGCGCTCGGAAGATTTGGTGGTTGAGCACACGGGAGAGGTCTACCCTGGTCTGATCGTTGCGGGGATGGCCGTCACAACCGTCTATGGTTTACCGAGAATGGGCCCGACGTTCGGCGCGATGCTCATGAGCGGACAAAAGGCAGCCGAGATCGTTAGTAAAAAACTTCACGAGGTCGGATAAAAGGTTACCAAGAGTCCACCTGTAGGAAGACCCTCAAGACCCTCGACCTGCAGGAAATCGCTCGCTATTTAAAAGACAAGTTTGGTAAGATCTCCATCGCTACCAAAATTTTTTTCGGGGGTGTAAGGGTAAGCACAGAAATGCAGTGGCAGCACTTCAAAGGTTCTTGCCATCAGGGGGAGGACATAGGCGAATCGATACCGCCCGAGACCGAGCAGACACTTTCCCTCTCTTCATCCTAGATGGAATTCAGCTCAAATCTCTTAAGCAATAAAGAATTCCAACCACGATGCTTGGTTGTATGGCTATCATTCTTCAACACCCTGCTTTGACTGGTACAACCGATAACGTTCTTGATAGAGTTAATTTGAGCGAGTCATCTAGTTTTTCCTCTGACCGGCCGCGCGCGATTGAAAGAAAAGAGTGAAATGAAAAGCCCTACTAAAAGGAAAGACCGAACGCCAAGCCAAATGAATCGGCTTTGAGCGAGTGATTTACCTCAACCTTTTTCTCTATCCCAACGTCGGCATGAGTTCCTCAACTTTTCTCAGTAACTTCTATCCCATACTTTCTGGCTATATCTTGGAATGCCTCCGAGAGGTATTTTATCTGCTTCCAGGTCAGCCCATAGGTATTCAGCCTCCACCTCTTGGTGGCCCCGGGGAACTCGCCGACTATCCTTCTTTCCTTCAGTTCATCGCTGAGGAAAAATCCCTTCCTCTTATGCTTTCGTGCAATCAGGTCAAAACTCTGCGTTGTGTCTACTTTTGTTAGTGTATGTTTTCTCGGCATTTCGCTGAGTACCTTGTTTCCCTTGATTTTCAAGAACTCCTCCAAGAAGTAATTAATTTTCTTGAGCTCCTCGTCCCACCTTTTGACCCTCTCCTTCACTGCTGGGAAGCTTGCCATCATGGCGATGATGTTTGCACCCATCAAGGTGCAACCAAGCATCTCCACTTCTTTGATGCCGAACTTCCTCCCCGTCACATCCCCGACCATTTGAGTTGTCCTGAAAACCTTATCCGCCCATTCTTTCGTGCAGGCCAGAATTCCGGAAGGTGCAGGCGAAGCAAAGCTTTTATGCCCGGACCCCACTAGAAAGTCGACACCCATTTCCTTTCCGTTTACGGGCATCACACCCAAGGAATAAGCGCTGTTACATAGAAGCGGGATACCGTAGTCCCTAGCTACTTTAGCAATCCCGCGTACATCGTGTTCATTTCCCAGCATGTAATCAAAGTGGTCTATCATTATCAAGGCCGGAAGTTTGCCCGTTTCCTTCTTCACCTTTTCTATTTTTTCCGCTGTGGCTTCCGCCGTGATGACGTTGTTTCGGTTGAGGGGCACCTCCCTAGCAACAGCGCCGGCATCCTCAACCGCTAGGAATTCCGTGTAATGAGCCAGAGAGGAGAGAATAACCGAATCGCCAGGCTTAACGAGCGATGAGACCACGGCTTGAAATCCCCTCCTCGCCCCTGGCACAACCCTGACCTCATCCATCCCCACGAACTTTGCCAGCTCAGCGTGGAATTCCTCTATGGGTGGCCTCTTGATTTTATCGAGCCTAAACGGTTCCCTGCACCAATCGCAGACCGAATAGCCATCTCCATATGCGATCAGAGCTTTCATGGCCTCCGGTGTAAGTCTGCCGCCGGCTTGGATGGGATGAATATTTATGAAGAGCTCCTCCCTAGCTCGGATTTCGATATCTTTAAGGATGTACATCCCCCAACAGCTCCTTTTCGATGATTTTTAGACTTTCCTTGACTGTTTCCAAGATTTTTTTAACCTTTCCCCTCTGCTCTTCGTCGAGTTCGTAAGTAGGCTTCGTATCTCTGAAAATTTGTCTGAGGTCGGTCAAAGCGAACAGCGCTCTAAAGGTTTCCTCAACAGCTTTCTCACCTCTACGGGACTCTTTCATCAGTTACCCTCCTTTCCATTTTTAGAGTTAGGAGCCGGGAGCCGGATTTGCACCGGCGTAAAGCGGGTCTGCAGCCCACCGCCTAACTCCTCGGCCATCCCGGCTCATTTAGCTGTTATAAAGATATTTAAGGCTTTCGGTTAACGAGGATAACAAAGGTCGCAAATCGAGGGAAGCTCTAATACAATTCGCAGATTCCTTACAGTAGGGTTTTCACGATTTCCGCAACGGTTTCGACCAGTTTCTCCATTTCCTCCTGGGTGTTGTAGATGTATACCGATGCCCTAACGGAACCTTCCGGTCTTTTCAGCAGTTCCCTGTGCAGGGGCATCGCGCAGTGGTGTCCGGACCTGACCATGATGTTGGCTGATTCATCCAAAATGGTGGCCACGGTGTGGGGATCCATCCCCTTCACGTTGAACGAAATTATGCCGCTCCTCCTGTTCACATCCGGACCGTAAACTTCCACACCCTGAATGTCCTTCAGCCCCCAGTATACACTTTTGATGAGCGCCCTTTCATGCTCCACAATGGAATCGAACCCTATTCTGGTTAGATACCTCGCGGCCTCACCCAACCCGATGGCTTCTGCGATCGGAGGTGTCCCCGCTTCAAACCTCGCCGGTGGTTCACCCAATTTATAATCGTCGGAGGTAACCTCTTCTATGGTTCCTCCACCTATGCAGAGTGGTTCCAGTGTGTCAAGTGCTTTCTCCTTTACATACAGCACCCCGACCCCGGTGGGGCCCAACATCTTGTGACCTGAGAAGGCCAGATAAGTACATCCAAGTTTTCCGACATCTACACCCATGTGCGGAACAGACTGAGCCCCGTCCACCAGTATCTCGGCGCCATGCTCCTGCGCAATTTTTGCCACCTCTTCGACCGGCAGGATGACTCCCAGGACGTTTGAAACATGGGCGAGCGCCACCAATCTGGTTTTATCGTCTATCGCCTTCTCGAAATCTCGGATGTCGAACAGCCCCTCCCGATTCGGTTTGACGACCTCCAGCTCGACACCCAGCCTCCTCAACCTTTGCCAAACGATGAGGTTCGAGTGGTGTTCTAGAAGCGTTGTGACAACTTTGTCGCCCTTCTTCCACTTTATTCCATTGGCCACGATGTTTATGCTCTCGGTGGTATTTCTCGTGAATATAACTTCGGCCTTGGATTTCGCGTTTATCAATCTGCTGACCTCGGCACGCGCGGCGTCTAGCTCCTCGCTGGCTTTCCGCGATAACCTGTGGACTCCTCGCTCCACGTTCGTCCTGTACTCGCGGTAGAATTCCAACATCTTGCTGATTACGGGTTCGGGCGTCAGGCTGCTCGACGCATTATCCAAATAAATAATTCCCGAGCTAAGGATCGGAAAATCCATCCTGATTTTTTGTGCGTGGAGCATCTTACTGCGTGGGGTATTCTAGAATTCGCGGAATCGCATCATAAATTTGCAACGCTTGTTTTTCTCCTTCAACACCTTTAGCCAACATGTTCCAAGCCACGGAGATCTCTTTCATGACTATTTGCCTCGAATATCTCTCCAACTCCTCTTTCGTCAGCGACATCAAAACTTACTGTAGGGAGGATTAAGATTTCATCTCCATCGGATAAGGGTATATCCAAATTTTCAAGAAGCGCACATTTCTGTTGATGAAAAAGGTCAAGGATCTCTCCAAAAGACTGAGAGAGGCTGGTTATTCCGTCAATAAGGCCCCGTTTGGTTGGGAAAAAGCCTTCTCGTTGACTTCAAAAGGCCATCCGTTAGCGGAATCCTTCAGAAACATCAAACCGTGAAAAGATGTCGGGTTGAGCCGCCGATCCCGTACCTTTCACTAAAGGTACTAATCTCGGGATTAGATTTTTCTAAATGGATACAGCAGAGTTGACCGAAAAAATTGCCAGGCTGAAAAAGGAGAAAAATGCCGTGATCCTCGCACACAACTACCAGCGCCCGGAGATACAGCTGGTAGCCGATTTCTTGGGGGACTCGCTGGAGCTGGCCAGGGCCTCTGCAAAGGTTGAAGCGGATCTGGTCGTTTTCGCCGGGGTTGACTTCATGGCAGAAATGGCAGCGATGCTGAACCCGGATAAAACCGTGGTGATACCTGATCCGGAAGCCCGATGCCCGATGGCCGCCCAGCTCCCCGCGCAGGTCGTGCTTGAGGCCAGGAAGAAATACCCCAAGGCAGCTGTGGTTCTCTACGTTAACACGCTGGCTGAGGCCAAGGCGGAGTCGGATGTTGCCTGTACTTCGGCGAACTCGCCACAGATAGTGAACGCGCTCGATGAGGATGTCGTGTTGTTTGGTCCAGATAGGAACCTGGCTTGGTTTGTGCAACGGCGCTCCGATAAACGGATCATCCCAATCCCCGAGAACGGATATTGTTACGTTCACAAGATGTTCTCGCCGGCCGACGTTGCTCTCTTGAAGGCAAAATACCCTGATGCGGAGGTGCTCGTCCATCCGGAATGTGACCCAGAAGTTCAACAACTGGCAACGCACATCTGCAGCACGAGCCAAATGGTGCTCCGCTCGAAGGCATCACCCGCCAAGCGGTTCATCATCGCGACAGAGGTCGGTTTGATCGAACGGCTGAGGAGGGAAAACCCCAACAAAGAGTTCATCCCCGCTCTCGACTCCGCAATTTGCCAGCAGATGAAAAAGCACACGCTTGAAAAGATTTATCTAGCATTGCGGGACGAAAGGCATGTGGTAAGGGTCCCGGAACATATTGCCGAGCGTGCTCGTGTAACTATTGAGCGCATGCTCGAACTTTCCGGGAGGGCCACACGCGATTAAAGAAAATGAGTGAAATGAAAAGCCCTAGGCACACTTCCCACACTCTCTGAGGCGCATCTGATGTGCTCTTTCCACATACCTCGCATATCGCGGCACTCTCATTCGACCACTCATTGAAACTTAACAATGTTATAATAGGTAGTAGGGGAAACCGGTTTAATCCAATTTGCGAACTAACATATGAGATTGCTTCACCCCTCTGAAATCAAATCGTTGAGAATAAAAATGGGTTTGACCCAAGCCCAACTGGCAAAGCTCGCCGGGATAACTCAAGCGTACGTGGCAAAAATTGAAGCCGGTGAAGCCGATCCAAGGGCTTCAACGCTCGAACGGCTCTCCGCGGTTCTCCTGCGAGGTAAGGAAGAAAAACCACTCACCGCAGGACAGAGCGGTAATGAAAGACTTGGTGCACGGAGTGTGACGTGATCGCGTTGGAGTCTGATGAACTAGATAACCGTCGGGGCCCCGGCTCAAAAAAATCATCAGCGAAAAACTCGCGAAATCAAGTAAAGAAATCACAACTTTGCTAGAGCCCTATAAATTTACGCCATTGAATTTGGGGAGGCTCAAAATTTTTTATGGAAATACCCGTTGGTGTAACATACCAATGTGCTGGGGCCTCAACAGTTTTGAATCTCCCCGTTACAAGCTTTATGACTTCAAGTGCAACTAAAGAAGCCGTCAACCAGACTACCGGACATATTTGGGGAAGAGAAACTTCCCCCCGGAGAAAACGCTCAAACCAGTCCTCCCTCCAGTGCCCTTCTTTCTTATAAAATTCCAGCTGAGCTCTGAAACGCCTGCGGAGGCGGGAGGAGTTGATCAGCCTCCTCAGTAACCTGTAAGGGAGTCCGGGGGGTAGCCCAAAGTACCTTTCCACCTGCTTGCCGGGTGGAATCACCGTCACTCTTCCAAGCAGTCCGGTGGGATAGCCGATAACCACCGGTTTCCCGCTCTCTGCGGCCTTTCTGGCCACCACGATGCTCCAGGCGAAATCATCGGCGGCTGGTATCACAACATCCGCTTCCTTTACGATTTTTGTAACACCGCGTGGGCTAAGTTTCTTCAATGCCCGAACCTCAACTCCAGGGTTTATCCTCCGGATTTCGCTCGCTATGACCTCAGCCTTATTTTTGCCCAGAGTATCCGCAAAGCACGCGATCTGCCTGTTTGTGTTGGAGGGTTCGTAATCTTCGGGATCGGCCAGCGTGAAGTGTTCCACACCAGTTCTAGCTAGGATGATAGAAACCGATCCTCCAACTCCGCCGCAACCACAAACGAACACCCTTGTGTTTCTTATCTTCTTGATTTCATCCTCGCTCAATAGCCCCCAATTGACGGCAAACAGCTGCTCGTAGCTGGGGTTCATCTGAGACAACTTTCAGCAAAAACGCTGTACGATTCCTTTACTTGTTGGGAAGTAACGAGACCCAGCATTTTTTCTACCTCTGCCTTCTGGGTGAAAATGAATCGTGGCAATTTACCCGTCAACCCCACCCTGTCTTCGCGGAAAATCAAGCATCCCCGAATCTCGGAAATATCATCAGCCCTGTCTAGGCCGCGCTTGATAGACAGCTCAATATCCTTTCCTTTAACCTCATTTGCTATAGATGTTGCGGCGGCATCCGCAATTGAAGCCTCGTCCGCGACCACGACCACAGCATCCGCATCGCCGAAACTGATCGAATGACCAACCGTTCCGGAACTCGTGCAAATACCCGCTGGCAAGTCTTCCCCGCCGAGCAGGAAGCCTATCCTTCCCGAAAGCTTTGATCTCCCCGCGTAAATACCGACAACAAATTGCTGGTTTCCGTTTATCGAAATATCGCCACCGTTCTCGACTAAAATGTTTCTTGCTCCAGCTTCCGTTGCAGCCTCCGAAGCCACCTGAGATATTGCACCTGCTACAGCGGCGAAGGGACCAACATCAGCTATTTCTCCCGCCTTGAGCATCAGCTCGATAACCCTTGGACATTCATCCGATTTCAAACGTAGTGGTTCGAGCGAATACCTGAACTCAGGATATCTGGATACAAATTGCTCAATTTGTTGTCTAGCTCTCAGGGCCGCTCTGGTGGCCACATCTATCGCCCTCCTTTCATCGCTCTTTATGAGAAGATTAGTTTCCCTCAACACCCATCGAAAGCAGATCAAGATATCGCCTCGAATTTACTGACTTTTAATGCACGCACAGGACACGCCGAAATGCAGAGCTCGCAGTAGACGCATTTGTCTTCATCCAGTTGGAGAGAGTAGTCAGCAGTCAGGTGTAGGGCTCTGGTCGGACAAAGCGAAACACAAGCTCCACAGTCCATGCAGGATTCTCTATCCAGGTTAAGCTTGCGTCTCATCTCCTCGACTTCAACTCCTTTCCTCTTGAGGGATTCGATCACCTTCGAGAGATCCTGCTCTGGGGCATCGATGGCCACCAAGATTTCTCCACCCTTTGCGCTAATGTCTGCGTATAGAATGTTTACCAACACACCCGTTTCCTTGATCACCCCCGCCAAAATCGGCTCTCCTGCCTTTTCAGGCGAGTACTTCAGGAGTAGCTTCTTCATCTTCTTTTCCCCCAGAGCTTTGCGAGGTCATCGGTTGTCACTATCCCTCTGAGCTCCCCACGCTCGTTAACCACGGGCATGCCGGATATACGGTGGGCTTCAAGCCTCCTCGCCACCGTATCCACCGGCTCATCCTCATAAGCCGTGATGACTTTCCGCGTCATGATCTCCGAAAGTTTTTTCTTTCCCGTGCCGACAGAGGTGGCGATGTCCCAAGATGTTACTATACCGACGAGTCGGTTGTGCTCATCTACGATTGGCAGGTGGTCCACGTTCTTCTCAGCCAGTATCTTGGCGGCTTCGGTGATTAAACAGTCCGGCTTGGCCGTGATCACTTCCTTGGTCATTATTTCCTTGACCAGTGGCGTGGGTGCGATTTGCCTCATAGGTTTGAAAATTCTATCAACCGGAAGATTTTGAAGGGGTTCGGAAAGGAAGAACTCCCCTTTTTCTATCCACCTTTTTAGAGTTTCCGCTATTTCCCTGGAGACCTTAAAGCTACTTAAGGAACTTGTCGGGACCTCCTTTCCGGCTATTTCAACCTTGCCGGACCTCAGTTCAGCATATGTGACTTCCCGAACCACGGGCCTGTCCCTTCTCGGAACGCCATAGTCAATGATCTTGGTTTTAATTTGACTTTCGTCCAATGCGGTTGTGCGAGCGATTTCCTCATCGAGTATTGGGATCGGAATTCCCAACCCCACATAGAGCGATGTACCGTACTTGTGAATTGTGCACCCCCGGAGGTATCTCGCGCTCATTTGTTTAAGATCACCTACGACTGCGATCGTACCCAGGCCTTCCTTAGGATTGTGCTGGGTACCCTCCCAGACGATGTAACCCTGCGCACCTCCAAGAAATATCCGTGTCCCGATCCCGATGGTCCGATAATTTGGATCTTTTCCGAGAGGGCTGAGCACACCCGCACCACAAAAGGTCACGTTACCAAAATTCGGCAGCAACGTTCCCATGTATGTATAAATTGTTTCGTCTCTCGAGTTTGTTGCCGCGTTATAGCGCTGATAAGCGTTGCGCGGGTTATAGAGCACAGCTTGGTTTATGTCGTGGATGGTAATTGTGGTTTCTATCTCCTTGCGGGGATAGCAATCAGTACCATACGCCAAACCCCGGAGTTCAATTTCTTTGCCACGGACCAAGTCCTCGATGACGTGCCCGCCACCATACTCCATACCCCTGCTCCTAGACATCGAGGTCGCGCCGATGTACGTGTCGACTGCAGCTAATCCAGCGTAGGCGGGAACGTCATTGAGGTAGATCTCTCCCCCTCCAAGCTTGATGGGAGGATCGGCATGACCAAAGTTGAGAAACGCACCGGAGCTACACATCGGCCCGAAGGTTCCGGTCGTGACCACGTCCACCTCTTTGGCAGCTTGGGCCACTCCTTTTTCCCGGACGAACTCAACCATCTCTTCAGCTGTTAGAACTACTGCGTCGCCTTTCCGAATTCGTTCATTTATTTCAGCTATAGATTTGCCCATTGGATTACTGACAGTTGAGTATTTAATTCAACTTTTAATTTTTTTAACTATGAGTTACAGTTTTTCCCGGTGTGGGGTAACTAGCCGTTGATGTGGTCTAGGGGCTTCGCTGAACGAAACTAGGTTTGGAACCTCCCCTATCTCCCTGGAGAGCCGGAAAGCATTGCAGCTACATCTTAGTCCTAATCGAAGTTTTGACGTGCTACTCCTCGCATTCACACCAAGTATCCAAAAAGGAGTGAATAGAGATCACCCAGCACTAAGCCTACGAACAGGCCTGCTGCCAAGAACGGTCCAAAAGGTATCCCCCTCTTTATCTTTATTCTGTCCTCTAGTTTCCCCTCCGAAACTAGCCTTTTTAGCTCCCTAACCTGTTCCTCGCTCAGGCCCGCAGCCCTCCGGGGATGAGCTAGGAGCCTGTCCCATTTTTCCCGCATGAAAAGCGGTGCCTTCTCCCTTCTGATTTCCCCGCCCCTCAGGTAGATGAGTTCCGCGGGGATGGCACCCTCTTGGAGCTCTGTAATCTTCACCTCCTCATAGAAGGCACCTTTGCCCTGCAGTTTCCGGATCAGGCTAAAGATGAGGACCACCGGGAGGGAAAGGATAGCACTGTTAAAGAGGATACTCAGCGGGAAAAACGGGTAATCGCCGAAGAGGGGCTGGAAGAAGGGGGGGGAGTAAACGGGAAGCCAGGCGCCGAAGGCGGTGAAGAGCTTCACGTCCCCCCCCGCCCAGCCGCCGGTGAGCCAGAGGAGGTAGGCCAGAGCAAAAGAAAAAAGGGCACCGAAACCACCGTAGAGAGAGATGAGGGGATCCCCCTTCACCAGACCCCAAAGTACGTAGAAAATCACCCCGCCGAAAATCGAGGGGAGGGTCAGCTTGTCGGGGATGATCCTCCCTTTGAAGAGATCCCAGTAGCTGGCGATCAATGCCACCGTCGCGGCTACGCATGCTGGGAAAATCTGGACGTTCAACCCAGCACCAGCCCCTTTACCTCCCTTTCAATCTCCTCCATCCTAGCCCGGAGTCTGAGGATGGGTTCCAGCATCTTCTCCTTCGACTGCAGGGGCTCAAGTTGCTTGGAAATCCTGGCGAGCTCCTCGGTCACCTTCCGCTGATCCATCTCCTCGCGCAGCTTTCCCTTCACCTCTCTCGCGTAAAGGGCCTCAACTTCCGCACCCAGCCTCGCGATCTTCACCAAGGCCTCGATCTCATCCAGGTGCTCCCCGATTTTTCTCCCCACCTCAGTTAGTCCCACCAGTTTCGTCCTGCCCTTCCTCTCGAATCTCACCACCCCCATTTTCTCCAGCCTGTTGACAACTCTTACCGTATGGGCATAGGTGCTCGAAGTCCGCCTCGCTATCTCGGTCACGTTTGAGGTGCCCGATCGATAAAGATCTAATAGGACATCCGCTGGCTTTCCCTCTATCTCCATCATCCTATAGCAAAAACATGTTTTAAAGCATATTTGTTTTAAAAAGAATGTAAAAAAAATAATATGTTTTAAGATTAATGCGTTTATTCGCATATTACTCTTAAACGGTGCCTTACCCAAAATCATTCCTGTGCTTTTAGAGGGAAAGAGAGCGAAGGAGGGGGATCTTTTGGGCTAATTACCGTTTGAAAAGTAGTAAAAGAATCCGCCGAGGAAAACCATTGGGAGGGAAAATTACCCTTTGTAGGGAGCGAAATTACTTATAAAGCTTCCCCGAACGGAGGGGGAAACCTTTAAATAAGGGAAAATATACTTTTGAAAAGTATGGAAGGGAGAGGGCCCGAGAGGTTGTTAGACCTTGCTTACGGAAACCATCCCAAAACCTCTAGGATGAAACCGCAGGGGCTTGCCGTTCTCCGGCTTCTACGGGAGGGACCCAAGACCAAGGAGGAGATTTGCCAAGCCCTCTCCATCGACCTCACGCGCCCCGGGGGAAGGAAGCACTTCTATCTTCTGTTGAGACCCCTGAGAGAAAAAGGAATGGTGGGGGTCAGGAGGATCGAAGGAAGTAGAGTTTACCACCTCAGCCTAGACGGATTCAACGTTTACTGGAGGGAGGTGAAGAAGGAGGCGGAGTACTGGTTAATGGAAAAAGGAAGAGCAGTGGAGGTAGAAGGATGACCAAGAAAACCGGATCCAAGACGCTTAAGGCGAGGCAACTTATGAAGGCGGCGAGGACTTGGAGGCAGATCAGGGAGATGAGGGCGGAAGGGGTGAAGCTGGAGGTACCGCGACCTAGCAAGGAGGAAGCCAAACGGAAGGAAGAGGAGCTCGAGAAGCTTTACTTAGAACTCACGAGCGGGGAGGAACAGAAGGAAGTAAGCGGAGAGGCGGGCGGGACGGGAGAGGAAAAGGGGGAGGCGGGCGAGGCGGGGGACAGCGCCGGTTCAGAGGGGGAGGAATCTAAGGAAGAGTGAGGTAGCCAGCGGGATCGTCAAGTTATCCACCCCCCTCCTACCTACGGATTCCACAAGAGCCACCAACAGGGCCGTGACCGCGGAGAGCACGAGGGGGTAGGAGCAGAGAAGGAAGAGGCAGAGGAAGGCCACGGCAAAGAAGCACAGCGACCCTTCTAGGCTCTTCCCCCAGGCAAGTTTTCTCTTTCCAAACTTGGTCCCCACCCATGTGGCAACCGGATCCGAAAGGGCCAGCAGGAGGAGGGAGGGGCGGAGATAAGCGGGCAACCAGAGGAAGACCACTAGGAGACCGGTGAGGCAGAAAAGGGAGGGGAAGTAAAATTTCTCCCCCGGGCCGGCCGTGCCAGTCCACCAGTAGGAAATCCTGCGCAGTTTACTCGCGGGTCTTGTAGGTTCGGCGGAATTGGGGGAGTAGAAGGACTTGAAAAACTCGCTGACGACGAGGGCTGCCACTAGGGCCATAAGGAAGAGGAAAGAGAGATTGAGCCCCGTCACCTCCACAAAGTACAGCAGCAGCAACATGGCCATGAACTGCCCCGCCGCTCTGAAGCGGTAGGGATCTATCCCGGCCTCCCACCCCCAAGTTCCCAGTCTCGCCTTCTTGGAGAGGAGGGCACCCACCGCCACCATTCCCAGGCCCAGACATATCCCTAGGAGGAGGTGGAAAAGTTCGGGACGGACAACCTCCCTCCAGAGCTGTTCCGCCTCCTGAATCCAGTTTCTCAACCTCCCACCGTAGAAGGGAACTACCATCAAAAAGGCTACAACCGCGGGGAGGAAAGTGGCGAGGGGCACATTTCTGACTTTTTTCCTTATGAAGTAGAAAGTTATAAGATAAGCGATCACAAACCAAACCACCATGACCCCCCCTTTGAGAGCCAACCAGCTTATTTCACCCATCAACAACTGGTTCTCGATTTATTAACTACCTGTCGACGCTCAGCTCTCGGGCGGGTTTGTGAGGTCGATGAGATTTGCCCCCAGCTGTTTGAGCCATTCCAACAGCTCCCCGCAGATCTGCAGCTTGGCTCTTTTCTTGGCGGGATCCTTTTTGCCGGAGTATTTCCCTATTTCCCCCTGCCAGTCCATTCCCACCAAGTAGATGGCCCTCGCCCCCAGAGCATACGCTAGAAACGCGGACCGGTCGCCATCCGTGAAGCCTCCGAAGTTGAAGAGTTTGCCGAAGGGTCTAACCTGAGTGGTGCCAATCACCCGGGAATGAATTTTCGGGATCACCTTCTTTAGTTGGGGAAGGTTATCCCCGTGCGCGTGGACAACAAGCCAGGAGCCCAAGGACCAGGCTTTGAGTTGGTCCTCAATCTTTCCATCCAAATCCGTTACTATCACGTCCGGCAACCGATATTTCAACACAGCTGAGGTTGCACCGTCGGCGGCAATCCAAACTTTTCCCTGCACCTTTTCGCCAAATTTAGAGAGAGCCTCTTCCAGAGAAGGACCCGCCCCGAACACCGCACACTCCCTGTTTTCTACTATCTCCATCAGTTTCTCAAGTTCCGGCTGGGGGAGAAGGTCGTTGAGCACGCGGGCCGCCTCTAGGTCGGCGGAGGGGTTCAGCCCCAACCTCTTGCAGATTTCCGCATACCACGGCTCCCAAACCTCCCACCTCATGTCAAGGTGGCCCTTACCTGTTTCGTGGCCTCCACCATCGTCCTGAGCTTTGCCACCGCCTCTTCCTCCGTCCGCGTTTTCAGCCCACAGTCCGGGTCTATCCACAGTTGCCGGGGATTCAGAACTTCCAGTGCCTTCTGGATCCTCTCCTTCACCTGCTCCACGCTCTCAACCACATGGGAATGAACGTCTATCACGCCGAAAGAGAGATCCTTGGTAAAGGGGTGCCTACGGAAGAGTTCCACCAAATCTAGGTTGCTGTTGGACATCTCCAGGTCGAAGTTATGGACGGGAAGATGGAGCATCTGCGGGTAGATGAACTCGAAGGCACCGTAGCAGATGTGGCAGATGAAGTAGGCGTCAATTCCTTGGGTGAGAATTTTGAGGGCACGCGTGGCCATGGGCAGCTCCTCGGGTCTTGCCGAGAGGGCCGGCTCGTCAATCTGTATGATCTTGGCCCCAGCCCTGCTCAGATTTCTCACCTCCTTCCTTAGCTCCTTGGCTAGAGAGAGGCAGGCCTGCTCCCTGTCCGGGTAATACTCGTTGAAGGACCAGTCCATCATGGTGTAGGGCCCTGTCAGGACTCCTTTTACGGGTTTCTGGGTGAGGCTCTGAGCGAATTTCCACCACTTCACCGTTATGGGTCCTCTGTATCTCACCTCTCCCACGATGATGGGCTTGCGATAGTACCGGTTTCCGTAACTCCTGACCAGCCCTCCCATCTTGAATCCTTCCAAAAGCTCGGCGAAGAAGGCAACCATATCCCCCCGGTAGAACTCCCCATCCACCAGAACATCCAAGCCTATCTCCTCCTGAAGGCGAATCCATTTTTCGGTCGCTTCCCTTTCCAATCGTTCGAGGTTTTTCCTAGCTCCCTTTTTTCTAGCCTTGACGAGAGGGGCAGGTTTGGGGAAGCTTCCTACAGCGGTCGTGGGAAGGAGGGGGAGCTTCAGTCTCATAGAATTTTCTGCCGGGCCATTCTTGCTATTTCTACCATGCGCCTCAGCTTCTGAAATGCCACCTCCCTCGGCAGGAACTCCAGCCCGCAGGAGGGATTGAGATAAAGTATATCCGCCTCCACGCCGGAAAGCGCTCTCTTGAGTAGGGGGAGAACCTCCCTCGAACTTTCTAGACGAGTGTTTCTTCCGTCGATGAGCCCTAAACCCACTGCCTCTTTTCTGAATCCCCGCTGCGCTAGGATGGAGGCCAATTTAGGGCTGTAGGTGAAATCTAACCCGACCCCATCTACGGGTAATTTCTCGAAAGCGTCAAGGAAGGGGGAGACGTCACCAAAATAGGTGTATAGGTATATTTTGGACCTGCGCTTCTCCGCACAGATTTCGTTGATGGCCTCTTCAAAAAGGTTCAGCTCCTCTGGGTGTTTCAAGATGGCTGGTTCATCTATTTGAATAAAACATCTGCCCAAACGCGAGAGGGCATGGATTTCCTGCGCCACCACTTCGGCGAACCACTTCAACAAGGTGTGAAAGTCCACGCCGGCCTTGTTGATGGATAGCTTGGCGAGTGTGTAGGGGCCGGTTATCACCTGTTTCACCGTCACCGGGGAGAGGCGCTTGGCGATTATATATTCGGCTCTGGCGACGGGTTCCATGACTACAGGCTTGTCCTCTATCACCGGCTGCCTGAAGTAGAAGTTGGTATCGAAATAGCGGAGCAGACCATTGAGCCTACATCCCCCAAGGCGCCTGGTGAAATGGGAGATAGGGTCCACCCACCTTATCTGCCCATCCGTGACCATGTCCAGACCGGCCTTCACCTGCTCCTCGATGACCTCCCTGATCACCTCTCTTTGGATTCTCTCGAACTCCTCGTCCGTCAGCTCCCCCCTCTCCCACCTCGCGTACGCTTCCCTGTGTTGCTGTTTTTCTGGAGAGCTACCGATTTTCGGATAGCTACCTGTATTTGCCGTAAGGAGCTTCATTATACCATCGTTCCCGTAAAAGAAGATGCCGAGGGCTTCAGCACCCGGTTCGGTCTTTCTGTTTGGGGAGCACGCGGTGGTGTACGGGCGCCCAGCCTTGGTGGCTTCTATCGACCGCATGATTGAGGTCTCCGCAGAGTCAAAAAGAGAAAAGGTTCTGAGTATAACCTCTCATCTGGGCTCGCTCACCACCAAAATTTCTGCCCTGCCCACAAAGGGGAAGCTACAGTACGTGGTTGAAGCCGTGAAGCAAGTGTTTCAGTATGCTGGGAGGGAGGAGGGAATCGGCATAAAAATAAGGTCGCAACTGCCGGCGGCGTCGGGTCTAGGCACCTCCTCGGCCGTCTGTGCGGCGACCGTGGGGGCGGTCTCAAGGGTGATGGGGCTGAAACTTTCGGGGGAAGAGATAGTAGACCTCTCCTTCAGGGCGGAGCTGGCGGTTCAGGGTCTGGCCAGCAGGGCGGGTGTCTCGGCCGCCGTGCGTGGGGGGTTCCTCATGCTGGAGGGGGGGAGAGCAGAGAGGGTGGAAGGGCCGAGGTTGCGTGCGGTGATAGGGTGGAGTGGCATCCCTTCCAGCACAAGAAGGCTGGTGGAGAAGGTGCGCAGGCTTAGGGAGGAAAGGCAAGAGCTGGCGGAGCTGATTTTTGACTTTATAGGCGAAATCGCAAGGCAGGGGGCCGTGTGCTTGAGGGAAAGAAACCTAGGGAAAACGGGGGTTCTCATGGACCTCAACCATTCGCTTCTTTCCTCCCTTAAAATCGTTCCCCCCCGGATAGAAAGGATGGTGGTTGCCGCTCGTGAAGCTGGAGCTTGCGGCGCCAAGATTACGGGGGCGGGCGGGGGAGGGTGTATGCTGGCATTGGTGGGGAGAAACGAAAAGCGGGTGCTCGAAGCCCTTCGGAGCACTAGTGCTGATGCTTTCCCCGTCCGGCTGGGAGGGAGGGGGCTGCGGTTAACTTGAGGAAATTCTTGCAGAAACTGGAGAAACGCGGACTACTCTTGAAATACCGGGAGCCCGCCAGCACCAAGTTCGAGATCGCCTCCATCTTGCGGAGGAACGAAGGAAAGCCGGTGCTGTTTCAAAACGTCAAGGGATTCTCCATGCCGGTCGTGGGGAATCTCTATTCCTCCCGCGAGTTGCTGGCCATGGCCTTCGGCGTGCGAAGGGAAAAGTTGGGGGATTTGGTCCTCCAAGCCATAGAACATCCTAGGGAGCCTCAGGTTCAGAAGATGAAGGGATATAAAGAGCTGGATCCCGATCTCTCGAAGCTTCCCATCCTCAGGCACTACCGGTGTGAAGGTGGACCCTACCTGACGGCGAGCATTGTGGTGGCCTCGCACAAGCGGTTGGGGATGAATGCCTCCTATCACAGAATGATGGTTCTCGACAAGCAGAGGGTGGCGGTTAGGATAGCCCCCAGACATTTGGAGAGATTTATCCAGGAGGGCACGAAGGAGGTTGCCATCTGTGTGGGCGCTCCACCTTCCGTTGCCCTAGCCGCCGCGATTTCGGTGGAGCTTAGCAAGAGCGAGCTCGCCATGGCGAACACCCTATCCAAAACTCCACTCCTGAAGATTGAGGAACACTTGGTTCCACCCTCTGAGATCATCATGCTGGCCGAGGTAACGGAGGAGAGGCACCCCGAGGGCCCCTTCTTGGATCTAATGGGGCTCCTAGATGAAGTCAGGATGGAGAGGGTTTTTAGGATAAAGAAAATCTTTACTAAACCGAACCCAATCTATCAGGCCATTCTTCCGGGTGGGAACGAGCATGCCATTCTGATGGGATTTCCGAGGGAGGTTGCGATATACAGAGAAGTGAGCAAGGTCTGCAGGTGTCTAGAGGCGAGATTAACGCCAGGGGGGAGATACTGGCTCCACTGCCTCATAAAGATAAAGAAGGAGAACCCAGATGACGGGGTGAAGGCCCTGGAGGCAGCTTTTCGTGCCCACCCCTCTTTAAAGCACGCTTGGGTGGTGGACGAGGACATAGACATTGAAAAGCCGGAGGAGGTGGAATGGGCGATGGCCACGAGATTTCAGGCCAAGAAGAATATCATCATTAGGGAGGAACCTGGCTCCTCACTCGACCCCTCCGCAAGCGAGAACGGGGTAACCAGCAAGGTGGGGTTTGATCTGACCATACCTTTGGAGAGAAGGGAAAAGTTCCTGAAGGCGCGCGTTTGAACCTTCCGGCATGCACACGTGTGCACAGCTAAATGTCTGGTGTAAATTGTGATGGCTCTTTATCTCACCAAGAGAGAGGAGCGTATTCTGGACGGGGAGCAGGGGGAGGCCATGCAGAAGTGCTACAGGCTGCTGGTCAGGCTGGGCGAGGCCTTTGGGGCAGAGAGGTTGATTCCCATAAGCTCAGCACACTTGTCGGGGGTTTCCTACCAGTCGATTGGGGAACCGGGCTTACAATTTCTGGAAGATCTATCGAGCGAGGCAAAATTTAGGGTGAAAACCACCCTCAATCCCTGCGGGATGGATGTCCGCCGGTGGAGGAAGCTTGGGATAGATGAAAGGTTTGCCCGGAAGCAGCTCAGGGTTCTGAGGGCCCTGCGGAAAATGGGCGCCACTACTAGTCTCACCTGCACCCCCTACTATCTCCGCGAGCCTAGACGGCAGGAGCATCTATCTTGGGCCGAATCTTCAGCAGTTTGCTATGCCAATTCGGTTCTGGGCGCGCGCACCAACAGGGAGGGTGCGCTCTCTGCCTTGGCTGCAGCCATAGCAGGCGTTACCCCAAATTTTGGACTCCACAAAGATGAGGGGAGAAGGGCAGGAGTAGTGGTTAAGGTAACCGCAGAACTTAACTCGATCTCGGATTACAGTGCCTTGGGATATAAGGCGGGCAAGGAGGTGGGGGGGGAAATCCCTTTCTTTAAGGGCCTCAGGGCAGGAAGAGACGAGCTGAAAGCACTTGGTGCGGCGCTCGCTGCCTCCGGATCAGCCCCCATGTTTCACGTCGAGGCCCTGACCCCCGAGGCGAGGAATCAAGAAATCAAGGACCTGGAAAAAATTGAAGTCGACTCGCGAGAAATACGCAACGTCTATGAGAGTTTGGGAGGAGGAGGTGAACCAGAGGCTGTCTTTTTGGGGTGCCCCCATCTCTCGAGGGAGGAGGCACGAAATCTGAGTACTAGGAAGCCTAGGATGGAGACCTTTCTATGCGTGGCTAGGAACCTCGTCCCGGCTCACATACTTCGGCTGGCCCGAAAATCCAAGTTTATACTGCTCCACGATACATGTTTGGTGGTCTCTCCTCTATCCCAAAAATATAAAAAGCTGGGCGTGGATTCCGCCAAGGCTGCTTACTATCTGGGGGAAAGAGCCGTCCTGAAAAGAAGGGAGGATTTGGTGTGAAGAAGATTTGGGTGCGGGTTATCAGCCCCGGAAAGGCGGAGGGAGAAGTGCTGGTTTCTAGGGAGCCCATAAACTTTTACTTGGGGGTGGACCCAAACCGGGGGATAGTGGTGGAAAGGAACCACGAACTTGAGGGAAAATGCCTCAAGGACAAGATCCTAGTCTTTCCTCGGGGGAAAGGGTCGACGGTCGGCTCTTATGTGATATATGCCTTGAAGAAGAACGGTGTCGCGCCCCTCGCCATGGTAAACGAGAAAACCGATGTGGTGGTGGCCGCGGGATGCATCTTGGCCCTCATTCCCTGCGTCGATGGGGTGAAAGTGGATCAATTCAGGAGCGGTGAGAGGATTTCGGTGGATGCGGATGGAGGATTCATTCTTAGGCTTTCCTAGGGGGTTCATTCCAGCAGAAAGAAGTTGTTGCACACGTGTGCAGTCGGCCGCTTCTTCCACCTCGCTAATTTTTGCACACAGGGGTCAAACATGGCGATTAGTGCACACGTGTGCAGTCCACCTTGAACCACTTGAGATCTCGTCCCTCGAAACGTTTCAATAACTCAATAAGAGACGGGAGCATTTTTCCTCACAAGGTATACCGAGCCGCCGACCTGATCCAGCTCCCCCTTTCAGTTCCCCGAGCAGATTCTCTAGCTGCACATAAACCACCGCCTGCTCCTGCTCGCCGGCGGGGTTCCCAAGTGAGCAGGATCCATTTCCGTTGTGCAACGTGTGCATATCGGGTTTCTTCTGCGGAGGTCTTTTTTAAAGGAGAAAATACTGCGTGTGAAGGACACCACGGATCACACCAGACGCACACGGGAACAGCTCATCTCCCGACTTTCTCGGCCCTTTCGTCCCAGAGTTGTGCACACGTGTGCGGTGTTGCCTCGCTATGCTGCCCTTCCCTTGGCGGCAACCACCTTTATAATGTCTCCATCTTGAAGTTGGTAGTCGTCGGCCACGCGCATCTTGGTCCTTGCATTAATGGCGTAAAGGAAGGTCTCCCCCAGCTCGGTATGGATTTTGTAGGCGAACTCGCGAGCTGTGAGTCCTTTCGGAACCAAGAAGGCATCGGGCAAGACATTTCCCTTCTTGTCGGTGAGCCTGTTCTCGTCATCCACAGGGTAAACCACGATTAGGCCCAGAACCTCCCTTATGGCCTTGTCCACCAGCTCCTGCACTCCCGTGGATCCGCACTTCTTCAGCACCCTCCTCACTCCCTCCAGCGCGGCCTTCTGGGCTTCCGTAAGGGATTCAGGCTTAAGAACCTGAAAGTCGCCTGAGCCAGGGGTGTAAGCAATCAATCCCCTTTCGGATGCACGCCTGAGAACGAGTTCCGCCTCCGCGCTTATAGGAATCACCGTTCTGCCGGTTTTTTTCAACCTCTCCAAGTTTTTCTCGCTGGCTGGGATATCCATCTTGTTGGCGGCGACTACCATGGGTTTGGAGATCCTCCTGAGTTCAGCGCAGAACTTTGGCAGGTCAAAGCCGGCTTCCTTTAGGGCTGCCGCTATGTGCTCTTTAGTTATCCCCAACCCGCTCAGACGCGGGGCCAGTTCCCCCACCAAATCTATCTTCTCGCTCTTCATCCTGCGCTCCAGCCTCTCCCATTCCTTGCCTACAATCCCCTGAAGCCAGAGATCTATTTCCCTCTCTAGGAATTCCAAGTCCTGAGCGGGGTCGTGAGTTCCTGCTTCGCAGGGCCTGCCCTCTGAATCCGTGGAACCAGAAGCGTCGACCACGTGGATGAGAACAGCCGCCATCCGGAGGCTGTCTAGGAACTTGTTGCCTAGCCCCCTCCCGCGGTGCGCGCCCTCGATCAGCCCCGCCACATCGATCACCCTGACTGGCACGAACCTTATTCCATTTATACAGCGTGAGTTCTGGGGGTTGCACTTCACCCCCATCTCCAGGCAGGGGCACTTGGCACGCACATAAGTCACCCCTATGTTGGGCTCGATGGTGGTGAAGGGGTAGGAGGCCACGGGAGCGTTGCAGGCGGTCAGAGCATTGAAAAGGGTGGTCTTGCCCGTGTTGGGCTTTCCGACGATGCCCAGTTCAAGCATCAGAATCCGTGTGTAAAGTAATATCCCGGTTCCTTTTTGGATCCAAAGCTCCTTAGTCCCTTTTCCTTTAGCTGCTTTCGAAGCTTATCCGCGTAATCACGACTGATTTCCTTTCTCGACTCTAGAAAATCGATGATTTCCAAGGCCTGCTCCTCGGTATCGCACCTTCTTATAAAATCCACCGCCGTAGGCTCAAACGATGCCTTCTCAGCCTCCTCTGGGTCGGATCTCACAGAGGAAAAACTGATGCTTGGTTCCCCAAGCTCGGCCGCTATGTGGGGAAATTTCTTTTTTATAAGCTCCCAGTTCAAGACTTTTCCTCCCTTTTAGGCCACTTCCTGACTTCGGTCAGGGTTCTCGCGAGAATCATCGTCTCCGGAGGAACATCCTCATAGATCACCGCCCCGGGACCCACCGCAGCATACGGCCCTATCTTAACCCCGGGATTTATCATGCAGTTCACGCCGGTCTTGACATAGTCGGCGATGATGGTGCCCATCTTCCTCCTGCCCGTGCTCACCACCTCCCCCCCAACCTCCATCTTCACATCCTCCTCATCGAGTCTCAGGTTGGCGATGGTTGTTCCAGCCCCTAGGTTGCAGTAGCTTCCGATCACGCTGTCCCCCACGTATGAGAGATGAGCTATGTGGGTGTAATCCATGATGATGCTGTTTTTCACCTCCACCCCGTTTCCCACCCTCACGTGGTCACATATGGTGGTGTAGGGGCGGATGAAGCAGTTGGGACCTATGTCACAGTTCCTGCCAATATATGTGGGACCCTCGATGTATGAGCCGGACCTTATCCTGGTTCCCTCCCCCACGTAAACGTTATCCCCGATGTATGCTCCGACCTCAATCTTGCCGTGGATTTCTCCCTTCTGCTTTTTGAGGAAATATTCGTTGGCCGTCAGCAGGTCCCACGGCCTGCCCAAGTCCCCCCAGAGCTTCAGTTGAAAGGCAAAAATCTTCCTGCCCCAGTCCACGAGGTTCTGAATGGAAGTGGTCAGCTCATACTCGCCCCTCTCCGACTTTGGGGTTTTCTTTATAGCCTCGAAAATCTCGCTGGTGAAGATATAAATCCCGGCGTTGGTGGTGCGCAGCTTGGTTTCGGTGGGTTTTTCAATGACCTTCACCACCTTCCCGTCCTCGAGCTGAATCACGCCAAACTGCTCCGGGTGGTCGACCTCGGCCACGGTCAGGCACCCCGCGAATCCGGGGCTTGATTTCATTTCCTCGTAGTAGGTCAGGAAAGAGTTAAAGGACTCCTGATCTGCGAAGATATCCCCGTTTATCACTAAGAAATCCTCATCGCCCACAAAGGGCTGGGCCTTTGCAACCGCGTCGGCCGTACCGGCGAGTTCCTCCTGCAGGAGGTACTCTATCTTCACACCATACTCCTTTCCATTCCTGTACCTCTCTTGGATCTGCTCTCTGCCAAAGCCCACCACCATCCCTATTTCCTTGAGACCTGCTTCCCTGAGGAGCTCTATTACCCGGTCTAGAGCAGGTTTTCCACCTACGGGCAGGAGGAACTTGGGTTTGGTGAAGGTGAGGGGCCGCATCCTTGTACCCAATCCCGCAGCTAGAATCACCGCCTTCATCCTTATCCCTCCTTTGTTGTTAATATCCGAACAGTCCTCTGCATGTATTCCCTTACCCACTCCTCCCTCTCCCCCTCCACCGTTATTCGAATGAGGGGCTCAGTCCCAGAGGGTCTCACCAGAATCCACCCCTCGGGAAGGGAGACTCTAATTCCATCGACCATCGACAGGTCTCCGCCCATTTCCTTTGCCGCCGCCATGAACTCTTTCATGGCAGCTTCCTTTTTTGCATCTGGGCAGGGTATTTTTTTACGTTGCATCACATACTGTGGCAGCTCGTCCACCATTTCCGAGAGTGGTTTCCCCGCTTCGAGCATCTTCAGGAGAACCACTGCTCCCAAGGGTCCGTCGGGGGCAAAATGGATCCTAGGGAAGATCCAAGCGCCACAGGGTTCGCCGCCGAAGGTGGCCTCATTTTCCCTGCAGGCTAGTGCAACATTAACATCCCCCACCTTGGTTCTGATCACCCTCCCCCCCTTCTCCTCGACCACCTTCTCGACCACCCTCGAGGCATCAACGGTGGTAACCACGGTCCCCCCGGCCCCCTCCTGTCCAGCGACCAAGGCTAGCAACTTGTCTTGATCCACAACCCTCCCCCTTTCGTCCACCGCCACCACCCTGTCCGCATCCCCGTCGTGGGCGATCCCTAAATCGGCACCGGAGTTCCTCACCTCCTCCGCCAGCTCCCCCAGATTTTCTGGAACCGGTTCGAGGCCCCTTCCCGGGAAGCCGTCCGGATGTGAATGGAGGGCTACCACCTCGCATCCTAACTCCCTCAGCAGGAGTGGCGTGACCAAGCTTGCCGCGCCGTTCCCGCAATCTACCACCACCTTAAATTTTTCTTGGAGCGAAAACCGTCGGAGGATTTCCTCAAAGTACGCGGACAGAATCTCCACCCTCCTCCCCCTACCTACCCTAAACCATTCCGCCCCCCTAGGATTTTCTTGGAGGATCTTTTCGATTTCCCTCTCCTGTTCTGGTGTGAACGCCATTCCCTCCTCGGACCAGAACTTCACCCCATTGTACTCAGGAGGGTTATGGGAGGCTGTTACCATGGCCCCGGCGTCGGCCCCCAGCAGCTTGGTGGAGAACGCGAGCACGGGTGTGGGGACCACTCCGGCTTCAAGCACTTCGCATCCCCCGGATAAAACTCCCGAAACCAAGGCAGCCTGAAGAGCCTCCCCGCTGGTTCTGGTATCCCTCCCCACTAGGACTTTACCCCTTCCCCCGAGGAAGGAAGAGAGAGCCCTGCCGAGTCTTAAGAAAAGATCCGGGGTAATCCCTTCCTTCCAAGCCCCCCTGACCCCCGAGGTCCCGAAGAGCCTAGTCACCGGGGAGTGCCAAGAGCTTGGATTTGTGAATTTCTATCCTCCTGATGGGGCAGTACTTTTTCACTTCCTTGTAGATGTCCATGGCCAGCTTGCCCAGAACCATCTCCTGCACAAACTGGTCGAAGGTTCTCTCTCCCGCCCTGGTGGAGATAAACTTCACCATCTCTTTCCTGATGGCCCTCTCCACGGAACTCTTAATCTTCCGCTGGGTCAAAACCACCGAACTGATCCTGAGAGTGTAATTATCCTTAGTTCGGACGGTGAGGATGCTTTGAATCTTGGAAAGCCTCCTCCTAACAAAGCTCCTGAAGTAATCGTACATCGCTTCATGCCCGCAGAAGAAGGTCGAAGCCTTGCCCTCCGAGACGTCCATGATCTTGAACTTCAGTTTGATGTAACCCTTCGAGATGTCCTGCGTGAGATCCGCCAGCGAGACCTCCAGTACCCTGCCCACCACCTTTTTTTCGTCCGAGGCTATGGTCTCCCCCACTTTCTGCCCTCCGAAGTATGGGGGGGCAAGGACCTCGATCCACTTCTTCTCCTTCCACTCCTTCACTCCACCACCTTGGGTACCTCAGACATTTCCCCCATCCTTTCCTTTATGATTTCCGGCCATTTCTCCCTCTCCAAACCGTGCTGGGCGAGGAAAGCCACTGCCCACCTGGAAATCCCAAACCCGCAACATCCCGTCCAGATCTCCCTGTTCTTGGCCTCCTTTATCCGGAAGCTCTTGACGAACTTGTCCATGTGCACGTTGTACGAGCCCACCTCCGTCCAGTCATTCTTGTAGGGTAGATAGATTTCCACATCGTATGTCGCCACCACCCCCCTATGTCTCTCCACTCCCTCCCTCAGATAAAAGGGCGTGGCTTCAAGCACCCTCCATCTCAGTTCAAGTTCCTCCGCCAGTTTCACCGTCCTTTCTAGAACCTCGTCTCTTATTTTTACCACCTCTTCCGGCTCCCCGAGATAAACCAGCTCCACCCTCCTGAACTCCTGCGTTCTCAGCAGACCCTCCACCCCCCCTCCCTCCCACCTATAGGTCCACCCGCTGCGGTCGAAGATTTTTACAGGAAGATCCTCCAGCCTCACCGTCTTGCCGGAAAAAATTTCGTAGAAGGGCTCGCACTGGGCGGGGGCCAGCACGTAGGAGGGGGACTTGATCACCTTATCGAGCTCCTCCTGTGGTAGCCTCTTGGTTAGCCTGAGCTTGGTTTTAAACTCCTCGAACAAGTCGGGGTTCCGGGGAGGGGGGCAGACATAAAACATGCCCTCGGGAACGGCGTCCAGATACCCTGGCATTTTCTGCATCACTTGGAGTGGGATGAGTTTTGGGAACATGGCTTCTTGGAAACCCATGGGTTGCGCCACCTTCTCCACCACCAGATCCTCCATGAGCCTCACAAGGGAGGCCAGAGGCCCAAGCAGAATCCACTGTCCCCTTCCCGGGAACTCCCTCATCCATCCCCGCTCCCTAGCCAGCCCGCATGGATCCTCCCTGAAGGTGATTTCTGCCCGCCCCCCCTCTCTCACCACAGCGGGAGCGAACGGTTGAACCTCTTTTACCATGAGAGCAGAAAGTACCCTGTCCACCACCCTGTTCCTGATGTCCCTCTCGCTCAGCTCTAGGAAGCGGAGCTCTACCCCCTCGGGTCTCTCCCCGATTTCGCACGGCAGGCCTCTTAGAGCCAGCTCCGAGGCCCGCAGGTTGGGAACGAAGATTTTATATTCCTCCGCCCGGAGTCCCCTCACCCCTATTCTAAGCTTCCCCAGTTCCTCGGCAAGCTTCTTGGCAATCCTGAGGAGACCATCGTGGGCCCTCACGTAGCCTCCCGAGGTGAGCCTGAGCTTCAGCTTGTTCCCCTCGAGCCTCCACTCCTCGAGCCGGCAGGCCTCTCCCTCCCTCCCGGCTGGTGCGCCCTTGAGGAGTAGGGGTTCACATGCCTTCAAAATCTCACCCACTTGGCCGACCAGCGTCTCTGCAGGTTTGCTGAATTCAATCTCCCCCTTCAGCTCGAATTTCATATTTTCAGGA
The DNA here is from genome assembly GCA_964632175.1 of Hadarchaeota archaeon (SeqCode). GTDB lineage: Archaea > Hadarchaeota > Hadarchaeia > Hadarchaeales > JAWBSP01 > JAWBSP01. Next base: position 42,574 of record CAZWBJ010000007.1, read on the forward strand.
CCCTTTGGACCACGAGAGCGCAGGCCAGGAGGTCATCTATGGTTGCCGCGAGAGTTTCAGGCCTTCCCCTCATCTCTATCTCGGTGATCACCTTCCTTCCCACGTTGTAGGTGTGTATTTTCATCCCTCTAGGTGCTTCTCGATTGCAGGGCTCCAAGGCGGACGCCACCGCCACCGCCCTCCGCTCATCCTCCTCCCACCAGCCTATCCTCGCCCGAATTTTCACCACCACTTAAAAACTTTTGCAATTTGGAGAGAAAACTCTCCACCTTGTTCTTTGGGATGTAGGCGGCGCCTGATGCCTCGTGCCCCCCTCCCATCCCTCCTACTGCCCTCGCACTCATCCCGAGAGCCCATCCTATATTATATTTTCTTTCTGCGAGCTGCGAAACTCTGCCCGAGACTTTAACCTGCGGTCCTGAATCCACCAAACCAATTGCGGGCAGATCGGGGGGTAGAATTCCCGACTCTAAGGCAAGGGACAGAACCTCGCCCGCCATGGTTGCGCTCACAGGCATGTAGAGATATCTCATGGTTGGCATGGTTTTTACGGCTTCTGAATGGGAGCTTAGCCACTGCAGTGCCGAGAGGATTTTTTTCGAGTACTCCAAAAACTCCTTCCACGCTTGGAGACTGAGAGAGGAATCCCCCGCCAGCCTTCCAAACGCGAGTTCCGGTCTCTCTGCCATGCCACAGACCTGAGCGATAACCGCTTCCTCATGAATGTATCCGTGGGCCATGTATACAGGTCCCCACAGAATATCTCGGATTTTTTGGGGGTAGGGGCAGGAGGAGAGAACCGCTTCCAGTGCCTTCTCCTCCTCCACCTGTTCCAGAGTTGTGGAACGGTCCAAACCCAGACGCTCGAGGATGGACATACAGGACTTCTCATCTCCAGAGATTCCTGGGAGGTAGGGTCGGATGGAATAGTAGAGGGCATCAAAAAGAGGAATGTTTCTCCCCACCAACCTAAGGCCCTCCTTTCGTTTCAAAAAACCCTCTTCCAAGATTCTTTCTATCAGTTGCTGGTTTGCTCCCACAAAGTGTCCGTTCACCTCCTGGCGATCTCCCAGAGCACCGACCACGGCCAGCCAGGCCAACCGCTTCAGGCTCCTCTCCAACCTCTCCACTACAAGGTACACGAGGCCCGCCGTGCTGATTTCCCTTCCACCATCCACGCCGACGAGATGCGGGTTGAGGTAGGAGAGGGAGGGATGAGCTAGAGGTTGCCCCTGATGGTGATCTATCACCACTGTCTGGTGCCCGGTCTGGAGCAGGCACTTCTGTATGGCATCCACCTCGCTTCCACCTTGGTCGAGGAACACTATGAGTTTCCTTTTTTCCTCCGCTTCCGCCAGCCTTATCATGTCCCTTGTTCCGAAGGGTCCCGTAAACCTGAGGTGAAAAGGAGTGTCTTGGAGGCGGAGGAAGGAGACAAGGAGAAGGGCGGAGACTATCCCATCCGCATCTCCGTGGGTGAAGATTTCCACCTCCAGCTTTCCAATCCTTTCCCTGAAGAAATCGGCGGTTTCGCTGGCCGCCTGCTCCAGCTTACTTAGCGAGGAGGGCTGCACGCTCTCTTTCATACTTCCAATCCTTAGGTAGCTTTCCTTTCCTAATGTAGTACCTGGCGAGGGCGTTGATTTTTCCCTCCACTATCTCAAGGGCCCTGAGGCTGCGGAAGTCCTTCCGGTGCTTCGAGAGGTGGTTGAGCAACCTAACCGCCTTCTGGAGCAGATTGGCTAGATCCTCCGGTACCCCCCTCCTCACCTTGAGCTCCTCCAGAATCTCCCCCAAGCTTTTCCCCGTTGCCTTTTTGATATCTCCCACCCCATACTGGTCCCTGAGGATGAGCCCTATCCTGCTCGGCGGGTTTCCCTCCCTGCTGAGCTTCTCGACCAGTCTGTACACCTGCTTTCCGGTTATTTCCTCTTCCCCTTTCAACCCTTGCTCACCAGCCAGCTGAAGAAACTTCTCAGCGCCCTCCCCCTGTGGGAAAGCTTATTTTTCTCGTGGAGGGGGAGCTCGGCGAAGGTCCTGTTCTCTCCCTCTGGGATGAAGATAGGATCGTATCCGAACCCTCCCTCGCCTCTTATCTCCGTGGAGATCCTACCCTTAACCACCCCCGTAAAGACGAAGACTTCGGTGCTGCTCCGGCAGTATCCCACGGTCGACCTGAACTCCACTCTTCGGTTCTCCACCCCCTCCATGAGCTTGAGGATTCCCTCGTTTCCTAGGGTTTTGAAAACGTAACTCGAGAAGGGTCCGGGGAAGCCCCCCAGCGACTCCACGAAAAGCCCAGAGTCCTCCACGAAGCAGGGGCGCTTGAGCATGGCGAAGGCCTGCTGGGCTCCCACTCTGGCTATATCCTCCAAGTTTTCTGATTGGATTTCTAGGTAGGGAAGCGGGACGTGCTCCAGCTCTATCCCGAACTCCTTCACCAACTCCTGGGCCTCCCTGAACTTCCCCTCATTAGTGGTGACGAAGCTCAGCGCCACGCTCTCTCCTCCTTGGGGATGTATCTTCCACGTTTGCTTATCTCCTCCGCTCTTTTTATGATTTCCTCTGCCCCGCTTCCATACTCTCTCCGGTATCCCTCCAAGACGTAGCGGTAGCACTCCCGGGCTATCCTGAAGTGGGTGCTCTCAAGCGCCCTCCTGCACAGGTGAAGATCCACCCCTCTAGCCTCCAAGGATGAGTTGTGCTCGCTGAGCCCGAAGTCCAGCAGGTAGATTTTTCCTTCCCTCAGGATCATGTTGGAGGTGGTCAGATCGCCGTGTACTATTCCCGCGCGGTGAAGCCTTGCTATCGTCCTTCCTAGCTCTGTGCACACCTTTCTCCTCTCCTCCTTCTTCATTCTTGCGAGGGCTTCCTTGAGCCTCTCCCCCTCCACGAATTCCATGACCAGCTTCATCTCCTTCCTGTCCACCAGGAAGACGGCGGGCGTGTGAACCCCCGCCTCCTTAGCCTCGGAGAGAAGGCGGGCCTCGAGAGCAGTCCTGGAGCTCCTCAGCCTCCGATCTATTTCTTCCACCCGGTAGGGCTTGGGGATGCGCTCCTTCACCACCACTTTCCCCTCCCCATAGCCGAAGAGCTCCCTGAATTCCTGAAGATAGAGGTTGGCCTCCGCACCCTTCTTTATAAGCAGGGGTGACACGAATTTTTACTCCTGCGCACATTAATCCCAATGAAAGCGGTGCTCTTCGATTTAGATGGGGTCTTGGTGGAATCGGTGGACGTGTGGCTCTCGGCCTTCAACGACACCCTCCGGGAGCTAGGTCTCCCTTCAATTTCGAGGGAGGAATTTATAAAGAAACACTGGGGGAAAAGCACCGTGGAAAACTTTCGCTCCATGGGGCTGGGGATGGAGGCCGTTCTCCGATGCTGGAGGAAATACCTCGACCGGCTCCACGAGATCAAGCTCTTTCCGGCCTCTAAAAAGGTGCTGAGAGAGGTCAGGAAAAAGTACAAAACGGCACTGGTCACCAACACGCCCAAGGAGGGGGTGGAAAGTCTGCTGCGAAGGCTTGGGATTCTAGACTCTTTTGACCTGATAGTCACGGGCGACGATGTCAGGGAGGGAAAGCCTTCACCGGAAATCGTTTTACTTGCCTGCGAGAGGCTTGGGATCTCCCCAGCCGAGGCCCTGTTGGTTGGAGATACTCAGTCGGATGTGGAAGCCGGGAGGAGAGCGGGATGCAGGGTGGTGGGGATCGGAATTGAGGCCGATTTCACCATAAAAAATATAGCCGAGCTGGAACCACTGCTGGCGAGGGTTGACCCGTGCACCTGAGGACCGAGATCCTTTTTTGTGACGCGGGGGAGGGCCTGTCGAGGCTGAACCTGAAAGGGAGGGGGCTCCTCTGTACCAGGAGGCACCCCAATTTCCTCCCTAAGGGGGAATTTTACCACCTCAAGATCTCGCCTGAGCCCGAGCTCGAGGAGGTAAAGGATTACTGGAGGGAGATAGAGGGACAGAAGTTTGACTACATCCTTGCCATCGGGGGTGGGAGCGTTCTGGATGTTTCGAAAATCTTGGGGGCCCTCATGACCAACCGCATGCGGATCGAGGAAATGATCGGGGTGGAAAAGATCAGGAACGACCCCCCTCCAATAGTGGCCGTCCCCACCACCCACGGCTCTGGCAGCGAGGTCACCAAGTACGCGGTGGTAAGGATGCCGGGGATAAAGAGATCCGTCGTGTCGGAGAGGATCTGCCCGGCGCACGCCATCCTAGACCCCAAGCTTGCCCTAGGTCTGCCCAGGGACCTCACCCTTTACACCTCCATCGATGCCCTCTGCCACAACCTTGAAGCCTACTTCAACAGGCTCTCTGACCCCCTCCTTGACAGGGTCTGTGAGCAGGGGATCAGATGCTTTTTGGAGGGGATAGAGCCCGCGCTGGAGGACAGGCTGGAGGGGAGGGAAAGGATGATGCTCTGCTCGGTCTTGGGGGGGATGGCCATAACCAATGCCTCCACCTCCGTCGTCCATGCCCTAAGCCACGTTTTGGGGGGAAGGCTCAGGATCCCGCACGGGCTCGCCAACGCCGTCTTCCTCCCCTCCTTCCTGCGGTTCCACAGGGACACCCAAAAAATGAGGGCGCTCGAGAGGAGACTTGGACTGGACCTCACCCTCTTCCTGACCCAGCTGTATGAGAAGCACGGGGTTAAGAGACTGGGGGACCTGGTTGAAAAGAGCGAACTCAAGCAGATCGCCGCTCAAGCGGCCAAAAATGAGAGACTAATGAGTGCGGGAATCAAGCCTATAAAAATGGATGACCTAATGAATATCGTTCTAACTTCTCAATAACCCTATTTAAGGCTTTCGCTGAATTGGGTTTGTCGAAATAAATCTCCGTTTTTAACCCACGTGACTAATTTTAGGGCTAGCGGGGGTGCGGAAGTGATCCTGGCAGCGGGCATTCTCCTTCCGATATCAGCTTTGATTTATGGCTTGGGCGCCTTAAGGAGGGGATTTTGTTAGATGCGGAGGGGAAAGGCGGACTGGGTTAGGTGAAAGGAGGCAATCATGAGTTTTATAAAGGGATATCCAGGATGAAAATCATTATCCTCTGGATTTCGACAGTAATTTTGATTTGATTCTATTTTGGTTGGGAACAGCTCTGAGAGAATCTCGAAGGGGTTTACACCCACACCAGCTAGGCTTTGTAGAGAACGTTGGAGAAGGCCGAAGTGCTTTAATCTTTTTTTCGAGAACGAAACGGAAGTCACTCACACTTCTCGGGCTCGAATCCCGCACCTTTTTCAAAGAAATTCTTCAGGCGTCTTGCGTTTGATTCCGCTGACCCCGTCGAAGTGGGTATCGTATGAAACTATGGTGTCGAGGGAGAGTCTCCTCAGGGTTTGGACGGCAAGGGCATCATCGAAACTGAGGCGATTCTCTTTCATGATGGAAGTTGCCTTTATCCTGTCCTCCATCCCTACCGATTCGATCCTCAGCCCCTTGTACTTCAAGAGGGAGATGAGGAAAATGGATATCTCCCTCCAGCTTTTTCCATATTTCTCCATCACCAAGACAATGGAGTCTACTTGGAAACCTGTTATGACCGCCTTCAGGATGCCCTCTCTTATCCTCTCAAGAAGCCTCTTACAGGCTCCAGCATGCTCCTCTGCGAGTTCGACCTCCAAAAATATGTTCGAATCAAGCAGGAACACTGTTCAAAGCCCTCTTCGCTCTTATTTCCCCTGCCTCATGCTGGAGTTCAACACCAGTTTTCTTCACGTGCGAGAGCATTCCGAAAATGGCCTCAACGGGATCCTCTATGGATTCTCCAACTTCCAGAACCTCCGAAACTTGGGACAACCAGAGTTCGATTGCTCTCTCTGATGCCAGACTCAGAGATCCCTTCCCGTACCCAAACAATCTCATAGCAACCTCTCTGAATTTCCGCTCAAGCTGATCCGGAAGGTAAACTTTGATTCCTCCCATCACTTAATAATTCCTTAATTTATAAAGGTCTTTAGTACTTAAGCCCCGTTTGGCATACCATGGGTCCCGACCGAAGACATCAGGAGGATCTTTGCTGGCTTCTATCCTAGTCAGGAGGGTTCCCCATCCCTAGCAGGTCTCCAAAAGGGGGAGACCACCAAGTTTTCCCCCAGAGAGCATGTTGCCATCTGCATCACGGCCGTATCCCTGGATCTGACCTACAGGCAGGTGGAGGGCCTCGCGCCCGGGTTCCTGGGGTGCTCCATAAACGGTGGGCCCTCCAGCGCCTTCCGGAGGGGTACCTCCACCTCCTCATCCGGCTCCTTTCCAAGAGGCTCAGGGGGCTCCTCGTCTTCGACCTCTACGTGGCCGACTCGACCGGCATCTCGATAAATTTTTGCGGTACGTCCCTAAGCCCAAAACATCAACTCGGCCACCAATGTCAAACACGTCACGCTGACCACAAGAGGCATGATAAGGAAACCGTACTTTGAGAACTCCGAGAAGGAAATTGAACATCCCTTGTCGAAGAGGATCTTCGCCCACATTAAGCCGGCAAGCGCGCCTATGAGCGTGAAGTTGGCCCCGAAATTGCTACCCGCAATCAACGCCAACGTTGGACCTAACTTGGAGGGGAATGTGAAAGATGGACTCTGGAAGGCCTTTACGAATAATATCGTCATTGGGTGGTTATTCATAACGCCGGCCGTGAGGGAGGACAGAAAGCACGTGCCGAACACCGCCGTGGGCAAGCTTCCGGAGATTTTTGAGAGTCGGGACGCAAATAAATCGGTCCAGCCACCAGAGGCGAGGCTTTCGACTATTATGAAAAGTCCTATAAGAAAGGGCGCTATCTTCCAGGGCATCCTAGATAAGATAGCTGATACGCCGGAACGATATGACACGATATCGTGCAGAAACATCAGGATCGCAAAAAACAAGGGCATCACCCATATCGGAACACCGGTCCGGCTGACGGGAAGGCTCATAAAGAAAATGGTGCAAGCCAGCGCTATCGAACCGAATATGGCTCCATTCCTGTTTCTGAGGGCCGAGCGAGGGTCGATTCTGGGCGCTTTGAATTTTTCGGGTATCCTTCGTCGGAAGACCAGCCAAAGCAAAAGGAGACACGAGAGAGCTGCAGAGATGGACGGAAAGAACATCCACCTGGCGAACTCCACGAATGAGAGTCCGTAGGCATCTGCAGCTACTAAGTTCGTTGGATTTCCGATGTAAAGTGCCATACCCATAATGTTTACGGCAAAAAATTGAGCGAACAGGAACGGGATTGGGTCTATCCCCGCGTTTTTGCTGAAGTAAAAAATGATTAGGGTCATGGTCAGGATCACGATGTCGTTATTGGTGAAGAGGGTGAAAAAGGAGGTGAGCGGGAAAAGATAGGCGAAAAGCCTCCTGCCGGAGTTCCTGGAAGCTCCCACCACGTGCAACGAGACGTACTCAAAAAAACCCGTGTAATCCAGTGAAATGCAGGTGTACGAGAGGGACATGATGAGGATGAGTATGGAGTACGGCTTCACGCCGTCACTCCCGATGATGCCTCTGGCGATGGTGTCGACGCCTATGGAGAGCGTCGCAAACAGGATGATGACTCCGAGGATTGGGGCCGATCCATAGTCTATTCGCAGGTATTTCGAAGTGAAGGGAACCCTGACCACTGGACGTTTAAAAACCAAAAAAAATCGTTACACCAAAAACTAGAATCGGGATTAAAGAAAGACCGTTCAAAAATGTCACCTATGGCTACTGCTGTTTGATCACAGCCCTAGCTTTTCTTACCAGGATGACTGTACAGGGGGCCTTCTTTACGAGGTAGTCCGAGATGCTCTCCAAGAAAAAGCCCAGCAAGCCCTTCCTGGGGATCGTGCCAGTTACGATGACATCGCAAGAATTTTTCTTGGCGAAGGAGATTATCGCTTTCTTTACATCCGTGGACTCGACTATTTCGAGCCTGCTTTTAACACCGGCCCTCTTGAAGAGGTCAGTCACCCAAGAGAATTTCTCCAAGACTTCCTTCCTGGCGAAGTCGCTGAGAAGATGGACGACGTGCAACACATAAACTTCGGTATCCTTGGAGCATAGCTTAATAGCGGCTTGAACTACCTCTTCCGGGGTCGCCTCCGTTATGCACAAAAGCATTCGCTTGTACATTCTTTACCATCTCATTTCCCCCCAAAAGTTTCTTCTCATCGGCTCAACCACCGAATACCCGTTTGTGCTCCGCATTAAAACGATTCCCACCAGAAATAATGCAAACCGGGCTTTAAGGATTTGAACGTATGGCAGCTATTGAACTACGTCAGAAACGAACTCGGTATAGAATATGCCATCGTCCATCCCCAGCTTTGCGTGGATGACGGTGGCAGTTTTTGGAGAGATTTGCTGAAGCCCGGAGTCACTTACGTGATCGGCGCCTGCGACCCTAGAATGCAACGGAAGATGTTTTCGAAGAGTTTTGAAGAGGTCGGATGCGACTTCGATAACCAGGTAATATCTCTGGACCTGAGAGGCATGTCCACAGAAACCGCCATGGAGAAAGTGAGGGACGCAATTCAAAAGCTGAAGTGTGAACGGAAATGCGGTCCATCCCGCGGGAGAAGATCCCTTGGTTTCCCAAAATAGACTACAACAAATGTATAGGGTGCATGACCTGCTTCAATTTCTGCAAAAATGAAGTCTACAAATGGGTAAACGGTGCCCAACCCCATCCTGAGGTGGCAAACCCCTACAACTGTGTGCTGGGGTGTAGCGCGTGCGTTCAGCTTTTCCGGTCGGGGCGATCAGCTTCCCCTCGCTGGAAGAAATGAGAGAAATCCTGAGAAAATTAAGAGGCGGGGGGTAAATGATGAAACTGGGGATTGGAGGGATTCTCCATGGATGAATGCATGGTATGCGGGAAAAAAGGCGAAAACGTTGGATTGCTCTTCGCTCTCCACCGGGAGCTGGGGGGCATCTGGATATGTAATGATTGCTGGAGAAAGGAGTACCGTAAGATAGTGGATACCGGTGGGTCCAGTGGCTGTGCCTGCAGATGAGTAGGCGTGACGACATGCCGGATTCCACGGCAC
>CAZWBJ010000008.1:0-45428 GCA_964632175.1 Hadarchaeota archaeon (SeqCode)
GTACCTCCAACTCAACGGTCGACCTGTTCCGCCGCAACCTTCAAAAGGAGACGGTAAGGGATGATGACCTATCGCATCTTCTGCATGTGCTCGACCTACCCACCGGACAAGAACTCCGTCTGTGCCTTCCTCTCTCCCAAGACCGAGCAGACCATCGAGGACATGAAAAGGCTCCGGGCCGACTGCCTGCTCTGGTCCGCGCTGGGGTCGGGTGTTGCCGCACTCCCGCTGCTCAGGCTGGAGGGGGAGGGGGAGAGACCATGGGGAAAGGGTGGCATGAGCGACCGGGAGTTCATAAGGAAATGCGAGGGGGAGGGCATCCGGGTCTTTGCGGTTCTCTGGGAGGCTCAGGGCTACAACGACATCCTCATGGAAATGAGGGACGGGAAGATCGTCTCTTGGATGAGCAGGGGAGGGAGGGGCAGGAAGGTGAGGTACGGGCTGGATGCCTTCTACCAAAACAGAGTCCCCGAGCTCGGAAGATGGGAGGAGTATTTCCCCAAGAGGTTCGAGGAGGGTGGAAAGGAACTTCCAAGCCTAGTCGACGCCTGCGCATGCCGGAGCCTTTTCGGGACCAAACCGTGGGTCCTCTGGATCCTCCCCCACCTGCGCGGCCCCTTCTCCTGTCTGACCATGTGCAGGAACAGCCCACACTGGTTGACCTATCTGAAGCGGGTGGTGGAGCTCCAGATAGACTACGGGGCCAGGGGCATCCAAGTGGACGAGACCGCCACCCCCTTCGAGTCGATCTGGTGCGGGGCGGGGTACTGCCGGTATTGCTCGGAGGCCTTCCTCAGGCACCTGCTGGAGAAATACGGGGAGGAGGGCGTGAGAAAACTTGGAATCGACCCCCGGCGTTTTTCCCTCAGGAGGTTCCTCATAAGCCGGCTGACGGGTCCCCTGCGGGCACACCTTCTAGTCAAGTATTTCCCCCTTTGGCGGGAGTATAGGATTGCTCAGGCCAAGAATTCCGAGAGGACCTTCGCGGAGCTCGTCGAACACGCCAAGAAGTACGGGAAGAAGAAGGGCAGGAGGATCGAGGTCACTGGAAACTTCGCCCAGCTCCTCCCCATCTACTTCCCGCTGGCAAGGCACGTGGACTTCCTGACCTTCGAGCTGGACTTCGGCCTCCCCCCCAAGAGGAAGCAGGCCCTTTTCTACAAGCTGGCCAGGGCCCTAGGAGGGGGGAAGGAGGTGACGGCCGTTCCGTCCGTGCTGACCTCAAGGAAGTTGAGAAAGAAGAGGGCCGAGAACCTCCTGAAATTCTACGCCTTCGAGGCCTTCTCCTGCCAGGCCAACTTCATGGTGCCCTACAGCTGCTACACCATGGGAAAGCCCTACTATCCCCCGCTGGAGCCGCTCGCGCAGGCCAACTCCTTCATAGCCGAGCACCGTTGGGCGGCTGAGGGGGAGAGCCTGGCAGATGCCACTCTAGCTTTCTCCTACCGCTCCCATCTGGAGGAGTTCACCTTCCTCTCCAACCCCTACCTCAAGCGCGTGCTGCGTGCTGCCGAGGATCTGTCCCGCAAGCATCTCCTCTGGGATGTGGCGATCTTCGGGGACGGGGAGCTCCTGCCTGAGGTCCCTGAGGGAGTGAGCGGGAGCTTCGTGGTCCCGGGCGGTAAGTTCACACCTTCCCAGCTCAGACTGCTGAAAGCGGGAGAGCCCAGCCCCTCCCTTTCAACCGATGCCCCTCCCGAGCTCTTCTTCTCCGCCAACCGCAAAGGACGGAGGATTTACCTCCATGTCCTGAACTGCGACTACCGCCCGCATGAGGACCGCTTCATCCCCAAGTCCTTCCGCTTCACCTTCCGGGCGCCCACGAGGATTGCAGACGCCAGGTTCTGCGCCCCGGCAGGGAAGGCCCGAATCTCTTGGAGAGGGAGCGAGGTGGAGGGAAGAGTAGAGGGGCTGGAGATATATGGCCTCCTCGTGCTTGAACTTATTAGGTGAGGGGAAGGGAACGATGAGCTGCGAGATGGAGAAGAGGAAGTTCCTCTCCATGAAAGTGGCAGAGATCATGAGGAGAAGTCCCCCCCTTCTGGCCCCAGACACAAGAGTGGAAGAGCTTTTGGACCGGATCGAGGCCGATGCCTGCTTCCTGGTGGTGGAGGGGGAGAGGCTGGTGGGGATAGTCACCGAGAGCGATGTGCTTCCGCTTTTCTCTCCGGTGGTGGGGCGCGCCATGGTGGGCGGAGACATAGGGGAGGCGAGGAAGAGATTTGCCAAAACGGTCGGGGAGCTGATGACCCCCAATCCGCTCGCCGTCTCGCCACAGAACACCGTGGAGCAGGCCCTCAGGCTCATGCTCTCCAAAAAGCTTAGGCACCTCCCGGTCACCGAGGGGGAGAAGGCCGTGGGGCTGCTCACCCTCCGAGACATAATAGCCGCCTACCGTGCGACCCGCTGATGCCGGACCTCGCCCTGCTGCTCCTCCACCTTTCAGTCATCCTGCTATCCAGCAGACTGGCCGGTGAAATCTTTGAAAGGCTGAAGCAGCCCGCCGTCATCGGAGAAATCCTGGTGGGGCTCCTTCTGGGTCCCTCCCTTCTCGGCCTTCTCTCCACCTCTTCCCCAACCTCCGAGATTTTCGAGAGTCTCTCCCAGCTGGGCATCATCCTCCTCCTCTTCCTCGCCGGGCTCACCGTCCGGGTGGGGGAGTTCAGAAAGGCAGGCAGACCGGGGCTCATCGTTGCAGCGACCGGTGTGATAACCGCCTTCCTCCTAGGCTTCGGTGTCGCTTCCATTTTCGGATGGACGAAGATCGAGGCCGCCTTTGCCGGAGGGGTGCTGATGGCGACGAGCGTGGGGGTGACGGTGAGAACCCTCCTCGAGCTGGGCAAGCTGCACTCCCAGGTGGGGGCAACCATCCTCAGCGCTGCTGTGATCGACGATGTGTTCGGGATCGCCGTCTTGAGCGTGCTTGGGGGTGTGGCTTCCGCCTCCTTCTCGCCCTCCGGCCTGGTCCTCACCTGCCTCCTCATGGGGCTCTTTTTCCTCCTGGCGTTCGCCGCTCTGAAGTTCATGCCCTCCCTTCTCGAGCGGCTGGAGCATCTGAGGACCGAGAAAGCCACCCTCTCCCTCTCCCTCTCGCTCGCCCTTCTCTTCTCAGTCCTTGCCTACAAGCTCGGGCTCGCCGCCATTACTGGCGCTTTTTTCGCGGGGCTGGCCTTCTCGGGCTGGCGTGGCGCGGGAAAACTCAGGGAGGAGATTTCTTCCATCGGCTATGGTCTCCTCGTCCCCCTCTTCTTCGTGTGGTGCGGGGTGAGGGCGGACTTGCACCTAGTGGCGGGAAGTTGGCTCGCCTTTTTCTTTCTGGCGATATGTATAATAGACAAGCTCGTCGGATGCGGGGGAGGTGCCCTGTTGGTGGGGATGGATCCTCGCGATGCCCTGAGGGTGGGAGTGGGAATGATGCCCCGGATGGAGGTCGCACTGATTCTCGCCTCCATTGGGGTTAGTAGCGGGGCGGTTAGGCCTCAACTTTTGTCCATGACCGTCCTAGTGGTGGTCGCCACGAGCCTTCTCACACCCCCCTTCCTCAAGAGAGTCTTTCAAGGTCCCAGCAAAATCTCCGAAAGCTGGGGGGCTAGGGTGCGGGCGAACCTGAAAACATAGTTGGGATGGGGCGTGAAAAAGATCTCGACTCCGCGCGAGCGGATGGCAGATATCTCATGTAGGCTGGGGGGAGGGGCGAGCTTCAGGATTTCGCAAACGGAGGATGAGGCGAACCTTCCCATGGCCACTATTCTGCGGGGGGCTAGGAGGCGTATCTCATCCGCCAGCTTCGGGACGCAGTTCCTCCTCATCCCCATCAGGCTTTTCCTGTCCGGGGGCCTGCACTTGATAGACGCCGTAAAAAAGACCCCTGCCTCCTTGAGCGTGCCCAAGACCCTTCCCGTTTCCACTCCGAGGATGAGGGAAAGGGAGAGCCTGAGCCTGTCGAAAACCTTAAGGTTGTAAAGGGAGCTCTCTTTCTTCCCGGGGGGAGGAGACTCTCCGATGGCAAGAACCCTCACCCTTTCCGGTAGCCAGCGGTAGGCGGAGGACTTCAGGAAGGGCTTGTCCACGTACCGGCAGAGCCTGCAGCTCTGGATCTCCTTTTCCAGAAGCATCCTCATCGAATAAAACATCTCTGTGATAATTGTTGATGCCTCGGTAGCTCAGTCGGTTAGAGCGCGCGCTTGGTAAGCGCGAGGTCGCGGGTTCAATTCCCGCCCGAGGCTTGAAAAACCCATACAGCAAACGATCGCCGGAGTAGAAATGAGGACGAGCAAAGAAACGCCTATTCCAAGAGAAAATCCACAATGTTTCTGAAGTTTATTTTAAGCGAGTTTATCCGCTCCTCCCTGCTTGTGCCCTCGTATACAACCGTCCCCTCTTTTCTCCCGTATTTTTTCATGAAGTAGATCAAGGAGCCGAGCTCGCCCGCCCTGACCTCCTCCTTCGCCTTGACTTCAATAGGCTGGAGATCTGCCCCGATGAAATCTACCTCCCTCGAACCCTCCCTCCAGTACCTCTCCATCCGCTGGGCGACCAGCGCTTCAAGGATCTTGCCCCTATCCAAGGAGGGGTGGTATGGGAAGGAGAGCGCTAGGTGGAACGGATATATCTTCTTCATCTTTCTAGACTCCGCACGCATCGAAGGCCTAAAGTTCTTCACGACCCGGATGATCTTCGCGAACTCCAGAAAGAAGAGGTGTTCCTCTAGGACCTGCTTGCCGACCCTGAGGTCCCTAGCGAGGGAGGAGAGGTTCAGGATCATTCCTGGGTTGCTCAGGAAAAGCTCGGAGAGTGCCGAAAGGAGGGGGGCCCTCACCCCGTAGATTCCGGGCAGGTCCACCTTCACCACCCTTTCGGTAACCAGCTCCCTTATGTACTCGTAAACCCTACTCTCGTCCCTCCACTCCACGATTTCAGGAAACGGTCTCTTTATCCAGAGCGGGAAGACCCTCTCCAGCTCATCCCTCTGCAGGTGAATGTCGACGTGCTTTTTCAGGTGAAGTTCCGCGAACTCCTTCAGAGAGAGTGGGCTGACCTCTACCAGGAAATATCTGCCGGCCAGATCGCTCGAGGCTTCTTTTTCGAGCATCAGGCTGGCCGAGCCCGAGAGGAAGAATTTCAAATTTGGCAAGTTGTCGTAAAGGAACTTTATTTTTGAACTCCAGCCCTTCACCTTGTGGATCTCATCAAGTACATTCGATAACTTTTTGATGCGGGAGTACCAACGGTTCCTCACCCTAGCTTCCAAGCCCTTTGACCCCCTCGAGCTGGCGAGGGAGACGGAGCGGATCGTGACGCGGGAGGGCGAGGAAGGTCTCGAAAGGAAGTACGTTGGAATATACTCCGCGCCCGCCTATGGGGGAATAGCGACGGGGTACGCCATCGGATGCTGCCTGCGCTGCTTTTACTGCTGGACCGACTGGTCACGGGATTTCCCTGAAAAATTCGGAAGATTCTACCCCCCGAGACAGGTGGTACAGGGCCTTCTACGCGCTGCAGCTGAAGGGATAAAGGCGCCGGGCTGGGAGCGCTTCAGGGGTCTGAAGGTGAAGAAGCTTCGGCTTTCGGGGTGTGAGCCCACCCTAGGGAGGGAGCATCTCCTTTCCATTTTGGAGGGGGTTAAGAATTCGGGGTACCTTTTCATCTTGGAAACCAACGGCATCCTTCTGGGTGCGGACAGGGGGTACATCAGACGGCTCGCCGAACATAGACAGAACCTATATGTTAGAGTCTCCTTCAAGGCGGCTACGCCCGAAGACTTCACCCGCCGAACGGGGGCCCGGGGGGAGTTCTACGAGCTCCCCTTCAAGGCTCTAAGGTTCCTGCTGAACGAGGGGGTATACACTAGGGCCGCGGCCATGACGGATCCGAGGGTCATGCCGAAGGAGGAGAGGGAGATCCTGATCAAGAGGCTGGAGGAGATAGACCCCTCCGCCAACTATGCGGAGACCCTAGAGGAGGAAACCGTTGACCCGTATGAAACCTCGCTTGCTAGGATCAAGGCCTATTTCGACATGGACTATGCTAGGAGGCTGAGCTCTCGTTTCAGGAGAGAGAGCGTGATGCGCACGGATACCTAGGGGCGCGATACAGCGCTCATGGGAGGGAAGCATCTTAGAGCGAAAGCTTCCCATCACCGAGAGCGGAGGAACTTGAACCGTAACGACTCTCTTGCTTAAATAAATCCCTTATTCGTAAATGATGCCACCGCGGGCAGCCATCCTAGTCGCACAGGGCTTCGAGGAGATCGAGCTTTCCACCACCTTCGACGTGCTGGTCAGATCCGGTGTGGAGGTGAGGCTGGCGGGGCTGAAGAAGGGGGTGATCGAGGGCTCGAGGGGGCTGAGGGTGAAGGTGGAGAAGGGGCTGAAGGATGTTAAGGTGGAGGAGATCGACGCTCTCATCCTTCCTGGGGGCTCGCCCGGATACCTCAATCTGCGCAGGGACGAGAAGGTGAAGGAGCTGGTGAAAAAGGCCAACGAGTTCGGCAGGATAGTTGCGGCCATCTGCGGGGCCCCCACTGTGCTGGCGGATGCGGGGATCCTCGCCGGCAAGCGTTGCACGGTTTATCCCGGACTGGAGGGGGAGCTGGAAAAAGCGGGCGGGAAAGTTTCGGAGGAAGCGGTGGTCAGGGATGGAAATATAATAACCAGCAGAGGACCCGGAACCGCCCTACCCTTCGCGGCGGCCGTGGCAGAAGCGCTCGTGGGAAGGGAAGAGGTGGAAAGGGTCCTCAAGGAGATGGTCTATTCCAAGCAGCCGGTCAGGGCCTCACTATAACTTTTAGCGCGTTCGGGTCCGTGAGGAGGGTGTTGAGGGCCTTGGCGTAGTCCTCAAGTGGAAAGATGTGGGTTACAAGCTCCCCCACCCGAACCTTCCCCGTGGAGAGGAGATGGAGGGCCCTCTCGAAGCAGTGGGTCTGGGCGAAGGTACCTATGAGTTTTATCTCCCTCTTGTATATCTCGTACGGGCTCACGGAGATCCTCGCCTCCTCCGGTGCCACGCCGAAGATCACCACCTTCCCGCCGTTCTTGATGAGAGAAATCGCCCTCTCCACCACCCGCGGATCCCCCGTCGCCTCAAAGATTATGTCGTATCCCTTTGGGCATATCTCCCGCAGCTCCTTCTGCCCCACCGACGGATCCCTCTTGTCGACCTTCACCACTTCATCGGCCGCCAGCTTTTTCGCCAGGCCCAGCTTGAACTCGTTTGGGGCCGCGACCACCAGTTTTCCCACCCCTGAGTGCCTGAGGGCTTGAGCCAACACCAACCCGGCCGGGCCCGCGCCGAAAACCAGCGCCTCGCTAGCCGGCTCCGGTTGAGCCACGTCTAAGGAATGGACCACGCAAGCCGTGGGCTCGGTGAAGCTTGCCTCCTCAAACGAAAGGTGGTCCGGGATCTTGAAAACCTTCTCCTCCTTGATCAGAACGTATTCCGCGAAGCCCCCTGGTGCGTTGCAGCCGTGCGACAGGAAGTTCTCACAGAAGAGGGGCTGGTTCCTCCTGCAGTAGTAACAGCTGCCGCAGAGCTCGGTGTTGTCCGCCGTCACCCTGTCCCCAGGCCGGAACCCCTCCACCCCGCTCCCAACCTCCTCCACCTCCCCCGCGAACTCGTGCCCGGGCGTGAGGGGGAACTTCGCTATGAACCTTCCCTTGTGAATGTGCAGATCGGTCTTGCAGATCCCACAGGCCCTGACCCTTATCAGGACATCCCGGGAACCGGGGGCGGGCTTGGGGACCTCCTCGATGGAAAATTTCTCGGGCGCGCGGTAGACTAGGGCCTTCATCTATACCTCAATCATTACCTTCATTACCCTGTCCTTGTTCTCGTCTATGAACCTGTAGGCCTTCTCGTAGTCCGTGAAGCGGAACCTGTGGGTGATCAGAGGCTCCCCCTGCACCTTCTTGCTCCTGAAGAGCTCCACGGCCTCCAGCATGTCCTCCCTCTTGTACATCAGCGTCCCCCTCAGCGTTAGCTCGTGGTCTTGCACGAAACCCATGTTCACCCTGACCTTCTCGGGGAACACGCCCACCACCACGATCGTCCCCCCCTTCGCCGAGAGCTCTATCGCCTGATCAATGGTCTCCTCGATCCCAACGCACTCGAACCACAGATCGGCCGGCTCCCCCCACCGCTCCCGAATCGCATCCGCAAGATCTTTTTCACCCGGGTTCACGCCACGGATTCCCACCCTCTCGGCCAGCCTAAGTCTGAAAGGGTTTAGGTCAGAGATCAGGACGTCCGCCCCCCTCGCTTTCAGAACTTGCGCCACGAAGTTCCCTATCGGTCCAGCTCCCAGCACCACGGCCCTCCTCCCCGAAACCTGCCCAGCCTTCTCAACGGCGTGGACGGCGACGGAAAGCGGCTCCACCATCGCCCCCTCATCGAGGGAAACTCCCTCCGGCAGGGGGATTAGCTTCGAGGCCTCCACCCTCCAGTATTCCCTTGCACCTCCCTCCGTTTGGAATCCCATGACCTTTAGGTTTTCGCAAATGTGATAGTCCCCCCTCCTGCAAGGGGCGCAGGTGCCGCAGAATACCTGCGGCTGAACCGTCACCCTCTCCCCAACCTTCACTCCCGCCTCCCTGACCTCCTCGACCACCCCGGAGAGCTCGTGCCCTTGGATCACGGGATAGCTCGTATAGGGGTGCTTGCCGTGCCAGACATGGATGTCCGAACCGCAAACGCCTATCCTCTTTACGGCCACCAGCGCCTCCCCCCTCCCGGGTCTGGGTCTTGGAACCTCCCTAATCACGACCCTGCCCGGACAGGGGAGAAAGGCCTCCAACATTCGAGATTAGCCTTCTCGAATTAATCCCCCATGCAACAAAAGTTTAGCTGACTCGTGGATTTATCCCTTGACGAGAATTAATCCCTCTCGGAGAATCGCGATCATCTCCTTGTGTTCCTTGGATGACTCTTTCTGTCTTGCTAGGAGCTCTTTCTGTCCTGTTAGAAGCTCTTTCTGTGCTGCTCTGTCCTCCGGCGGTGGCCCCGGTAAGCATACTCAACCAAGATCCGATCAGCCCGAACGGCCCAATCATCTGCCCAACGTCTAGCAACAAGGGGATTGGGAACCCAGAATTACCATAACAATCCCTATAACCCCAACTATCGCGAGGATTATCGCCGCAATCAGGTACTCTCGGGGAATCATCAACATAATTGTTTACAAAGAAAAATTCTTCGTTTTAGTACAATTTATGTACTATAAGTTCATTTAATAGACTTATTTTCGGTAAAATCGAAATAATAGATGGGGACCGAGAAACTCGTTGCGGACATCCTCTGGAGAGCGGAAAGACTGAAGATCATACAAATCTTGTCCAAGGGCCCCTCCCCCCTCTCCGCCCTCAGAGAGACGGTGGGGGGGAGCTTCTCTAGCCTCCTCCATCACCTCCGTGCCCTCCAGCGGGCGGGACTGGTTGACGTGGTTAAGCTGAAACCTAGGCTGACGGTCGCCTACCTGAAGTTCGACGTGACGCTTTCCTTCGAGAGCGGTTCCGAGCCAGTGGTGAGGCTGAAGCCAAGACCGCCCCCCGCGGAGAGTGAGCTCATGATGGCCTACTGGAGGCTTCTGGTGAAAAAATGAGGCGACTCTCGATCCTGCTCGCCTTTCTGCTCCTGCTCCCCCACGCACTACCCGCCGTTCTGCTTACCCCCGAGAACAACTCGATCTCTGGCACCTCCGTCATTTTCAGCTGGATCCCGGAAGAGAACGCCGAAAACCAGAGACTGAAGGTCGACAACGACCAGGCCTTCCCCCATCCCGAGGTCGATGTGCTTCTAGAACCGTGGGAGAATTCTTACCGAGCCATCCTGGAACTAGGAGTGTATTGGTGGGGGATCTGGACGCTTTCCGGTGGACAGTGGATCCGGTCAGAAAACATCTGGACCTTCACCGTTGAGTACTGCTGGGTTCCGCTGGAAGGGATTTCCTGCTCGACCTCGGCGCCCGTCCCCGCCCCCATTCCTCTGGCCCCCGAAAACCTCTCCAACACCAACGACAACACCCCTCTCCTCGCCTGGGAGAATCTCGCCCCAGCTGACAATTTTCACCTCCAGCTCGACAAGGACGAGAACTTTTCCTCCCCTCTCGACCTTTTCACCCCCTCCCGCACCATCGAATCCCCGCCGCTCGAGGAAAGAGTGTACTTCTGGAGGGTGAGGGCCTCGAGGTCGGGAGTCGTTTCGGATTGGTCGGCGGTTTTCAGCTTCAGGGTGGACATCACCCCGCCCTCCGCTCCGGCTTTTCTGTGGCCGGCCGACGGGGAGAGCTTTACGGACTCCGTCCCGATCCTCAGCTGGGAGGCACCGTCGGAGAATTCCCTCCCGCTCACCTTTCTCGTGCAGCTCGACAACGACCCAGACTTCTCCGCCCCTGAAAACATCTGGGTCTCAGAAAACAGCTGGACACCCGCCGCCCTAGGTCAGGACAACTATTTCTGGAGGGTGAAGGCAAAGGACAACGCCGGAAACGAGGGAGAGTGGAGCCCAGCGAGGAGGTTCGAAATCCTCGACACCGTCCCTCCCTCTCCCCCCGCCCCCCTCTTTCCTCTGTGGGGGGAGAACACGAACGATAACACTCCCCTTTTCAAGTGGGGTCCCCCGCCGGAGAATTCGCTTCCGCTGGTGTACTGCGTTCAGGTTTCCCCGGATCGCTACGAGATCTTCGCAGCGACTTGGACGGGGAACGAAAATTGGGAGTGCCCCTCCGAGCTCTCCGACGGTCTCTGGTACTGGAGGGTGTGCGCCAGAGATGGTGCTGGAAACACGGGGCTCTTCTTCGACTGGATCCTCTTCACTGTGGATACCGTTCCCCCCTCCCCGCCCCCCTTGCTCTCGCCCCAAGATTCGGCCGACATCGACGGAACGGTGGTCGAGTTCAAATGGGGGGAGGGCAGCGATGACAGCACCGGAATCAAGGGGTACCTCCTTCAGCTTTCGGCCAGCCCGTCCTTCCTGCCCCTGGAGATGGAGTGCTTCCTCACCGGGCACGAGTTCCTCTACTCCCTTCCGGTTCTGGGAGAGTGGTACTGGCGGGTAGGATCCGTCGACGGTGCGGGAAACGTGGGTTGGTCTGAGGGAGGGACCTTCGTCTGCAGGGGATGGAGAGAGCTTGAGCGTGTGGAGGCTGCCGTCTCCACGCAAGGAATCTGGGGCTACTTGGAGGGGCTCGAGGGATCTTCACGCTCCAGTGTGGGGGAATGGCAGGAGGCTGAGATTTGGGTCTCACTGGTTGAGGCCGCTCCGAGATGGAGGATCCTCCAAGCCTTGGCCTCTGAGGTTTGGGGGTTTGCCAAGTGGGGACTTGTGGACGGGGCGGCGGCGAGGATCCTCGCCCCGGTGCCAGCCCCCCACCCCTTGGCTCCCGAGAACTCCTCCCATCTTTCTAGAGTGTACCTCCGCTGGGAGAACTCGAAGGCCGCCGACAACTTCGAGATCCAGACGGACATGCCCAGCAAGTTCTGGAGGCCCTTCAGGTTCACCCACAAGAGTTGGTTCAGCACGGAAAATTCCTTCGACCTTCCCCTCGAGAACCTCACGGACGGTAATTACCTGTGGAGGGTTCGCGCCTGGAGGTCCGGCACGCCCTCACCCTGGTCGGAGGTTTACACCTTTGTTCTGGACCGGGACGTACCCACACCCGCTCCCCTTCTGCCGGAAGACAACCTCAACCTTGGACGCACCTGGGTTACCTTTAACTGGGGAGAGGTGCAAGATGCAACACCCCCTGTGCAGTACGAGATCCAGGTGTCGACAACTCAGGACTTCGCCTCGTACCTTTCCTCCGGCTGGCTCCCTTGGAGAACTTGGGACGGCGAATTCGAAGAGGGGGTTTACTTCTGGAGGGTGAGGGCAAGGGATAACTTGGGGAACCTGAGCGCACCCTCGGCCCCGAGAAGCTTCAGGGTGGACCTCACACCCCCTGCGGCTCCGCGCCTCCTCTCCCCTCCAGTGGGGGCTTGGCTCACCTCCACCTCCGTCAGCCTCTGCTGGGAAAGGGTCGAGGACAACTCCCTGCCGGTGATATATCTAGTGTTTGTGGACGACGATGCGGACTTCTCCTCACCCAACCTCGCCGTGCAGACCCTCACCGACAACCTAACGGTGACGGTGACCGACGGGACCTGGTACTGGCGCGTGATAGCCGTTGATAACGCCGGCAACCGGGCCCTCCCCTCAGCCGGCTACTTCCGGGTCGACTCCACCCCGCCGGCCATCCCTGCCCAGGTGTCGCCCCCCTCCACCCTGCTCACCTCCCCCGTGGTGAGGTTCGAATGGAGTAGTGCTGAGGATCTCAATGGAGTGTACTATGACTTCAAGGTGGAGGGGGTGATAGAGAGAGAAAACCTCCGCGAAAACTCCCTCCAACTCTCCCTTCCACCCGGGAGATATGTGTGGCGGGTGCGGTCGAGGGACGGTCTGGGAAACAGTAGGGGATGGTCCGGTCCTTCCTCCTTCGAGATAAGGGATGTGAGACCGCCCTCTCCCCTGCTTCTGGAACCACTAAGCAAAACGGTGGAGGAGGACTTTACCCTCCGCGTGAAGATGATGGACGATTTCGGAATTGACGAGAACCGAATCGGGGTAAGGATGGACGGGCAGGAGAGGGGCTTCGAGCTCGCGGGCGATCTTCTCGTCTCTGAATTCAGGAATCTGCCGGCCGGGGGGCATCTCATCGAAGTCCTGATCCCCGATGTGGGGGGGAATGAAAGTTCCTTAAGGCTGGAGGTCTGGGTGGTGCCCCGAGTTCTGACCGAGTTATCGGTGGAGAGGGGCAAGGTGGGAGAGACCCTTGTGCTGGGTCTACGTGTGAGGAACCGCTCCGAAAACCGGGTGAGCAAACGGTATGCCATGGTGCTCGGCGGGCAGGTCAAGGAGCTGGAGATCTCGCTCGACCCAAGGGAGGAGACCTCCGTGTCGGTGGAGTTCGAAACCAAGGGGCTCGGCGCCGAGTGCGTCGTTGAGCTCTTGGATCTGGAGAGCGGCGCGAGAACCTGCGTTCCCCTGCACCTAGCGGGCGGGTTTCCCTTTCTGACCCTCCTTCCCGTGACCATCGGCGCGGCCGCTGGCTTTTGGCTCTGGATAAAAAGACCAAGAGCGGCTGCCCCCGCCGAGACCCGGGAAGAGGAGGAGAAGTTCCCCCTTCCCCTCCCCCCGCCCCAGAGGGAACCGGACGATTACTCGACACTGGCATCACTTTTCAAACCGGAGCTGCAAACCCCCCTCACCAAGGAATGGTCGAGACTCACCAAGAGATACGGGGCCCAGCTCTCGCCGCTCATGGAGGAATACGCCAAGCTTCTCAGGGAGGGGCCGGCGCCACGTTTAATCGAGAGATACAGAGGGTTGGTGAGGGGGCGGAGAGGTTGATTCTCACCGTTCTGGGGGTGAAGGGAGGCGTGGGAAAGAGCACCGTATCCATGGGGGTGGCCATATGGATGTCCAAGAAAAAGAGGGTCCTCCTCCTAGACGGGGATCCGAGGGTGAGGAGCGTGGAACTCAAGCTGCGGCCGAAGGGGAAAGGGTCGCTCTTTGACATCCTTTCCGGGAAGCTCGAGTGGAGGGAGGCGGTTCACCCCTGCACCAAGGCCGGTCTACCCAGCCTCTCTGTCATTCCCGCCGGCAGGCTCTTCCTTCCCCCTGGCGAGGACTGGATAGAGAGGCTCAGGCTCGCCGCTCGCTCTCTTGACAGGATGCTTGAGGGGGCTAGGAAAGAATTTGACCATATCGTAATAGATACCCCGCCTTCCGTGGGTTACGAGCATTTGCTCCTCACGGCCACTGGGGAAAGGGTGCTCTGGGTCTGCGAGCCAAACGACGACTCCATCCTCTCCACCAAGACAGCTGCCCAAGATTTCTCGAGGATCTGCGAGCTCGAGCCAGCGGGCGTGGTCCTGTCCAAGGTTCTAGAGAGGAGAGACCTGAGGGAATGGGTGAGAAAAGCCAGGGAAATCGCACCGGTTCTGGGGGTGGTGCCTTTCGACGAGGCGGCCGAGAGGGCCTTCAGGAGAAACATGCCGGTCGTTCTGGACGCGCCCCAGTCCAGATGCTCCAAGAGTCTGAAGCGTATCGCCCAGAAACTCCTCGGGATGGAGGGCAGACCCGTGAGCGTGGAGTGGCGCCTCGGCGTGATGCTGGAAAAGTTAGGAGTGTAATCTAAAATAGTTCCCTACCCCCTTTGTGATGTCCCTAGATCTCCAGACCAAGCTGGGAGTCCTCTTCGCCGTAGGAGGGGTGGTAGCCGGCGTGCTCTCGGGGCCGCTGCCAGGGCGCTTCGCTGCCCTCTCCCTGCTTGTGCTGGGATTCCTCTTCTACCTCTGCTACAGGCTCGCCCCCAAGATCCTGAAGTTTGAGGCCTCCCAGCTACCGGGTGGATGGTCGGGAACGGTGGCCTTTAAGAAATACTTTGACGTGTTCTTTTTCCTCTGGCTGGTCTTCTGGATCCTCACCTATACAGACCTCCTGAGGCTCTGATGGGGCAGGGGGGACTATTTCCCTACCCGGAGATCAGGCCGGCACAACGCGAGATGATGCGCGCCATCAGGGAGACCGTGGACTCTGGCGGGCACCTTGTGATTGAGGGACCCACTGGAATGGGAAAGACGGTGGCCCTCCTCTGCGGCGTGCTGGAATCCCCACGGGCGGAGGAACTGAGGGTGCTGTACTGCTGCAGAACCCACAAGCAGATGGACAGGGTGATCGAGGAGCTGAAAACCATGAAAGTTGACCTTCCGGCGCTCTCCATGAGGGGGAAGCGCGAGATGTGCCTCAACAGGCTCATGCGCTTCACCTCCTCCACCTCCGAGGCAACCTACGTGTGCTCCGTCCTCAAGAGGAAGGGGAAATGCGAGTTCTTTGAAAACCTGCAGGGAAAGGAGGCCTCCAAGCTGCTGGAGGAGTTCTCGAGCCGCCCCGTGTTAGCCGAGGAAATCCTCTCCGCCTGCAGGGAAAACGGCTTCTGTCCATATGAGGTGGCGAGGGAGCTGCTGAGCGGGGCCAAGGTGGTGGCGGCCAGCTACATCTATATCCTTGATCCCTCCATCAGGGACAACTTCCTCAGGGGGCTTGAGGGGGGGCTGGAAGACTTTGTTCTCATCTTCGATGAGGCACACAACGTACCCACCGTCGCCTCCGAGCTTGCCAGCGACAGGTTGACCTCAGCCTCCATCTCCCAAGCTGCAAGAGAGGCCAAGGAAATGGGGGAGGAAAAACTCTCGGGGAACTTGGAGGGCTGGCTCGACTCGCTTGAGGGGCTGGCCATGCAGCTCTTCGGCGGCGGGGAGGGAGAGAAGATCGTGCGGGGAGAGGAGGTTCTAAAGGGGTTGAAGAATCCGGCGGGATCCGCCGAGAAAGCCGGCAAGGTGGGAGATGAGGTCATTCTGGAGAGAATCGAGGAAGGCAGAGCCCCTAGGTCTCATCTCCGGCATTTGTCTGGGTTCCTCCGGGCTTGGATGGAAACCTGCGGGAGGGAAGATTACCTCCACCTTCTCTCCAGCAGGGGAGAGGCGGAGGGAAAGGTGCTTGCCTTGGAGCTCTCTGCCCTCGACCCCAGAATCGCCACGGGCTGCATGCTGAGGTGTCACAGCTCCATAAGCATGTCCGGAACCCTCGCCCCGCTGGAGGCCTACAGGGATCTGGTAGGGTTGCCTAGGGACACTCGCCTCCTCGAGCTTCCCTCGCCCTTCCCACCTGAGAACGTCCTCTGTCTGGTGACCGAGGGCGTGACCACCAAGGAGGAGTTCCGGATCCCGCCGATGTATGAGAAGATAACGGAAAAGCTGGTGGAGATCTGCGATGCCACCCCGGCCAATGTGGGAGTTTTCACGGCCAGCTATGAGGTTCTCGAGGGAGTGCTAAAGGCGGGGATGAGGGAGAAGATAGAGAAGCCGGTATTTGTGGAAACCCCCCAGATGTCCTCCGCCGAAAATGATGAACTGATACGGGCCTTCAAGTCTTCCGCTAGGAGGGGCGGGGCCGTTCTGCTCGGGGTGATGGGGGGGAGAAACAGCGAGGGGGGCGACTTCCCGGGAGATGAGATGAACAGTGTGGCATTGGTGGGGATACCCTACGCTCCTCCCGACGCCAGGACGGAGGCGGCCATTCAGTATTATGAGAAACAGTTCCAAGGAAGGGGAAAGTTTTACGCGTACTACCTCCCGGCGCACAGGAGGATGTGCCAAGCCGCGGGGAGAGCACACAGGCTGGTGACTGACAGGGCGGCGGTCATCTTTCTGGACAGGAGGGTGCTGACGAGGTTCGTGGCCCGGAGCCTGCCCAGCTGGATGAGGAGACTGGAAAGGGTGCCGGACAAAAGGGGGATGCTCAGAAAGAGGCTGGAGGAATTCTTCAAACGTACTCCGGCTGATCCCCACCCATCCTCCGCTGCGCCCTCTCAAACTGCTCTAGGCAGCGCTGGAAGTCCTCGCGGGTGAAGTCGGGCCAGTACTTGTCCACGAAAATCAGCTCGGCGTAGGCAGCCTGGTAGAGGAGGAAATTGGAGAGCCTGTGGTCCCCCCCCGTCCTTATGACCAGATCTAGGGGCCTTCCCACCCAGAGGTGCCTTCTCAGGGCCTCCTCCGTCACCCTCCCCAGCCTCCCCCTCATGAGGGAGTAGGCCAGAGAACGGACGCTGTGGAGAAGCTCGTCCTGCGCCCCATAAGCCACCAAGATGTTGACGAACCTTTTGGAGTGGTGCCTCGTGGCGCTCATCAGCTCCCGGATAAGCCTCACCACAGAGTCCGGGAGCCGGTAGTACCTGCCGAACACCCTCACCCTTACCTCATACTCATAGATTTCCTCACTATCCAGCAGCTTCCTGAAGTAATCCTGCATCAAGCCGTAAAGGCACCTCAGCTCCTGTGGACTCCTTTTCTGAAGGTTCTCGGTGGAGAGCCCATAAACGGAGAGCTCCCCGATCCTGTCCTCCTCCAAACACCATCTCAGGAACTCCTCCATTACCTGGGCACCCCTCTTGTGTCCCTCCACCGGAGGGAGGCCGTGAAGCCTGGCCCACCGCCTGTTGCCGTCCGGTATCAGACCCAAGTGAATCCCGCCCATCTCCACCTTTCACCCACCGTTTTTTAGTTACTTGCCATCTACTCTCTCTCGACATTTAAGGCCCCAGAGCTAGAAGCAGGATGAACCCGTTAGAGCAATTGATCCAAGAAACTGTTAGAAAAACCGGACTCAGTCGCGAGCAGGTCTTTCAGAAGTTCAGGGAAAAGCAAAAAGAAATGTCGGGGATCTTGCCTGACCTGGAGGTGATGAGGATGGTAGCGAAGGAGTTGGAGAAAAGCAGGAGGCTGAGGATAGAGGATCTCGTCCCAGGTATGTCAGGGGTGGATCTGGTTGCGAGGGTCGAAAGAATTTACGAACCAAAAAAGTTCACCATGCGGGGGGGCTCGGAAGGGTACAGGATGAGAATAAAGCTGAGGGATCAAACCGGGGAGATCACAGGTGTGATCTGGGACGATGCACGGGGGGAAAAGATAAAGTTGGCCGAGAGCGGCCTTCTGAAGAGCGGGGAGGCGGTGGAGATAAAGAACGCCTACGTCAGGGAGGGACTCAACCGCACCACTGAGCTGGGCATCAACCTCAGGAGCTCCATATCTGTCCTGCCCCCGACCGATCCCCGGGTAAGGGAGCTTCCCCCGAGGGAGCAGAGGAGGGTGAAGGTAAAGGAGCTGACCGAGCAGCTGGTGGAGGTGGACATCGTGGGGAGGGTGCTCTCAACCGGGGAGGTGAGATCCTTCGAAAGGGAGGGGGGGAGGCCGGGGAAGAGATCTAGCTTTGTCCTAGCCGATGAAACCGGAAAGGTGAGGGTGGTCCTGTGGGACGAGAAAGCGGAGGCCGTGAAAGGGCTGAGGAGGGGGGATCTCGTCCTCCTCGAGAATGCGGTGGTGAGGTGGAGAGAGGGACTCCCAGAGCTTCACGTGAGCCGAGGGAGACTCATACACAACCCCTCCATACCCAACCCTCCACCAGAGCTGAAAGAGCAGCTGAAAATCGCCGAGTTGGACGGGGGGATGGAAGTTGACATGGTGGCGAAGGTCGGGGGGGTGCGTGGACCGACGGAGTTCAGGAAGAAGGATGGGAGCGTGGGCAGGGTCCTGAGCCTCCTCCTCTACGACGAAACCGGGTGGACGCGGGCTAGTCTCTGGGATAAGGCGGCGATGGTGAAGGTTACCGTCGGAGATATCCTCAGGCTGAAGGGAGCCAAAACGAAGGTCAACCGCCAGACGGAAAGGGTGGAGCTGAGCGTGGAAGATCCTCACCAAATCGAGGTGAATCCTTTAGGGGTAGGGGTACCGGAACCCAAACCCCGGAAGGTGAAAATCGCCGAGCTCACACCGGATGAGGACTTCCTAGAGATAGTGGGCCGGGTGGTAGAGAGGGGCGAACTTAGAGAGTTCAGGGGTAGCAGGGTGATGAGCGTGACCTTGGGAGATGAAACGGGATGTGTGAGGGCAAGTCTCTGGGATGAGCACGCAGAGAGGGGCTCGGAGGTGAAAATCGGCCAAGTGCTGAGGCTCGTGAATGCCCAGGCCACTACCTTCAGGGATCAGATAGAGCTGAGGTTGGGGAGGTTCGGGAAACTGGAGATAGATCCGCCTCTCACCGAGCCCCTGCCGGAGGTGGAGGTCCTGAGGATGGCCTTCCGAGAGCCCAAGGAACTTCCAATCGAAGAGCTTCAACCGAAAATGAGAGCGAAAATAAGGGCAACGGTGACCCAGGCACTTAAGAGGAGGCCGCTCTTCGACACCTGCCCAGAGTGCGGAAGGAGTTTAGGGACCGTGGATCACACACCCTACTGCCAGGAATGTGGGAAGGAGGTGACCCCCGTCCACAGGGCTGTGCTCAATCTCGTGCTCGACGACGGGACCGCCACGGTGAGAGGGGTGTTCTTCGGGAGCGTGGCGGAGCGCGTGGTGGGCCTGAGCGCAACGGAAATCGCTCGGCTTCTCTCCACCAAACCCCTACCTGAGTTCTACCAAGAATTGAGGCTGGAGGGAAGGGAACTTTTGCTTACGGGAGTGGCGAGGGAGGATAGGATGAACCCCGGGCAGCTAGAGTTCATGGTGGAGGGGGTGGATCATCCCGATTTCGTTAGGGAGGCGGAGGAGCTCCTTAAGGAGGTGAGGAGAGAATGATGGAAGAAATAGAAGAGAAAAAGAGCGAGGAGCTGGAGAAGGAGAAAGCCGAACTCATGGAGCTCAAGGGGGTGGGAGAAAAAATAGCACTGAAACTTGCAGAGGCTGGCTACACCATCCAGTCGCTGGCCGTGGCCGTCCCCGCCGAGGTGTCGGAGGCCGTCGAAATCTCGGAAGTCACTGCGAGAAAAATCATTCAGGAGGCGAAGAAGAGGGTGAAGATAGGGGCCCTCGCCACTGCGGATGTGCTTCTGGAACAGAGGAAAAAGGTGGGACGCATCACCACGGGAAGCGCGAGCCTAGATGATCTCCTTCAAGGGGGGATTGAAACCCAAGCCACCACTGAGCTGTTTGGAGAATACGGAACGGGCAAATCCCAGCTTGCCCACCAGCTCTGCGTGAACGTTCAGCTCCCCCCCGAGAGAGGGGGGCTGGAGGGGACGGCGCTCTTCATTGACACCGAGGGGACCTTCCGGCCAGAGCGGATAGTGGAGATGGCCTCCGCGCTGGGATTAGATGTGAACAGGGTCCTCCGAAACATCGGGGTTTACAGGGTCTATACCGTGGAGGATCAGATGCTGGCGGCGGAGAAGGCGGAGGAGGAAGTCGACAGAAGGGGGGTCAGATTGCTGGTGGTGGATTCCCTCACCTCCCTCTTCAGGGCGGAATACCTAGGGAGGGAGCTGCTGGCTTCGAGGCAGCAGAAGATAGCTAGGCACGTGCATATGCTGAACAAGCTGGCCTGCCTCAAGGATATTGCCGTGGTGGTCACCAATCAGGTGATGGCGAGACCGGACATGTTCTTCGGCGATCCCACCAGACCGGTAGGGGGGCACGTAGTTGGACACAGCATGACCACTAGGATCTATCTGAGGAAGAGCAAGGGCGCCGTGAGGGTGGCGAGGGTGGTCGACAGCCCCGTGCTGCCGGAAATGGAGCGGCCCTTCTGCATCAGCCGAGAGGGTATAAGAGACCTCCCAGCTTGAGGGTTGCGGTCCTTTCAGACATCCACTCCAACCTGACTGCCCTGAAGGCCGTTCTGGACGACCTTCCAAAAGTTGATGAGATTCTCTGTCTGGGAGACCTAGTGGGGTACGCGGCCGAGCCGAACGAGGTGGTGGAACTCGTGAGGGGGAGGGGTATCAGGTGCGTGATGGGAAACCATGACTACGCTGCGGTGACAGGAGATGTGCGCGGTTTAAACGAGCTGGCGGCGGAGGCGGCCCTCTGGACCCACCGAAACCTGAAGGAAGGAAATCGCCGCTTTCTCCGGTCCCTGCCACTGGAGGCGAGGCTGAAGCTATCGGGCAAGACCCTTTGCCTCGTACACGGGAGCCCCAGGGATCCACTCTGGGAATACGTGTTCCCCGACCTCCCCAACTCCTCCCTTTTGGAAATAGTGAAAGGGGTAGAGGCCGACCTCTCCCTTTTGGGTCACACCCATGTCCCGATGGAGCGCAAAATTTTCGGAAAACTTGTGCTTAACCCCGGAGGGGTGGGGCAGCCCAGAGACCTCGACCCCAGAGCCAGCTACATGATTTTAGAGCTGGATGGGGAGGAGCCTGCTGTCCAAATCAGAAGAGTGGAGTACGATATCGACCTAGCGGCTAAGAAAATTCGGGAGGCTGGACTGCCGGAGGAACTGGCGGCGAGACTATACTTCGGCTGGTGACGCTCAGCTAACCGAACCGGGTGGTGGTCCCTGCGGCGCCGCGGGCTGGGCGGGAGCAGGAGATGGAGGGGCGAGAGGTGACCTACTCTTCATCTCAAGGATGGTCAGAACTCTCTCGCTGACTATCATGAACTCCCTCACGGCGAGAACCGAGGTGTAAGGGAGCAGGAGCTGGCCCTTGTCCCGGGGGAGGTTCCTGAAGGTTTCCCCGCTCACCGGTTTGACGCAGACGGACACGATTTTCCCGGAAGTTTCATCCACCAGCAAATCCTCCACCCTCCCCACCTCCAAGCCTCTATCCGTGATGACTTTCATACCCTGCAACTGTTTCATCAGCATTCTCAACTCCCCCCTTGCTTTTAATAATGCATCCCGGTTTCTTTTTTCGCCCTGACAGCAAAACTCTCGTAAGAAGTGAGCACGTCGGGCGTGAGGGAGGGTGTCACCTTCTTCCTGGCCTCCTGGAAGTGCTCGAGCTTGACCTCCTTGCTCTTGAGATCCTTCCTGAGCGCAAGCATGGCTGCCTCCCTGCAGAGGGCCGCGATGTCTGCC
Organism: Hadarchaeota archaeon (SeqCode); assembly: GCA_964632175.1. GTDB lineage: Archaea > Hadarchaeota > Hadarchaeia > Hadarchaeales > JAWBSP01 > JAWBSP01. The sequence continues at coordinate 21,385 of CAZWBJ010000008.1, forward strand.
CCTGAATAACCTTCCAGCTGCTTGGCCAGAGAGGGGAGGTCGACATCCTTCGCCAGCGGCATGCCCTTGGTGTGGATCTTCAGGATTTCCAGCCTTCCCTTCTCGTCGGGAGGGGGCACGTAAATTAGCCGGTCGAACCTCCCGGGCCTGAGGAGGGCGGGATCAACCAAGTCGGGACGGTTGGTCGCACCTATAACCACCACCTTCCCCAATCGCTCTATTCCATCCATCTCTGTTAGGAATTGGCTGATTACCCTGTCAGTCACACCTGTGTCCCCATACCCCATACCCCTCGCAGGGCACAGAGAATCGATTTCATCGAAGAAGACAATACATGGCGCCGCAGTTTTGGCTTTCCGGAAGGTTTCTCGCACACCTCGCTCAGATTCCCCCACCCATTTCGACATGAGTTCTGGGCCCTTGACGGCTATGAAGTTGGCCTCGCTCTCCGTTGCCACCGCTTTGGCCAGCAGGGTCTTTCCAGTCCCAGGGGGCCCGTAAAGTAGGATACCCTTCGGTGGCTCTATTCCCATGCGCTGGAAGACCTCAGGATACTTAAGCGGCCACTCAACCGCCTCCCTGAGTTCCTGCTTCACGCTCTCCAAGTCGCCTATGTCCTCCCACTTCACCTTCGGAACCTCGATGAGAACCTCTCTCATGGCACTCGGCTGAACCACTTTTAGCGCGTTTTCGAAGTCCTCCTTGGTCACCTTTAACTCCTCAAGGATCTCCGGCGGAATTCTGGCCTCCTCCAACTTTATCTTCGGCAGGATTCTCCTCAAGGAACTCATGGCTGCCTCCTTACACAGGGCTTCCAGATCGGCGCCGACAAATCCATGAGTTATGTCGGCAATCCTATCCAAGTCCACATCCTTGGCCAGCGGCATCCCGCGTGTGTGAATTTGAAGAATCTCTTTCCTGCCATCCCTGTCGGGAACCCCTATTTCGATTTCCCTGTCAAAGCGACCGGGACGACGTAGAGCGGGATCGAGGGCATTTGGCCTGTTTGTGGCCGCGATGACTATCACCTTCCCCCTTGACTTCAACCCATCCATGAGAGTGCAGAGCTGAGCAACGAGGCGGCGCTCCACCTCCCCCGTCACCTCCTCGCGCTTGGGCGCTATCGCGTCTATCTCGTCGATGAAAACGATGGCAGGAGCACTCTTCTCCGCCTGCTCGAAGATCTCGCGAAGTCGGGCTTCCGATTCCCCATAAAATTTGCTCATCACCTCTGGACCGTTGATGGCAAGGAAGTTCGCGCCCGACTCGTTCGCCACCGCCTTGGCTATTAGGGTTTTTCCCGTCCCTGGTGGGCCGTGAAGCAGGACGCCCTTGGGTGGCTCCACGCCCAATCTCGTAAAGAGCTCTGGATGTTTGAGCGGTAGCTCTATCATTTCCCTTACCCTTTGCAGCTGCTCCTTCAGCCCACCGATGTCCTCGTAAGTCACTGTGGGGACCCTAACTTTCTCCACCTCCACGGCCTGCGGTAGGACATTGACCTTGGTGGCATCGGTCACTAGGACCACGCCCGAGGGAGAGGTGTTCACCACCGTAAACTTCAGCTCCCCGAGACCGAAGGGTGTGGCCCGCTCGAAGAAGGAGAAGAAGGGAGCTAGGAAAGAGTCCTCGCTGAATCCGACGGAGGAGGGTGGGATGGGGCTAAGCAAGTCCCCTTTTACCAGCGGTCTCCCCAGCAGGTTTCTCTTCAACAGCTCCCCCTGAACCTGCAGTTCCACCCCTGGCTCGGCGGGGGCGAGGGTCACACTAGAGGCCTCCTTCACCTGCGCCTTCCTGACCTTCACCTTCTCCCCAACGGAGGTTCCCGCATTCTTCCGAATCAGCCCGTCGATCCTTATTATGTCGATGCCCCTATCCTGCGGTGAGGCCCTCATGACGATGGCCGCGGTTAGCCTCCCCCCCTCGATCTCGATGAGATCCCCTGGCTTCAAATTTAACTTTTCCATAACTTGTTCCGGGATTCTAGCGAGGCCCCTGTTCACATCGGGCTGGTGGTGATTCTCCGCAACCGTCAGTTCCACTTCCTTCTTTTCCTCCTTCTTCATCTCTCTTCCACCTCGGCAACTCTAAATTTAACCCACTCCAAAATTTTCTCGAACTCCCTAAAAACTCTCTCCACGAACTCCACATACTCCTCCTCGATGAGGAGAGCGCTCCGGTTCACGAACTTCCAGCTGTCGCTCGGTAGCTGATCCAAAATTCCAGGAGAATGACGCCTGCCCTCCTTATTGCTATAATAACAACGGTACAAAAGCTTTGTTGTATTGATAACAATCTAAAAGTCGAACCTCGGTCCTCTCCTCGCAGATTTTACCCTCTCGAAAAGTGCATGCGCCACCAAAGGCAGGGCGATGGTCGCGTCGCAATAGCAAGTGATTTTCTTCCCTGTCGGTGAAGTCTTTCCCCAACTAACCGCCTCCTCAAGCGTGCACCCGCTCAGCCCTCCCCACTGGGGAGAATCCGTGGTTATCTGGATGGCATATTCGTGGGGTATCGGTTGATCCCATCCTTTTACCAAATCTCTCGCCACCGCCACCAGCTGGACGAGATCCTTGGGTACACCTCCGCCGATGTATATGACTCCGGTCCTGCGATCCTTACACAAATTCAGGAGATCCCTGAAGTCCTCGGCCTGATCGAGTCGGATACACTTATTCTTCTTGTGCAAGGCGTGAATGAAGGCAATCCCGTATCCGCTGTCCACAAGGGCCGGAGAGTAGATGGGGACCCCATGCTGGTAGGCGGTCGAGACGATGCACTTTATATTCCTCTCCGCCAGCCACTTTCCGAAAAGCCAGAGGAACTCCCTAGAGGAGTATACTTTGTTATCGTCCAGCTCCATCACAAATTCTGAAATCTTCTCCTCCATCCTGCGATACTCATATTCGTCAGCGAAGACATCGTAGAACCTGTCGATCTTGTGCCTCAGAAGGTCCTCGTCGTTGACTAAGTGGCTACCCTTCCAGTAGGTTCCTCCCAGAGCCTCGTATAAGTCCTCCGAGATGTTGGCACCCGTTGAGACAAGCACATCGATGAACCGCTGCTCTATAAGCCAGCAGATGATCTTCCACATTCCGGTCGTGCTCAGGGAGCCTGTAAGGCCCATAATGATGGTGAGGTCGGGATCCCTGATCATCTCCTCCCAAACCTCCACCACTTCCCCCAGCTTCCTCCCCTGAAAGCCGGTCTGGCTCATTTCACGAAGGAGCTGAGAGATGCTCTTCGGCCCTACCTCGATGGGCACCTCCTTCTCCCGGAAATATGGAGTCTCACGTTTCATTTTAATTCTCTTGTTGGTGGCTCCGTTATTTATGTCTTGTGCTGGCAGAAGCTAATGGGCTCAGAACTTGAGGCCTATTATTTTGGAGAGGATATTTTTGGGATCAAGAGGGGGGAGCCACCCATCCGCTTGCTGGAGTTGCCCAAACCGCTGAACCGTTCGGCAGGGAAGAACTTTATACTGAAGGGAGGAAGCTCTCTCCTTCTCTGCAGAGAGGGAAAGGTGAGCTTCGAATGCGAGGGGCTCACCCTATGCCAAGATTCCAACCCTCTTACAGTGAGGGGGGGAAGGTTCACCATTTCTAAAGTAAGGGAACCGGCGAGGTACTACGGCTTAGGCGAAAAATCCCGGAAGTTCGAGAGAAGCGGGCAGAGGTTCGAGCTGAGGAATAGGGATCCCTTCACCTACAACCGAGACACGGATCCCCTATATTTCTCGGTGCCCTTCCTGCTCGTTTGTGGGAAAGGGTACTCATACGGGATGCTAGTGGAAACCGCTTCCGATTCCATTTTTGACCTGCGAGACAATAAAGTGCTGGTCTCAGGTGAGGGGGAAGGAGTCGCCTACTATTTCATCTACGGGCCCACACCCGCGGAGGTCCTCAGGAAATACACTACGCTCGTGGGGAGGATGCCGCTGCCACCTCTCTGGAGCCTGGGCTATCACCAGTCAAGGTTCTCCTACATGGGGGAGAAGGAGGTGCTTCAAGTAGCAGGGGAGTTCAGGAAGAGGGGGATACCCTGCGATGCCATCTATCTTGACATAGATTACATGGACGGCTACAGGTGCTTCACTTGGAATCCCAAAATGTTTCCAGATCCCGAGCGGATGATCTGCAAGTTGGAGGAGATGGGATTTAAGGTTGTTGCCATCGTCGATCCAGGCCTAAAGGCCGAGAAAGGATACCTCCCCTTTGATGAGGGGGTCGAGAGAGGCTTCTTCCTCTCGCATGCGGACGGGAGGATTTTGGAAGGTTATGTGTGGCCAGGGAAGTGCGTTTTCCCCGACTTCTCGAGAAGGGAGGTCAGAGAGTGGTGGGCCTCCCTGCATGCAGAGCTACTGGGTCGGGGGGTGAGAGGGATCTGGAACGACATGAATGAACCGACCTTGAAAAATATCACCCCAAACCTGCGGGCGGGGCTCAACCTCCTAGCCCAGTTTAAGAGGATAAGAACGGGCGATGTGCGGATGGGTGACAGGCCCTTCAAGCTCATGAAGAACTACTACGCCGTGCTAGAGGCTGAAGCCACATGCGTAGCCTTCCAGCGCTTCTGTCCAAACAGGAGGCCTTTCGTTCTCTCCCGCTCGGGCTGGGCGGGAATCCAGCGGTATGCGGCGGTTTGGACGGGGGACACTCTCTCGACCTGGGATCACCTCAAGCTCAGCGTGGAGATGATCATGAGCATTGGCATCTCAGGGATTCCTTTCGTGGGCGCCGACATCGGCGGGTTTACCATTTTGGCTCCTAGGTGGCCCTTCCTCTGCAGGTGCAGCCCAGAGCTTTTCGCGAGGTGGATTCAGGTGGGAGTCTTCTATCCCTTCTGTCGCACGCACAACAGCAAGCCCGGAAGACGTCACGAGCCTTGGAGGTTTGGCCCAAGGGTCGAGAAGATAGCTCGGGAGTTCATTGGGCTGAGATATTCCCTTTTGCCCTACCTATATTCCCTCTTCTGGGAGCACACACAGAACGGGATGCCCATCGTGCGCCCGCTCTTTCTCCACTGGCCCGAGGATGAGTGGTGCTATCGGGATGATGAATTCATGTTTGGACCCTTCCTCCTAGTCGCCCCCGTCTTCAAGAAGGGACAGAGGGAGAGAGAAGTCTACCTTCCTAGGGGGCAGTGGTACAATTTCTGGACCGACGAGAAAGTAGACGGGGGCCAGACCGTTGTGGCTGATGCACCACTAGAAAGAATTCCCATCTTTGTCAGGGCTGGCGCCATCCTCCCGCGCTGGCCGGTCCAGAACTATGTGGGGGAGAAGCCGATCGATGAGCTCAGGCTGACAGTCTACCCCGGCGACGGAGAGTTCATCCTCTACGAGGACGATGGAGAGAGCACCAGACCGGACTTCGCCCTCCGAACCTTGGCCTGCAGAGAGAAGAAGGGCGAGCTGTTGATCGAGATTGGCAAAAAGAGGGGGAAGTACAAGTGGGGGGAAAGAACGCTCACTTTGGAGGTGAGGGGGGCCGAACCGAAGCAAGTCCTGGTGAGGGGGAGGAGGCTGCGGGGGAGATGGTCCATCCCCGACACCGGACAACGCGTAACTTTTCGCGTTAAGCTTTAGACCATTCCCCCAGGAGCGCGTTAAGTTTGCTGGGGTGTGTCGGCTTTTTAGATATCATTTCCCTATCCCGATGGTTAAACGCGGTGCTTCAACGTTCACGCCGCTCCTGCAGGGGTAAGGAAGGCGGCTGCTTCAAAAGCGCGGAAGGTTTTACGCCCCTCGAAGTCCGAGATCCCTCCCGTTTGGAGATCTAGGATTTTTGCCCTTCTCCCGAAATCTAACTCTGCCTTTACCTCCTTCCCCGCGATGTTCGCTAGGAAGTATATTTTGAAGCCATCCCCCCTCCGCCTGAACAGCCTCAGGTATTCGGCCCCCTTCCCGCGGATCACTGGGTCGGTCTGCTCCCCCAGAATCTTTCCGAGAATTCTTGCGTTTCTCCTGCTCGCGGAGAGACCGGAGGAGGTGTGAAGGAAGATCGCCCCGTTGTCCCCCCGGTATACCCTCACCAGAGAGGGGAAGGGGAACTTCATGAGAACGTACTCTAGGTTCCAGCCCAGCCACTGGTAGAGAGTGAGCCATGGCAACTTATTGTGGAGGATCAGCTTCTTTCTCGGTCTGTCCACCCCAAAGTGTTTCCTGCTCCACTCCGCCGCCTCCCCCAAGAAGGGCAGCCAGGTAGTGAAGATCACCTTGACTCCCTCCCTGAGCGCTTCCTCGACCTTGGCAAGCACCCCAGCTTGCAGATAACTCGCGGCCGGAATGATAAGGGCCCCATAGCTCTCCTCCCTGAGAACGAGCCTCCCCTTCCTCGGCTTGCACTCGAGTAGCATTTTTTCGTCCAAGAAGTCGTAGTCAAAATGCAACATCCCCAGAAGGACGTGTAGGTACTCCAGCTCGCAAGAAATGGTGTTGGAGAACTTCTCAAAAATTGAAAGGTTCTGATGGGCAAAGAGCGATTGGACGGGATAGTAAACCGCAACATCCGGATCGTGCGTGCCCTGGGACAGTAGATAAGAAGCCCTCCGCACGTAGTCCGCGAATTGCTTATAGTACGGCCAGAACTTCGCTTGGAAGAACTGGCTTGGGGGATACTCGTGGTACCGGAAGCCCTCGGTGGAGAGATAGAAGGCATGCGGGACAATCATGTTCACGCCGTTCACGAAGAGCCAGTTGGCTATGCGGTACAAGTCCCCCATCGTGAGACCCCAGCCGGACGCACCAAAGGCCTCGCAGGGCACCCTTTCTCCCCCCAGGTAGTGAGCCACGGAAGCGGCTATCCTCAGAAAGCATCCGCCCTGCTTCTTGGTGAGGTGATCCACCCCCGGCCAGTGCATATGCCTCAGAACCTCGAAGATGTTGCCCTGAGCTCTAACCTGGAGGGGGCCCGCTTCCTCGCAGAGAACGTGGCCGGTGTACTTCACCCCGTGCCTCTCGCACCATTCCTTCAGCTTGCCGTGGAAGTTGGAGGCGTACAGCCTTGTCACGGTGCTCCAAAAGTCTATCCTCGTCCTCCACGCCATGGGTTCGTCCTTGAAGATGTGCCGGATGGGGAGCCTGTAGCCGTGTTCCTTCTCGAACTCCTCCTCCAGCAGATCGCTCCAAGGGGCCGACGAAACGGGGGAAATGACCTTGAAATGATGGATCAGGGTGACCTCGTCCGAGAAAAAGGAGGTGATGAGCTTTCCAAAGTCCTTGCCGAACCTCTTCCAGTAAGCCTCATGGGTCAGCCTGATGAATTCCTCGGTGGGCTTGGGGGACATCACGTCCACATAGTTTTCATCCTCCTCAATTTCTCCCGAGGGAAGGAGGTATTTCATCCTCAGCTCCCTCCGTTTGGGTACCAGCATGCCCGCGGTCCCAGAAGGCCAGTCGATCTCGTCGTAAATCCCCACCAACATCCCCTCCTTTCTTGCCTCCTGCAGAATGGTGGAGACCACCTCCCACCAAGGCTCTTGAAGGTAGGGAATGGAGTGGAGCTTGCGCTGCTCCGTGAAATACTTATCCCACCTCGCCCCCACCAGTGCGATAAAGAGGGAGCCCCGGGTGGGGAGGATGGGTTTTGGCTCCTTGACTGGAGGAACCTCGAGCCCCCTGCGTGGATGAATGAAAAACCCATGGATCCCTTTCGCCCTCATCTCCCGCACCTGCCACGCCAGCTCCTCGCGCGCTGGCAACTTGTTAATAAACCAGAAAGGCATTATGGTGTACTCAGGAGGAGGCTCACGAAACCGTTGGAGTTTTTCCATTCTTATGCTAAAAAGTCGAATTATTAGGTGCCGGGGGAAGTGCCGGGGTAGCTCAGTAGGTAGAGCACCCGGCTGTTAAGCGGGTGCCATGAAGAGCGAGCCTCCATGCCCCGTGCTGGAACCGGGTGGTCGGAGGTTCGAGTCCTCCCCCCGGCGCCCTTACCGCACGGGCAGTCGCCGGCTAAATATGGTAGATCAGCCACCTCAGCAGGTCGTGGGCCGTTATTATTCCCTCCAGCTTCCCCTCCCTCAAAACCGGGAGACCGGTTATCTCCTCCCTCACCATGAGCTGGGCTGCCTCCTGCAGATCCGCATCGTGGTCTATGGTGATCACCTTCCTAGTCATGAAGTTTTTGATCTCCATCCTGAAGACGTCGTCCGCCTGACCTGCAAGAATGAGCCTCTGGACAGAGTCGAGGTTGAGGGCCCTGAGGAGGTCCATGCTGGTGATGATTCCGACCAGCTTCCCCTCGACCACAACCGGCAGCCTCCTCAAATCCATCGAGACCACGAGCTTACAGAGGTGGAGGAAGGAGGTGGTGGGGTCGGCCGTGATCAGGTGCCTGCTCATGTGATACTCCACGGGGATTCCCGTCTTCTTGGTTAGGAGGGATAACAGATCCCTCTCGGAGATCATCCCCTCGGCCCTTCCACCCTTTAGGAGGGGAACACCCCCAACGCCCGTCCTCAGCAGGATCTTGACGGCCTCGAGCACGGTGGCGGTGGAGGGGAGAGAGATCACATGCGTGGACATTATGCGCTGGATCTGTACGGCGTTCAAGCCCCTTGCCAGATCCCTTCCCATCTCGAGCATCCATATGTTCGCCTTGGGTCCGCCCCCGATGTAGTCCAGAATGGTTCTGGAGATCACTATCCCCACCACCCTGTTGTCCGCAGAAACCACCGGGACCCTCCTGGTTTCGTTCTCCACCATGATTCCGACGAGCTCCCTGACGGTCATGTCTGCAGGTGCAACAACCACTGGCTTGCTTGCTAGGGAGAGTGCCTTTCGTCCACCTGCAGGCATCCTTATTTACCTAGTGGGATAATTATCGAGGGATTGGCATATACCTCGGCATTGATATAGGCGGGAGAACGGTGAGGGCGGCCCTCTCGAGTGGAGAGGAGCTTGAGTATATCAAAGAGGAGCCGCTGAGGAAGGGTGAACTCCCGCAGCAGCTCGTGAGCATGGCCGGAGAGCTCTGCGCGAGGGCGGGAATAAAACCCGCGGAGCTTGAGAGAGCCTGCGTGGCATCTTTCGGACCGATGGACCTAGCGAGGGGGGAGCTGATGAACCCCGTCCACCTCTTTCCCACCAAGAGGGTGCCGATAGTGGAGCCGCTACAGGCGGAACTCAAGGTCCCCGTTTACCTACTCAATGACTGTATCGCGGCGGCCATTGGGGAGCACGAGCTAGGCGCGGCTATTGGGGTCAGCAACTTCGTCTTCCTCAACATAGGGGTGGGGATAGGGGCTGGGGTCTACGTCGACGGGAGGGTCGTCTTTGGAAAGGACGGGAACGCACATGAAGTGGGCCACTTCACCGTCGATCCCAAGGGGGAGTGCATTTGCACCTGCGGGAGAAAGGGACACTGGGAGGCCTACTGCTCCGGCCCCGGTATGGTTCAGCTCGCTAAACTCAGGGGCTACCCCTTCACTACCCCAGAGGCCATCCTAGAGGCCGCGGAAAAGGGGGACGAAAAAGCGGTGAAACTGATGGAGGAAGTGGGGAGGCTGAACGCCATCGGTCTGGGCAACGTGGTGAACGCCTACGATCCCGAGGTGGTGGTGCTCGGCGGAGGGGTGGGGCTGGCAGGCGGAGAGCTGATCATCGAGCCTATGAGGAAGCACCTGCCAGAGTACGCCGTAAACGCCCCGCCGGAGTTCAGGGTTGCGAGGCTGGGGGACAAGGCCGGCCTCTACGGGGCGATAATTGCTCTCCGCCAGGACTACCTGAGGGACCTCCTTTTCCTCAGATCTATAAGGAAGGTTCGCTGACCTTGCGGCATCCTTTCATTTTTGAGCTTAGGTGTAGATGGAGGTTACTCTCCTGACCTCCCAAGAAATCCGGCAACTGATCACCCTGAGGGAGGTCATTGAAATCGTGGAGGAGGCTTTCAGACAGAAGGGGGAGAAGAAGGTTCAGATGCCGCCGAAAGTCTACGTTTCCTTCGAGAAGGGGGATTTCAGAACCATGCCGGCCTACCTCCCGGCCATGGAGGCAGCCGGGGTCAAGATCGTGAACGTCCACCCCAGAAACCCCTCCCTGGGTCTCCCCACCGTCATGGCAACCATTCTCCTTCTCAGCCCCGAAACGGGTGAGCCGCTGGCTGTGATGGACGGCACTTGGATTACCGCCGCTAGAACAGGGGCGGCCGGGGCAGTTGCCTCAAAATATCTGGCGCGCAGGGATTCGAAAGAGGTCGGGATAGTGGGAGCGGGGGTCCAGGCGAGGTACCAGCTCCTAGCCCTTGCCGAGGTCATGAAGGTGGAGAAGATCAGAGTCACTTCTCCAGTGAGGGCGGGGGAATACGTCAGCGAAATGCGCAGGCTGGGATTCGATGCGGAGTCCGCCCCCATCCAGGAAGTCGTGGAGAAGTCCGACATCCTCGCCACCACCACTCCCGTGACCCAACCCATCGTGAGGAATGAGTGGGTGAGGGAAGGAACCCATATAAATGCCATCGGGGCTGATGCGCAGGGCAAGGAGGAGCTTGACCCTTCCATCCTGAAGAGGGCGAAGATAGTGGTGGACGACTACGAGCAGGCCTGCCACAGCGGGGAGGTAAACGTTCCCCTTTCCCGCGGGCTTCTGAGGAGGGAAGAGATCTACGGCGAACTTGGGGAAATCGTGGCGGGTAGGAAGAGGGGAAGGGAATCCGAGGAAGAGATCACGGTCTTCGACTCTACTGGACTTGCCATCCAAGATGTGGCGGTGGCCTGGACCGTTTATAAGAAGGCAGAGAAGGAAGGGGCAGGAAGAAGAATAAGACTCATCTCTTGAGGGAGGAGTTGCGGGGCAGAGGGGGAGAGATCTCCCGCTTCAGGGTCTCCATGAACCCCTCGAAGTTCTGAACGGGGATCCTAGCACCCGCCGCGCCCTCGTGCCCGCCGCCCGATCCCCCAAATCTCAGCGCCACCTTCCTGAGGAGGATGTCCAAGTTCAGGTTCACCCCCGCCCTTCTCCTCATGCTTATGTCCATCTCCTCCCCCTTCCTCAGCACGCATATCCCCACGTCCGCGCCAGTCAGGCCTAGAGCATTGAAGGCGGCTTTTCCCCCGCTCGAGGAGGAGGGGAGATCGTAAACTATCGCTAGGTTGCCCTCCACCTTCACGTTCCGACGCACATACTCCAGAACCTCCTTAGCCTTCTGGTTGGATCTGACAACGAGCTCAAAGATCCCGGGTATCTCCACCGGGCTCGCCCCCTTGGAGAGAGCCTCTACTACCCGGCGCTTGTAGTCGAAATCCGCCTCGCTCAGGGCCTCGCTCAACATCCCCGCTTCCATGTAGATGGTCCTTCTATCGTAGCTACTCAGCCGTTCCCTCACGAAGTCCGTCTCCTCGCAGTAATCGCTTATCGCTCCCCAGAGAGCGACCCTGTCCAGCTCAGGTGGGGGGGAGAAGTAGTGGAAGGCGAGTTCGGAGGTGCTCACCCCCGTCTGGTGGATGAAGTTGCAGGGTACGTCCCGCTTGAAGACCTGAAGGGGGAGAGGATGATGATCCAAGTAGGTGACTTCGGCCTTCTCCGAGAGCTCGGCCAGCTTCTTGAAAATCTCCTCTTTGTGTAGCTCGTTGATGGCGATATCTAGAATGAAGAGAGGGGTACCCGGCTGTAGTTCCTTCAGATAGGTATGGAGGGAAGAGGGCTTGGCGAACCAAACCTCCGCCTCGGGGTAAAGGAATTTGACTATGGCGGCCGCACAGACCCCATCCCCGTCCCCGTGCGCAAAGACTTTCATCATCAAAAGGGATCATGTAATTTAACCCGAACCACGAAAATTATATGGGCCCGTAGCTCAGCCAGGTCAGAGCGTCCGACAGCCCACAATGTGGGTTGGACGAAGCTCATAACCGGGTGGTCGAGGGTTCAAATCCCTCCGGGCCCACCCGAATGATATATCTTAGTTTAGCATTGGGCTTCTTCGGCAAAAGAGAGAAATTTCGGGGAGGATCGTTCCGAGGAATTATGAGAGGATGACGTTCAACAAGCATGCTTGCGACTTTTTCTGCGTTCCCCAGACTTGACCAATCCTGTGATTGCACGTGTTAATCCAAGGCCTTCTACAGGGAAGGTGCACCTTTCAAAGAAACTAGGTAGCAAATTTTAGGTAATACCTAAATTTAACATGGGGACCCCACACCTCACCGAAAACGAGGCGAGATACCTCAAGCTGGTCTATCGTGCCTTGGAGGAGTCCCGGCAGTTGGGAACCACAGACATCGCAAGAAGCTTGGGGGTTCGACCAGCAAGTGTCACTGAAGTGCTGCAAACTCTGCATTCGAAGGGTCTAGTGCGGTACAGGCGATACCGGGGGGTGGAGATCACCGAGCTTGGGGCCAAGGTCACCCGCAGGCTACTTCGGAAGCATCGGATCCTCGAGGTATACTTCGCCGACATCTTGAAGTGCGGGCCGGGAGAGGCATGCGCGGAGGCATCGAGGCTCGACTTTCACTTCTCGGACAGAGCCATCAACGCCATCTGCGGAATTTATGGGCATCCAAATGTCTGCCCATGTGGGAAACCGATATTTCCCGACCCGGAGTGCAGGGGTGAGAGAAAATGAGCAGAATCCCAGAAGCGAAGAACCTGATCTGCCCCCGCAGTAAATCCATCGTTGAAAAACGGTAGCGGTGATGGTCGCGGGGAAACTCATCCTCAGAGAGCTCTCGCACCACGCTCCCTTCACCCTGTTTGGTGCCCTGACAGGTGTTCTCCTTATGGCTTTGAGTGCCTCCGCGCTAGGTACTCCTGAACATGAGTTCCTTTTCCACATCCTCCACGCCCTTCACCTCTTCCTGAGCGCAATCGTGACGACAGCCGTCTACAGAAAGTATGGGGGGAAGACCCAAGAGGCCGTACTAGTTGGTTTCTTTGGCTCGGTCGGGATCTGCATCCTCAGCGACATCCTCCTTCCCTATCTCGGTGGGCGGGGACTCGGAATCCCTATGTACTTCCATCTCTGCTTGATTGAACATCCTTGGCTAGTCCTTCCAGCTGCTTTTCTAGGCGTATGGCTGGGAACCCATCGTCCTGGGACGGAGTTCCCACACGCCGGTCACGTTCTGGTGAGCACCTATGCCTCGGCCTTTTACCTCACGTCCTTTGGTACCCCTGCCGGCTGGATTTCGCTTTTGCCTCTAGTTCTTCCGCTCCTCTTCGTTTCCGTTTGGTTGCCCTGCTGTACCAGTGATTTCATCTTTCCCCTCCTTTTCGTACGAACCGGGAGGTAAGTTCCGCGAGAGCGAGGTTTCCCGTTGATTGATAAAGACAACTTTTTTCCCTTTTTTTGAAGAGGGAAAGCTTTAGCGTTTACTCCTCCCGAGAAGAAGAGAAAAATACAAACACTTGCGCGGAGGAATCCCCGGCGACGACTTGGGGCGGTGGGTAAGAGCAAGCCCGCTCCCTCGGACAATAACTGCTGGTGTCCTCTCGTTTGCCTCACCCATGAGGAGCTGAGCCGCTGAGGCAAGCTGATCTGCCAGACATCTGAAGGTGATCTGCAACCTCCTACCAAACAGGTCCCTTCTCCCCCTGCAATCCTCCACCGGTTCGATCCCCGCCCATTGGACCGCCTGGCCAACCGTCCCCCTCCTCAGGGGTTTGACCACGCTATCCGAAATTATCACGCCAACCCAGCGCCCCGTGAGCCTGCGAATCCTCTCCCTCAGTTCCCCCGCAGCAGAACCAGTTGGGAGGAGAGACACTGTTCCGGGAGGGGAGTTGGAGTGGTCGATGCCCGCGTTGGCTAGAGGCATCCCATCCTTTATCGTCAGGATTGCCCCATCCATGACACCTAGAACGGCATCAGCTTCCCTAAGCACCAGCTCCACAAAGGGCGGCTCAAGCCCAGTTCTCTTTGAGAGCTCCCTCGCCCTTTCCGAGGGTCTAACTTCTTCCAGCCTCACTGTCCTGCCCTGAGAGGCAGAAACCGCCTTAGAGCAAACTACGAGTATGTCTCCCTTCTGGAACCCGCCATAAGCCTTGGATGCCGTCACAAGGAGTCTCGCCAAGTCGTCGCCCGGCCGCACAACGGGGAGCTTTAGGGGAAGCAGTTCAACCTTTCGCAAGTCTACCTACCTCCTGTGGGCCCAAGACGCCTCGCTCAGTGACAATTCCTGTTACGAGCTCCGGAGGGGTTAGATCGAAAGCCGGGTTAAAGACCTCAGCCTCCAGCCTCCAATCTTCGGGCAGGACTTCCTCCTTCCCCCTTTCCTCCACGATTACCTCTCCCCTCGGGTCAAGGGTGGAGAGGGGAGCCACGGCGTAGAAGGGGATCCCGTGTCTCTTGGCGAGAACCGCCAGCGTGTATGTCCCTATCTTGTTGATCACTGAGCCATCGGGCAGAATTCTGTCGGCGCCCACCATCACTACGTGCACCATCCCCCTCTGCATACAGTAACCGGCAGCCGAGTCCACGATGAGGGTGGCGGGGATTCCTTCTCTCGCAAGCTCCCACAGCGTCAGTCTAGCACCTTGAAGCAGGGGGCGGGTTTCGGTGACCAAAACCCTTATCTTCTTCCCCCTTCTCCAGGCAAACTTTATGGCGGCCAGGGCCGTCCCCTCCCCCGGCGCGGCGAGGAAACCGGTATTACAGTGGGTGAGCACGCACTGGCCGTCCTCGATCAAATTCCCACCGATCTCTCCAAGTCTCCGAGAAATCTCCTCCATGGCTGCTTGGATCTTCTCTACTTCCTCCTCCAGCTCGCGAGTGACATCGTCCGCTCGACACGCCACCGAGAGCATTCTTTCAGTGAGGGTGTAGAGGTCCCTGCCCGTTGGCCTCGCCCGAAGGAGCAGATCGACCGTTTTTTTGAGTTCTCGCAGGATCTCCTCCTTGTCCTTCGCCCTATTCTTCCTCGCTACTAGTGCGAGCGTCATGGCCCCTGCAAGCCCTATGAGCGGGGCTCCCCTTACCTTCATCCTGCGCAGGGCTTCGGCCACCTCCTCGGGGGTCCTGCATTCCTCGAAACAAACCTCCATGGGTAGCTTGGTCTGGTCGAGGATTCTCACACACTCGTCCCGTAGCTCCACAGCCCTCAGCATCAAGCCTTTGAAAACACATGGAAAAGGTAAATATTCCAAGCGCTAGTGAGAGGCATGTTCTTTCACCTCAGGAAGGCGGCTGAGAAGATAAGGAAGAACAGAAACCAGACGGTGGAGATTATCTCCCACATGGATGCAGATGGCGTCTGCGCGGCGGCGATCATCTCCAAAACCCTAGAGAAGGAGAACATCGAGCACAACGTTCGGTTCGTGAGGATGCTCTACAGGGAGGTGGTGGAGGGGCTCTCGCCCGCCGAGTTTACCATCTTCACCGACCTAGGGAGCTCTCAGCTTTCCAATCTCAAGCCGTGGAAGGGCAGGGAGGTCATCATCTGTGATCATCACCCACCCCAGAACGGGGAGGGGTGGGAAGAGCTCTCACATCTCAATGCCCATCTCTTCGGACTGGACGGGACACAGGAGATAAGCGGGTCGGGCATGGCCTACCTCCTCGCCAGGATGTTGGGAAACCGCGACTCCTCCAAGCTCGCCCTCTTAGGGGCTATCGGGGACGTGCAAAACGTCTGGGGGAGGCTAAAGGGGTACAACAGGAGAATACTGACAGAGGCAAGAGGGGAGGTGGAGGCAGGGGAGGATCTGCTGCTCTTCGGGAGGTTCAGCAGGCCGCTCTTCAAGAGCCTCATGAGCTTCTCCGACCCCTTCATCCCAGGACTGAGCGGCTCCACCGTTGGAGCGGTTTCCCTGCTAAAGGAGCTGGGGATCCCCCAGAGGGACGAAAGAGGGTGGAGGAGGGTGGCCGACCTGACCGAAGAGGAAAGAAAGAGGCTTGCCAAGACCCTGATCGAGAGGGCTTCTAGATCCGTTCCCCCCGAACTCGCCCCGTTCGTTCCGAGCCTCGTGTGGGGGGAGACCTACACCCTACCGAAGGAAGAGGGAATGCTTCGGGACGCCTCGGAGTTCTCCACCTGCCTCAACTCCACCGCTAGGCATGAGCAACCGGACATTGGCTTCGAGCTGGCGAAGGGGGACAGGGGACCGTACTACCGAACGATGCTTCAGCTCCTAGGAGAGTACCGGAAGTTCCTATCCAGAGCCATGGAGGTCCTCGAGCAGGAGGGGGTTAGGAGTGGGCCAAGAGGAAGGATTCAGTACTTCGACCTCACGGGAACCATCAGGGAAAGCTTCGTTGGAACGCTTGCGGGTTTGTGCCTATCCTCAGGAATGTGTGATCCCTACAAACCGGTGGTGGGAGTGGTGAGGGACGCCGGTATGGCGAGGATTTCGGTGAGGTGCTCCAAGCTCTTGTTCCTGAAAGGGGTGGACGTGGCACAGGCAGTGAGAAAGGCGGCCGAGGAAGTAGGAGGGGAGGGAGGAGGGCACGCCGTGGCCTGCGGGGCGCAGTTTCCCGAGGAAAGACTGGACGATTTTCTCCAAAACCTGGAAAACCGGCTGGGATGAGCACATTTTATAACTAACCATCCAACTAGGGCAAACCAAACTCCACCGCGCCCTTACAGCCCCAATAGCTTGAGAGCGCGGTTTAAAGTTTCCTCCTTCGATTCCGCCCCTTCCACTTCGCGCACCACTCCTTTCTTTCTGTAATACTGAAGAACTGGTTCCGTCTGCTCCCGATAGACCCTCAGCCTTTCCCTCACAATCTCCGGCCTGTCGTCCTCCCGCTGGTAAAGCTCCCCCCCGCACCGGTCGCAGACGCCTTCCCTGGCCGGAGGAAGACTCACTAAATTATAAATCGCCCCGCAATTTCTACACAACCTCCTCGCCGTGAGCCTCTTCACTATAACTTCCTCGGGCACCACCAGATTTAGAACAATATCTGGGGGCGAGACCCTTTCCAACATTTCGGCTTGGGCTGTGGTTCGAGGAAAACCGTCCAAGATATATCCTTCCGCCTGCCCCAGCCTTTGGCGAAGCACCTCGAACACCTCCTCATCCGGCGCTAGCTTACCCTGTGATATATAAAAACTCACGAGCTTTCCCACCTCACTTCCACGCTCGATCTCCTCCCTCAAAAGCCCCCCCATGTCCAAATGCGGAACCCCCAGCCTGGACTGGAGTTCCTGGGCGAGGGTCCCCTTGCCAGCACCAGGCGGGCCAAAAATGATAAGCTTCATCTTAAACCTCGCTCTTTTACATACATCCAGCTACCCAGATGGCACCTGGCAGCGTTCTGAGTTGTCCGTCGAACTTCAACCCGAACTCAGAAGGTTGCCCTTGCTGGTCGATGCCATGGCCTAAAACTCCGCGAGAGGTCACGGAACGGTATTCTAACACCGACAAGGCTCTAAAACAGTTATATGAATACGGCTTTTAAAAACAACTTTCCGGTCTATGTCATGATTGTGTGGACTTGTGCTTCGCTTTTCTTCTCTCCTGAAGCTCAAACAGCTCTGCGATCTCCGTGACCGTGCTCGCCTGCTCCGGGCCCCTGTCCTCTCTCACCCTAAGAAACCGCGGGAACCTCAGACCATAACCGGAGGTGTGCTTTTCCTCCGGGCTTATCTGGATCTCCTCGAAGGCCGTCTCAAAGACCACCTTGGGCTCAAAATAGGCGTCACACTCGATTTCTATATCCACCTCGCTACTCGGTCTCTCTATCTGAAGGGGCTTGAAGAGCTCCGTCAGCCTTTTGAGGTCTTCATCCGTGTAGCCGCTCCCGCACTTGCTGACGGTCTTGAATCTCCCCGTCTCCTCATCTCTAGCAGCCAGAACGTAGCTCCCCCAATAACCGGCCCTCTTGCCCTTCCCGTACAGGGCCCCCACCACCACCAGGTCCAAGGTCTCAAGCACGGGTTTGAGCTTAAGCCAGACAAACTCCCTCCGCCCTGCCCTGTAGGTGGAGTTCAGAGCTTTGGCCAGCAGCCCCTCGTGTCCGGCTTGAATGGCCTTCTCTAGGAACTTCTGGATCTCCTGCCTCTCCCCACTCACGATTTGCTCCACCACCATCACCTTACCCGGGATCTGGACGACCGCCTCCTCCAGGGCCTTCCTCCTTTCTGTGTAGGGGAGATCCATGAGCTGTTTTTCCTCCGAGAGCAGGAGGTCGAACAGATATATTTGGATGGGTATTTCCTTGGAGACCTTCTCTATCTCGTACTTCCTCCTTCGCTTCAGGACCTCTTGGAAGGGCATGGGCCTGTTCGTTTTTGGATCGACCGCCACTAGCTCTCCGTCCGCGATGGCCCGCTTGGGCTTGAGGGCCTGCCGGAGGGGATCTACCAGGTCGGGGAACATGCTGGTGTAGTCCTCCATCCTCCTAGTGAAGAGAGTGATGGTTCTCCCGTCCTTGTGAACCTGTATCCTTATTCCGTCAAGCTTGATTTCGAAGGCCCCCCTTCCTCCTAGCCTCTCTAGAATTTCTTCTAGATCCTCCGCCCTCTGGGCAAGCATGGGACTCACGGGATGACCGACCGTGACCCCAAGCCTTTTGAGTTCTTTCTCCCCTTTGGACGCGGCCTCCGCTACCAAGGCGTAGTCGGTGGTGAGCATGTAGGCGTGCTCCACCTCCTCCGGGGGAAGGTTGAAGGCCGTGGCTATGGCATCCCTCAGCCTTCCCTCCGCCACTCCTATCCTCAGGTCCCCCAGCACCGTCCGAACCAAGAATTTGGCCTCCAAGGGGGTTGCAGAGGAGAGGAGCTTGGAAACTTCAGCGATTTTCCTATCCACCGATCCCTCTCCAGTTATGTCCGGAAGCGAGGCAATGCTCTCGAAGACCTCCTTCACGGTAAGAGGGCTGGAGAAGAGGGTTACCTGTTTCTTCTTCGAAAACAGCTCGAAAGCAACCTTGCCAAAATCACCGATCTTCTTCACGAGCTCCTCCACCTGCGACAGGGGATAGCCTGAGGCCAAAGAGAGAATTTTCTTCAGTTGCTGCGGGCCCACGCCGGTTTCTTTGGATATGTAGGTGGGCCAGGGGCGACCGAGAAGGAGGTAAGTTACCCTTCTAATCTCCTCCTTGGGTGTCTGTTTAAGGAGCTCCACAATGAGAGCGTTCTTTTGGAGGTAGGAGGAGGTTTGCTCGAGCTTTTCAAAGGCCTCGGCCAAGATGGAGTACCGCATCAGAAATGTGCGTCTAAATTTGTTTCCGTTTGCCGCGGGGGATTTTTGACGTCCCTGAAAACCGGTTTGGTCTCGACCTGGCTCCGAGGTTTACGTGAGATAGTGCGATACCCATTCAACGCTTTAGGCGGGATGGAAATGGAGGTCGAACTCTATTGGGGGTAAATATACTGTTACAGTTACTGTAATAAATGATAGCCAAGGGCGAGGAACTCGCGGAGAAGATCAGGGAAATTTCAGTGGCGGAGTTCTTCGAGAAAAACCGGCACCTATTGGGGTACGAAAACCCCACCCGCTCCCTGCTCACCGTGGTGAAGGAGGCTGTGGAAAATTCGGCCGATGCCGCCGAAGAAGCGGGCATTCTGCCAGATATCAAGGTAGAGCTCCAACAGCTGGGGGAAGACCGGTTCAAGGTGATAGTTGAGGACAACGGGCCTGGTGTTCCCTCCTCCAAGGTGCCGGTGGCCTTCGCCAAGTTCCTAGTGGGGAGCAAGTTCCACAGGCTCAGACAGAGTCGAGGGATCCAAGGGATCGGCATTCACGGTGCCGTCCTGTATTCCCAGCTGACCACGGGGAAGCCAACCAAAGTGGTCTCAAGCCTAGGCAACGGTGACCCCATCCACGAATTCGAACTCATGATCGACGTAGTGAAAAATGAGCCGCTCGTGCTCTCCCACCGAACTCTCCCCAATCCCGGAGGCTGGCACGGAGTGAAGGTGGAGTTGGAGGTCGAGGGGAGGTACGTGGACAAGGCCGTTCAGTCCATTCCGGAATACTTGAGGCAGACAGCCATCGTGAACCCCTTTGCCAATCTAACTTTCAAAGGCCCCAATGGAACCTCCTTGACCTACAAGAGGCGCGTGGAGGAGCTCCCCCCTCAGCCGAAAGAGATTAAACCCCACCCCCACGGAGTGGAACTAGGACTCTTCAGAAGGATGCTCGCAAACACCTCGGCCAGAACGCTTTTGGGATTTCTGACCACTGAATTCTGCCGGGTGGGGAGAACCTCTGCCCTACAGGCTTGCAGGCTTGCCGGTTTAGAACCAGAGCAATCACCAAGAAAGCTGAACGGGGAGGAGGTGACAAGGCTCCATCAGGCTCTCCAGTCCCTCAAACTGATGGCCCCTCCCACAGACTGCCTCTCTCCCCTGGGAGAACAGATGCTACTGGAGGGGCTGAAGAGGGAGTTCAAGGCTGAGAAGTATGTGGCCGTCACAAGGCCCCCGTCCGTCTACAGAGGGTACCCTTTCCAGATCGAGTGCGGGATCGCGTACGGGGGTGAGCTAACGGAACCGGTGCAGCTTCTGAGGTTCGCCAATAGAGTCCCGCTCTTGTATCATCAGGGGGATTGCGCCCTCACCCAGGCCGTGAAAGAGGTGGATTGGAGAAGATACGGCATCCCCCAAGATGGCTTTCCCAAGGCTCCCATGGTGATCCTCCTGCACTTTGTTTCCGTTTGGGTTCCCTTCACCACCGAGGGGAAGCAGGCTCTCGCTAGCTACCCGGAAATCCTGAAGGAGGCTAAGCTGGCCCTCCAAGACGCAGGCAGGAGCTTATCTCGGTACATAAGCAGGAAGCAGAGGTTGAAGGAAAGGCAGGCCCGAGTTGATCTGTTCGAGAGGTATGCACCGGAGCTCGCAGAATCTCTCAGTAAACTCACAGGGAAACCTAAAGAGGAGATACTGGCTTATCTGAGGAGGAGGTTAGATGAGGAAAAAGGATGAGGTAATTCAAGCTCTCGAGGCTCTGGGTACAAAGATCCTCCAAGATATAGAGAAAGGTGAGAACCCCTCTCTTGAGGTTCCCGTTCGATCCCTTTCAAACGTGAGATACAATCCAGAGACCAGAATGCTCGAGCTCGGGAAGGAGAAGGCCAAGCGCTACTTCTTCAATATTGCCCACGTGAGGAAGTTCGTCCAAACCGTGGAGGCAGCGGCCCTGAGTAAGGAGCTCAGGGAAGTGGGGAAACACCTGAGCCTCAGGGAGGCCTTTTACCGCATGAAACGCACCCTCCCGGGTTCAAACATAAACCTCGTGGATGAGCAGGAAGAGTCAAACTTGGCCATCGAGGATCTGGAACTCATAACCAACCTCTCTAGAGAAAAGTTACACTTCAATGCCAACAAGATGGGCTCCGTGGCGGGGAAGGTGATAATAGAAGACAAGGGGGATGAGGTGGACTGGTCAAGGTTGGGAAGCGGGGGCTGGTCCATTCCAAGCAACGTGGAGGACTTGGTTTTCAAAAAGGTGGAGGCCAAGTTCGTCCTGTACATGGAGAAGGCGGCGGAGTGGGAGAGGTTACACGAGGACAGGGTCTGGGAGCGCCTGAACTGTGTCATCATGTGTAGTCAAGGGCAGGCGACTAGAGGGGTGAGGAGGCTTCTGCAGAGGCTCCATTTGGAGCACGGCCTGCCAGTGTACGTTCTGACCGACTTCGATCCTTGGGGATTTTACATATACTCCGTTCTGAAGTTTGGGTCCATAGGGCTTGCCCACATCTCCGAGCAGCTTGCCATCCCCGGGGCGAAGTTCCTAGGTCTCACGGCGGACGATGTAGAAAAGTACGACCTGAAGAAGCACTTTATAAAGTTCGAGGAGGTGGACATGAGAAGATTGGAACAAATTGCAAGGTACGAGTGGTTTAAAGGTAACAAGGAATGGCAGAGACAGTTCAGACTCATGAAGCAGATGAGGGCAAAGGTGGAGCTGGCAGCCCTTTCCTCGAAGGGAATAACTTTTATTTCGGAGCACTACCTACCCGAGAAGATAAAAAATCAGGAATTTCTGGATTAGTCAAGTTATAGCTTGCAACTGTTTACCCTTCCAGCAAGGCGTAGCCATCGGCCTGTATTTCCTGCAAGTTCATCCCTGCCTCTTTGGTAGGTCTCATTTATGGTCATGGAGATCGAATGATTTCTGTCCCTGCTCTCCCTCGCTGCCTACCTGAAACGGTTAAGTGCAGATTCCAAGTTAAAAAATGGGGGGAAAAAGAAAGAGGTACAAACTCTACACCATGAGGCTCCTCTGGAAGGAGGTATAAATGCCGGCGGTTTTTGTGGATGCTGTACTGCAGGCGCAAAAAAAGGTACAGGTCAGAGCCCTCCTGAACAGCGGGGCCCAAGATCTCGAAGTGGTTGTGCCCTTAAGCGTCTGAAGCGAATGGGGGGCAAAAGAGGAAAAAGTTGTGGACTGATCTTCGGCGGCAGAGAGTTCCCCTCCCCCATCAGCAGGGTGAAGGTAGAGGTGAGGAACCCAGAAACCGGTGAGGTGAGGATGGCAGAACTGGAATGTTCCGTTCTGCCGGATAAGGTGCTGGATTGTGTCCTTCTGGGAACGGAGGCCAGGCGAAACTCGGAGTAATACCAAACACGAGGACCGGAAACCCGATTTTCCTTACCGCTCCCTAGATTTGGGTAGAAATCCATTATTGCAGAATTTTGTTTCCTAATTTGGGAAACATATATAAACCGAAGAGGAGATTGGTGTGGACGCCATCCGCTGGGCGGAAAAGGACAAGCTGGCGAAGGTCCTGCTCCAGAAATCCCACCTTTCACCCGAGAACTTCAAGGCCCTTCTCCTTTACTACTGGAAGCGTGATACCACCTTCGAGGAACTGGGAAAAAGGCTTGGAGTCCAGAGGTCCGGGGCTTGGAAGAGGTGGAGGAAAGGGGTAGATGCCATCCTGCGTTCCTTCTATACCATCGAGCTAGGGATCTATTCGGGGGTGCTGGAACCGGAGGTGGCCGAATTTCTGCTTCAGGACCTCCAAGATTACCTTTCCCTGCTCAAAGAAGGTGAGAGCGCGAGCAAAATCAGGGATAAAATAGAGCTAAGAATGCTTAAAATGCTGAGAAAAGAGCCAAAAAAAGGCTATTAACGCCACAATGGACAAAATTTTGCTTTCTCAGAGATACACAAGAATATATTCCACTTGCTTTGTCCAACCACGGGGCCCTGATTTTACCTCCTGAGAAACCCCTGAGCATGTTTGGAAATAGAGGTTGTACATCTCAACGATGATGAAATTAAACTCTCCTGGCGTGATGCCGGAAAAACGGTTTACTGTAAGCGAGCCAGAGAGATCCACGAAGTTTCAGCAACCTTCTAACACCGCTTAATTTTTCCCAACATTCCACCTTTTGGAGAGTAGCTTGGCTTTGAGCTTTCTCCGCAGTTCGGATGCCTTCACGCGCTCTACCCCACCGGATACAATCCGGAAGTAATCGGAGGAACCTCCTCTGGGAGTATGTCTCGTCCCCGTGCGGACCGCCCAGATTATCTTGAACCCCTCCGATTCCACCAGGGGCAGAAGGGCGCCCAAGATCACGGGGGTCTTCCCGAAACCCGTGGGAGCATCCAGACAGATTTTCCCCTTTATTTCCCGCTGGATGAATTCGATTACTCCAGCCTGGCGCTCCCTGAAAGGATAGGGAAAGAGGTTCCTCATCCTTAGTTCCGTAACTAAGAAACGGGTGGAGACGGCGCCTGAGAACTCGCCGCACACCAAGGCCAGAGGCGACGAAAAGTCTCACAACCTAGAAAATTAAGTTGGAAGGCTTCCTCAGGTGGTATGCCTCGCGGTCATCCCAAACTTTTCTGAAGCCAAGCGCTCCATCGCCTCAATCTGCGGCTTCCTGAAACCTATGTAAATTCCACCGTATTTTCCGCCCACCCAAGTCAACGTGGCCTCCCCCGGCTTCAGAATATGGTTCAGATAAGAGCTCCTTACCGCCACCCGCTCGACCATCCTCCCCCTGAGATCCTTCGGGCGCCTCAATCTGATAAAGATCCCCCCAACAGTCCCCTCGACCCGGTGGAGCCCACCATGTTTGGGCGGAAGAAGGTTATCCAGAGATTCGTGCTCGATATCCAAATGGGTGACCCTTGCCAGCGAGTAGCCCTTGAGGTGGATGTAAACCGAAGCCCCCTCCAGCTTGAAGTGCCCCGGCTCTAGAAAGACCTCGGCCTC